>NZ_FRBA01000001.1:0-924130 GCF_900142495.1 Fibrobacter sp. UWOV1 | reverse complement strand
ACTCCTTAAACAACCTCGCTCCAATGGAGTATCGGTTGATGAGAACAGGGTGATTTTGTATACTTTAAACCAGTCCTAAAAATGGGTAGCTGACACCTACACGGCGGGGCTTGATGCTGTAGGGCACCTTGACGCCGTTTACTTTTTCAAAGGCGTTTACCACGTCGAGTACGGAGTAGCCGTGGCCTGTACCCAGGTTGTAAATGGCGAGTCCGCACTTGTTTTCGATGGCCTTGAGGGCGCTCACGTGGCCCGAGGCGAGGTCGCAGACGTGAATGTAGTCACGCACGCCGGTTCCATCGGGGGTGTCGTAGTCGTTGCCGAACACGCCGAGTTCCTTGCGGATGCCCACGGCGGTCTGCGTGATGTAAGGCATTAGGTTGTTCGGAATGCCGTTTGGGTCTTCGCCGATTTTGCCGCTCGGGTGGGCGCCAATCGGGTTGAAGTAGCGCAGCAGCACCACGTTCCATTCGGGGTCTGCCTTCTGCACGTCGATCAGCACTTCTTCGAGCATGGACTTTGTCTGTCCGTAGGGGTTCGTGCATTTGCCCTTGGGGCATTCTTCGGTAATCGGGATCATGACCGGGTTGCCGTATACGGTGGCCGACGATGAAAAGATGAGGTTCTTGCAGCCGTTGTTGCGCATGGCGTTCAGGAGCACGAACGTGGCGTTCATGTTGTTTTCGTAGTATTCGAGCGGCATGGAGACTGATTCGCCTACGGCCTTGAGGCCGGCAAAGTGGATGCAGGCGTCAAAGTGGTTTTCTTTGAAGATCTTGTCCATGGCGGCGGCATCGCGGACGTCTGCCTTGATGAAGGGGATGGGCTGCCCGACAATTTCGGCGACCCTGCGGAGTGATTCCTCGCAAGAGTTCACGAGGTTGTCGACGGCGACAACGGTATGACCCTTTTTGTAGAGTTCAATAATTGTATGCGATGCAATGTATCCGGCTCCACCTGTCAACAAGACTTTCATAACAAATCCTTCTCGAGTTTGTCTTTTGAAGGGTAAATATAACAATAAACCAGCCAATCCAAGTGTATCGCGGGCCGGGGAAGTCCGCCCACCCGCCCCTTTGAGGGCGTATTATGGCGGGGGGGGATTTTGATGCATGTGAAATAATCCGTTAATATCCTGTTTGTAGCTGCAAACAATGTTTTGCAAAATGTAAAACTCATTGCCTGTCCCGTAGAGACGTGAGTTTTTTTCCGCTTATTAGTTATATTTTATCTAAATGTCTCCTAGTAATAAAAGTTGTCTTTGCTATTATTAACGGCGAAGGATATGAAAATATGCAAATCAAACTTGATAATGTTGGAATTGTAAAGAACTCGTCAATAGATATTGACGGATTGACTGTGATTACAGGGGCGAATAACAGTGGAAAGTCTACTGTGGGTAAGGCCGCCTATGCATTAGTTCGTAGTGTCGAAAACTACGAGTTTAAAGCGATGATTGATCGTTTTGATTACGCTGTTACTCATTTGAAAGAAATACCAAATTTTTTCCCGTTAATGGTAAAATCGGCTCTAAAATCATTTGCATCAACCGCAGATATGACGCTTAGGGCTGTTTTTGTAGATTCGAAGTTGTTTAATGATGTTGAGGTTTCTGAAATAGACAATTTTCTGTCGTCCTTTAAAAAGGCTTTGGTTCAAGTAGACTTTAATAATGTGAAAGAAAAGGAGACCTTTTTTTGGGGCTTCATGGACGATCCTACATATTCATCAGAAAAATTTGAGATGGATAAGGGAAAGTCTATAGCTTATGTTGATGAGATTATCCAAAAAATAAACGATGACCCTGAGTTAGAAAATTATATAAAGGAAGCTGTTAGATCACAGCTGGATGTTGAATTCTCTGGTCAAGTTGCCCCTGTCAAAGAACCTTCTTCAAAAGTTTCAATTGAAATTACGTCGGGGGGCCAAAGATGTATGTATGTTGTTTTACAGGATGGGGGGTATCCGGAAGGCTTTCGAAAGGTCCTTGATCGGAAACCATATTCTAATGTATTTTACATAGATGATCCATTTGTTGTTGAAGATGATTATCAGTTCTCAAAGTTTGCTTTATCGGCACAACATAAGGAATCCTTTATTAATTCTAACATAATATTACGCCATAGAGATGATCTGCGTTTTCGGTTAAAAAATATGCAGGAATTAAATGTCTGGGAAAAAGTACAGGCTATGGCGAAGTTCAAACAAATTTCGAACCGAATGAATGCTGTGTTACCTGGTACATTTGTGTCTGAAAACAAGACGAAATTCTATAAAGGTACTGACGGAGCCAAGCTGGATATTTCCAATCTGGCTACTGGTGCAAAAATGTTTTCGATATTAAAAATGCTCATTATGTCGGGAGATCTTTCTGAACGATCATTGCTGATTCTTGATGAGCCAGAATGTCATTTGCACCCGGACTGGCAGAATAAGTTTGCCGAGATGGTTGTTCTTCTTGTAAAGGAAATCGGATGCCATGTGTTGTTGACGACGCATAGTCAGAATTTCTTGTTGGCTTTGGATGCAATGACTCGCCAATATGATATCAAAAATCGCACAAATTTTTATCAAGCTATAAAAAGCGACAATTCTTTTGTTAATTATGTTGATGTCTCGCAAGATTTAAAACCGATTTATGCGGATTTTGTAAAGGGCTTTTCAGAAATGAAAAATCTTTACGATAATATTGTAGGCATGTAACTGCGCTAGGAGTGCTTTTATGGCTGTTGATTTGTTTGGTTCTGCGGAAGAGTACTTAAATACGTCGTGTGGCAAATATAAAAGTACTGTTTCGGCCATATCAAAATCCGATGATGGAAATTTTTTCGTTGAGTCAAATATTGAAGGTTGGAATTTTGATAAGATAAGCGATTCTTTTTTTCCAAAGCAGCATGCATGTTCTGCTGATGGAATTTTTATGCGATCCAAAAGAATCTGTTTTGTGGAATTTAAATCAGGTTTTGAAAAACTGATAAATGAATCTAATTTTAATCCGGCATTGACAATATGTCCCATAATTAAAAATCAGCCATGCAAAGAATATGGAAAATTGCTAAAGGAAAGGGACCGATATAAAAATAAGGGACTTCAGGAAAACATCCAACTTAAAGCAATGGAAAGTTTTCATACGTTTGAAAAAATAATGAGCCCCCAAATTAATGAGCAAAAAAGGTCTACGACGAAATATATGTTGACCTTTTACGCCGTGATTGATGGTGAAAATTCTGAAAACGAAATTTATGAAAAAATTGGCTCAGACATGGGCGGTGTGGATGTGTCTAAAACAAATTATTTTTCAAAATTGCAATCTTGCTTGATTCGCTTCAGAAATTCCAAATTATGGTATGATGAAGTGGAAGTTCTAAGTGCAGATCAGTTTTTGAAAAAAATAAGTTCGTAGTTTCAGCCCGCTATCCATTTTTGTAATTTTCCCTGCGAATGCGGGGAATTGTTTTTATTTTTAGTTTTTCTTTCTTTTTAAAGGTCGAATTGTATGCTTCCCCATAATTGTCTGCTACCCATTTTTAGGACAGATTTAAAGTATACAAAATCACCTTGTTTTTGCCAACCGATGTTGCATCAAGGCGAGATTGTTTAGAGAATCTTGCGGTCTTTGTATGCGAAGAGTCTCAGTTTTGCTCATACAAGCATTAGATGGGCGGCTGGTCTGTGTTTCCATAATTGCTTTTGAACATCCCTGCGTTAGGGATCAAAGCCCGAAGGGCCGGGAGGGCCGCCGGTGTCCCGCGCTCGGCCCTCAGGTCCTTCGGCTTCGCTCAGGATAAACTCGGCCACGAGAGCCCGCCCCTGCGCAGCAGGGAACGCCCGTAGCCCATTGATGTCAACTATAGTTGCATAATGAAAAATTTTCGCCGCGGGTATTGACTAGGACATAATCTTTTTGTATATTGACATAGTGAACAAATGTACATGTATTTTGCAAAATATTTATGAAAAATTTAGAAGACGATATGCTTGAATCAAAGTCGGAGTCGCAGAATGTCGAGTTCAAAAAGAACTGGCGGGACGAATACCTGCAATGGGTATGCGGTTTTGCCAATGCCCAAGGCGGGACTTTGTACGTTGGAGTCGATGACGACGGTAATGTTGTCGGCGTGGAAAAGGCGAAAAATTTGGCTGAGGATATCCCGAATAAGATTATTTCGCTTATGGGGATTGTTCCTGATGTGAATATCCTTAAAACGCCGGTCTTGTTGCACCGTCGATCCAGGCGACTATGGGTGGCATGATGGTCAGCATTTTGAGGCGGGAAAACCCGTATGTAAATCCGTATGAAAATGCGTCTGGGCTTGATGCGCGAATTATATCAGAAATTCAAAGCAATGCAAGAATAACTATCCAAGCGTTAGCGGAAATATGCGGAAAGAATCGCGATACGATAAGGGTTCATCTCAGAATATGCAACAAAAGGGTCTTGTCAAGCGTGTTGGCCCCGACAAGGGCGGTCACTGGGAAGTCGTCAAAAAATAGCTTTTATAATCTAGGCAGTTTCAAGTCGCTAATGCAACAATTGCCTTTCTTGCGATTAAGTTGGGCCTCCAGCCGCTTGCAATAGAGCATCTTTTTTCCCGCTTTCTGCGTTAGGCCTCCAGCCACTTGGCAACTCGTTGCCTTAGTGGCTATGGTCCCCTTTAGGGGAGATCGAAGCCCGAAGGGCCGGGAGGGCCGCTGGTGTCCTTCGCTCGGCCCTCTAGGTGGAAAAATTGCGGCGTGAGGCCGCAATTTTATGCCGCAAGAGCCCGCCCCTGCGCAGCAGGGAACGCCCTTTTTTCAAAAAAAACGAATTTGGGTATTGACTTTTTGATAAAATAGTGTATATTTGTGCAGTATGAAAAGCGAGCTGGAAAATACATTTCTGCTATATCACGATAAAGACGGCAAAACTGACGTTTCGGTGCGTTTTGCCGATGAAGATGTATGGGTGACTCAGGTTCAGCTTGCCGAACTGTATGAGACCACTCAGCAAAATATAAGCTTACACATCGACAACATATACAAGGACGAGGAACTGCCTAAGGAGGCAACTCACAAGGAATTCTTGTTAGTTCAACAAGAAGGAAAACGGCAGGTTCATCGAAAGATTGCTCATTACAATCTCGATGTCATCATCGCCATCGGTTACCGTGTCCAGTCCCCTGTAGCCACAAGATTTAGGCGGTGGGCCACGGCAAGGCTGCATGAATTCATTCAGAAGGGTTTTTCCCTTGACGATGAAAGGCTGAAAAACGGCCGAAACCGTTATTTCAAGGAACTTTTGCAGCGAATCCGCGACATTCGCTCGTCTGAACGCAATTTCTACCAGCAGGTCACGGATATCTATGCGACATCTATTGACTACGACCCCCGCAAAAAAATTACGAAGGATTTCTTTGCTACCGTCCAGAACAAGCTGCATTATGCCGTCCACGAGCATACGGCGGCAGAGCTTATCTACGAGCGTGTTGATAGCGAGAAACCGTTCGTCGGCATGACAAATTTCAAGGGGAACTACATCACGGAAGACGATGTGAAAATCGCCAAGAACTACCTATCGGAAAAGGAACTCCAGCGTTTGAACCTGATGGTGTCGCAATTTCTTGATTTCGCCGAATTGCAGGCCCTTGACGAAAAG
Organism: Fibrobacter sp. UWOV1; assembly: GCF_900142495.1. Taxonomy (NCBI): domain Bacteria; kingdom Pseudomonadati; phylum Fibrobacterota; class Fibrobacteria; order Fibrobacterales; family Fibrobacteraceae; genus Fibrobacter; species Fibrobacter sp. UWOV1. The sequence continues at coordinate 918,495 of NZ_FRBA01000001.1, read as the reverse complement.
CCGATGAAAATGCAGGACTGGGTTGCGGCTCTGGACAGTCAGATTGTCATGAGCCAGCGGAAAATCCTGGAAGGCAAGGGGAAGATAAGCCACGATGAGGCCATGGAGAAGGCGGAGCGAGAATACAGCCTGTTCCGTCAAAAGGAATTGGCCAACCTGAAAAGCGATTTCGATCTATTCTTGGAAGAGACAAAGAAACTGTCCAACGATAAGTCTGCGAAATAAGCCACGGCTTCGTGCCGCGAGAGCCCGCCCCTGCGCAGCAGGGAACGCCTTTTATATGTTTTTGACTCCTTTTTCTGCCCGAAAATGAAAACCTGGCTTGTTTTTAACGACTACATAATCTATATTCAAATTATGGCCGACAAGTACAAAATACCTTACGTGAACATGTGCATCCGTCTTTTTGCGCGGCGTTTCCAAATGACGCTTCAGGGGGCGGCAGATTACCTGTGCAAGTTTAAGGGAATTCGGTTTCTGGATGACTGCTATCCTTCGGAACATCTTCTGCCTGTGGAGATGCCTTGGACGACCTTGTCGCCGTCTGCAAGAATAACGGTGGGGCCATTGGATGATTCTGTATCATGGGACCAATTCTGACTTTTCCCAAATTAATCTGGGGAAGACCAAGCCCTACAAGGATTTTGGAAAAGGTTTGCGTAGAATGGGCGGATTTCATATACAAGAATCGGAGCCGTTCGGCGGGATTTACCCATCAATATGATGTCGTTATAGGGCCCATTGCAGATGACGGAGTTGCCTATTTGTTGAATTTGTACGAAGAGGGCCTGCGGACTCTGGAAGAATTGGCAAAGGAACTTGAATACAAGGACCTGAACAATCAGTTCTGCTTTTTGACGGATCGGGCAATTTCACTTTTGCATCGGGTAAAATAATGACGGCAGCTCAAAGCGAATCTCTCGTATCAAAAATTGTCGAGAAAAACGTTCAGCTTTTGATGAACGAGTTCTCCTTGGATTTGGAATCCGCTTTCGCCTTCATATACAAGACGAAGGTGTTCGAGTCATTGAACGCGCCTGACACGGGATTGCGTGCCCGTAGCGCCGATTACATTTACGAACTTGTGCGCGAAGAATTTTTAGCTAAGCGGTAGTTTTTGCGTTAGGCCTACAGCCACTTGCAGCTCTGCTGCTTAGTGGCTATGGTCCCCTTTAGGGGAGATCGAAGCCCGTAGGGCCGGGAGGGCCGCTCGTATCCCGCGCTCGGCCCTCAGGTCCTTCGGCTTCGCTCAGGATAAACTCGGCCGCGAGAGCCCGCCCCTGCGCAGCAGGGAACGCCCGTATAGATTTTCGTGAAATCCTTTTTTTATAGGCTACATTTTTTGTGCCTATGTTGGGAGGCTTTTTATAACCCGACATGTTAAACAAACAAAAAAGGATTAAACATGAAAAATGAAAATGTGGCCAAGAGTATTACCCCAGAAGTGCTTCAGGAGTTGTTCCTGGATTATGCTCGTGAGCTTTGCGTAGAAGAAATTGAATTAACGAAAAAGGTTTCCCCTTATAAAGAGCATTCGGAGTGGGCTTATGAGGAGTATCGGTGTTGGTTTGATGCCTTGTTTGGGTGGATTGATAATATAAAGACCGGCAAGATTATGCGTGTGTTGAAGTTTGTCGGTGCCTATGATGGTAGAAAAATTGACCATGATCGTCTTTTGACTGCGCTGAGGACACTCTGTTATATAGCCCGCTTTGACGATGGTGTCGATGGGAAACTCTTTGCTTTCGAAGGATGTCGTTATGAAATTCCTTATGATTATATTTATCGCTTAGAACGATTTGTAAGAACCGCTATGTGAAATAAGATTGCCTGAAATTGTGTCCCCGGCCCCGCCGGGGATTTCCGCCCGCCCAACCCACCCTTTTGAGAAATTTTTTTACAAACCTTGCAATCAATAGATTGCACGATTTTTGATTTTAGTGTCTAGATTTGGAGTGTTCCATTATGGTTGTTGTTGCATTTTGGTTGAGTTGATTCTATATTTATACTATGGCACTTGAAATCAGACCTATACCGACCTTGAAGGGGCAAGAAGCCCTTGCGTTCGCCCTGGCGGCCGAACGCGCTACCAAGGTGCGCGGAAAGCAGGACTTTTCCGAGCAAATTCGTAAGGCTGATTTGATTTTGAAAGAGGCCGGATTCATTTGATTCTAGAAAAAGATTTTCTTTTAGCAGAAAGTACCGGAACCAGAAAATCGGCTCGCAAATAATTGATTTTTGAAATTGGTGATTTGTCTGATATTGCTCAATCCTGCAAGCCGGCTGATTTAAATGGATTGCTTGAAATTAACTTTGGGTATTTTTTTCCAGCCCCTGCGCAGCAGGGAACGCCCGCAAGTCACTTTTGTCAACAATAAGTTGCTTAATTAACTTTTTTTGCCGCGGCTATTGACAACCGCCCCGCGTTTGTGTATATTTGATAGTGAACAAATGTGCAGGTTGTAAATGCGGTACGAATCGGTAATCAAGGCTGGCGAATCCTCTACGGTGGAATTCAAATCCTCTTTCAATCAAGAGGTTATCGAGGCTGTGGGCGCGTTTGCCAACAAGCACGGAGGTGTCATCTTTGTTGGGCTGAAGTCGTGCGATAGAGTACTTGGTTTGGAACTTGCCGAGGAATCTTTACAGAAATGGCTTAACGAAATCAAGAGTAAGACGGAACCTGTGCAGGTCCCCGATGTTGAAGTCGTAAAGTACAAAGGGAAGACGCTTGTTGCGATAAATGTCAAGGAAAGCCCGATAAAGCCGGTGGCGGTGCAGGGACGTTACTTTATTCGGCACGAGAACAGTGTTCATGCGATGAACCCGATTGAGATTGGGGATTGCACGTTGCGTACTCAGAATTCTAGCTGGGATTTTGTACTTGACGATTCCGGTTCGATGGACGACATCTCCCTCAAAAAGGTCGTGCAGAGTATTCGGCGTATCAACGAGCGAGGGTATCATATCTCCAAGGATCCCCTTGATTTTTTGCGCAAGAATCGATTGCTGCGGGAAGGAAAGCTTACTTTTGCTGCCGAAATGCTTTTCGCAAAGGATTGGCATGTAAACACGGCTGTGCAGATGGGCTTTTTCCAGTCCCCGACAATAATCAAGGACAGGGGCGAAGCCCATGGCGATTTGGTGAGCCAGGTAGAAGAAATTTATGAGTTCGTGAAAAAGCACATCAATTGTCAGGTCGTCATAAGCGACAAACTTGAAAATGATCTTGTTTGGGATTATCCGCTAAAGGCCATCAGGGAAATAATCTTGAATATGATTGTTCACAGGGATTATCGTTCGGCATCGGAATCGTGCGTCAAAATTTTTGATGATCGTATAGAGTTTTTCAATCCGGGAAAACTGATGGATGGGATGACTCCTGACGATTTGAATTCGGGAAATTACTTGTCCACTCTTCGGAATAAGGCGATTGCAAACCACTTCAATATGTTGGGCGAGATTGAAAAGTACGGTTCCGGTGTTACCCGCGTTATAGGGCTGTTCCAAGAGGCCGGTTTACCTGTTCCCAGGATTGAGGAAATTGGTTGCGGAATACGTGTGACCGTGTGGAAAGCTGTTGACAGGGATACAGAAAAGGATACAGAAAAGGATACAGAAAAAGATACAGAAAATATTACAGAAAATCAAAGGAAGATTCTTTCCGCTATAGAGCAAAACCCCTCTGCGCCGCAGGAGGGAATTGCACAGGTTGTTGGGATTAACCGCGCCAATGTCGCTAAAAACTTGAAAAAACTTGTTGAAATGGGGCTTGTCAAACGTATTGGTCCCGACAGGGGCGGTCACTGGGAAGTCGTCAAGAAATAGCTTTTATAATCTAGGCGTTTTGAAAGAGGCCGGTAAGTTGCTTTAAAATGTAGCTAGTACGTCAGCCCGTAGCCGTACGGGTATAATCCTTTTTTGCCGTCACCGACGTTGATCGGGATTTGCTTGGCGTCTTTGGGCCAGGTGTGGGGGAGTTTGCCGGTGGGCTTTACCTTGCCGTAGAGAACGTCTGCGACGCCTGCGCCTTCGCTGCCGGGGAGCCATGCCACGACAAAGGCGTCGGCGGTCTTGATGAACGAGGTGATGGGGAGCGGGCGGCCGGTATTGTTGGCGTGGCTGCCGGTTACAAAAACTTTGCTGTTGGTATCCAGCGGAAGAACCTTGTCGTTCTTGAGGATGACGAGACTTTTTTGAACGGCTTCGCGGGCGATTTGGCGGTGTTCGTTGCTACCGATGTTCTTGGTGACGCCTACATAGGCGGCGGGGCCGTTGGGGTTGTCGATTCGGCCGGCGCGGATTTTGGCGCGCAATATTCTGCGGCAGGCGTCCTTGATGTGGTCTTCGCTAATGTTCCCTTCGGCAAGATTCATCGACGACGTTGCCCGTAATGGCTGCTTGCGAAAAACCGTAGGCGGCAACGGCGAAAAGAGCGATTTTAGAAAAATTCATAATAATACCTTCCAAGGTAAATTTACATTCAAAAGGTCTTTGGGTGAAAAAGAACTCGTGATTTCGCGTGTACATAAGAAAACGGCCTTATTTCGCGAGGAAATAAGACCGAATTTCGTTTGTGGCGTGCGAATTACAGCGCGTAAAATTACAACGCGTCAATCACCGCATTGAATTCCGCTACCGGGCGCATCCACTTCTTCAGCAGATCGGCCTTCGGCAGGTAATAGCCACCGATGTCGGCGGGTTTGCCCTGCTCGGCGGCAAACGCGGCGACGATTTCGGCTTCGCGGGCCTTCAATGCGTCGGCGACCGGGGCGAACTTCTTGGCAAGTTCCGCGTCGTCCTTCTGGGCGGCAAGAGCCTCGGACCAGTAGAGGGCCAGGTAGAAGTGTGAGCCGCGGTTGTCGAGCTCGCCGATCTTGCGGGCGGGCGTGCGGTTGAATTCGAGAATCTTGCCGTTCGCTTCGTCCAGCGTGTCGGCGAGGACCTTCGCCTTCTTGTTACCGTCCTTGAGGGCGACCTGTTCGAAGGCGGGTACGAGCGCGAAGTATTCGCCGAGGGAATCCCAGCGGAGGTAGTTTTCGGCGAGGAACTGCTGCACCTGCTTGGGGGCGGATCCACCTGCACCTGTTTCGTACAGGCCACCGCCCGCCATGAGCGGCACGATGCTGAGCATCTTGGCGGATGTTCCGACTTCGAGAATCGGGAAGAGGTCGGTGAGGTAGTCGCGCATCACGTTGCCCGTCACGCCGATGGTATCGAGACCGGCTTTCGCGCGCTTCATGGTTTCCACAATCGCCTTGCGCGGGCTCATAATCTTGATGTCGAGGCCGTTCAAGTCGTGTTCCGGCAAGTAGGCTTCCACCTTCTTCTGAATTTCGCGGTCGTGAGCGCGTTCCGGGTCCAGCCAGAAAATCGCGGGCGTGTTGCTGAGGCGGGCGCGCGTCACAGCGAGCTTCACCCAGTCGCGCACCGGAGCGTCTTTCGCCTGACACATGCGGAAAATGTCACCTGCTTCTACATTCTGCTGCAAAAGGACTTCGCCCTTGCTGTTGACGGCGCGGATAACGCCCTTTCCCTTTGCAACGAAAGTCTTGTCGTGGCTGCCGTATTCTTCGGCACCCTGAGCCATGAGGCCCACGTTCGGCACAGTGCCCATCGTCTTCGGGTCGAATGCGCCGTTCTTCTTGCAGAATTCAATCGTCTCGTCGTAAATGCCGGCGTAACAGCGGTCCGGAATGCAGGCGATCGTCTCTTGCAGCTTGCCTTCCTTGTTCCACATGCAGCCGGAATTGCGGATCATCGCAGGCATCGAGGCGTCGATAATCACGTCGCTCGGCACATGCAGATTTGTAACGCCCTTGGCAGAATCCACCATGGCGAGGTCCGGACCCGCAGCGAGAGCGGCGTCAATGGCGGCCTTAACTTCGGCTTCCTTGGCGTTGCCTTCGAGGCGCTTGTACAAATCACCCAGACCGTTGTTGGCATCGATGCCCAGTTCCTTGAACAAGTCGGCGTACTTCGTGAATACATCCTTGAAGAACACGCGCACGAACGCACCGAACAGCACCGGGTCAGAAACCTTCATCATGGTAGCCTTCAGGTGCACCGAGAAGAGAAGACCCTTGGCTTTTGCTTCGGCCATCGCGTTGGCGATAAACTTTTCGAGCGATGCCATGCGCATCACGGTAGCGTCGATGATTTCGCCCTTCAGGAGTGGCTTTGCAGCGCGGAGTTCCGTGACTTCGCCTGCTTCGTTGACAAATTCAATCTTGAATGTGTCGGCATCGGTCATGGTGATGGACTTTTCGTTGCCGTAAAAGTCGTCCGCATCCATGCTCGCCACGTGAGTCTTTACAGAAGTGTTCCAGTTGCCGTTGCTGTGTGGGTTGTTGCGGGCAAAGTTCTTCACTGCCTTGGGGGCGCGGCGGTCGGAGTTGCCCTGGCGAAGCACCGGGTTCACGGCGGAACCCTTCACCTTGTCGTACTTCGCGCGGATTGCCTTTTCTTCGTCGTTCGCCGGAGCGTCCGGATAGTCGGGCACGTCAAAGCCGTTCTTCTGGAGTTCGGCGATGGCGGCCTTGAGCTGCGGCACAGACGCCGAAATGTTCGGGAGCTTGATGATGTTCGCATCCGGTTCAAGCGTAAGCTTACCCAAAAAATCCAGGTCGTCGCTCGCCTTGCCGAAGGCGGCCAGAATGCGACCCGGCAGGGAGATGTTCTTGGTTTCTACATCGATATCGGCGGCCTTTGCAAAACCGCGCACGATGGGGAGCAGGGATTGAGTCGCCAGGAACGGCGATTCGTCTGTGAGGGTATAGTAAATTTTGGTATTCATACGGGGGTAAAGATAGAAATTTCAGGGCAATCCCCGGCTCGCCGGGGCGGGCTGTACTCGCTAATGAAAAATTCTGTTGTTTGCTTAATTGTGGACTACAATTTCTGTAAAATTTTTCTTTAATTTCTTGCGAAAACCTTCATTTTTGTATAAATGTGGACTAAAATACGCGAAAAAGTTGTCTGCAGACTGCGAAAAAATGCTTTTATTTGACCGCAATTTCTATAAATAAGGTAGATTTAAAACGAATGTGCGGGTGTGCCCGCAAAAAGAGGATGCTATGAGTGTTTGGAAGTTGCCTGCGCCGGTCATGAGCGCGTTCGGTTTGGCGTTTGCCGTGTCGTCGTTTGCGGCGGATTATGTTCCCCCTTCGACGGCGGTTTCGAAGGTTAACAGCTACCGCGGTTTTTCGGAGCTTACCACGGCTGCGTCTGGTATGGACATTGACCAGTACACCTACAACATGACCACGTGGCAAATTAGCAACGGCGGTTTTTACAAGGCCATGGCCGACAAGTACAAGAGTGCCTATTCCGGTGGGCAGAAGTCGGAATGGCGAGCTAAAGATGGTGGCGACCTCGGCACTATCGACAACAATGCAACCATCCAAGAAATGCGTTTATTGGCTCTCCGGTATAAGGAGACAACGAATTCCAACTACAAGGCTGCTTTTAAGACAAGCTTTAACAAGGCTCTGAACTTTATTCTCACCATGCAACGCTCCGCGGGCGGGCTTCCGCAGGTGTGGCCCAAGCGCGGTAACTACAGCGACCACGTGACGCTCAACGACAATGCCATGGTGCGCGCTATGGTCACTATGATGGATATCGCTAACAAGACTTCGCCTTTTGATTCCGATATCATTGACGATGCGACACGAAGCAAGATGAAGTCTGCACTCGACAAGGCAATTCAATACTTGCTCAAGGCGCAGATTGTGAACAATGGAAATTTGACGGTTTGGTGCGCCCAGCATGATACCGCAAATTATGCACCGCGACCGGCCCGCGCCTATGAACTGGAATCTAAGTCGGGGAGCGAATCTGCCGGCGTTGTGTGGTTCCTGATGAATTGGCCCGAACAGACCGAAGCGATCCAGAAGGCGGTCAAGGGGGCTATTGCCTGGTATAAGAAGACTAAGGTTACGGGGCTTTACTTTAACAAGAAAGCGGGTACATTTGACAAGCGCGACGGTAATGTTTTGTGGTATCGCTTTTACGAAGTGAACAACGACAACTATTTCTTCTGCGACCGCGACGGTGCCAGCACCAAGACGCAGGACTTTACCAAAATTAGCGAAGAACGTCGCACGGGTTACCAGTGGGCGGGCGACTACGGCAGTGCGCTTCTCTCGACGGAAGCCGCTTATTTAGAAGCGCTTGAAAAGATGTCTGGCACCTACGTTCCGCCTCCACCGCCGGCAGTACTTTGCGGGAGCGATACCTGCAAGACATTCATCGATGGCGTGAACTTTGTAGACATCAAGGGCGTCAAGGAAACGACGAATACGGGCTTTGTGGGCGAGGGCTACGCCAATGTAGACAACGAAACGGGTAGCTACGTGACTTACGGCGTAACCGCAGCGAAGGCGGGCGAATACGATTTGACAATCCGCTTTGCAAATGGTGGCTCGGGCGCTCGCGGCTACGACATATATGTGGGCGATGTGCTTGTTGTTCAAGGCGTGAGCATGGGTTCTACTGGTGGCTGGACCACTTGGGAGGCACAAACCATTAAGGTGCCGCTCGAAAAGGGCTACAGCGAACTCAAGTTTGTGAGCACCTCGAAAGACGGCATGGCAAACATCGATTACGTTGGCTGGATGAGCGCTGACCTGTACGCCGGCGAAAAGGATGTCGGTGGAACGACCGTGATCGGGGACCGCGCCGTGCAGGCTGTTCCGGCAAATGCTGCCGCCCGCTACTATGTAGATTTCGGTCGCGTCGGTGGCGCTAGCGCAGGTGTTTACCTGAAAAAAGCAAACGGCAAGATTTTCCGCGTGAACGGAGCGAGGTGACGAACGTCTTAGTGTGAATGTCTTCCCGGCCTTGAGCCGGGATCTCCTCTAGCAGCCTACAAGAAAAGAATCTTGGAAAGCCGTAAAAGGAGGTGCCACCTTGGTGGCCATGCGCACTAAGCACTTCCCCAAAGAGGATAACTCTACTATGGCAACAAGTTGCCAAGTATCGTATAAAAGTGTTAAGTGCTGTCCGCCCGGGTCAAGCCCGGCATGACAGTGGGAGAGGAACGAAGAAAAGGAATTTTATGAATACGAATACTTGTAAATTTCTTCTGGTAACGACGCTTGCTTTTGCGGTAAGTGCCTCCGCGGTCGAGAAAAAGAAAATCGATTTCGTGGTCGGTGTCGATGGCGACTTTAAGGCGGCTGTTGCGGCAGCGGGCAAGTCGGGTGCGTCTGCCAGCAACCGCTTCGTCATCTTTGTTCCCGATGGCGAATACGACATCACCAAGCTTACGGGCGACAGCCACGGAAAATCGACCGTGAGCGCATCGTACCTCTCGATTATCGGGCAGAGCCTCGAAAAGACGATCATCGCGAACAAAACTGACACCGAAGGCATCAGCCTTACGGCGACAATATACTTCCCGAAGAACAACGAGATGTACATGCAGGATATTACCCTGCAGAACAAGGGCACCTATAATTCTGGCAATGCGGCGCGCCAGGTGGCGCTGCAGCAGAACGAAGGCGACAAGTTTATCTACAAGAACGTGCGCCTTTTAAGCGGCCAGGACACCTACTACACCAAGAAAGGCCGCACTTACTGGGAAGGTGGCGAAATTGACGGAACGGTCGACTTTATCTGCGGTGGCGGCGACGTGTTTTTCGAAGGCACCAAACTCGTGATGACGCGCAACGGCGGGTACATTACCGCATCGCAAAATCCGGGAGACTGGGGCTACGTCTTCAACAACGCGACCATTACCGTGAGCAACAACAGTTTCAACGGCACGTTCTATCTCGGGCGTTCCTGGGGGCACGCGAAGACGGTCTTCCTGAACACGAAAATGATTGCGCAGCCCAAGGGCGAAGGCTGGGGGCCCGACATGAATTCCGCCCCGCAGGTTTTTGGCGAATACAACAGCAAGGACGGCAACGGCAACGCGGTGAACACAAGCCAGCGCAAGACGTATTTCAATGGTGGCAAGGACGCATCGACCGCGACTACGCTCAAGACGGTGTGGAACGCAAGCGATGCTGCGAAGTATACGCTCGCAAACGTGCTCAAGGGTAGCGACAACTGGGATCCGACCAAGTTGACGGCGCAGGTTTCCGCCCCGAAAATCACGCAGGAAGGCGCCGAAATTGTCTGGGCCGACGACAATAATGCCCGCTGCTGGGTGGTGTTCGTAAACGGCAAGTACAAGGCGAATGTAGTCGCTCCGAGTTTTTCGCTCGATGGTGTAGCTACGGGTTCCAAGATTACAGTGCGTGCTGCAAACAGCATGGGTGGCCTCGGCGCGTATTCCAACGAAGTCGCAACAGTCGATGCGAATGTGACTTACTACAAAGTAACGCTTGGCGATGCGATCGGCGGCAAGGTGACGACAAATCTTTCGGGCGACAAGGTGGCCGAGGGCAAGACGGCGACCTTTACCGCAGTCCCGAATGCGGGCTGGGAATTCGCAGGCTGGGGCGGCAAGAACGCAAGCCTGATTGATGCGGGTAAGGCTGCGGTTGAAATCGTTGCGGCAGGCGATATCGAACTCATTCCGAGTTTTACCGCCAAGGGAACGACCGTGTTCCAAGCGGAAGACGGAATCATTACGAACGCCGCAGCCGAAAGCAACAATGCAGGCTTTAACGGAAGTGCCTTCGTGAATTTTGCTGCCGGCGACTTGAGCATGATTCAAGTGCCCGTATACGCTGAAGTCGCGGGCGAGTACGAAGTTATGGTGCGCTATGCCAACGGTAGTGGCAATGCACGTAGCCTGGCGGCCGCGGCCCCGGGCGTGTGCACCGCCGGCATTGACGGCTGCAAAAGTGCCGAGTCGCTGTCCTTTGCGGCGACCACGAATTGGACGACCTGGGAAACGCTTTCGTTCAAGGCGAAACTCGCCGAGGGCGCAGGCTACATGACGTTTGCGACTATGGGCGGTAACGATGGCCCGAACCTGGACCAGGTGGAACTCAAGCTGCTCAAGGCCGATGTAACGACTGCAATTCGCGGGCTTGCAACGCCGAGCCAGCAGTTGGTCCCGACAACTCGCGTGCGCCTGTTTACCTTGACGGGGCAACTGGTTCGCGAATCCGTGGGTTCAAGCGTAAGCACCGAAAATCTGGCGCCGGGCATGTACCTGCTGCAGCGTGGCAACGGCTCCCTACTCCGCCAGCAAATCATCCGCGTGAAGTAGCGGCGGACAGCACTTAGTACTTTTGGTGCTTAGTGCGCATGGCCATCAGGGTGGGGCGTTGCGGGGTGGAACCCCGCTCGATGGGGTAGTGAACAACGAAGTGTGAACGAGGGGCAGACCTGCCCCTTTTTTATATAATCTCACGTTTGTACTTTCGCTACGCTCAAGTACCAAATGCTAAGCTCGGCCATGTTCAAGTAAACTTGACCGCGGCGCTCGCTTTTTGCATTTGTCACATCCCACATCTCACATTTCACATCTAACATCTTTCTATATTGCTTTCTGTATGTTAGGTATTGAGCAGAAAAAAGGAAACGACGATAACCTGTGCGGGCGTATGATTGCCTACGCCAAGATTTTGCCGAACCCCGACGAACGGGATAGCGGCACACCGTTCGATGACATGATCAAGAACGGGCTCTTGGCGCTCGAAGGCGATTTCCGCATGTTCTCGCCGCGCGTACCTAGCAAGAAGGCGATTGACCGTGCTGTCGATGACAAGCTGAACGACATGCTGGAATCGATGCAGGCCGATGGCGTGGAACTCCCGCCCGATATGGATGTGGAACAGATGCGCGAACGCCTGCACGAACTTTCAAGCATGGAAGTCATCCCGATTCCGGCAAAGATCGGCAACTTCACCCGCGAAGAGGACATTCTCGCCGAAGACGCCGACATCTATTACATCGGTGAATTCATTGGCGCGGGGCAGGCTCACTTTTGCCTGACGACGCTCCCGATTTATTACCAGGCAAGGTTCCGCGAACAGGCCCGCAAAAAAGAGATGGACTTTTTGAACGAGGCGCTCACGCAGATCGAATCGGGCGAATTCATGGATGCCGAAGACCTGCAGAACGATACCGAGGAATTGTTCCCGAAGGGGCTCACGTTGAATACCTTCGTGGGCGACTTGGGCAAACTTTTGAACGTGCGCGTGATTCCGTTTTTGCTCGCACTCGAAACGGATGCCCAGTACGACGAACAAATCAAGCTTTTTTATGACTTTATGAAGGGCTACCCGGCAAAGGCCGACATCAAGCTGATTGACTTGGCTATTCGCGATTTGCGCAATCAGAAGGATTCTGCGCTGGCCCGCCGCATTCTGGAACTGGGTTGCCAAAAAATCGATGCCATCTACAACGAAGACACGCAGAAGGCAAACGAAATCGCAGAAGAAATTGTCAAGTTCGCTAAAGATAAAAGTAGCGGGGAGCAGTCGTAATGAATTGGCTCAATAAAATTTCGTGTGGTGTGGCGCTGGCCGCTGCCTTGTTTACGCAGCCTTTTGCACAGGTGAACTTGGTGGTTCACAAAGAAGTCTTGCCGAACGGGCTCACGGTGCTTTTGCACCCGAACAAGCAGGCTCCTACGGTAAGTTGCCGCTTGTTCTACGTGACAGGTTCCGTGCACGAAGTCCCGGGCAAGTCGGGCCTGGCACACATTCTGGAACATGAACTCTTTAAGGGCACCAAGAAGGTGGGCATTACCGACAGCATTGCCGACGCCAAGTTCATGGCGGTGCAAGATAGCCTGCAGGCACTCATCCGTCCGGCGATTTTGGCGGGCGATACCGCGAAGGTGAAAAAGCTTACCGCCGAACACGATTCCGTGGTGAACGAACACCGCAAGATTTTTGTGAAGGACGAACTTTGGAGCGCTTACCAGGCCGCAGGCGGTACGGGGCTCAACGCCTTTACGAGCGACCTCATGACCGCCTACATCGTGACGCTCCCGAAGAATAAAATTGAACTGTTCATGTGGCTGGAAGCCGACCGCATGCAGAACGCCGTGCTCCGCGAATTCTATTCCGAACGCATGGTTGTGCGCGAAGAACGCCGCATGCGCTACGATGATAAACCTACGGGTCGCTATTACGAAACGCTGAATTCCATGATTTACGAGGCGTTCCCGTACCGCGTGCCAACAATCGGCTGGCCAAGTGACATCATGAACTTGACGCGCGAAATGGCCGACGAACATTACCGCAAGTATTACAAGCCGCGCAATGCGATTTTGGTGCTGGCAGGTGACATCGATACCACCGCCACCATGGAAATGGTCAAGAAGTACTTTGGCCCGATTCCTACAGGCGAGGCGTTCCCTCCGCTCACGATTCGCGACCCCGAGCAGGCCGGCGAAAAGCGCCTGACCGTAAAGCGCCCGGACGCTCCGAACCTGTATACGCTCGTGTTCACGACGCCTGCCGTGGGCGACCAGATTCTGTACCCGCTGGACATTGCCGAGGGCGTTTTGAATGGCCGTTCCGGCAGACTCTACAGGCGCCTGATTCAAGAAGAAAAGCTCGCCGTGAGCGTGAAGGCGTCTAATTCGCCCAACAAGTACGTGTCTGAATTCGGTGTGACGGTGAACTTGCGCCCGGATGCCGACCCCGCGAAGGTCGAAAAAATCGTGTGGGAAGAACTGGAACGCCTTAAGACCGAAACGGTGAGCGAACGCGATTTCCAGAAGGTGAAGAACCACGCCTACGCCGGCCTGGTGCGTAGCCTGACCGATATGGAAAACGTGGCCACGATGCTTGCCTGGTACGAAATGTACGGCGACTACCGCATTTTCCTCAACTGGGCGGACGAACTCAATAAGGTCTCTGCCGCCGACGTACAAGCGGCCGCGCAGAAAACCTTCGTCCGCGAAAAGAGCGTCGCCGGCTTCCTGCTGAAGAAGTAGCCCCGATTGTCTTCCCGGATGCTTCCTAATTGTCTTCCTGCACGTAGATGCGGGATCTCCCTTTACGGCTTTCCAAAGCGCTTGCAGTAAAAATGCAAGCGTTTTTTCAAACAACTAGAGGAGATGCCGGGTCAAGCCCGGCATGACATGTGCAATATCCGGGAAGACAGTATGGATTATACTTTATTAGGATCGTACGGGTCGATGTGCACAAGCGCATCGACTACATTTTCTCCCGCCTCGATCATACGGCGCTCTACTTCTTCGGCCAGGTCGTGGGCGGCCAAGAGTGTCATGTCGGCGGGAACGACCACATGCAAATCCACGTGCAAATCGCTGCCCACGTAACGCGTGCGGAACCCGTGAATGCTAATCACGTTCGGGCAGGCGAGTGCCACTTCGCGCAACTTTTGGGCCACCTCGGCGCTCGCGCCTTCGTCGGCCACGCGGTGAATGCCCGGCCATGCAATTTCAAAGCCCGAATGCAAAATGAAAACGGAAACGATAATCGCGCCTACGGAGTCTGCAAACCAGAGTGTGGGGCAAAGAATCCCGAACAAGACCGCGATCAAAACAGGAATAGAACTGTAGGCGTCGCTCCTATGGTGCCAAGCGTTTGCCTCGACGGCCTCGCTGCGGATGGCGCGACCTTTCGCCCGCGTGTAGCGGAAAAGCGCCTCTTTCACGATAATCGAAACCGCCGCCATAATCGCCGCAATCCATTCGGGGTGCGACTGCTCGCCGTTCATGAGCGCTACCACCGCATTGTAGCCGAGCCCGAGACCCACGGCGCAAACCGCAAGCCCGATTCCGACCGAAATCAAGGTCTCGAATCGCCTGTGCCCATACGGGTGTTTCGCGTCGGGTGGCGAATTCCAGAAGCGGGCCCCTACGATAATCGCTATGTCCGTGATAAAATCAGATGCACTGTGAATGGCGTCGGCGATAAGTGCCTGTGATCCGCCAAAATAACCCGCAAAAAACTTGCCAACCGACAAGGCGACGTTCCAGCCGAGCCCCACCCACGTAACGCGGCGGACCTCTGCGGAATCATCTTTTTTAGCAATGCGAGTCATAGGTAGTAGGAAGTAGACGGTAGGAAGTAGACAGTTGTTAGCGATTAATGCTGCATAATATAAAAAAATGGGGATAAACTCTTGCGAATAGGCAACCTTTTGTCGTGTGTGCGCATCTAAATACCCGAAAACGTCGGTAATACTTTTTATTTTTGGGTCTGTTGTATGAAACGATTGCTCAAATTCATCATAAAATTTATCGTGGTGCTTGCCGTATTGGCGGGTATCGGGTTTGGGGTGAAAACCTTTTTCTTTGACGCGAAGACTGAAAATGCTGCAGGTCCGCTCGTGAGCGTGAAGGTTACGCAGACTACGATTTCGACCACCATTTCGGCAACGGGTACGCTTGAACCTGTCGACCAGGTGGAAGTCGGTACTCAGGTGTCGGGCGACATTGCGAAAATCAACGTAGACTTCAATTCCAAAGTCAAAAAGGGCCAGGTCATTGCCGAACTGGACAAGTCCAAGCTCAAGGCCACGCTCACGCAGGCCGAAATCGCCTACAAGTCGGCCGAAAACGATTTCAAGTTCAAGGAATCGACTTACAACCGCGTCAAGAAACTTTCCGAAAGCAATTCCGCGAGCGCCGTGGAACTCGAAACCGCCGAATACAACATGAATTCGGCAAAGCTCGCCGTAGAACGTAGTCAGAACGAAGTCAACCAGGCGCGCCTCAACTTGAGCTACGCCACCATCAAGAGCCCCATCGACGGCGTGGTTTTAAAGCGTGCGGTAGAAGTCGGCCAGACGGTGGCTGCCTCCATGAGCACTCCTACTTTGTTTGTAATCGCAAAGGACTTGAGCCAGATGAAGGTCATGGCCGATGTCGACGAAGCCGATATCGGTCAGGTCAAGCAAGGCCAAAAGGTGACCTTTACGGTCGATGCCTTCCAGAACGATACCTTTAACGGAACGGTACAAGAAGTCCGCCTGAATCCGACGACCACGAGCAACGTGGTGACATACACCGTCGTGATTACCGCCGAGAACCCGGAACAGAAGTTGCTCCCGGGCATGACGGCGACCTGCACCATTGTGACTCAAGAAATCACCGATGCCATCGCGATCCCGGTGAAGGCGCTCAAGTTCACGCCTGCCGACGGTACCCCGATGGCAGAACCGCCTAAGGGCATGCGCCCGCCGCGCCCCGAATCCGGCGACTCCACCTCCGGCGATTTTACTGCCGGCAATTTCCCGAAAGGCGACTTTAAAAAGGGCGATTTCAAGAAGGGCAACTTCCCGCCTCCTGGCAGTTTCCCCAAGTCTTTCAAGAAACGTGCTGACGGCAAAAAGCCGAGCGGCAACCTGGTGTGGGTAAACATCGACGGCAAGGCCGCCCCTCGCCCCGTCAAGACCGGCATTAGCGACGGCGTGAACATCCAGATTCTCAAGGGGCTTTCCGTGGGCGATTCCGTGGTCGTAAGTCAAGAAACGGTGACTGCCACCAAGGAAAAGTCTGCGGCAAGCAGCCCCTTCATGCCCACTCCACCGGGTAAAAAGAAAAAGTAAACGCAAACTTTAACCGGGATACTCGTCAAATATTGACTTGTATCCCTGTTTTTACTAAATTTGGGCTACTTTGAGATTAGATATCGCACAAAAACTTACTGATTCCGAAGACCGCCGGGTGGTCTGGTGCCGTACCGATGCCCCCGAAATCTTCGACGAACTGCACCTCAAGGGCGATCTGGTAGCCGAGGTGCTGGTAAGCCCCGAAGGCGAAAGCAAGTGTCTTGTGACTGGATCAATCTCCGGAGTGCAAACTCTGACCTGCTCCCGTACCTTGGAACCGTTCGACCGCCCCTTTTCGACCGAAATCGTGGCAGAAATAACGCGCACCGGGGTTTCGCAACAGGAACTCGATGAAGACGATGTAGACGTCTTTGCCTACCGAATTCCCCAGGGGCAGAACTTCGTGGACCTTTCCGAGTGCGTCCGACAGCTGGTTATTCTACAAGAACCGCAAGCGCCCGTGAAAAATCCTGACGAAGATTTTATCTTTGTAACAAACAAACCCGCCGACGAGGAGCCTCAAACCGACCCTCGTTGGGACAAACTCAAGGCTCTTAAGAGCAAAATGGAAAATAGGAGTTAAAAATGGCAGTACCTAAAAGAAAAACCTCGACCGCCCGTCGTGACAAGCGCCGCACCCACTGGAAGATGGAAGTGCCCGCTATGGCTACCTGCGATCATTGCGGTTCCGTGAAGCGCCCGCACCGTGTGTGCCCGGTTTGCGGCTACTACAATGGTGTCGAAGTGATTAATATGAAGGATGCCGAAGCCTAATTTGGCGTTGCAATTGAATTTGCAAGGAGATGTGCATGGTTAAAGTTGCTCTTGATGCTCTTGGAGGCGATTTCGCCCCGGACGTAGTGATTGAAGGTGCGGTTAACGCCGTCAACAAGAATGCCAACCTTCACGTGGTTCTGTGCGGACCGGAGGCCGAGGTCAAGGCTAAGCTCCAAAAGCTTGGCTATGCTGGCAACGGTATTTCCGTGGTCGATGCACCGGACCCTGTGGCCATGGACGAACACCCTGTACAGGTCCTCAAGACAAAGCCCCATTCTGGCCTGGTGACTTGCGTTGCCTTGCAGAAGAAGGGCATGGTAGATGCCTCCGTGAGTGCCGGTAACTCCGGCGCCATGATGGCCAGCTGCCTCATGCTCTTGGGCCGTACTACAGACAAATTCAGCCGTCCGCCTATCGGTTGCGTGATTCCGACTGCTGACCGCCCGATCATCTTGGTCGATGCCGGTGCTAACGTCGATGAACGCGCTGCTACTCTGGTGGATTTCGCCATTGCTGGTTCTGCCTTCGCCGAGACCTACTTCGGTTACGAAAACCCGAAGGTTGGTTTGTTGAACATGGGCGAAGAAGAACACAAGGGCCCGGCTGTGCTGCAGGAAGCTCACCAGTTGCTGAAGTCCGCTCCGGTAAACTTTATCGGTAACATCGAAGGCGAAACCCTTATCGAAGGTGTCGCCGACGTAGTCGTGACTTCTGGCTTTACGGGTAACGTGGTTCTGAAGATGCTCGAAGGCTTCTACGAACTGCACAAGAAGATGTTCGGTGTTATCGATACCCCGAACGGCCGCCGCTTCGACGAAATGTGGGACTACCGCATGACGGGTGGCGCTCTTCTTCTCGGCTTGAATGGTACGGGCATTATCGCTCATGGCCGCTCCGATGCTCTCGCAATCGAAAAGGCTGTCGAAGTCGCTGCCAAGTATGCCGAAAAGGGTGTGTCCAAGAATGTGAATGAACGACTGCTCGCAATCAAGGACGATTCCTCCGAAGCAAAGTAACGCTAATTTGTGCGAAAATTTTGAACAGAGCCTGCCTCGCGCGGGCTCTGTTTTTTTTATGGGGCTGCTCGACCCCACTCCCAATCGCTTGCAGACAGAATGTCTTCCCGCACGTAGATGCGGGATCTCCTCTTGTAGCATGAAAAAAGAACACATGCAGTAAGAAATACAAGTGCTCTGGAAAGCCGTAAAAGGAGATCCCGGGTCAGAGCCCGGGAAGACAGCGGGCGGCGTGCAGGAAGACAAGAATTGCTCAAGTCCTCAGCAGACTTTTGTTATATTACGTATTACAGAGAACAAAAGAGAGGAGAAACACATGCGTTTAGCATCCCTTATTCCGTTTATAGCGGTTGGCGCGTTTGCTGTGGAAACCCCGTACGACCTGATTCGCCCGGTTTATCCGATGGAATGGTGCACTGCCGCCGTAGAAGATGGCGGAACGGTCTACGACTTTGCCAATTTCACCGTAAACGAAAAGGATACTTTGGTCGGTACCCCGAAGTCCGGAGCAAAGCCGGCGGACTTCAAGGCGAACGCCTACATTGCGGACACCTTGAACCAGGCCTTCATCGATGCCTTGAACCTCAAGGTCAGCAATATCCGCGTGAACCAGGCCGGTTACTTGCCGGACGACCCTGAAAAGCTGTTTTATTACGTTTCGGATAAATGCGAATCGGCGACCTATTCTGTTGTGGACTTAGAAGGTGAAGAAGTTGCCGCGGGAGGCAAGTTCTCGGCTTTCGGGAAAATTGACCAAACCGTCAGAGTGGTAAAGGCGTATGTCAATTCTCTTGACAAGCGTTACACGGTGGAAAAGACCGCTCCTGAAGCCAAGGTATGCGCAGGCAAACTGGCCGAACTTGCAGCGCTCCCCACAGACAAGCGCCTCCGCATCAAGGTGGGTAAGGAATATTCCTCGACATTCATCGTGAGCGACAAGGTCTATTCCATGGTGCGCGACGCGAACCTCAAGTTCTTTGGCGTGCAGCGCAGTGGTGATTCGGAGTCCTGGTTCCATGGGCCGAGCCATGTACACGACTCCATTCCCGGTGGCTGGTACGATGCAGGTGACTTCTTGAAGATGGCTCCGACGATGGGCTATACCTTCTTGGTGCTTTCGGTACTTTCGGCAGTCCATCCGGAACGCGACGAAGACCATTACGCCTTTAACCACAACGAAATCGTAAAGACAGACGGCATTCCGGACATGTTGCGCGAAGCTCGCCATGGTGCAGAATTTTACCTGCGTTCTTATGAGTACGCCAAGGGCGAAATCAAGGATATGATTGTAAACATTGGTGATGAAACTGATCATAATTATTGGACTCGTGCGGACAGCATGGAATCGATGAACCCGGTGCCTCCAAGACCGGTTATGCACGGCATTGGCCCCGGCATGTCGGCGCAGGTTGCAGCAGGCCTTGCTTTGTTGAGTGTGCGTTATGCAACGTATGATAAAGCCTTTGCGGATAGTTGCCTTAAGGTGGCTGAAAAACTGTATGCCTATGCCAAGGAACACTTTGGTGACCCGGAAGTTTGTGACGAAACTTTGTATGCCTGTGGGGTACAGAAGCCTTATGATGTTCTTGCGATGGCGGCTATCGCGCTCCATTATGCGACCTACGAAAAATCAAAGAAGATGGATTACCTGAACGATGCTGCCGAAGACAAGACGATTAATGACAATATAAATGCCAAGTATAGTTTTGAGTATTTCCCTGCGGGTTGGTTGGGCGCTGATCGTGGCTTTACTTCAGGCGGCTGGACTTCAGATTATGACAATCGCTTTGCAATAACATTGTATGCCTTCTACAAGTTGCTTTTGGCAGACAAGGAAACCGCTGCAAAATATGGCATTAAGGATTCTGTGAGAATCGATTATACTAAAAGATTGGTGAATTCTCTTGTAAGAAGTGTGAGTGATGATTTAGGAAACGGTGATGATGAACACGTGGATTTGCCTGGGAGTCATTATGAGTTCCGTTATGATAAGCCATGGTTTGTAACAAATCATTTTGATTGGCACCCGAATCGTTATGAAACTGGCACGATTTTAAATTTGCTTATTTATGCAGAAGTTGCAAAATCTGCTGAAATCCGTCAGCTAGCCATAAACAAGATGAATTACATTCTGGGTGCAAACCAGTGGGATATCTGTTTTATGACGGGGGTGGGCGACAAGAATGAAGCGCATGTCCACAACCGTACGGCAAACCCGGAAGGTTGGAATGGAATGACTGTTGATGAATATCTTAACTATAAAGATTTTTTGGCGTCGTATAGCTACAGGCCACCGGTTGGAGCTCTTATGGGTGGCTCGATGACGGATTCTTTGATTTCTGACTGGGTAATATTTACTGCAACAGAAACTTACATAGACGCCAACGCGTCGTTCCTTGTGGCAAACGTACTTCTTTCTCCGGAAAAATCTGCTGCTGACACGTCCAAGAAAGATACCACCAAGGCCGACTCCACGAAGGAAGCGATTGTCGAAATTGCGAAAATCGGCGAAGCCCGTCTGGCTGTCGTGAACAACGGTGTGACCCTGGATGTGAACTACACGCTCCCCACGGAACAGAACGTGAAGATTTCGCTGGTGTCTGTGAAGGGCAAGGTCCAGAAACTTTATGCACCGGGCCGTGAATCCGCCGGCAGCCATGCATTGCAGTGGAATGTGGAATCAATCCCCGCTGGCGCATACATCGTGAACTACTCCGCCGGCAGCTTCCGTAAGCACAAACTGGTGACAATTACCCGCTAAAATGTCTTCCCGGCCTTGAGCCGGGATCTCCTTTTACGGCTTTCCAAAGCGCTTGCAATTTTTATTGCAAGTGCTTCTTTCGTTTGGGGAGGGGCTTTGGCGGGGGAGATGTTTTGTTATAAAATTATGTCAAAACTCTTTCATTTACAATTTCTTGTATACAGGGGCAGGCGGTCCGATGACACCGGCCCTTATTTTCTAAATTGTAGCGCGAAACAAAAA
The DNA here is from genome assembly GCF_900142495.1 of Fibrobacter sp. UWOV1. Taxonomy (NCBI): domain Bacteria; kingdom Pseudomonadati; phylum Fibrobacterota; class Fibrobacteria; order Fibrobacterales; family Fibrobacteraceae; genus Fibrobacter; species Fibrobacter sp. UWOV1. The sequence goes on along the minus strand of NZ_FRBA01000001.1, from coordinate 897,273 downwards.
ATGCGGTCTAGCCGCAGAGGTATATATATAATGTCTAAGACGATTCTTCTTTTCCCCGGCCAGGGTGCTCAGTATGTGGGCATGGGCCAGACGCTCGCTTCTACTTTTGAACCGGCCAAGAAACTCATGATGCAGGCCGACGAAATTCTCGGTTTCTCGCTTTCCAAGCTCATGGCCGAAGGTCCGGAAGACGTGCTCAAGAGCACCGACAACACGCAGCCGGCTCTCTTTACCGTGTCTGCCATGGTGATGGAACTCCTCAAGTCCGAAGGTTTTGCCTTTGATTACGTGGCCGGGCACTCCCTCGGTGAATACTCCGCCATCTACGCTGCCGGCGGTTTCAGCTTCGAAGACGGTCTCCGTCTGGTGCGTACCCGTGGCGAACTTATGGCTAGCGCCGGTTCCAAGAATCCGGGTGCCATGGCCGCCATCATGGGCCAGGACGAAGCCAAGATTCTCGAACTCTGCGAAGCCGTGAAGGATGTCGGTACCGTGGTTCCGGCAAACATCAACTGCCCGGGCCAGATCGTGGTGTCTGGTGCGGTCGCCGGCGTGAACAAGCTGGTTGAAAACTGCGCTGCCGCAGGCATCAAGGCCATTCCGCTTGCCGTGTCGGGCGCCTTCCACAGCCCGCTCATGCAGTTCGCTCAGGCTGGCCTTGCCGAAGCCATTGCAAAGACCAAGTTTAACGATGTCGAAAAGCCGGTCATTGCCAACGTGATTGCCGAACCGGTGACGAAGGGTTCTGAAATTGCCGACCTTCTGGTGCGCCAACTGGTGTCTCCGGTCCGCTGGAACGACTGCATGAACAAGGCCATGTCCCTGGGTGTGACGCAGGGTGTCGAAGTGGGTTCCGGCAAGGTGCTCATGGGCCTCATGCGCAAGATCAGCCGCGACGTGAAGGTCACTCCGGTCGAAACAATCGAGGCTTTTGAGGCACTTAAATAAATAGTAGACAGTAGGAAGTAGACGGTAGACAGTGAATGTTTCCAACTTCCAACTTCCTACTTCCTACTTCTAACTAAGAGGAACACTCTATGGGTAAACTTACTGGTAAAAAGGCAATTGTGACTGGCGCTTCCCGCGGTATCGGTCTTGCCATTGCAACCAAGCTCGCCAGCGAAGGCGCTGACGTCGCTATCCTTTCCACCTCGGTCAAGGAAGAATTGGCCGCCAAACTTTCCGCCGAACTTGGGGTGCAGGTCAAGAGCTATGCCTGCAACGTGGCCGACTCCGAAACGGTGCAGAACGTGTTCAAGCAGATTATTGCTGACATGGGCACGGTCGACATTCTGGTGAACAACGCCGGTATTACCCGCGATGGCCTCTTGATGCGCATGAAGGACGAAGACTTCGACGCCGTGATCGCCACGAACCTGCGTTCCGTGTTCCTTTGCACCCGCGCTGTCGCCCGCACCATGATGGGCAAGCGTACCGGCCGCATCATTAACATTTCGAGCATCAACGCCCTGCACGGCCAGGCCGGTCAGGCCAACTACGCCGCTGCCAAGGCTGGCATTATCGGTATGACCCGCTCGAACGCCATGGAATTTGCCTCTCGCGGCATTACCGTGAACGCCATTGCCCCCGGTTTTATCGGTACCGACATGACCGCCGCCATGGATGAGGCCACCAAGGAAAAGTATGCCGCCCAGATTCCGCTTGGCCGCATCGGAAAACCCGAAGATATTGCTAACGCTGCCGCATTTTTGGCATCGGACGACGCCTGCTACATCACCGGCCAGATTCTTGGCGTCGATGGTGGGTTGAACGCCTAGGCATTTTTTACTAAATTTGAACTCAAACAATCAATCCAAATGGAGATTACAATGAACGAAGAAATTTTCAAGAAGGTCACCGCTGTTATCGTTGACAAGCTCGGCGTTAAGGCTGAAGATGTGAAGCCGGAATCCGAATTCGGTAACGACCTCGGTGCCGACTCTCTCGACCGCGTGGAACTCGTGATGGCCCTCGAAGACGAATTCGAAGTCGAAATCCTCGACTCCGACGCCGAAAAGTTCCAGAAGGTTGCTGACGTGGTCGCCTTCATCGAAGCGAAGAAGGCTTAATTTATTAGCCTCTCTCGATAAGAAACTAGACTGGGTGGCCCGGCTCGGGTTGCCCCTTCTTTATTTAGTTCGGAGTTCGGATTTCAGACTTCTGAATTACAATCAGCTAAGTGATTCATAATTCCGAAATCCGAATTCTGAATTACTTCCAACTTCCTACTCCCTACTCCCTACTATTTAATGTCTGATACAAACCTTCTCCACAAAGTGCTTAAACTCTGGTTTCGCCAGAAGTCCGATGGCGGGCTTGAGGCGAAGCTCGGGTACCGGTTCAAGGATCCTGAACTTTTGGCGCATGCGCTGGTGCACCGCTCGTTCTTGACGGGCACGGACATGCCCTACGAGAGCAACAACGAACGCCTGGAATTTTTGGGCGATTCGGTGCTGAACATGCTCACCACCGAATTCCTTTACAAGACTTACCCCGACGACCCGGAAGGCGAACTTTCCAAGCGCAAGAGCGCGATTGTTTCGGGACATGCCTGCGCGCAGTCGTCCAAGGAATGGAGCCTGAGCGAATACGTGAAGGTGGGCAAGGCCGAAGAAAAGCTCGGCGGCCGCGGCAAAGAAAGCATTCTGGCCGATGCCTACGAAGCGGTTCTTGGCGCCGTCTACCTGGATGGTGGCCTCGACGAGGTCCGCGTGATTCTGAACAAGTTCCACTTTCCGCGGGTGCAAGAGATTATTTCTGCCGAAGATTTCATCAACCACAAGAGCGAACTCCTGGAATACCTGCAGGGCAAGCTCCGCACGGTTCCGGAATACGTGGTGGTCGATGAATCGGGCCCGGAACACCAGAAGCTGTTCACGGTCGAAGTCCATGTGGACGGTCGCGTGTACGGTCGCGGTCAGGGTGGCAACAAGAAGAAGGCCGAGCAGGAGGCTTCTCGCGTGTCGCTTGAAATGCTTTTAGCCGAAGCCGCCAAGGCCGAAGCTGAAAAAGGCTCCGAGCAACCCAAGCCCAAGAAGCAGAAACAGCGCCACGTCGGCCTGCCCTAGCGGGCGGTAAAATCACTCGGTTTGACGCCGTAGAACACGACGTCGTCAATCCAGAATTGCGTGCTGTCGTAGGCGGCGATCGAAATCGTCGTCACCGACTTGCTGATGACTTCCCAGCCGAGGTTGCCGTACAAGTCGTCGCGGGGCTTGAAGTTTTCGGGCTTTATAACTCGGCGCGTCCACTCGTCGCTAGTCTTGAGCGTGTCGTAGGCGAGTGTCTTGCCTTCGGTGTTTGATTCGCCCAAGGTTTCCAGGATAATCGAGATGACGCCTGTGCCGCGAGCGTAGTAAACGATAGAATCGGTTGCGGACAAGTCGCAGGGCGATTCTTCCTTGCAAATCCAGATTCCGTAGAACGACCAGGAACCAGGCTTTGCTGCCGAAGTCTCCCAATAAATAGCGTTCCCTTCGCGGTCTGCGCCCGCTTCGACAATGAAATCCGAGAGGTCTTTGCGGGTTTCGGGAATGATTTCGACTTCGGGAGTCGTCTTGACGCTTGTGTCGGTAGAAGACATGTAGCCCGTTTCGCTGATGCCGAGTTCCTTGATTGTGAATTGGGCGCTTGCCGATTCAAAATCCAGCACCTTGACCGAGTCGGGCTCGAAGGTGCGCACGTTTGCAGAAACATTTTCGCCGGCGTCGATTTTCGCGGACTGTTCGATAATGCTGTCGCCAACGATCACGCGCATGTCGTATTCATACGGCGGCAGGGAATCCATTTCGTAAAAGCCTTCGCTGTCGGTTTTAACCAGACGGTCGGTGCCGTACACTTGCACCCAGGCGTAGTCGACGCTGTCGGGCAAGTAAACCTTGCCGCGCAGGCTGCCCGTTTTTTCGAGGGCGTACTGTACGGAATCGCCTTCTTGAATGTCTTCGGCAGAAATCTTGGTGAACAGGCCTTCGCCGGCGTCCACAATTTCAATCGTCGCGACATCGACGGCGAGGCTGTCAATACGGATTTGCCCCAAGGAATCGGTTTTGAATTCCTCGAAGAAGAATGCCTTTGGAGAATCGTCTTCGATGTTGCGGACAAAGTCCACCGAGCGCATGCGGGCGACAACGCCCACCGCCGGTTTAGAATCTTCACGGACAATCTGAATCAAGAAGGCGTTTTCGGTTTCAACGGTACTAATGCCCGCGACTTCTTTGTCGGAGCAAGCCCAAAAGGCCAGGGGCGCTAAACACGCGAGTAGCAAAAACAGTCGTTTCATGTTTTACCCCTCTTTCTTGGTTCGTGGATCGTTAGAAATGTCGGCCACCGGGTAAAGCGCAAATACAAACTGCATAGCGCGGTTAGGCTTGTTGACCTCGGCCACTCTGCGTTGTACCTGGCGCCTGAACTCCAGAGTCATTTCGTTCAAGTCGGCAAAGCAGTCCTCATCGACTCCCACCAGCAGCGAAGAAATATTGCGCTTGGCAGGTTCCACTGCAATCAGGGAGTTCTGCGCGAGCGCCAAAAGTTGATTCTGGTAGCTGCGGATGGCGGCGGTCTTTGTGGCTGACCCTGCCGATGTAAAGTTAGCAGTTGTTGCGGCGTAGCGTTCCGAGGCAAGCGGCGTAATGAGCTTTAAATCCTTCAAAACGGTTATGGCTTCGCGGACTTGGTCTTCAGAAACCGTCGGCGATATCTGTTTGACCAGGTGCGAAACTTCGGCATGCCCGCCGTTCATTTCAATCAGGGCGCGCACCACGGGAATCCACCACTTGCTTAAGAACAGGTATTCGCTTGCACTCAGCTTGCGCAAGTCCACATCTTGCAAGGCGAGCGCCATCTTGTAAAGCTTGTCCTTTTTGGCGGGGGACTTGGTCTTGGAGGCGGCAACGAGGATTTCGAAAAGTTCGCCCTTGCGGCCCTTCAAGTCGAGTAAGTCTTTTGCCAAGGGAATGCTGCGGTTCGGCAGGTGCAGTTCCTTGTTCAGCACGCGGAAAACCTGACTCGTGTCGAGCCCGAGCTTTTGGCCCATCATTTTATAGGAATACAGCGGCATATCCAGCTTGCGCTGGGTATAGTAATTCTTGAGCAAGTCCCTGTAATCGCTTATTTCGTCAATGTTGAGCATAGGCCAGTTCCCTAAACAGTGATCCATTCAATAAAATAACCTTTTCTCGGGCCGAAAAGCAAAAAAAGAGCGAATCGTTTTTGACAAAAATGCAATAGAAGAATCTCCAAAGGCGTGATTTTGGCCCGTTTTAGAGGTAATTTGATATTGGTTGGTAAAAAAGAGGGATGTTGGGATGAAATACAATTCATTTTTGACAGTGCTGGCGCTTGTGGCACCCACCATGGTCTTGGCCAAAGAAGGCCCCTGTGACATTTACGCAAAGGCAAACACCCCGTGCGTGGCGGCGCATAGTTTGACGCGCGCGCTTTTCGGGGAGTATAATGGCAACCTGTACCAGGTTCGTCGAGCCGATGGAGCCACTAAAGATATTCCGCTCGAAGAAAAGGGCGGGTATGTCAATTCCTCCGTGCAAGATGATTTTTGCGCCGGTTCCAAATGCACCATTTCGATTATTTACGACCAGAGCAGCTACAAAAACGACTTAAAAAAATCCCCACCAGTCTATTGGCTAAAGGATGGAGCCAAGGAAGCAGACGCCAACAGGGCCCCGATTTACATCAGCGGGCGCAGGGCATACGGATTCTATCGCGACGCCTGGTCTGCCACCGGTTACCGCAATAACAATACCAAAGGTGTAGCCACCGGCGACGAAGAAGAATCCATGTACATGGTCGTTGACGGCAGACATTACAACGACTTGTGCTGTTTCAACTACGGAAATGCAGAAACAACCGGTAACGATGACGGCCCTGGAACCATGGAATGCATCTACTTCGGAAGCGACAAGGACTGGGGCGGTCCAGGACAAGGAAACGGTCCGTGGGTTGCCGCCGACTTGGAAGACGGCGTATTCAAGGGAAACGATGCTGGTTGGCAATGGGGCAAGACCCATACAACACCGTGGCCAGACGCACTTTCTATTGAAGCAGACTATGTGACCGCCATGCTCAAAGGACCGAATGACGGAACGTTCAAGCTCAAGGGCGGCAGCGCTCAAAAAGGAACCCTCAACACCATGTGGGACGGACCGCGCAAAAGAGGCTACAGCCCACGCAAGCTGCAAGGCGCCATCGTGCTCGGCAATGGCGGTGACGGCAGCGACGGCGGTGCAGGAACGTTCTTCGAAGGTGTGATGACCATCGGAAACCCGCCCGATTCCGTTGACGATTTGGTACAGGCAAACATCGTTGCCGCCGGTTACGGAAGCAAAATTGACATTTTCAAAAAAGTCGAAATTGAACCGTTCAAAGATACACTTACCATCCCCGGAAAAATCGAAGTCGAGAACTATGATAAAGGCGGCAACGGCCGCGGATTCCTGGACAGCGATATCGAAAACGAAAACAGCCTCTACCGCGATGACAACGCAGGCCTCGACAGCGCAGAAGGCGCCATCATTTACGGCTGGGGTTATGCCGATGACTGGTTACGTTACACGGTAAAAGCGTCCAAGAACGACTCGCTCACGCTCACGGCGCGCGTCGCCTCCCCAAGCGATAGCACATTCTTCTCCGTACTCGTTGACGAGAAAAAAGTCGTCACCGTGATGGTCCCGAATACCGGCGACTGGAAGACGTTTGAAACGGTTGCGGTTTCCGTGCCCGCAATTGCAGAAGGTGCGCATGTGCTAAAAATAAAGATTGACAAGCCGTACTTCAATCTCGACTGGATTGAATTTACAATCGCAAAATCCACCACCCAAATGCCGAGATTCAAAAGCAACTTCACTTCAACACCACAAACGGCTACCGTATATGACGTTCTCGGAAATCGCGTTATCACTTTCCGTGCAGATGAAAAGACGATATATAGAGCATGGGATAAAGTTCGTATGAATCTTCCCAACGGAATTTATGTCATCAAAACGAACAATAAAATTGTCCGAGCAGTAAAGACAAAATAAGACACCTCCACACACCCCAAAAACACCCCGCAGGCTCTAGCTTGCGGGGCGTTTCTATTGAAAGGGTGGTTTCGACTAGATCAGTCCTTCGAAGAAGTTGTTGCCCTTGTCGTCGACCAAGATGAATGCCGGGAAGTCCTTGATGGTAATCTTGCGGATGGCTTCCATGCCGAGTTCCGGGAAGGCCACGATATCGTTGCTGAGGATGTTCTGTTCAGCGAGGATGGCTGCCGGACCGCCAATAGAGCCGAGGAAGAATCCACCGTACTTCTTGCAGGCGTCAGTCACGTCCTGGCTGCGGTTGCCCTTCGCGACCATGATCATCGAAGCGCCCTTGCTCTGGAAGCGCATCACGTACGGGTCCATGCGGTTGGCAGTCGTCGGGCCGAAGCTACCGGTGGGCATGCCTGCCGGAGTCTTGGCCGGGCCGGCGTAGTAAATCGGGTGGTCAGACACGACCTTGAGCACGGTCTTTTCTTCGTCGGTGAGTTCTTCGCCGCGTTCCTGCTTGTCGAAGATTTCGGCAATCTTCGCATGAGCCATGTCGCGGGCCACAATCATCGTGCCCTTGAGGCTGAGGCGCGTCTTCACCGGATACTTGGTGAGGTCGGCGAGCACTTCCTTCATCGGGCGGTCGAGGTCGATTTCCACAGCCGGAGCGAGGTTCACGGCGTTGCCTGCCGGAATATAGTTTTCCGGATGGTGTTCCATCTTTTCGAGCCAGAGACCGTTCTCGTCAATCTTTGCCTTGATGTTGCGGTCGGCAGAGCAGCTGACGCCGATAGAAACCGGGCAGCTTGCAGCGTGGCGCGGAGCGCGAATCACGCGAACATCGTGCACCAGGTACTTGCCGCCGAACTGGGCGCCAATGCCCGTCTTCTGGCAAATGTGCAGAACCTTTTCTTCCATTTCGAGGTCGCGGAAAATGCGGCCGCCTTCGGAACCGCTGGTCGGAATATCGTCGAGGTAGCCGCAGCTAGCGAGCTTTACCATGTGGGTGTTCATTTCGGCAGAGGTACCGCCAATCACAATGGCGAGGTGGTACGGAGGGCAGGCCGCAGTACCCAAGGTCTTCACCTTTTCGGCGAGGAACTTTTCCAAGGACTTCGGGTTGAGGAGCGCCTTGGTCATGGGCCAGTAGTAAGTCTTGTTCGCCGAGCCACCGCCCTTCGCCACAAAGAGGAACTTCATCTCGGCGCCTTCTTCGGCGTGGATGTCGATCTGGGCAGGCAGGTTGCAACCGGTGTTCTTTTCTTCGTACATGGTAAGCGGTGCAATCTGGCTGTAGCGAAGGTTCTTGGTGGTGTAGGCGTTGTAGACACCTTCCGAAATGGCTTCGGCATCGTCAAAGCCCGTCCAGACCTGCTGGCCCTTGTGGGCAACGCAAATAGCCGTACCGGTGTCCTGGCAGAACGGGAGGATGCCCTTGGCGGCAACGCAGGCGTTCTTGAGCATGGTGAGGGCCACGAACTTGTCGTTGTCCGAAGCTTCCGGGTCCTGCAAAATCTTTGCGACCTTGGCCGTGTGGGCCGGGCGCAGGCAGAATTCCACTTCTTCAAAGGCGGCCTGGGCAATCTTGGTCAAAGCTTCCTTAGAAACCTTGAGAATCTTCTTGCCTTCGAATTCGGCGACGGAAACGCCGTCTTTACCGAGGTTCACGTATTCGGTAGTATCTTCACCGTGCTGGACGGTAGCTTCGTATTTGAATGCCATAGTTAATTAGGGGTTAGGGTTAGAATCAAGGGTTAGTGTGTGGTGTGGAATGTGGGCGGCTTGCGCCGCAATGTGGGAAGTGGAATGACTAATTACACATCACACATTACACATTTCACATTGTTTTTATGTGTGTAATTTAAAATTTCTAGCGGTTTTGGTCTAAAATTTTCGACTGAATGGAGCGGTTTAGCCCGCGACGGTGTGCGAAAAATCGCAAAATGCCGATGAAAAGACGAAAATAGCGGACAATTTGAACTTTTTTTATAAAAAACTTGGCGAACGGCCGAAATTTGTACTATTTTTTACATCGTAAAAAGTTTAAACTGAAGAGGATACTATGAAGATCAAGACTCTCATGCTGGCAACCATGCTTGCCTCTGCTGTTGTTTTTGCAGCCCCGGCTGCCAAGAAGGAAGCTGCTCCGGCCGCTAAGCCCGCCGCTGCCGCTCCTGCTGCCGAAGCCGCCAAGCCGGCTCCCGCAGCTGCTCCTGCCGCAGCCCCCGCTGCTCAGCCCGCTGCCGCTGCTGCTCCTGCTGCAGCACCCGCTGCCGAAGCCGCCAAGGCTGAACCGGCTCCCGCCGCCGCACCGGCTGCCGCCGCTGCTCCTGCCGCTGCCGACACCGCCAAGGCTGCCGAAGCTGCCGCTCCGGCTGCTGCTCCTGCTGATTCTGCTGCCGCTGCTGCCGCACCGGCTGACTCCGCCGCCGCTCCGGCCGAAGCCGTAGCCGCCGCCGACACCGCCAAGGCCGATACCGCCAAGACCGAAGTGCTCGAAGCCAAGGCCGAAGAAGCCCCGGTCGACAGCGCCGCTCTCGCCAAGGCCGAAGAAGAAAAGAAGGCTGCCGAAGAAGCTGCCAAGGCCAAGGCCGAAGAACAGGCTGCTCTCGAAAACAGCTCTGCCGGTTCTGCCAAGACCTCTATCATGGAAAACCCGTGGGAATTCCTGATCGTGTCTGCCGCCTTCGTTGCCTCCGTGCTCGTGATTATCTTCACCGGCAAGGACTAATCGAAGCCCTCTAAAACAAGGTTTTGAAAACGGTACCCAGAGCGGGTGCCGTTTTTTCTATATCACCCATGCAGGAACGTAGGAATTTTTCTTGTCGATGGGAATGATGTCGCTGGCGAGGCATACGACTGCTCCTTGCCCGACTTCGGTTTTTATTTCGGTCTCCTGTATTGGATTCAGGACAGAGAAATTCTTTATTGCATCTTTAGGAGTGGTGCTTTTCTTGATTTCGATAGGGTAGGCCGCTCCGTCGCGGTAAATGATAAGGTCGATTTCCTTGCGGTTGGAATCCCTGTAGAAATAGAGTGGGGGGCGTTCGCCCGCATTCAGGAAACTTTTGTAAATCTCCATGACGACCCAGGTCTCGAAAAATTCACCACTCATGGCACTGTTCTCGAGAACTTGCGGGCTGCCCCAGCCCATCAGATGGGCACAGAGGCCCGTGTCCGAAAAATACATTCGTGGTGCCTTGATGACGCGCTTGAGAGCGTTGTTGTAGAACGGCTCGATTAGTGTAACAAGTCCACTGGAAACTAACAGAGAAAGCCATGCTTTGGCGGTCGGCCCAGAAATCCCTGTTTCTGTTGCGAGTGCGTCGTAGTTCAGATTAGTTGCGGTGCGGGCGGCAACGACCTTGACGAATTTCAGGAATGCGGTCTCGTCGCCGACCTGGGCGAGATCCCGGATATCTCTGCTGATGTATGTATCAAGATAAGATTCGAAATAGGTACTCAACCTGACGCGGCTATTTTCGTAAAGGCGGGGCATGGATCCGCGGAAAATTCGCGCAAAAATTTCTGAGACGTTCATCGCCTTGGCGTATTGCAGGCGGGGGAGAAGCTTTTCCGGATCCGTTGAAAAAGCTTCTGGGTGGAACCCGTTTATTTCACTGTTGCTAAGACCTTGTATGGGGATTATACCTGCACGGCCTGCCAATGATTCCGAAACGTTTTTCATAGTCCTGAACATCTGTGAACCGGTTAGCCAGAAGTCCCCGCTTTGTTTGCGGCTATCTACAAGAATCTTGATGAACGGGAAAAGTTCCGGGGCATATTGCACCTCGTCAATAAGCACGGGGGGCGAATACCTTTGCAAAAATAATTCTGGGTCCTTTTGAGCGAGGGCGCGAATGGTTGGGTTGTCCAGGGAGACTCGCTTGCGGTCGGGTTCGGCAAGACTTTCTAGCAGGGTGGATTTGCCAACTTGTCGGGGGCCAGTCAGGAGGACGACAGGGAATGTCTCGCTAGCCTGTAAAATTGTGTTTTTTATGGTGCGCTCAAAAAGCATAAAAACCTCGTTTTCTGCTTAAAATATATAATTTTTTTTTATGCAAAAGTAAAAGCATATTTTAGATTTGCATAAATATTTCTGCAGTCATCCTTCATCCCATATTCCTCATTCCAAATCGACTTCTAGCTTCCATCTTTGTAAACTTTTTTAAGCTTTGTTCTACATAATTCTTACCAAAATCTTTTATACGAAACGGCGTGTTCCAAATCATTGAAAATTGCCGTTTTTGAGAGCAAAAAGCGAACATTTTATGATTTTCACGCAACCGCTTTTTGACCAATAAATCTATTTTTAATTTTGTGTATTTGGGCGTTTGCTTACGGGTGCTGACCGCATCCGCCATTTGGTTGTATACAAAGGAGGCTATTGTGCCTAAAATGAAGTGTCTTGTGTCTGCGATGCTTATCGCGATGTCTGCCGTGGCCGCCATGGCGGCAACTCAGGAACAACCTACTCCTTACGATTTGCTACGTCCGGTTTATCCACTGACTTGGGATACGACTGTCTTTGATCATTACGATACAACGGTGACGGTTAAGCACAACATGGTTCCCAAGAACCGCACTCCGGCCTCTTACGTACCGAACGCTCTTATTCCCGATACCTTGAACCAGGCTTATTTGGATGCGATTAATTACCGCATGTCGCCGATTCGTATTAACCAGGCCGGTTACTTGGAAAGCGACCCCGAAAAGCAGTTCTACTACATTGGAACGGCGAGCTCTTTTGAAGTGGTGGATATCGATGGTAAATCATTGGATCCGAAAGTGACGGGAGAATTTGCCAGTAGCGGTCAGCAAACGTCTTCTGACTGGACTATTATTGCTGGTACAAATGCGGCCACCAATGACCAGAAACGTTATCAGGTGGATATTACCGGTCAGTCCGGCATTATCCAGATTGGTCGTATTCCGGGCAACGTTCCTACGGAAACCCGACTGCGTATCAAGGTGGGCAACGATATTTCCAGTACCTTCATTGTGAGCAATAAGGTGTATTCCATGGTGAAGGACGCTGCCCTGAAGTTCTATGGAATTAACCGTAGCGGTTATGGCGATTCCTGGTTCCATCCGGCAAGCCATACCTTGGATGGCGGAGCTTCTTCTGATTCCGGTGTATATGCTTTTGACCAGTCTCTGGCAGGGACCCTGGAAGGCGGCTATTATGACTGCGGTGACCACTTGAAGGAATCCCAGACTCAGATGTATGCCTTTATGGTGGCAGCGGTTTTGGCGGCAACCAATGCGGATGCCGATGAGGACCACTATGCCTTTAACCATGGCGAAACCGTCAATAGGGATGGTATCCCGGACATGTTGCGCGAAGCAAAGCATGGTGCTGACTTTGTGTTGCGTTCTTACAGACGAGCCAAGGGCGTGATTGACGACATGGCCCTTTCGGTGGGTGATTTCGGTTCGGACCATGGTTGGTGGGGCCGCCCGGAATCTCAGGATAAGTTGCCTTTGGATCCTACTAAGGGTGACCCGGCGCTTCGTAGAGGTGGTCCGCTTTCTAGAACGGTGCGCTTGGGCGAAATCGGTGCCAATATCGGTGGCGAAACGGCTGCAGGTCTGGCTATTCTTGGTAAAATGTACGCCGAATACGATAAACCTTTCGCTGACAGCTGCTTAAAGGTTGCTAGAGAAATGTATAAGTTCGGTAAGGATCTTGCCCAAGGGAAATCTTTCACGCACAACAAGAAGGCGGCAGGATGGTCTAGCCCTGCCTATAACGGTAACAACGAATTCGTGGATGACATGGCTTTGGCTTCTGTGGCCCTCCTTTATGCGACGGGCGAAAAGGAATACGCCGACGACATGATTCGTAACTCGGGAATGTATACAGGCCAGCAGATGCCGGACCAAGATGGTCCCGGTTATTTCAAGGGCGGTTGGTTCGTGTCGCCGGACAAGGGCTTCTTGAAAAATGGCAAGAACACCAGCTGGGCAAATTCTTACGCCTATGCCACCTATGCTCTTTATAAGTTGATTCTTGCTGACGAAAATAAGGCTATCAACGAGTACGGACTTACTGCAGAGGAACGCCTTAACGCAATTGAAGACTGTATCGTGAACATGATTTTCAATTTGGGCGATGTTAGTAAAGGTACCGCGACGATTGTGTTGCCTAAGAGTACTGGCTGGAATGGAATTGGCTGGAAAATGAATGAGGTGAAGTATGACCCGATTTGGTATTCCATGCAGACTGACCAGGACTGGATTTACAACCGTTACCAGGCGGGCAATATCTTTGAAGTCTTGGCCTACGCCGATGTGGCAAAGGATATCGAGAAGCAGAATTTGACACTCCCGAATATGGGTGCTGTGGACTGGAAAGCTGACGAAATGCACCAGTTGGCCATTAACCAGTTGAACTACTTGTTGGGAGTGAACCCGTGGGATGTATCGTACATTCTGGGTATTGGTGACAAGAACGATGCTCACCCGCACCACCGTGCCGCCAACCCCGAAGGCAAGAATATGCCGGGTGCTTCTTACAAGTACAGGCCGCCTGTGGGAGCTCTTTATGGTGGCGTTGTGCCGGGAACGAATAATTCAATGGTTCCTGACAATAAAAGCTGGGAAGACTATCATAAGTCTGAAACCTGTATTGACGCCGCAGCAACGCTCGTGAGCTCGGGTATGCTTGCCTCTGCCAAGTTCGACCGTACGGTCGCTCCTGGTGTGAACGTGGAAATTCGCCATGTGAGTGCGGACTCTGCCATTGTGATGGTCAAGCTTTCTTCTCGCGGTACCGCGACGCTCTACTATGGTACTAGCGAAACGGACATGAGCGTGAATGCGACGACCGACGACGGCAAGGCCGGCGTGCAACATGAAATTATCTTGCGTGGCTTGCAACCGGGAACAGGATACTACTTTTATGTTGTGGGCCAGAACGCCTACGTTCCGGAAAACAAGACCACCAAGTACATGGTCGATAGCACCAAGACTCCGTTCAGCTTTACTACGCTCAATACGGTGGAAAGTGCCCAGATTACCAACGTGACCGTATGTAACCTGTTTGGCGACAGTGCCGAAATCATGTGGTACACCCCGAACGGCGAATATGAATCCAAGATTTACTGGGATACGGTTCCGCATACGAATGCCTCTGATTACGCCTTTAACAGTGGTGCAGGCAATGCCGATGTGTCTGGCATTCCGACCAAGTTCCATTATGTAAGAATCGGTGGCCTTAAGGAACAGACGACTTACTACTACATGGTCGAAAGTAACGGTCAGCGCACCAACGTGAACGACAAGACAGGTGATATGCTCAAGTTCACCACGCCGGTAATGTGGTACGACTTTAGCGTCCGTGCCTACCAGTATATGGACAACGGGCTCGATGCCTTGGACCTCAATATTTACAATAATGAATCACGACCTTTTGATAGTCTTGAATTGCGCTTGTACTTTACGGCTACGCCCGAAGAAGTTGAAAATTGCGCCTTCCTTGTAGATACGGACATTCTGCAGGCTTACGATGAATCCGGCTTTAACCATCCGCTCCTCGACAAGAATGGCAACGATGTGGGCAATACGGTTCGCATGCTTATGAGAGATGCTCAGCCGCAAAAATTGAATGATACCTATGATGCGGCCACAGGCAAGTATTCTTACTACTTCCCTGTACCTCTCGGTCCTACAGAAATGAAGTCCGCTTCTAGAATCCGATTGGATTTCGATTTCTCTTATGGCCTTACAAATGATGGTGTACATTGTGAAACGCTCCGCCAACGCCAAAAGAAAAAGCTAGATGCAAGTACGGGTGACTGGTCCTGGGCTCCGCATGAATTCTTGAAAGACGGTGCCGATTATGCGGGTATGCCGGTCGAAAGCAAGGATTACGGCGACTTCGATACGGATATTCCTATCAACCAGTTCATTACAGTTTACCGTAAGAATGAATTTATTTGGGGCTACAGCCCGTCTCGTCAGGAAATGACCACGAAGCGTGCCCATTACGAAATGGATGTGCATTTTGATGCTCCGTTCAATGTGTCTGACGGTTCTTACGTGCAGATTGACCAGACTAGCAGTACCGTGTACGTGAAGGGTTATGCCCAGGTTTCGGAACAGGGCTACATTACCCGCATCTGGGCGAACGGTCAAGAAATCAAGACGTATATCCAAAGATACGGTGACGAAATCTTCTTGATCGATGCCGAAAACAATGTTGACGTTGCCCACTACAATGTAAAGAGAGGTGATGGTCCCATTGACTCGACGGGCCTTTGGACCTTGAATATTCCTGTGAAGATGAAGATCGGTAGCAACAAGATTGACTTGACGATTTTCGCAGGAGCGAACCCGGAATGCGAAGAATGTGCCGAAAACGGCGGCTGCGCTTTCATTAACCGCAGTTACTACGTGCAGTTCACTCGCGGTAACATGACGCAGTCCTCGCTCACGATCAAGGATGAATCGGGCAACCCGGTGACATCGCCGGCCGACCCGTCCAAGACTCGCTTCTATGTTTACCTGAACGACAAGGACAAGGCCGGTTCTTCTGCTCCGGTCGAAGTCCTGATTGTGAACAACAAGAAGAACGATACCTTAAAGGTGAAGATGGTGGAAGACGCCTCTAACCCGGGTAGCTTCAAGAGCGCATTTGCCATTACGGCAACTTCTATTGCGCCGGAAGCCAGAAACGGCAATCAGATTTCGTTCTTTGCGGGCGACACCATCCAGGTGATTTACGTGGACCCGGACGACGAAGAAGATGTATCGAAGCAGAGCTTCTATGCCGAAGCCAAGTACCCCGAACCCACGAAGGTGCTGGCCCAGGATACCGACTGCGACAACGTGGCCGACAAACTCTTGGTAGAGTTCAGCAACACGCTCATTAGCGACTATAGCTTCGACAGCATTCGCGTGTTCTTGCCTGGCATGGCCGACACGGTGACCTTGAAGGTAGACGCCTCCAAGGCGCTCAACAAGTCCGAGGTACAGGTTGACTTACCGGCAACGCTTGGCATTGCCGAAAATGCGGCGCCCTCTGGAAAGGCTACGGTTTACCTGAAGGCAGAAGGTGCAACCAACGCGACCAAGGTGGCCATTGGCGACGGCATTATGCCGCAGCTGTTGAGCGTGACGATTCTCGAAAACGAAGGTCATGAATATCCGGAAGATACCTTGATGGTCGCCTTTACCGAACCGGTGATCTTGGCGTCTGAAACGGAATGGCCCTTGGAAGTTGTGGGCGCTACGGGTGCTGTCTTTAGCGTGGTGGGTAGAGCTACCACCAGTAACGATGGCAAGAGCTGGATGTTTGCGCTTTCTGGAAACACGAACGGCCAGTTTATCAAGGAAGGCGTGACTGTCACCGTGAAGCCGAATTCCGTGGCCGACAATGCGTACAACTTGCTCGACCCGTCCTTGGCCTGTAAGACAGTCAAGGTGGTCGAAACGCCGAGGCCGGTACCTGTGACGCTTGCCGAAATGCGCGACAACGAAGGCGACGGCTACGCCGACGAACTCTACATGAAGTTTGCCAAGAAACTCCGCGACAAGGACATGCTCGACAGCTTTGTGGTAGAATGGGGCTTGAAGGGCGAAATCAGGAACCTGAAGCCGGAATGGGAACATACGTTCGAATTCGGCGAACGCTGGGAAAAGGTCTCGTCTGTGGATTCTTCGGGCGCAACGCCTGTCGTAAAGATTGATTCTGTGCTCAAGAATGATACGGTGTCTGTCATTACAATCAAGTTCAATACCGTGAATGGATTTGCCCGCGGCGCAACCACAGGCCCGTACGGCACCTACGGCCGTGTGACTCCGCGCCTTGGCCCCGAAGGCGGATTCTTTGACAACTTCTATCCGGTGGTCGACAAGTGCCCGCCGATTATTATGACGGCGGTGTGGCAGGGCTTTGACGTGGACGACGATTCTTACGGTTCTCGCGACTACGTGACCTTGACTATGTCTGAACCGCTCGATACCGTTGCCGGCCACCCGTATGTGGTGGAACGTAGCCGCGACGGTTCTGCGGGTGTGTTCTTCAACCCGAGCCGCAACCCGAATCTCTCGGTAACCTACCTGACCAATTCGACGACGGTAAAGCTGGGCTACAGGCACAAGTATGACGAAGCCATTTGGATTGCTGACTCCGTGCGCCTGATTTCGGATATCGAGACGGGTTACTTCAAGGATATGGCGGGCCAGTATCCTGGCTATGCAACGCCTTGGGTGCCTGTGACCGGTACGGTGTCTAACATCAAGTTCACCATTACGGCGGTCGATGGCGTGACCAAGTCCAGAAACCCCGATTCCATTTACTACGGTGGAATCCCGCTGGATCCGAACGTGAACTTCCGCTTGACGACGCTTAACAAGAACGAAGAAACGATTGTGATTGCCGAAGGCGACAGCAAACTGCACGATGTGTTTAGCGCTCCGATCAGGGGTTACCGCAATGCAGGTCCGACGTTCATGATCGAAATCGCCTTGCCCGATGTGCTCGACAAGACCGAACTCGGCGAAGCCAAGCGCGACTATAAGGTCAACCTCGAAATGGATGTCTTCAGTAACCTTGGTTCTTACATAAACAAGGCGACGTATTCGTTCATGTCTTCGACCATGCAGGAATACATTTCGGCGGCCAGTACCATGACCTTGTATCTGGAATGGTGCGCCCCCGAAGATTACCCTGTAAGTTCGACGGGCAAGAAGATCGGTACTGGGCCTTACATTGCGAAGTTCAATACCGAGGCGAAGAGCGATTATCTGCCGGCGAAGGCTGACGATGGTGACCGCACCGAGGCTCTGAAGGATTCCGACACGTTTACCAGGACGTTTGGTTTCAGAAGGGCTAAAAAATAAAGTGTAGGGGAGAATGAGCCTGGGGAGGCTCTTTCTCTTTTTTAGTATTTTGGGAGGAAGAGTATGATTATGAAAAAAGTGTTAAAGGCTGTATTACTGTTGATGTTCTTTGCCGTGGACTTTGCCGTGGCAAGTGAACTCCCTAATTTGGACCGTACCGACAAGGTACATAGCCGTCGGTATCTTGATTCGCTGAATGCGTTTGCGCGTAGGCCCATTCGAATAAACCAGAGTGGCTTTAGACCGCAGGATTACAAGTACGCCTATGTGGCCGACCCGAAGGCGACAAAGTTCCAGGTGATTGACGCCAATAGCGGTGCCGAGGCCTGGAGCGGTTCGTTAAGCCTGATCAAGCAGAATGTGGTAAAGCCAAACATCTGGATTAACGGCGCTTTTAATTCGATATCGAGTGTGTATGAGTTCGGTAGTCAAGATTCAGTCAGTACTGCAAAGGAAACTCTTTATCGAGCCGACTTTACGGGGCTTGCACCGAGTACGCCGGGTGAATATTTTGTGGTGGTGGGGAACGATACTTCGGCAACGTTCCATATTCACCCTTCTATATTCAATTCGATTCTCGAAATGTCTTTGCAGTTCTTTGGTATTCAGCGTTGCGGTAATACCAAGTCTCACTTTCATGGCGCGTGCCACTTGAAAGACGGTTCCAAGATTGGACATGACTTGACGGGTGGTTGGCATGACTGTGGTGACCACTTTAAAGTGTCCGAAACATTGGGCTATGCCACTTACGTGCTTTCGATGGTGTACCTGACTTACCAAGACAAGGCCGAAGACCGCTACGGAAATTCCTATGCCGATACGGTGTTTACCGATGGTATTCCCGATGTGCTGTACGAAGCAAAAATCGGTGCGGACTATCTTTTAAAACTTTATAGGGCGTCTAAAGCAGATGGCCTGATTGCTCAGGGTGATATGTACCATTCGGTTGGCGTCGATGAAGTGGACCATGCCTTTTGGGATTTGCCGGAACGCCAAGATGCTCAGGCTCCGTCTAAAGGTGGCCCAGACCGTGTAGTGCTTACGGATATCGGTACGAATACGGCAGGCATGTTTGCCGCTGCCATGGCAAACGTGGCGGTGGGCTACAAGGTGTATGATGCTGCTTATTCTGATTCTCTGTTGGAGGCGGCAAAAGATATCTATGAAAATGTGGTGATGAAACAGGTCGATGAATACATTACGGCTGGTTCACCTGGCCGTAATACCGCTTTCCCTGGATTCTATACCGGTGGCGGTCCTCTTTATGATGATGGCGCTGCCGCATCTTTAGCTCTTTGGTATGCGACAAAGGATACCGTTTATCAGTATAACCTTTACAAAAACAAGAATATTTTTGACAACGAAACCAACTACCATTATAACCTGGATTACTTTAGGGCCGGCTTCCTAGGAAATACGAGTGGATTTACGCCGGGTGGTTGGGCTACGGACTACCAGAACATTCATTCGTATGTGCTGTTCGCTTTCCAGAAGATGATTTTAAGTAACCCTACGGTTGCTGCCGAGTATGGGCTTTCTGAAACGGAACGTGATTCGCTTTCGATGCGAACCATGGCAACCTTTAGAAAACTTATTGACAACAGCACGAACGATGGCGACTCTCTGGTGCTCGAAAATCCGGGAGTTGGCTCGGGAGATCCGCACGAAGGCCCGTCTAAACTGCATGTGATAACACCTTACAACTTGGTATGGACCAGCTTTGACTGGGGTGTGATGCGCTACAATATGGGTACTGCGGTGTCCATCTTCTTGATGTATGAGCTTACTGGCGATGAACGCTACTTGAAGGTGGCTCTCGATAACATGTACTTTATTTTGGGTGCCAACCCTTGGGACATTTCGTTCTTGATGGGTGCCGGTGAAAAGAATCCGCAGCATCCGCATAACCGTGCTTCGAACCCTGATGGTTACAACGCGGGTAGTATGCCCTACAAGTACAAGTGCCCGATTGGAGCCTTGATGGGTGCACGCGAACCGACCAAAACTTTGATCGAAGACTGGAACAAATATACCTCGACCGAAACCTGTATCGATTTTACGGCTCAGTTCTTGTTCCCGGCGCAGAGCTTGGCGCAGACACTCCCGATCGATGCCGAAGGCCCCTTGTTCAGTAACATTCAAGGTACCCCGATTACCGAGACGTCTGCTATTGTAAGCTGGGATGCGAACGAAGTTGCCCTAGTGACGGTGTTCTACAATACGACTCCGGATTTGGCCGGCGCAAAGTCGGTGGGACAGACCAAGGCAACCAAGGGCGGCGAAGTCACGCTTGAAGGCCTTGAAATGGGCCAGACCTACTACTTCTTCTTGGAGGGTATGGACACCAAGCGTAACATGACGACGGACGATAACCATGGTCAGTGGTACCAGTTTACCATGACCAATGTGAAGCCTAATATTAGCGGTGTGACGATTTGCCAGGTGGACCACCGCAGTGCCAAGATTTACTGGTGGACCGATGTCCGTTCTAACGGCGTGGTAAAATATGGAACCTCTATGAGCGCCTTGAACGAATCTGCAACTGCAAAGGATGGCGCCGTACTCTTCCACGAAGTGGAATTGACCGATCTTAAGGCAGGAACAACCTACTACTTTAGCGTTTCTTCGGGAATGTCTAGCGACGATAACGGTGGCGCTGGTTACAGCTTTACGACCGAAAGCGAGGCCTCGTATGCGGATCTTGCCATATTCGTGAAACCGAGTTCCTATGGTGACGAGGCTGCTTGCAGTAATTGGGAAGACTGCCATGCGTTTATCGTGTCTATTGCAAACAACGATACTATGCCCTTTGAAGATTTCGAAGTCCGCATGTACTTGAATGATCCTAACCTTGCCGCTTTAGGTAATTGCCATCAGAACTTTGGTGGTGATGGCCAAATGGGTAAGGCCATTAATATCACGTTTGGCAGTGCTCAATCCGACGGCTTGGGTGGATACTATTTGCCTATCAATGTAAAGGGTGTTCTGGAAGTTTCGGGACAGTTGATTATTCAGGTCGTATTCCATGATTATAACCCCAGTGTAAAAACGGTGAAGTATAAGGATATCGAAGGTTCTTGGTCGCTCCGGGCACACACTGCTGAAGACGATCCCGTATACTTTGAAGGGATAGATTTGACCCAGGCGCCTTACTTCAAGGGCTCGGAAACAACCTTCCTAGAATACAATTCCAATAACGAAAAGGTCGTTGCCTTTACAGAAGACCCCTACATTGCAGTTTTCTACCATGGCAAGCATATCTTTGGTTACACTCCGGATTACACTCCCGAAAATGGTCCGCAGGTTCGCCGCACGGTAACGCTCGAATTCGAAAAGCCGTTCAAGACTCCGTTCTATTCTGTAGAAAAAGAAGACTACAAGACAAGTTACGAAGGCTATAGCAAAGTTTCGCCGACGGGTTTCCTGGATGACCTTGAAATGAACGGTAAGCCGCAGAGCTTTATTTACGACAACGGAACCCGTACCGATTCTTACGTGTTCGCCAAGGATACGAACCTTGCTTACGGCAACAACTACATGGAATGGGTCAGCTGGCATAACCATGGCGCTAATAACAAGACCGAAAACAAGTACGACTGCGCCTGCGCCGTGGTGCGTAGCAACGTAGAAATCGATACCATTACGACTCCGCTCGAAAAACGCTATCTCAGCTTCGACAAGAATTCTTACAAGACTTATCAGACGTCTGCGGGCGGTACACCCAAGATGGTCGAAGTCCGTGTGCAATTGCTCGATTCCTTGGCCCAGCTTCTGGATACGGTGAACGTTACGCTCACTTTGGGCACTACCAGCGGAAACGTTCTCTTCTGGAGTTCTGCAACTTCGACGATTCCTATTACGAGCATCCAGTTGGTGAATGGCGAAGCGACGTTCTACGTAAGCTCCGAACAGGTGATGGTGACGACCTTGTTCGCGAAGGTCGGTAACTCGACCCAGTTCGATTACGAGCCTGCAATGGCTGATTTGATTATCGAGGAACTGCCGCCTTGGCCGATTATCGATGTCGCAAAGATGGTCGACACGGATTGCGACAACAAGCCGGATGCCATAAAGATTACGATTTCGAACGAATACCAGGAAAACCAGTCGTTCAACTCGGTGCAGTTCGTTTATAATGGCGACACGCTCAAGACGACCGATGTCATTAGCCAGAACGGCAAGGAAATCGTGGTGAAGGCAAACATCAAGGATACCGCCATCAACACGAATCCGAGCGGTTCCATTACGCTGTATTCTAACGTGGGCGGCAAGGTCGAAAGCCATACGGACTTCTACCAGGACGGCATTGCGCCGACGTTGTTGGCTGTCTCGGTGTTGGAACGCTTGGATACCGCGACAAGTGACCGCGTTTACATGCAGTTTAGCGAACCGATTTCTAGCCCGGGCACCGATTGGCCTACACAGCTGTTCGCAACGAACGGTTCTACAGCGGTCAATGCGCCTACGGTCAAGTTCACGCAGATTTATAACGAATCGATGAACGTCTGGGAATTTGTAATCGGCTTTGACGCCAGCGGCAATTCCATTGTGACCGAAGGCATGTTCGCGCAGCTCCTGTCGAATGCATCCATTAAGGACAAGAGCGGTAACGAAGTGTCGGCCACTTGCGGCCAGCCCAAGCTCCCGATTACCTTGAAGCTGATTCCGGTGCCCATGACGTATGCCTCTATTTCGGATGCCGACGAAGACGGCGTTGCCGAACGCGTTTACATTGAATACGCCCGCGCCATTGACCAGAAGCATTATCCGGACAGTATTTCGGTAATCTTTGGCCGTACCGCTCCCGAAACCCTTTGGGTGGCGGGCACGGTTCCGACTTACGCTGCCGACGGCATGACTTCTGTTCTTGACTTGCCCAAGCCCTTTACCTATGGCATTACCAGCGGTACTTACGAGGGCGCTTCGAAGGGCGTGAATATTACGGGCGCAGGCCTTGTCGCCCAGCACTTGGGCAAGGGCGCTTCTTACGAGACGAATTCCGTGCTCGGCGAAGACCTGGCCGGCCCCGTGATCGTGACGGCGACGATTGACATGTCCAAGTCCGATAAATTCGACATGCTCGACATGGTGCTGAGCGAACCGGTGGCTGTCGTGGATTCTTCGCTGGTGTATTACCGCGAAAAGATTGCCGATGTCGACACCGCCATTTACAAGCGCTCGGTGCAGACGCTCACCATTGCGGCCACCAAGACGAGCATGGCTGCCATTTACGACAAGGATAGCCGCCTCGCCGTGACCGACGGTGACTTTGTCCGCCTGCATCCAAAGGAATTCAGTGCCCTGCGCGATGCGCACGGCAATATGCCGGCAACCAATTCTCCGTGGATTCCGATCTTGAGCAGCGGCAATCCGCAGGTCAAGTTCGTGGTGACCATGCAAGACGTGGTGTCCCGTTCGGGCGGCGAATTGCGTTCGCAGGTGCCGTCGCAAGACAACATGCGCATGTACGTGCTGAACCCCGCTACCCACAAGCTCGACTTGATCCAGAACGGTCAGGTGGTTGCAGCGGGTATCGATTCCGCAAGCGTGCAGGGGGCGGTCTGGAAAATCGAAATGACTGTCCCGAGAGGTTCTTCGGGCAACGAAGAGCCCGCCTGGGATTCCTTGCGGGTCAAGTACAACATGCCGATTTATACCAACCTGGGTAGCTACGTGAACCGCTTGGCTGGCAGGTACAGCGTGCCGTCTGGCGTGTACCTGTCTTCGTCCGGCAAGATCGTGTTCTACGTGGAATGGGCAAATACGGCCGTCGGATTACAGTCTGAACAGGGTAGGGCTGTTGCCACGGGCGCGTATATTTATAAATTGGATATGGAAACGCAGTTCGTCCCGAATGAAAATTCCACGAACGCAGAAAAATTCAGCGGTAAGAACTCTTACGATAAAACATCCACATTTGGTATTAAACGGGTAAAGTAAAATGGCAGAGAGCCTGTATTCCGATTCTCCATACCTTTTGGTGCTTTCGGTACTAGCCCTTCTTGTATCGTTTTACTACCCGGTACTGCTTGAACACAAGATGACGGCACGTCGCTTGCCGAAACCCTTGCGCATGATGGTGATTTCGAACATCGCCTGGAATGCGTGCAGTATTTTGGGGATTCTCTTTTTCAGCGGTACCATCACGCCCGAAATGTCGAACTATTACATAGGCCGCCAGCTTATCTTTGGCTTGCAGGCGCTTTGCTGGGTTCGCGTGGGAGTTGCCCTTTACGACATGGGCGAACTGGTGCTGTTCAGCCACCGCACTCCGTACAAGACGATTTCGGGTTCTGTGGGAATCATGATTGTCATTGCCCTCACGTTCCTGTTCGTGGTCAGTCCCGAGACCATTTCGGGTTTTGACTTTTTCGGAATCTTGCCGTTTGCGTACATGCCGATATTCAAGACGTTCACCGTTGTGTATTTGCTGTTCTTCTTGCCGCCATGCCTGCTGATTGTTTACCAGCTCATGCGCAGTTCGCTACGCTCGCTAGATCCGACGGTGTTGCATACCGGCGCCTACATGGCGGGTAGCCTGAGCGTGTGCCTTGTGGTGGCGGTGCTGTTCGACTTCGTGATTCCGCTGATCAAGGGCTATGGCGCCTGGAATGGCGGTTTCCAGTTCTTTGTGTGGCACCAGTTCCTTACATTGTTCATTGCGGTTCTTTGCGGCCAATACTATACCTCGGCCAGGTTCCGCGATATGGGTGCCTACTGGTTCTTGCAGAAACTGATCAACAAGATCGAAGACGGTATCATCTATTATGACGAAGCCGGAAAAATCAAGGCGGTAAATCACGGCGCAACCAAGTTGCTCGGCCAGTCTTCTATTAGTTTGTGTGGAAGGTCCATCAAGAACGTGCTCCCGCCGAACCTCGACTTTTTCAGGGAGACGGTGTATAGCGATGTGCGCATGAACATCAATGGCGAAACCCATGTGATGAAGATTTATTTCTTCAAGTGCCGCCAGACGTTGATGACGATTGTGAATGTCGCATTTTTCATGGACCAGTCCAAGACGCTTTTGCTGCAGCAGAACCTGAAAACCTTGAACGAGCAGTACGTGGAATACACGCATGACCTGGTGCGCTATCAGGACCGCTTGAACAAGGAAGCGTCTATCAAGGTCGAAAAGGAAAACGTGCTGAACACGCTGATTAACGCCTTGCCGTTTAGAGTGTGGTACAAGAGCGAACTCGGCGTTTACCAGAAGCAGAACCGCTTGGACTTGGAAAAACGCGGCTCGCGCGAGGGCGCCCGCGACAACGACGAAGATATTTCGGTCTACGAAAAGGAAGCCCGCGAAAAGGGCGAAGTCAAGATGTACACCTCGTTCGAGGACAAGGACGGCGCCGAGATTTCGCAGGACGAAGCGAACCGCCTTACGGGTATGGGCGAACTGGTGCAGACCTTCGACAACATGTATATCCCGATTCTGCAGGCGGGCAAGGCTCCTTACAAGACGCTTTGCCTCAAGGTCGACATGACCGAACAGCGCAGGCTCGAATACGAACGGAACATGTTGCGCGAACAGAAGTTCATTCATTCCCGCCTCGAAGAACTGGGTACCATTTGCGGCGCGTTCGCGCACGACTACAACAACATTTTGGGCTCGCAGCTCGGCTTCCTGGAAATTGCTCAGGAAGTGATCGAAGATAAGCAGTCCCAGGTGTACACGTTTATTTCGGAAGCGAAAAAGGCCGCCCAGCGCGGCAAGGATTCGCTCAACGAACTGCTGAACGCCATTCGCGGCAATGCGAACGCGGCAACGCCTGCGATCGTGTTCTCGCCTTACATGATTATCGAAGATGTGGTCCGCAAGATTTCTCTGACCTTGCCGCCTAACGTGAAGGTGCATAGCGAAGAACTCGACAAGAGCCTCAAGATCCGTGGCATTGTGGCCTCTCTCGATCGCATTATCAGTAACCTCGCCAACAACGCCCTGTTCGCCATGAAAGAAACGGGCGGCGGTTCGCTGACCTTCAAACTTTATCCTGAAACCCTCGAATCCCAGCTGGTAACGCCCTACGCTCCGCCGGTACCTGCGGGCAGTTATGCCAAGTTCGAAATCTCCGATACGGGTACGGGCATGGATTCGGGAACGCTTGAACGTATCTTTGCACCGTTTTTCACGACAAAGGCCCCCGGCGAAGGCCTGGGACTTGGTCTATCTTCTGCCTTAAGGCTGTTAAAAGAGGGAAATGCCTACTTTACGGTGCAGACAATTTTGGGCAAAGGAACTACATTTTATCTATATTGGCCTATGGAAACTGAAACGAAGGAGGGCTAGTGCCTACGATCCTGATTATTGATGACGACGAGCAGTTTAATTTGATGCTCAAGTCCGCTCTTGAAATCAAGGGCTACAATGTGGAAACGGCTAAGAACGGTAAGGAAGCCAAGGCTCTTTACCAGAATAAGACCTATGACGTGATCATTACCGACATCATTATGCCGGATGTCGATGGTTACGAAGTGATTTTGGACCTGCGCCGCTTGAACATGAGTGACCGCACTATCGCCGTGAGCGGTGGTGGCCGTACCTCTGCCGAAGACTATCTGATGACTGCCCAGCACTTTGATGCCGCGGCAACCTTCAACAAGCCTGTGGACTTGCAAGCCCTTCGCGCGAAGGTCGAAGAAATCATCAAGAGCCATTCGTAGTAGGTCGCGATGAATATCCTGATCGCGGATTTGGATCAGAAATTTGTCGGCGATATCCAGCACTCTTGGTCGGTTGCGGGGACAACCTTGTTCACCTGCACCCGCGAAAGTGACCTCATGCCCATCGTCAAGAAGAATTCGATAGACCTTGCGTTTATCGAAGTTCCTTTCTTAATGCAAGACAACATGGACATGGTGAGCTTTTTAAAGGAACGCCACCCTGGAATCGAAATCTTTGTGTTGTGCGATGACCGCAACTGGCAAGGGGCCGCCTCTGCAATTACCCGCGGTGCAAACACCTTCCTCAAAAAGCCGATTTCGATATCTCAACTTGAATCGACGGCTCAAAAAGTTCGTGCCCAGCAACTGAACAAGTCCAACAACCAGCTCATGGAATCCCAGGTGCTGGACGGCCTTTTGGGGAATACCCCCGAAATGCGCAAGATTCTAAAGACTGTCTACAAGGTCGCTCCCACGAACAGCACCGTGCTCATTACCGGCGAATCCGGCTCGGGCAAGGAATTCCTCGCTAACGTGATTCACCGCTACAGCAAACGTGCGGGCGAACCGTTTGTGGCGGTAAACTGTGGCGCCATTCCCGAAAACCTGGTCGAAAGCGAACTCTTCGGAAGTAAGAAGGGTGCGTACACGGGGTCTACCGCCGACAAGAAGGGCCTGTTCGAATCCGCAAACGGCGGAACGCTCTTTCTGGACGAAGTCGGCGAACTCTCGGCGGCGACCCAGGTCAAGCTTTTACGTTTTTTACAGAGCCACGAAATCAGGCGTGTGGGCGATACCCAGCCGCAGTACCTGGACGTGCGCGTGCTTGCTGCAACGAACCGCGACCTGCAAGAGGCCATGCAAGAAGGCCGCTTCCGCGAAGACCTTTACTACCGCCTGAATACATTCCATTTGCTTTTGCCCCCGCTCCGCGAACGCAAGCCCGCGCTCCCGAACCTGATCAAGTATTTCATCTTGAAGAACAAGGACGCCCAGGGCAAGGACATTGTGGACCTTGAACCGGCGGCCCTGTATGCGCTGACTAAGTATTCGTACCCGGGCAACATTCGCGAACTCGAAAACATTATCGAGCATGCGACCGTACTTGCCGAAGGCGGCGTGATTCGCCTGGAAGACTTGCCCGAAGAGGTGCAGGCCTGCGCCCGCGAACAGACGATGGCGATTCCGCACATCAAGGGCGACCACAACGCCGACCCCCAGGTGATCGAAGCCGAACCGATCGACTTGCCGGGAATCTCTTTTGAAAGCAGCGCGAAAGCAGAAAAGAAGCCTGCCACCGAAACCGAAGATAACGGCGAACTCTTGTCGCTCGAAGAAATGGAACGCAGGCATATTCTGCGCGCCCTGAGCGTGTGTGGCGGCAACCGCACCGAAGTCTGCAAGCGCTTGGGCATTAGCCGCGCGACCCTGTGGCGTAAATTGAAAGA
Source organism: Fibrobacter sp. UWOV1 (assembly GCF_900142495.1). Classification (NCBI taxonomy): domain Bacteria; kingdom Pseudomonadati; phylum Fibrobacterota; class Fibrobacteria; order Fibrobacterales; family Fibrobacteraceae; genus Fibrobacter; species Fibrobacter sp. UWOV1. The sequence goes on along the minus strand of NZ_FRBA01000001.1, from coordinate 869,285 downwards.
ACTTAAGATTATGATGGATGGCGACGATGCCTGATTTTGAAAATCAACAGAATTCTTACGAAGGCCGCCAGGTCCCGATGGACCTGGATGCTGAACGTTGCCTGCTTGGAAGTATTTTGCGCGATCCTGACGTGATGGGCGAAGCCATCATGATTATCAAGGACGAAAGCTTTTTCTACCTGGAAAAGCATCAGTTGATTTGGACTGCCCTGTGTACGCTCAACCGCAACGTGACGCCGATTGACTTGGTGACGCTTGCAGCCGAGCTCGAGACCATGAACAAGCTTACGCTGGTGGGCGGTCGCGAATACCTGTTCGAACTCATGGAATCGGTGGCCTCTTCGGCCAACGCCAGCTGGCATATTGAACTCTTGCGCAAGAAGGCGACGCTCCGCAAGCTGATCAAATCTTCTTCTGCGGTTATCAAGAATGCCATGGACCCGGCGGCAGTGCCCGACGAGGTCTTGCAAGATGCCGAACGCGATATCTTCGCCATTGCCGACGACCAGATTCGCGATTCTCTGAAGCCGATCCAGAATTTTGTGACGCCTCTTTTGGAACGCCTGAACAACCGCAAGGACGGCATTACAGGCATTCGCACGGGCATTACCGAACTCGACGAACTCACCAACGGCCTGCAAAAGTCCGACTTGATTATTCTCGCGGCACGCCCGGGTGTAGGTAAGACGTCTTTCGCTTTGACGATTGCGGCGAATGCGGCCATCAACTTCCAGCAGAATGTGGCCTTCTTCAGCCTCGAAATGGATGGCGTGCAGTTGGCCCAGCGTCTGCTTTGCTCGCAGGCACAAATCGACCAGAGCAAGCTCCGTAACGGCTACTTGAACAGCGACGAAAAGAAGAAGTTGATTGCCGCCGTGACGCCGATTCAAAAGGCACCGCTCTATGTGGACGATAACGCAGACCTCGGCATCATGGAACTCATGAGCAAGGCCCGCCAGCTCAAACGCAAAGGCAAGCTCGATCTTTTGATTATCGACTACCTGCAGCTCATGAAGACGGGTAAAGAAGAAAACCGTGCCGTCGCTATCGGTGCCATTTCCCGCGGCCTCAAGATTCTTGCAAAGGAGATGCAGATTCCGGTTATCGCGCTCGCACAGCTCAGCCGTAAAGTCGAAGAAAAGGGCCGCGAACGCCCGCAGCTCTCTGACCTTCGAGAATCGGGTTCTATCGAACAGGATGCCGACATGGTGTGGTTCGTGGAACGCAAGTTCGTGCAGACCCACCGCGAAGAAGACAAGCATACCGCAGAACTGATTGTGGCCAAGCACCGTAACGGTTCGGTCAAGGATATTCCCATGACCTTCATTCCGGAATACACCACGTTCTACGATGCCGCCCCCGAAGGCGAAGGCGGTGGCGAAGCCTATGCCTACGACGACGCAAGCGACATGGGCCCGACGGATTTCGGAAGTTACTAAGGGGTTCTAGATGCAGATTCTGATAGCTCCATTTCTCTGGATTGGCGAGGTTATCGTAACCGGTATTTCGGCTATTGGCGAAGTGGTCTGCATTTTTTTGAACACGCTCAAGCAGTTGCGTTTTATCCACAAGAATCCGGTGCTCATCGTAAAGCAGATGATTTCGATTGGCGTGTCGTCGCTTCCGCTTTTGTTCGTGACGTCTATTTTTACGGGCATGGTGGCCACGGTGCAGGCAGAATTCGAATTCCATAACCTGGTGGCCGACAAGTTCGTGGGTACGGCTGCCTGTAAAATGATCCTGATCGAGCTTGGCCCCCTGCTGACGGCGATTGTGCTTTCGGGCCGCGTGGGCTCTGCCGTCGCTGCAGAACTGGGCTCCATGAAAGAAAAAGAGGAACTGGCCGCCTACACGGTGCTGGGCCTTGACCCGTACCGCTATTTGGCGATGCCGCGCTTTGTGGCCTTCTTTACCATGGTGCCTTGCCTTACCGTTATTTCGAATGCGCTGGGTATTATCGGTGGCTGGATTGTTTGCGTGCTCGGCCTCGACATTACTACCTATACTTACGTGACCGGTATGCAGTACCTGTTTGATCCCATGGATTTGTGGTCGGGTACGCTCAAGTCCTTTGTCTTTGGAACCTTGATTTTCTTGCTGGGTTACTACCATGGCGTTAATGCCAAGCCGGGTGCCCGCGGTGTCGGAATTGCGACCATGAGCGTGGTGGTTTCAAGCTGCCTCATGATTTTGATTGCAGACTTTGTTTTGGACGCTATCCTATTCTTCTAAGGTGTCACTATGCCAAACGTAAAAATAGACCCGAACGATATCGCCATCCGTCTTAAGGGATTAAAGAAGTCCTTTGGTCCGCAGGACGTTCTTTGCGACGTGAACCTGGATATTCGCCGTGGCGAGACGATGGTGATTATCGGAAAGTCCGGTGGCGGAAAGTCCGTGATTCTAAAACACATGATTGGGCTTTTGCAGCCCGATGGCGGCGAAGTGACTGTGGACGGCGTGACTATCAGTACGCCCAAGTTCTTCGACACGCACACGATTCGCCGCAAGATGGGCATGCTGTTCCAGATGGGTGCCCTTTTTGACTCCATGGACACGGGCGAAAATATTGCGTTTGCCTTGCGCGAACATCACCCTGAAATGAGCGAAAAAGAAATTCAGGACGTGGTGACTGAAAAGCTCAAGATGATCAACTTGGTGCCGGAATTCCGTACCAAGATGCCGTCTGAACTTTCGGGCGGTATGCGCAAGCGTGTGGCCCTTGCCCGAGCCATCGCCTTGAACCCGGAAATCCTTTTGTACGACGAACCGACTACGGGTTTGGACCCCATTACCAGCGACGTGATCAACGACTTGATTCTCGATATGCAGAGCAAGCTTGGCGTGACGTCCGTGGTGGTGACTCACGACATGGTGAGTGCTTTCAAGGTGGCCGACCGAATTGCCATGCTGTATAATGGTCGTATTATCGAAGTGGGCACAGTTGACGAAATCAAGAACACCAGTAATCCTTACGTACACCAGTTTATTACGGGCCAGCGCAGGATTTCGGTGGACGAAGAATAACCACTTTAAGTTGAACTCGATTTTATTGTAAATTTGACTTTACGTTTGTCAAATGGTCATGGCGAATGTATGCAAAAAATATGTGCTTTTCTGCACGAAATTTAGCACGCCTATAGCGTTTTGATTTTTAAAAATGTATTTTTCCGACAAAGAGGTTTTATTATGAATAAGAAACTATTCGTAGGTATTTCTATGGTGACTGCGGTCAGTGCAGGCTTCTGGGCCTGTGGTGAAGGCACCATCAATGAAATGACCGAAATGGATAACGTTATTTCGATGCAGTATCCCTTGGATCCGACGACTGGCGGCGCTAGCCCGGAAATTAAGACCCTGAGGGATAACGCCAAGAACACTTGTAAAGAAGACATGGGTTGCTACACCCAGTATCAGAGTTACCTCGAAGGTACGGAACCGGTAGATGTTCCCGAATCCTCTTCCTCCGAAGAAAATCAGGGCCCAATCACGAACCCCACGATGTCGTCCTCTTCTCGTGGCGATTTCAACATCGTGACCAAGCCGTCTTCTTCTTCCATGCAGATTATCGATAACCCGGAGCCGACGTCCTCTGCTGGTGGAGAAATCGTTGTCCCGGTGACTGGCCTCGGTTCTTGTGCTCCGGCCTCTACGCCTATCAGCAAGGGCGGTAAGGTCAAGTGGAAGTTCTCTGCAAACATGAACAATTCGACTTACAGGCCCGCTGATTTCGCCAAGGCCCAGTTTGACTGGACTTTCGAGGGCGGTACTCCGGCTACGGGTACTGGTGCTACGACTGGCGACATTACATATAGCGCATCCGGTGCTGTAGGTGCTTCTTTGACCGTGACCATGATGGGTGATGGCGCTTCTGAAACGATTCAGTGCTCTAAGCTCCAGGTGAACGGCGACCCGATTACGGGTTGTAAGTGTGCGCCTGTTGGTGTGACTGGTTCTGTTGACTTCACTGCGACGCCTGACGTGACTTGGTCCGTAGCTGGTTGTACGTCTGCATCTGACATCATCTCTTATACATGGGAAGGCACCGCAGGTGAAACTTCCTTCACCAAGACATTTACTGCTGAAGCCCAGTCGTACGCTCCGACCCTCAAGGTTGGAAATGCTGACAATACGGTGATTGACGTGGCTTGCGATCCTGTTAAGGTTACTGAAGGCGCTGAATATACGATTAAGGCTCCTAACGACGCGGGTACCATTAAGTTGCCCGCAGGCTCTTCGCTGGTTGTGTTGGCTGCAGACGGCTATAACAATACCTTCTTCTGTAAGGTTGAACGTTCTGATTCTCCGACGGGAGCCTTGACTATTACTGTGAATGAGGAATCCCTTGGTGGTGGAGACTATGTCGCTCTGAAGTTGACGAAGACTCAATTGAAGAGTGGTACTTCGCTGTCTGTTACTCTGGATTATCCCGCAACCTGCGGTATCCAGTAGTCGCTAAGATATATCGAATTGATTAAGAAAGGCTCCCTTCGGGGAGCTTTTTTGTTGCCTACGTTTTATGCCTACGAAAAAAGAGACGTCCTAAAAGGACGCCTCATTTTCTTTCCGGTTAGATCCTGTCTCAGCCCATAGCCAACTTCCTGCTTCCAACTTCCTACTTCCAACTTCCTACTTCCAACTTCCTACTTCCAACTTCCTACTTCTTCTTGACCGCGTTCCAGACCATGTAGCCAATGAATAGGGCGCCAAAGGCGAGGAGCGCAATAGCGAGCTCGGAATTGTACTTCTCGATAATATCCTTCTGGCCGTGGGCGAGGTAGCCGAGGCCGGCCAGCACGCAGTTCCAGATGGTGGCTCCCAAGAAGGTGTAAACCGTAAAGGGCAACAGCTTCATGTTGGCGATGCCGGCCGGAATCGAAATCAGCTGGCGGATTACGGTAATCAGGCGGCCCACGAAGGTAGAGATGGCGCCGTGTTCGCGGAAATAGTTCTCGGCCTTTTCGAGTTTCTGCGTGTCGAGCAGCAAGAAATGCCCCAGGCGGCTGTCGGCAAACTTGTAGATAATCGGACGGCCCAGGAACTTGGCCAAGAAATAGTTGATGTAGGCGCCCACGAGTGCGCCGATGCTTGCGGCAACTACGATCAGGGCTATGTTCAGGCCGGACCCGGGTTGCAAGGCCTTGTAGGCGGCCGGCGGCACTACCAGTTCCGACGGGAACGGAATGAAGGAACTTTCGACGGCCATCAGGAGCGCGATGGACCAGTAATTCAGGTGTGCGTTGTACCAATCGATAATTTGCGTGTAGAGTCCGGCGGACTTGGCGGCTGGGGCCGCCTGCGCGATAGAATCGGCGGCTGCGTCGGGGGCGGCAAATGCCACAGTTGCAAACAAAGTAATAATTGCGAGAGCTAGGAGTTTTTTATTCATAGGGGCAAATATAGAATTTGGGAAAGGGGCCGGGGTGACATAGGAGGGGAATGTCGATAAACAAAAAAGTCCAGACGCTGTCTGGACTTTTAAAAATCAGTCAAAAGAGATTATCTCTTTTTCTTCTTGGCGGCGCGAGCCTTCTTGGCTTCGAGCTGCTTCTGTCTAGCCTTCTTCTTGGCTTCCATCTTGGCGGCTCTCTTGTTTGCGGCTGCGCTGTTGTTGTGCTGAACGGCAGGCTGTTCTTCTTCGACAGCTTCTTCTTCGGCCGGCTGTTCCGGTTCGCTGTAGCTTTCGCCAGTCTGGTATTCAATGATAGACTGTTCTTCGGCTGCCGGAGCGGCGCCGCCGTTCTTGGCCTGCTGCAATGCTGCCTTGGCTTCTTCGACGTACTTGCCGTTCGGGAAGCGCTTCAGGTAGATTTCGTAGTCCTTGAGACGGTTGCCGGCCTTCACCAGTTCAAAGATTCCGGCTTCGGCTTCGTCGCGGAAAGCACCGTTCGGATTGTCGTTCAGGTAAGTGAGGTAAGCCTTGAAGGTGTTCTGGGCCTGGATGGCGCGGAACTTGTCGTATTCGCTGAGAGAGCGGAGCTTGGCTTCGACTTCGGCTCTACGCGGAGAGTCGGGGTAGTACAGCAAGAACATTTCGAGCATTTCGGGATCGTTGCTTGCCATGACCTGGTCGAAACGAGAATCTTCCTGCTTGGCCTGGTATTCCTTGATCTGCACCTTGCCGCTGTCGAGCGTGGAGTAGAGTTTTTCCTTGGTGGCGAGGTCTGCCGGGTGGCAGAAGGCGAGGAAGCTTTCAAGCACGTCGGCGAACTGCGTACGGGTGTAGGCTTCGCTCATGTCGGGGAGTTCACCGTTTTCGTCGAGGTAGAAGCGGTAGTCGCGTTCAATGGCCATGCAGTCCCAATCGCTAAGCGTGTCCTTGACTTCGCTGTACTTGCGCAGCACGTCGTCGCGGTCATGCAGGTTGTAGCGCATACGGCGGTCACGGCGGCTTTCACGACCGAAGTCAAGCGAAATTTCCAAGCCTACGCGAACGGGCCACTTGTATTCGATCTTGTCGAACTTGAGGTCGGAGTACGGCGAGGGGCTCGGGTTGTTGTCCTTGTCGCGAGCCTTGACATTTTCGTACGGGAGGAATTCCTTGCGGACATTGATGCCGATCTTGAAGTCGACATCCTGGAAGAGTTCGCCAATGCGGTATTCCAAGGCGCTGGACACAAAGCCTGTCTTGAGCATTTCGGTATGGGACTTGGTGTTGCCGGCATAGTCGTCGTAGAAAGAGAAGAACTGGAAGCCAAAGCCGCCGAGCACGCGCAGGTCGAAGTCGCCACCCAGGTTAAAGGTGAAACCGGCAAGCACGGACGGAGCGTAAGCGAGGAACCAGAGTTCTTCGTCGTTGTGCGGGCTCTTCTTGTTTACTTTACCGGTTTCTTCGTCCTTGAAGGTGTACTTCGGGCTGTCTTCAATCGTTCCAAGCTGAATGGAATTGACTTCGGCACCGAGCCAAAGGGTGAACGGAATGTCCGCTTTCCAAAACGGAGTAATCAGCGGCGACCACAGGAAACCGACCGAGGCCGGAATCGTGAGAAGCTTGGTGTCGATACCATCGTCGAGCAAGGTCTTGTTTTTGTCGGCCTTGAAGTTCAGGAATGCAGGTTCACCCTGCAGGTACAGCTGGTGACGCCAGTTGATTCTTTCAAAATCGGCGGCCTGAGAAGCCGCAGCTAATAAAGTCAGTGCAAGTAACAGTTTACGCATCAGTCTAAATTTAATTTTTACTTTGGGATTGAGTGACAGAAAAAATAAATATTAAGCTTTTTTTAATGATTTTTCGCTCTTTTTAGAAGGTTAAAACGAATCCGACGCCCAATAGGACGATTCCGGTACCTAGCAAGGCGCCTCCGACAGTCATTTTCTTGTCGCCCTTGTCGACCAAATCCTTGTTTTCGGCGGCCCTGGCCTGGAAGTTTTCGCCACCGGCGGCGGGGCGGTCCAGTTCCTGCTTTATCTTGTCAGCATCTTCGTAATCGATGTTTGCAAGGTAAATAAAGAGCGTGCCCAAAAGGATCGGGGCAACGGACGAACCCATCAGCGTGCGTCCGATAAAGTCCTTCTTGCGTTCATGCTGCCATTCCTGCTGCGCCACGAGTTCCTGCTTGTCAGAAATCGGTGTGAGGTTGATTTCGACATTGGTCAGTTCGGTGGGCGGGGTGAACACAGTCAGTACGGTATCGCGGTAGCCGATTTTGCGGATCTGGAAGGTCGAAAGTCCGGGTTCGTAAATGGAGTACTTGTTCGGCGTAGAACCGATAGGTTTCGTTTTCTTGGTTACAGGTGTTGTGCCGCCAAAGATCGATGCGCCTTCGGGAATGGTGTGGATCAGAAGCTCGGGTTTTACGCGCTTGAGCTTCAGCGAAATCTTTGCGGTGTCGCCCGGAATCGGCTTGATGGCGGCCTTTGCGCCCCACATCTGGCGGTCTACACTCCAGTAGGCGTAGACTTCGGTTTTGCTGGAATCGTCAATAATGAATGTGCAGGGGCTCTTGCAAATGTCGTCGTTCCCGCGAGTCATGATGTTTGCACCTTCGGGGTTGGTTTCGACATGCAGGTAGCTCTTGTTGTTTGCCGCATGCTGCACGGGGACGTTTTGAATAGGGACCTTTTCGCCTTGGAGCTGGAGCACGAATCCGCGGAGCTTGTCTTTAGAAAGGGCATCGCTCATGGACTTGATTGCAGACAAGCTTGTTTGGGCGACGTAGTCGGTCTTGGCCGAATCGCTAAACTGGAAATGCGACATCTGGACCATGACCGAGTCCGGGGTTCTCGCCGAGGTAATCCGTCCGATATAGGCTGACGCCGCTCCGTGCTTTTTCAAGAAATCCTTGATGCAGACAGCGTCATTGCAGAAGTCGAATTCCTGGCGGTTGACAAAGATGGCTGGCGTTCCGGATTCCTTGAGCAAGCGGATGATCAAGTTCTCCAGTTGTTCGGCAAGTGCCGATTCGGAATTGCGGCGTTCGAACGAAACAAAGATATGCAGGCCTTCGACTGGAGTCTCGATAGAATGCTCGACAGTGAGAGAATCTGCCTGCGTGGAATCTTGAAGGGTTGAATCCAGGGCGACCGTATCTTGAATGGAGGAATCCTGGATGGCGGGCTCCTGTGCGGCGGAATCTGGGGCGCTTGCCTCCGCGGGGGCGGCCTGGGGCTGATTCAAGAGGTCGTTGCCTTGGTCGTCGACAATGCTCTTGAAGCGGTCCTTGTGAATGCGGATGACAGTGAACTTGCCCTGGATGGTTCCGCCGAGGCTCACGGTGTCGTTCTTGACACCCAGGAATTGGGCGTCCTGCTTGGCGCCGGTCACGAGTTCTACGTGGCTTGGGATTCCTTCTTCGGCCCAAATGACGCTCACCCAAAAGAGTGCAAATGTCAGTAGAATCTTTTTCATAAAGCCCTAGAATGAAAAAATGAATCCAATAGAAAGTAATGAGACACCTGTGATAAACGAGGCGTAGGTAAAGCCCTTCGCGGTTCTTGCCTTGCGCTGGTAACTCCTGAATTCGTCGCGGGCGTCTTGGTTGCGGTCTGATTCGATAGAAGAGTTCTTGATGGCCTTTTTGCTGTCGTCGGCCTTGCTGATTTCGTAATAGGTAATGGCACCAGACAAAAGGCCCAAGGCAAAGGGAACGAGCGAAAGCTTCATGAGGTCCTTGCCTAGCACTCTGCGCTTGCGCTTGGATATGTCGGACTGCTGGGCTTGCAGAAATCCTTCGTCGAGAATCGGCTGCTGCGAAACGATAATGAACGAGGTGTCCTTGGCAGAAAGTCTCACTCGAATCGTGGTGTCCGTAAATCCCGGGTTGAACAAGGATATCAGAACGTCGGAGGCGAGCGAATCGTTTACGTCGATGAATGCCGGCGACACGTAAGCCGGTTCCCTGGAATGGTCGGGGCTCACTTCGTCGATGTAAATGTCGGCGTTGCTCGGAATGGTCGAAACATGCAGGACCTTGGATTCTGCAAAGGCGTAGCCCATCAGGGAACAGAGGAGTATCATGAGTATCTTGTTCATTTAGTACTCCCTGTTCGGGAACGGTCCCGTAATCACCCGGTAGCTGGACATGTTCTCGATGTACCAGTGGACATCGGAGACCTTGTTGCGGGCGTTGTCTTCGCCCAGAAATTCAATTTTGCACCTGCCGAAACAGCGGGTGTGGAACGACAGCACCGGATTGGAATAGGTGGGCTGAATCGTGTCGAAATCCACAATGACCGAAAGCCTAGATTCGTTGATGCCGGAGCCGTCGTCAAAAAGCAGGAATTCGACATCTTCGGCGGCGCCGATAGTGTCGTGGTAAGAGGAAATTTGCGGCGCGACGTTGTCCTTGAGTACAATGGTGTCAGTCGTGAGTACGGTGTAGGCGGGCACGTCTACGATAAGGCTTTCGCTCGCGTATTCCCTGCGGTAAGTTTCTTTCACTAGAACCTTGAGCCCAAGCTGCGGCTTGACCTTGGCGACCAGCGTGTTCGAAATCCGGTCGCCCGTGAGTGTTTCGAGCGTGTCGCCGTTGTTGGCGATCAAGTAGGCGACCGTCTGCAAAATGGAATTGTCGCGGTAGCGGTCGTAAACCAGCGGAATCTTGATGGTCGAAGTCTCGTTCAGAATCTTTGTCGAGAAATGGAAAATCTCGGTGGAGTCGCGGTACTGGCGTCCGCTTACGCTGGTAACCAGCATCTTGGTGCCCCAATACAGCGTGAAGGAACTGTCGTTCAGGTCAATAGCTTTCTGGGCGACGGAGTCGAAATCTTCGACGAGAGAACCCATCAAGGTCCCTTCGGAATTGCAGTCGATGGCTCCGAGCGGAGAAATCCAAACGGAATCCGGATCGTAAGACAGGTAAACTTCGCAACGGGAAGTTTCCCACGGGTCGATTCCCGAAACCGTCCAGCGGAGCGGTAAGGACTGGTCGTCGGTAGGTTCGGCCTGGTTGTAGCCATTGTACGGGAAATCCAGGGAAATGGAGTTGGGCGTGTTCACGTAAATCTTGAAGGTGGAACGCAAGGTGTCGCCGTAGGTGTCGGTGGTTTCGAGTGAACCGTCCATGACTCCGGGCTCATTGAAGGTGTAACGGAAGGAATTCAGGTTGAAGGTGCTTTCGCCGATTTTCCAGAGGATCCCGTTGTAATAGGGTTGCAATGTTTCGTCGGTGTAAATGAGCCCGCCTATGGAATAGCCGGCGTAGAACCGGAGCGTTTGCCCCTGCTCCACGAAAACATCTTCCAGGGGGGCGAAACGGTTGGCAATTTCCGTGTTGTATCCGTCGGGGCCGGCAAAGGCGAATTGCCTGAGGACGTTGGAATCCTTGTCGACGAGGTGCTCGTCTCCGCAGGCGACCAACGCAAAGACTGCGGCCAAAAGCCAAATGTTCAAGAGCTTATTCACTGAATACCTCCGGGAATGTCGCATTGGGGCGGAGGTAGAATGTCCTTTTACTCCTGTTGTAGCTGGCGTCAAAGACGACGACTGTTATCGGCTTGTAAGACCAGCTCTGCATCGCGGCTTCCTTGGTAAACGGGACATAGAGCGTGTCGTTAGAAAGCTTGAAATCGTAGAGGTAGTCGTTTTCGTAGAAGATGTGGATTTTCGATGTCGGAATGTCGCCGCCGAGGTCTTCGATGAAGAATCGCAGCGTGTCGATAATGTTGATTGTGTCGCGGTTCCTGAAGGTTGAAATTCGCGGCGGAATATCGTCGTTCAGGACAATGGTGTCGAGTTCCAGAATCTGGTTTGCGCCCAAGTGGAACGGAATGGATTGTGCCGTAAAGTCGCTTTCCTGGTTGACCGAGACGACGATGCGGTAGTCGCCCTCCGATAAGGGCTTGATGGCAAAATCGACGTCGTGCAGCTTGGAGGTAGTCAGGGTCTTGATCGTGTCATGGGCTTGATCGAGAAGGCTAACCTTGAATTCGAAGGTCCCGAACTCGGTGCTTGTGGTGATTGTCCCAGAAATTGCGTTTTCGCCGTTAAGCCCGTTGGTGTAGAACGACGACAAAAGGACTTCGTTGGATTTTTGGTTGAATTCGTTGTAGGCGGTCACGGTCCAGGTGTATTTCTGCAAGGGCGAAAGTCCCTTGAGATACGTAAAGTAAGCCTGATTCAGGATAGTGTCTACAAGGACGTTCTTTTCGTTGTCCATCAAGATAAAATGCGAATAGATATCCCAAAGGGAATCCGGGTCGTAAAGGTTCCAGGCGAAATTGACTGCGGTGTCGGCGGCGATGTTCTGGGTCTTGTTTGCCGGAATGAAATGCTCTGTGTCTATGGACGGGGGCGAGGCGACGGTTATAGAAAGCGTGTCGCTCAAGGTGTCGCCGAAAAAGTCGACAAAGACGAAGGCTACCTTGTGTTCGCCGGGCGTTTCGATGCTTTTCTTGAAACTGTATTCGCTTGCAAAGGAATTGCCGTCGATGGTCCAGTAGTACTGCTTGTTGCGAATGGACTTAGACGGGTAAACCGTCGTCAAGAAGATGAGCGAGTCGCCCGGCTGGACCGTGTCGGATTTTGCCTTTACGGCATCGACGTCGAAAGACTTGGAAATGGTTGCGGATACTTTTATGTCCTGAACGGGCTGCCCGTTGAACAGGTAGTCGTCAGAGTCGGTACAGGCAACAAACGAGAGAATCAGTAAACCCAGGGCGGCAAGACGCTTCATTTTGCCTCCGGGGTGCCAAAGACGAAAAATTCCTGCTTGTCGGTAGAATCCTTGTCGCCCAAGGAATCTGTGACCAGAATGCGGAAGGTGTGGCGGCCTTCGCTAAAACCGGACTGCATGACTTGTTGCAGTTCTCCCACCTTGTATTGGACGCCATCAATTTCCAGGACGTTTTCTAGCCCTTTACTGCCGTCGCGGTCAAAGGATTGCCAAGAAAACAGGAACGGTGTGTGGCTGTTGCCGTAAAGCGTGTCGCCATTGGCCGGAATCGTTTCGGCTAGAATCTGCGGCGGGTTGTTGACGTTTACGGAGAAGGTGGTTTCGAGCGTGTTGCCCTCGTTGTCTTTAATGAGAAGCCGGTCGGGAATGAAATTACGCGACAAGAAACTGGATGCCATGTAAGTGGTGCTGATGGTGTAGGTCGCGCCGCTGTCCAGGATTTCGTCGCCGTTGTACCAGTAGTACTTGATTCTATTCTTGTACTTGCCGGGGGTGACTTCGGCAATCAGTTCGGCTTGCTCGTTGGAGTTGATTTTGATGGGCTCTTCGATTGCTTCGTCGAATTGCCTTGCGAAGACGCTCACTTCCGAAATTTTTTGGGTGTCGTTTGGAGCGTGAGGAACATCCAGGCATGCAGAAAAAAGGGCTCCTGCCGCAAGTGCAAGGCTGATGGCCAAAAGACACTGATTGTTCTTACTCAATAAACTCACCTTGTTAAAGATAACTATATTCGTAAACATGAGTACCGAAAACTTTGAATATAAAACCGCAATGGAGCGTTTGGAGAATATCCTGGAGCGAATAGACAACTCCGAGATGGAAATCGACGAATTGGCCGGAGCGGTACAGGAAGCGACGGATTTGTTGCGCAAATGCCGCCAGATTTTGCTCGCGACCGAAAAGAACGTGCAAGAAGCCCTTTCGGGGCTCGACGGCGAGACTGAAACCGGGGCGTAAGGATGGCAGATGTTCCTGCAATGGAAGTTTCGGGGCTTACAGTAAAGTTCCCGATTCGCGGCGGAGTGCTCGGCAAGGTCCAGAAGTACTTTACGGCGGTCGAAAACGTGTCGTTTTCGGTGCAGGCCGGGCAAATTCTTTCGATTGTGGGGGAGTCGGGCTGCGGAAAGTCGACTCTGGTGAAGTCGCTGGTGGGGCTTGTCCCCATGGACAGTGGCGAATTCAAGCTTTTTGGCGAAAAAGTGGTAAAGGGCCGGACTGCTTCCGGAAAGCGGGTCTCGGACTTGGTACAGATGATTTTCCAGGACCCGTTCAGCAGCCTGAATCCGCGCCAGACGGTGTCTGAAATTCTGACGGCGCCGCTGGTTGCACGCGGAGTGAAGGTGCTTGACGCCGAGGCGCGTGCAAGAGAACTTTTGGAGCGCGTGTCGTTACCGAAAGAGGCTCTCCAAAAGTTCCCCCACGAATTCTCGGGGGGCCAGCGGCAGCGCCTCTGCATTGCCCGCAGCCTGATGGTCAAGCCCAAGATTCTTTTGTGCGACGAAGTCACCAGCGCTCTGGATGTATCGGTGCAGGCGCAGATTCTGCATTTGCTCGACGACTTGCGGGGCGAATTCGGGCTTTCGATTGTGTTTATCAGTCACGACATGCAGGTTGTCCGCGCTCTGAGCGACGAGGTCTTGGTCATGTACTTTGGGCACGTGGTGGAACGTGGTGCGGCCGATTCTGTGCTCACTGATCCACAACATGAATACACGAAAAAACTGCTGGCGAGCGTCCCGACCATTCGCCGCGACAGGTAATTTCTATCTTTGCGTGCGAAAAAGAGGTTTTATGTCCGCGAATCCGATTATCGTAGTAGATTACAATGCCGGCAACTTGACTTCGGTGATGAATGCTCTTGCCCACATTGGCGCAGAGGCGAAGTCTAGCCGCGATGCCGAAGAAATTGCGAAGGCGACCCGCCTGATTTTCCCGGGCGTAGGAGCTGCTGCTTCTGCCATGGAAACTCTGACCCGCACGGGTATCGGGGAGGCCATCAAGGCTGTCGTCAAGGCCGGAAATCCGGTACTCGGTATATGCATTGGCTGTCAGATTATTCTCGAAGAAAGCGAAGAAGACGGTGGAGTCAAGACTTTGGGCCTTATTCCCGGCAAGGCAGTGCGATTCAAGGATGAACCGGGCCTCAAGATTCCGCACATGGGCTGGAACCAGGTGAACTTTACGCGTGAACACCCGATTATGAAGGGTATCAAGAGCGGAAGCGATTTCTATTACGTGCATTCGTACCATCCGGTGGTGAGCGCCGAATACGCTTTCGCCGAAACGACTTACGGTTCGCAGACATTCCAGGGAATGGTGGGCAAGGACAACTTGATTGCAACCCAGTTCCACCAGGAAAAGAGCGGAGACGTGGGCCTTGCCATGCTCAAGAATTTCTGCGATTGGAAAGTCTAGTATTACTATATTGTCCCCGTAATTGGAGAAAAATATGAAAAGATCCATCGTTATCACCGGCGGCGCAGGCTTCATTGGTAGCCACGTGGTGCGCCTGTTCGTGAACAAGTACCCGGACTACAAGATTATCAATCTTGACAAGCTGACCTACGCTGGCAACCTTGCAAACCTCAAGGACGTCGAAGACAAACCGAACTACAAGTTCGTGAAGATGGACATTTGCGACTTTGACGCTTTCTACAAGCTCATGCAAGACGAGCATGTTGACGGCATCATTCATTTGGCTGCAGAAAGCCACGTGGACCGCTCCATCAAGGATCCGTTCACTTTTGCCAAGACAAATGTGATGGGGACTCTCGCACTTCTCCAGGCTGCCAAGCTCTACTGGGAATCCTTGCCCGAAAAGTACGAAGGCAAGCGCTTCTATCATATTTCGACCGACGAAGTTTATGGCGCCCTCAAGATGAACCACCCCGAAGGCATTACGCCTCCGTTCACGACTACGGCGTCCAGTTCGGAACACCACCTGGCCTATGGCGATGACTTCTTCTACGAAACCACGAAGTACACGCCGCACTCTCCGTATTCCGCTAGTAAGGCCGGTTCCGACCACTTTGTGCGTGCATTCCACGACACCTACGGCATGCCGACGATTGTCACGAACTGCAGCAATAACTACGGTCCGTACCAGTTCCCCGAAAAGTTGATTCCGCTCTTCATCAACAACATCCGCCACAAGAAACCGCTCCCGGTTTACGGCAAGGGCGAAAATGTGCGCGACTGGCTCTTCGTGGAAGACCATGCCCGCGCTATCGACGTGATTTTCCATAACGGCAAAATCGCCGAAACCTACAACATCGGTGGCTTCAACGAATGGAAGAACATCGACATCATCAAGGTCGTCATCAAGACCGTCGACAGGCTCTTGGGTCGAGCGGAAGGCGAGGACATGAACCTCATCACCTATGTCACAGACCGTCTGGGCCACGATGCCCGCTATGCCATCGACTCCACCAAGCTCCAGAAGGAACTGGGCTGGGAACCGTCGTTGCAGTTCGAAGAAGGCATCGAGAAAACCGTGCGCTGGTACCTGGACAACCAGGAATGGCTGGACAACATCACCAGCGGCGACTACGAGAAGTATTACGAAAGTATGTACAAGGGAAAGTAGAACTTAGAATTTAGAACTTAGAACTTAGATTTATTTGTTCGTCTAAGAGCGAAGCGGTCTAAGTTCTGCCAACTACCAACTAAATATGTCCAAATTCAACTTTATCAAAACCTCTATCGAGGGCGTGACAATCATCGAGCCGACGGTCTTTGGCGACCATCGCGGCTATTTTATGGAAACCTACAACAAGGCTGAATTCGACGCAGCCGGCTTAAACATGGTTTTCGTACAAGATAACGAATCCAGAAGCAAGAAGGGCGTGCTTCGCGGGCTCCACTTCCAGAAAAAGAATCCGCAGGGCAAACTTGTCCGCGTCATCGAAGGCGAAGTCTTTGACGTGGCGGTGGACCTGCGCAAGGGAAGCCCCACGTTCGGCAAGTGGGAAGGTGTCGTGCTTTCTGCCGAAAACAAGAAGCAGTTCTACATTCCCGAAGGCTTTGCACACGGTTTCGTGGTTCTTAGCGAAACGGCGACGTTCGTGTACAAGTGCACCCGCCTTTACGATCCGAAGGACGAAGGTGGCCTGATGTGGAATGATCCCGAAATCGGCATTAAGTGGCCGGTAGGCAATGGTTTCGAGCCGCTGCTTTCCGAAAAGGATACCAAGAATCCGACGCTCAAGAATCTGGGATTCGCTTTCGAATTGTAATCCCGCTCTGCAAACGATATTTTGTGCTTAAAGAGTCGTCTTTGGACGGCTCTTTTTATTTTATTCTTGTCCCGGTTGTAATAATTTTTTAATTTTTAGATGATGAAACACATTCTCGTTGTATGTACCGGTAATATTTGCCGTAGCCCCACGGGTGAATATTGCCTAAAGAAAGAATTGGGGCCTGATTTTGAAGTGATGAGTGCTGGGCTTGGCGCCTTGGTGGACCATCCGGCGCACGAGCTCAGCCAAAAAATTGCTCTTGAACATGGTATCGATATGAGCGCACACCGCGCTCGCCAGATTAATCTGGATATTTTGAAGTGGGCCGATCTCATCCTGGTGATGGAAAACGGCCACAAGATGGATTTGTTGCACCGTTATCCGTGGCTTGAAGGCAAGGTTTTCCGTTATGGCGAACCGCAGCGGGTGGATGTCCCCGACCCGTACCGCCGTCCCGAAAACGCTTTCGTGCTGGCGTGGAATTTTATCTCTAAACTGACCCCGTACTGGGTAGAAAAAATCAAACAAAGCGAAGGCCAGGCTTAAGCTGGCCAAAAGGGTTAATTTATGAAGAAAATGAGTTTGGGTCTTGGCCTTATTGTCGCCGCCTTCTTGAGTGGTTGCGCTCTCGGACCTCAGATGCAAATGTCTGTACCAGGAGATTCTGCCGAATACAATGGCATGATGGTACATATTCACGACATTGGCGCCGGCGATTTCGGCACCGCTGTGGCTGCCTCCGGCTCTGACAGTGCCAGTGCTAGTGATTTTGGTGACTTGAAGGAATTGATGGTGGATTCCCTGCCGGAACTGGAATACCGCATTGGACCTCTGGACATGGTTCAGGTCGTGGTGTGGGAACACCCGGAACTGACTTCCCCGATGGGTCAGTACCAGCCGGCCGGCCAGAAGGTGACTACCGATGGTAAGCTTTTCTACCCCTATGCCGGTGAACTCCAGGCTGCAGGTCTTACCGCCCAGGAACTCCGCGCCGAAATTACCAAGCGCCTTTCTGACAAGATTTTGAACGATCCGCAGGTGGATGTCCGCGTGACGGGCTACCATAGCCGCAAGATGTCCGTGTCTGGTGCCGTTTCCAAGCCGGGCTATGTTTCGTTCGATGAACATCCGATGACTCTCCCCGATGCAATTGCCGGCGTTGGCGGTTTCTCCAAGGAAGCTGACCCGTCCGTGATGCAGCTCCGTCGCGGCGACAAGGTCTATACCATTAACTATCTCGATGCCTTCAAGGCCAACCTGCCGCTTGAACGCATTGTGGTGCAGCCCGATGACCAGATCTTTGTGCCGTCGCTTTCTGAAACCCAGAAAGACCAGAAGGCCTACGTGATGGGTGAAGTCGGCAGACCCGGTATCGTGAATATCTATAACGGCAAACTGACTCTGGCCGAAGCCTTGGCTACCGCCGGTGGCCTGCAGGCTCTGAACGCTACCGCCCGCGGAATTTACGTTATCCGTAATACCTCTGACAAGCAAATCGATGTGTTCCAGCTGAATGCAAAGAACGCAATGGCCTTGGCTATGGCCGATCGCTTCCAGTTGAATGCCCGCGATGTCGTCTACGTCGACGCTTCCGAACTCGCAACCTGGAACCGTCTCGTCAGCTTGATTTTCCCGTCTGTTAACATGGTTTACTATGGCGCTTTGGCTGCTCATGAAGTTCATGTGGTCAAGGATGACTATACTCCTGATAACAAGAAATAAGGTTCGATAGACTATGATTAACTTGATTCTTTGTGGTGGTTCGGGCACGCGCCTTTGGCCCGTGAGCCGTTCCCTGATGCCCAAGCAGTTCGCCCCGCTTTTTGACGGACAGTCCCTGTTCCGCAAGACCGTGGTCACGAACTCCGCCGTTTGCGAATCCCAGTTTATTGTTTCTAACGCCGACCAGTTCTTCCTCGCGAAGGACCAGCTCGAGATGGAAGGCATGACCGGAAGCAAGTTCCTCCTGGAACCCGTGGGCCGCAACACCGCCCCCGCGATCGCTCTCGCCTGCCTCACCATGGATCCGGAGACCATCGTGCTCGTTTCCCCGTCGGACCACGTGATCCGCAAGAAGGACGAGTACAAGAAGGTCCTTCTCCGTGCTCAGGAACTCGCCGAGGCGGGCAACCTCGTGACCTTCGGCATCACGCCGACGAGCCCCGAGACCGGCTACGGCTACATCGAGGCCGCAGGCGAAGACGTCAAGCGCTTCGTGGAAAAGCCCGACCTCGCCACCGCCGAGAAGTATCTGCTCTCCGGCAACTTCTACTGGAACAGCGGCATCTTCTGCTTCAAGGCGAAGACCTTCCTCGCCGAGCTCGGCAAGTACTCCCCCAAGATGCTCGCCACCGCCCAGAAGGCGCTCGCGAACGCATCCATCGAGGACGGCGAGCCCATCCGCATTGACCGCGACGACATGATGGCTATCCCGTCGAATTCCATCGACTATGCCGTCATGGAAAAGTCCAACAAGGTGAAGGTGGTTCCCAGCGATATCGGCTGGAGCGACCTCGGCAGCTTCGACAGCCTTTATGGCGAATACCAGCATGATGGAAACGGCAACAACGTGAACCCGCGCCACATTGCCGTGGACTCCAAGAATTCCCTTGTGATGGGCGGTCAGCGTACCATCGCGACGATCGACCTCGACAAGATGCTCATCGTGGACACCCCGGACGCCCTCCTGGTCGCTCCGCTCAGCAGCAGCCAGAAGGTCAAGAAGGTGGTGGAAGAACTCAAGGAACGCGGCTCCGACCTCATTAACGTGCCGCAGACTGTGAGCCGCCCGTGGGGTACGTATTCCGTGTTGGAATCTACCGAGCGCTACAAGATGAAGCGTATCGTGGTAAAACCGGGCAAGCGCCTCAGCCTGCAGAAACACTTGCACCGCTCGGAACACTGGGTGGTCGTAAGCGGGACTGCTACTGTGACCGTAGGCAAGAACGTGTTCTACGTGCGTTCGAACGAATCCACCTATATCCCAGTGGGTGAAGTTCACCGCCTGCAGAACGAAGGCAAGCTCCCGCTGGTTATCGTTGAAGTCCAGGTGGGCGAATACACCGGCGAAGACGACATCATCCGCATGGAAGACGACTTCCACAGAAACTAAACCAGATTCGGAATTCAGAATTCGGATTTCGGAGTTGAGCAATAATTACATGCCGGACAAAGTTCCGGCATTTTTTTTAACCGTCACAGCCCACTGTCAACTTCTAACTTCCTACTGTCTACTTGTACTTTCGCTTCGCTCAAGTACCAAAAGTGTGCAAGGTTATGACGCAGCTGAATACTTGTATTCAGATATGGCATAACCGCAGCCACGAACGCCAACGGCGTTAAATGCTAGCCTCGGTCATGTCCAAGCAAGCTTGATCGCGACACTCGACTTACGCATTTGTCTTACTTCCTACTACTTACTATATTTCTAGCATGAGCGAAAATCTTGTACATACGGTTCGTGCGGGAACCATTGAAATGGAATATGCCCGTATTGGTTCGGGCCCCAAACCCCTGATTGTAATCCCAGGGCTTTCGATCAAGAGCGTCATGAAATCGGCGGCCTCGTTAGAGGGACCGTTCAAGATTTTTAAGGAAAAGTACACGCTCTACTTTTTTGATCGCAAAAAAGACGCCAAGCCCGGTTACTCTTTGCCCGAAATGGCCGACGACCAGGTGGCGGCCCTCAAGGCTTTAGGCATAGAAAAGGCCGATATCTACGGTATGTCGCAGGGCGGCATGATTGCGCAGTATATGGCGGTCCGCAATCCCGAAGTCGTGAACAAGCTGGTGCTCGGTTCCTCGACATCGAAGGCGGAACCGCGACAGATTACGACGATTCAGAATTGGGCGCGCCTTGCGCGGGCCCGCGAAGCCTCGGCGCTTGTAAACAGCTTTATTGACGACTGCTTTAGTGAAAAGTTTGCGGTTCGTTACCGTAGGGCGTTGCTGGCCTTGTACAAGGAAATCTCGGATGAAGAACTGGATCGCTTTGCCTTGTTTGCGGACGCCTGCGATTACGTGAATACTTACGACGAACTCGGCAAAATCAAGAGCCCGGTGCTTGTGCTTGGCGCAGGCAAGGACCTTGTAACGACTCCCGAAGCGTCTGTCAAATTGGCAGAAAAGTTAAAGGCCGAGGGTGTTCCTTGCGAATTCTACATGTACGAAGATTGCGGCCATGCCGTGTTCGATGAATTGCCCGATTACAAGAAACGGATTTTCGATTTCCTGGAAAAGTAATAACGGTATTTATGGAACCTGTGACGCCCACATCTGTTGCAAAGCCGCGCTACGCTTTTGTCGATTTGGCGAAAGGCATTTGCATTATGCTGGTGGTGTGGCATCATGTGGTGAGCACGTGGGGGCTTGAAACCTACCCGCTAAAAGAGGCCGTATCTTCGTTCAGAATGCCTTTGTACTTCTTTTTGTCGGGGCTGTTCTTTAAGGAATATGCGGGCTTTTTCGATTTTTGCAAGCGCAAAATCAACAAGTTGCTGATTCCGTTTGCCTTCTTTTTCGTGACGCTTTCGTGCATATTCCCGTTCGTATTGCATTACCTGCACTTGCGAGGAAATCCCGGCGCCTCCGTTTGGTATTCATTTGTCTGGAAACAGGCTTTCCCGAATATTCCGGTTTGGTTTTTGCTGAGCCTGTTTTGGACGAACTTGATGTTTTACGGGCTGTACTTGGTCGCGAAGAAATTCGTTGCCAAAAAATTCCCGCAGCATGCGACATCATCGCTGGTGGTGCTTTCGATAGCGGTTGGATTGGTCGGATTTTTCCTGGGCCGCTACAATATCAAGCTTCCGCTGTTTTGGGCGTCTTCGATGACGTCGATTCCTTATTTTTGCGCGGGGCATGTGGCTTTTCGCTATACCAAGATTCTAGCGCCGAATCCCATGGATAAGTTCAACATTCCGTTTGCGCTTTTGGGCTTTGGCCTTGTGGTGGCGCTTGCGTGGAATGCTCCCCCTGATTCGGTGAGTTATGTGAGCAACCGTTATTGGTTTCCGATCTGGAGTGTTTACCTGTGCGGCATTCTTGGGACTCTCTCGGTGCTGTTCTTGTCGAAGGCCATCAAGAAAATTCCGTTGGTATCGTATTTTGGTCGTTACTCCATCATGGTGCTTGTGACGCATGGATGGGTGCAGTGGGGTATCATTAAAATTTTGCAGGAAAACCATGTGCATTGGCCGCGGCCCGTGGCGCTCGCCGTTGTTTTTGTGGTGACCATGCTGCTGTATTTGGGCATCATACCGCTCATGAAGCGCTTCTTGCCCCATGTAACTGCACAGAAAGACTTGATATAGAACTTAGAGCTTAGAACTTAGAGCTTTGATTATTCATCTAAGTTCTACCAACTAAGCTCTACCAACTATCTTCTAACAACTGCGGCGAAGCCGCGCTACTCTTTTCTCGCACATTTTTGTATATTCTTCTGCGAAAAGATTTGATTTTTGCGATTTTTCGGAGATTTTATGGATATTGGTGCGCTACATTTTCAGAATCCCGAAGCCTTCTGGCTTTTGCTTTTAGTCCCTGTTTTAGTCGGTTGGTATGTTTATCGTGAACACCGCCGCAAGAGTACGATTAAATTCCCGGCCCTTTCGATTGCAAAGCGTGCGGTTCCGAGCCGTCGCGTTAAATTCCGCCATATTGTGCCGATTTTGCGCCTTGCTGCTCTCGTTTGCTTTGTGGTGGCCCTTGCCCGTCCGCAGAACGCCATGGAAGTCGAATACACCTCGACTGACGGTGTCGATATCATGCTTGCGCTCGATGTTTCGGGTTCTATGGGTACGCTCGATATGCTTACCCGCATGGAGCAGGCGAAGCTCGGCGTGATGAATGCAGAACGCATATTGAAATCCGGCGATTACTGGAAGTATAGCCGCTTGGGTTATGCCCAACAGGTGATTGCTGATTTTATCCAGAAACGCCATAGCGACCGAATCGGTTTGTCCGCTTTCGGAGCCCGTTCCGTTACTCAGTGCCCGCTGACGCTCGATTACGGATCCCTCCTTGAAATCCTGAAAGCGACCGATGACTTGGCCCGCGATTCCATTATGGGGAGTCGTACGGCCATTGGAGACGGCCTTATGAATTCCCTTGCGCGCTTGCAAAAGTCCGAGGCGAAATCCAAGGTGGTGGTACTCTTGACCGATGGCCGCGATAACGCCAGCGTGGTGCCGCCCATGCGTGCTGCCGACGTCGCGCAATCTCTCGGAGTCAAGGTCTATACCGTTGGCGTGGGCAAAAGAAACGGCAAGATTCTTGCCTTTCAGCAAAATCCGTGGACTGGCGATATCTCTTGGGGTGAACGCGATATTACGCCCGAAGAAGGTATCGACGAAGGCGTGTTAAAGTCTGTGGCCCAAAAGACAGGTGGCCGATTCTACCGCGCCGAAAACAAGGAAGAACTCGAAAAGATCTATTCCGAAATCGACGAACTCGAAAAGACCGAAATCGAAACGGTTGCCTATGCCCGCTACGCCGAAAAGTTCTATCCGTGGCTATTGGCGGGTGCACTCTTGATTTTACTTGAATTGTTGCTTGCGAATACGCGCTTTGTGCGCATCCCGTAATGGAGGCTTTAGATGCGATTTGCTGAACCGATGTTCTTGTGGGGCCTTTTAACGCTCCCGTTGTTTGCGCTTCTTTTTGTGTATGCATACCACCGTCGCAAAAAGCTTGCCGCACGCTTTGTTTCGCTTTCGATGTTGCCTAAGCTTTCGACTTCGGTGTCGCCCTGGCGTAGGCTTGCGAAGGTGACCATTTTGTTGTTTGCGATAGCCTTCTTGTTTGTGGCTCTTGCGCGCCCGCAGTGGGGCCGTAAAATGGAACATATCGAACGCCGCGGCCTTGATCTTGTGTTGTTGCAGGACATTTCGCTTTCGATGCTTGCCGAAGACGTCAAGCCGAATCGCTTGACCCGCAGCCGTCATGAAATTTCGGCGTTCTTGGAATCGCTTTCGGGTGACCGTGTGGGGCTTGTGGCGTTCTCGGGCGAAGCCCAGGTGATGGTGCCTCTGACTCTTGATTACGGCACCGTACAGATGATGCTCAGGGAACTGACTCCGGGTTGGCTCATGCCGGGCACGAACCTCGAAAAGGCAATCCGCAAGGGCATGGATTTGTACCGCAATTCCGGAAGTGCGGGGCAATATTCCGTGATGATTTTGATGAGCGATGGCGAAGAGCTTGAAGCCGCTGCCGTAAACGCCGCCAAGGAAGCGGCCGAAATGGGAATCCGCATTTATACAATCGGTATCGGCTCCCGCGAGGGCGTGCCTATTCCGGTGCCCTCCAAGAATGGTGAAGTCGCTTACAAAAAAGACATGCAAGGAAACATTGTGACGACCCGTTTGGAAGACGGAACTTTGCAAGAAATCGCAAGCGTTACCGGTGGGCTTTATTTCTATGCGAATCCGGGCGAATTCCAGTTGCAGAAGGTGCTGACTGAAATTGCAAGCCTCGAAAAAAAGGATCAGGCTACTGACCGCATGGAAAACTATCAGGACCGCTACCAGATTTTTCTGGCTCTTGCAGCCCTCTTGTTCTTGATCGAAGCATTGGTGTCTGAAAGGGGTCGAAAGCGTCGTGTCGGAGCGGGCCGATTCAACTGAAAATCGTAAAAAAAAATTACTGTGATTTGCACGCTATTTGCACACAAGTTTTAGAATGAAAAAATCTTTTTAGGTGTTATTTTTGCCCTTTTTTGCTATTATTCTAACTGGTGTGGTAAAATAGGGTGAATTCGTCCCGAATCGCCTCATTTTTTAGGAACGTTTGGTTTTTGTTCATCCATTTTTACACAGAAATTCGCTATTTTGCGAGTGATTAAAGTAAATTTTGGCTGAAAAATAAAAAGTAAACCACGGAGTCCTTATGCTCGACCTATTAGCCGTCCAATCCGGCACCGCCAACGCCACTCTCATTACGTTGGCGTACACCTTGATTCTCACATTTATCCTTTCTTCGGTGATTGCCTGGACCTACGAAAAAACCTTCCTTGGTTTGTCGTATTCGAGAAACTTTGTGCAGGCCATTGTGCTTAGTGCCGTGGTCGCTGCTACTGTGATGCAGGCTATCGGTGATAACGTGGGTCGCGGTCTTGGCATGATGGGCGCTCTTTCCGTGGTTCGCTTTAGAACGTCTTTTAAGGATCCGCGTGACATTATGTTCGTGTTCGCATCGCTCGGCGCCGGTATCGGTTGCGGTGTGTACGCCTGGGGTGCTGCCGTGGGTGGCACGATTGCCTTTAGCGCGGTTGCTTTCCTCCTTTCCCGTACGGGGCTTGGTACCAAGCATTTCTTTGACGGTATGCTCCGTTTTGCGCTCCCCAACGAAGCCAAGGTCCGTGGTCAGATCGAAGACATCATGAGGTCTAGTCTCAAGACGTTCATCTTGATTACGATGCGTGAAGTTGACGGCGGTGCTCGCCTTGACGTCGCTTACCAGATTCGCCTGCGTGCCACTCATCCGGCTGCAGAAATCCTGAGCGAACTCTCTAAAATCGAAGGCATCTCGGACGTACAGTTCATGATGCAGGACGCCACGACGGAAATGTAAGGGAGGCGGTATGAACAAGCTTAGCGATATGCTCGAAAATTTTTGGAACACGCACAAGTCTAATGCCGGTGTCGCTTATGTCTATGGCCACAAACTTTCTTTGGCCTGGATTCTCTGTGTCATTATCGCCATTATTCTTGGCTACATGTACCAGGGCAAGATTGCAACCTTCCAGGGTATTGCAGAAGCTGCCGAAACAACAATCAGCTTGCCTAGCCCGACCGAAGTGGTCAAGGTGCACGTGATGCCTGGTCAGTCCATTAATGCAGGCGATACCATCGTGGAACTCAACCGTCCGGACCTCACGCTGCGCATTGCCGAAGTGACTCGCGAACTTGATGCTAGCGAAGGCCGTAGCAACCTGTCTGCTGCAGACATCGACCAGAAGGTCGCTGCAGTCAAGGCCGACCTTGCCACGAAGACCCTTACGCTCAAGTCCGAAATCAACAGACTTGAAACCGAATACAAGAAGAACAAAGAAATTGCTGCAAAGCTCAAGAGCCTCAAGGGTTCCAACGCCGACAGCGACGGTAACGACGCTATGGCTATGCAAATCAAGAGCTTGAAGAACGAACTTGCCGTTGCTAACGCCAACGCCAACGAACAGATCAAGCTCCTGCGCAGCAGCAACCGTTTGCAGAAGGATGCTGGCAAGAGCGAAGTCGAAAACCTGCAGAAGGAACTCGAAGAACTCAAGAAGCAGCAAGAAGAGTTGACCCAGATTGCCAAGGAAAGCTGGGTCGTGGGCTCTGTGAACGTTCATGACGGCGAAAAGGTGTCTAGCTTCGCCCCGATCGTTACGCTCACTCACAAGTCTCCGACGCTGGTTCGTGGCTACATCCACGAAAGAATGTACCAGCGCATGGATATTGGCGAAACCGTCAAGGTGAAGTCGCTGGGTGCAACGGGCAAGCCGGTGAAGGGCAAGGTGGTTGGCCTTTCCAGCCGCATTGTGGAATTCCCCGTGCGCATGTGGAAGATGCCCGAAATGCCGATTCACGGCCGCGAAGTCATTATCACGATTCCTGCCGAAAATTCGTTCCTCTTGGGCGAAATGGTGACCATCTCCGAATAGTTTGATTTATGAAAAAATCCGCTCTTGTATCTCTGTTTGTTGCAGCACCGTTGTTTGCCGCCCCGCTGACTTGGGAAACCCTCATCAAGTCTGCTGATGATGACGCCCGTTATCAGGGTTCTCAAAAACGTGTAAACATTGCGACCTCTCGCAACACGAAACTGTGGGACAAGCTTGAGTTGCGTTACAAACTCGATGGCTTCAGCTTTGCACAACATGACTTTGAACTTCGCATGACTCCTAAGGCTTTTGGCGAAGGTTCTGCTGACCGTGCGCATTACGAAGCGCAGATGGCCTATGCGAATGCGAATTTGGCTGAAGACCGCGCCGTTCTTTTGTACGACCGCTACGAACGCGGAATTCATTACCTGATGCGCAAGCGTATCAACGCGCTTAATCAGGAACTCTACCAGATCAACGCTGACCGTATCGAAGTGCTGCACCTCAAGTCGGGTTCTCCCAACTTCAACCCGCAAGACTTGATGTCCGCTCTTGAAAAAGAAGCTTCGATTCGCGCGGCTCTCATCAACGATTCCAACTCGCTCCAGAATTCCGAAAGAAAACTCCGCGTGTGGATTCCTGAATTCGATAGCATTGAACTGGATTCCTCTTGGCTTCCGCCTATGGAAGATATCGAAGCTCAGTTGAAAGACGGCATCGAAGTAAGCGACAAGTTCCCGCAAGTTGCCATGGCCAAGGGCAAGATGGATTCCGAAAAAGCTCGCGCCAAGCAAGATGTAGCTAGCCGCCGCGACTACATTTCGCATATCGGTATCGGCTATTCGCTCAAGATTCCGTCTTTGATGAAAAAGTACAAGGATATGGGCTACGACGATTTGTGCAATACGAATAGCGAATATTACAGCGAAGACGATTGTACCAAGTGGAAGGATAAAGCCTATAACGAAGAAACCGCTCGCTTTGACAACACGTATTCTATCCAGAGACTTGTGGATGACAAGGACAATCGTCGCACTCGTGACAAGTTCTTTGCAAACATTGGCATTAAGCTTCCGTTCTTTGACAGCAACAAGGATGACGATCTGCGTAACCAGGTGGCAGACCTTGAAGCCGAAGGCGATTATATGGAAAAGTTCCGCGACGTGAGCGTGAAGGTGAATCGTCTTGTTGAACAAATTAACGGTTTCCTTGCCCAGTGGAAGGTCCAGAAGGATTTCGCAGACAAGGTAAAGGCCGGTAACATCTTCGAGCAGTTTGCGAAAGACGCCGGATCTGACCCGCTTCTGTTGCTGCGCGCCCGTGAATCCGCTGTCGAAAGCGAACTGAATGCAGCCAAGCTCGAAACCGACATTTACGACCTTTATCTTGAACTGTTGCAGTATGCAGGCCAGCTTTCCAAGGAAGGCGTGCAGAACCATTTAGTCGGGGGGCTCAAGTAGTATGGCCGAAGCCCGCGGATTTAGCCTTCTCGAAAGGTTCGAACTCAAGTACCACATTCCCGTGGAATGGGCGGACCGTATCGGCGCATTCCTTGCTCCGTACTGCGAAGAAGACTATTACTCTAAAATTACGCCGGGCGGATTCTACTGGATTACGAACCTCTACTTGGATTCGCCTTCTTGGACGTTCCTCGGCTGGAAAAAGAAACAGTTGCTGGATCGCTTCAATATGCGCATTCGCACCTATGGTGAACACCCGGCTCAAGACGGAACGTTCCACTTTGAATGCAAGCGCAAGATCAAGAACATTTGCTACAAGAGCCGCGGAACCATCAAGGGCATTAACCCGGGCGAAGTCTGGAACATGAAACCTGAAGATTGGCCGTGCAAGGGCGAAAAGGACCGCATGTACATCAAGGATTTCTTGTACAAGACGGAACTCTACAATGCGCACCCGCGCCTTTTGACCCAGTACAAGCGCCGCGCCTGGTTCGGACTTCGCGAAGAATATTCCCGCGTGACGATCGATACCGGCATGCGCTTCCGCGAAGAAAACGGTTTTGATTATACGGTCGATCCGCATTACATGCATTCGACGGGTCTTCCGAGATTTTTCCAGCCGGCATGCGATGCCGTGCTCGAACTCAAGTGCCCCTGCTCCCAGGTGCCGTACTGGATGTTCGACTTGATCAAGTTCTTGAACTTAAAACACGCTGCCTTCTCCAAATTCGGCAACGCCGCCGCAGAATGGAAACGTGTATACGAAAATCCGCGTCGCTTTAAGACTCCGTACTGGACGAAGCTTGCCGTAGGCGCTGGCGAAAATTATTAAAATAGAAGAAAGTTTTTGCGAGGATACCTCTATGGATATCAAAAAGATTCTTTTGGCTGGTTCGGCAGTGACCGCAATGGTTCTTGCCACCTCTTGTTCCAGTGACTCGTCTACGGAACCGGATCCTGCTGATCCGACCGTTTCTTCGTCTTCGGAAGGTGGTACGAATCCTGCCCCGACTTCGTCTGCGGGCGATACTCCTGCGACGGGTTCTTCGAGCAGCGTTAACGGTGACGTTCCCAAATCTTCGGCTACTGAAGTGGTTGATTCTTCGTACACCCAGATGGCGATTACCGAAATCATGTATAATGCTGACGATGGTTCCGCATTGGAATGGGTCGAAGTGACAATCCAGAGTGGTCCGGATATTAGCAGCATGTTGGCTTCGGGTATGCGTTTGGATGGTGCTCTTTCCTTTACGTTCCCGAATGAAGAACTCAAGAAGGGCGAATACATTGTCGTGACCAACGACAAGGATTTGTTCATGCAGACTTATCCCGAATTCAAGGGCCGTCTCTATGGTCCGTGGGATAATGATCCGAAGACTGGTGCTGTGGCCAAGCTTTCGAACGAAGGCGACGTGATTGACGTGAAGCTGACGGGTGAAGGCGACGTGAGCTGCTCTTACAGCATGGAACCGCCTTGGCCGTCTCTTGCTAACGGCAAGGGCCGTACGCTCGTGTACAAGGGCGGGAACGCTGCCCAGGCAACCTCCTGGGGCGCAAGCAAGATTATGAACGGTAATCCTGGTGTGGGCAACGATGAATGGCTCACGACTTCGAACATTCGTTTGAACGAAATTATGCCGTCTGGTACGGGTACCGATGCCTGGGTAGAACTTTACAATGCGGGCAGCGCCGATGTCGATGTGAGCGGCTGGATTTTTGAATCCAAGATCCGTAAGGAAAAGCTCTCCATTAAGGCCGGCACCGTTCCTGCAAAGGGTTACCTTGTCTTGAATGCCGCGACAGACTTTGTTGATAGCGAAGGTGCCGCCAAGGAACTGATCGTTAGCGATATCGGTGGTTCTTATTACCTGTATGGCGCCACCGAAGGTGATGAATCCAGTTTGCTCTTGCCGTCTAGTAAACTTTCGAGCGGTGTGGTGGACTTGAGTGATGGCTCTACGGCTCAGGGGGCGCTTGTCGAAGCGACTCCGGGGGCTGCAAACTCCAAGCTTTATATTGGTGGCTTGGTCATTAGCGAAATTCACTACCATCCGAACGAAGAAGACCCGAACGACGCTGAATTCCTGGAACTCAAGAATTTGTCTGAAACCGCCATTACGCCGTTTGAAAAGCTTTCAAACGGAAATAGAGGTTGGAAGGTCGAAGGTATTAACTTTGAATTTGCCTCAACTGACGTGATTCCGGCGGGTGGCATTGTAGTGCTGTTCCCTGATTCCTTGCAGACTGCTTTGGGTGCGGATAAACTACGCAAGCGTTTCTCAATTGACGAAGGCGTGTTAATTAGCTTCTATAGCGGTAAACTTTCTAACCGCGGTGAAACGATTGCGGTCAAGAAACCCTACTTCTATCAGAAAGATGCTTCGAACCCGCTTAATGACCAGTGGTACTATGACTGGTCCGATGCAACGCTCTATAGCGATAAGTGGAGCGGCAATGGCATTGACTACAAGCGTGCGGACGGTCACGGCTACAGTTTGCAACGTAAGGACTTTAGCACCATGGGCTACGAAGCGTCCGCCTGGATTGCCGCGGAACCCACTCCCGGTAAGTAAAGTTATATAATTGCTATTATAGCGTAGAAGCCACCTTTAAAGGGTGGCTTTTTTTGTAAAAAATATATATCTTTTAAGGTATGAAAAAGAGTTTGTTTTTGGGTATTGCTGCGAGTGCTGCCGTTTTTGCAGCACCCATTTCGCTATCGGACGCCATTGCGATGGCAAAGGCGAACAATTCGCAGATTAAGGCCGAAAAGGCCAAGGTCGAAATGGCCGAAAGTGGTCAGTCCGAGGCCCGTTCCCGTTTTATGCCCCAGCTTTCGCTGACGGCCAGCGTGACAAAGATAAACGACCCGATCTATATTGATTTGGGTCAAATCCAACAGGGGCTAAGTGGACTTGCAGACGGTCTTGCGACGGTTGGCCCTGCAGGGGTGTATTCCAAAGCTTATATCGATGCCTATAACAAGGCCCAGGCCGGTTACGAGCAGGCATATGCCGGTGCAAGGGCGCAAGGTCTGAGCGAAGCCGAGGCGAATGCCTTTGCCTTGGACAAGGTGGGTGGTTCTGCACAAGAAATCGCTCAACAGACGGCAGACAAGTATGCGGCTGACAGCAAGCAACAGCTTGATGCTGCAAAAGCGAAAATCGACGATGCCGATTTCCGCATGAAGGTGCAGGACGACGTGTTCTTTAATGCGCGCTTGACTGCTATTTGGCCGATTTTTACGGGCCTCAAGATTTATTCCGCCTACGATGCCGCCAAAGAAAACGTGAATGCCAAGAAGGCGGCCTTTGACATGGCGCAAAACACAATCCTCATGGATGTGGCTACCAAGTACTTTACGCTTCGCCTGGCCGAAGAATTGACGGTGCTTCGCGAAAGCACCAAGAAGAACTTGGAAGAACACTTGGCCCGCTCCAAGAAACTGGAAGAAGGTGGCCAGATTAGCAAGGCGGAACGCCTGCGCGCCGAAGTGGCTTTAGCTGAGGCTGAAAACGCGCTTGAAGATTCTTACCGCGACCAAACTCTTGCTCGCTTGGCTCTTGCAAGTCTGTTGCATACGGACACGAACATTACGGCTATCACTCCGGTGCTTGCTCCGGAGCAGACCTTGGCCATGGAAGAATTCAAGCAGCTTGCGATGGATAGACATCCGGGCCTGCGCCAGTTGCGCACCGAACGCAAGCGTAGCCAAGATGCGGTGAGTGCTGCCCGCGCCGATTATTTCCCGACGGTAGCACTCTTTGCCTACAAGGAACTTTATACCCGCGATCTCACGCTCCTGGAGCCCGATTGGGCGGTGGGTGCCAAGATGCAGTGGGACTTGTTCAAGGGCGGCGAGACTCGCTCCAAGGTGAGCAACGCGAAGGCTCTCGATCGTTCGCTTTCGAGCATGGAAGAGCAGACCATGGACAACATCGGACTCCTCGTGGAAAAGCGCTGGCGTGAAATGGAGCATGCCAAGAGCCGCTTGGAAAGCCTGAAGAAGACTCGTGAACTTGCTGAAGAAGCGCACCGCAGCCAGACTTTGGCTTACGAAGCGGGCCTTGCCACGGGCTTGGATGTAGTGGATGCAGAACTTGCGCTTTCGCGCTTGCAGGTGGCTGACTTGAAGGCGCATTACGATGCGGTGGTCGCCTGGCTTGGACTTTTGGAAGCAAGTGGAGAAGTGGTGAATGCAGGTGAAATGCTCAAGAACGTAAAGCCTGTGGAAGAAAAAACGGCTGAGGTGTCGAAGCCCGAAGAACCGAAGCCCGCCGAACCTGTTGCTGTTCCCGCTGCGGCACAGGTTGCCGATTCGGCGAAGGTTGCTGAGCCGGTACCCGCTGATTCTGCAGCGCCTGCGCCGGTTGATACAACGGCTGCTCCCGCAAACTGATTTTAGAAATGGAGAAAAGAATGAACGTCTTGAAAGTGATTGGAAAAACTTTGGTCGTCTTGGCGTTGATTGCCTTGATCGTTCTTGGAATTATCACGTTGCAGAAGTTTGCAACAGAACCCCGCGATGCCTATTTGCAGGGCCAGATGGAAGCTCGCCGCGTGCTTGTGGCGGGTAAAGTGCCTGGTCGCGTGGAACAGCTGTTCTTCCGCGAAGGTGACATGGTCGAAAAGAATGCCATCGTGGCAATTATCAGCAGCCCCGAAATCGAGGCGAAAAAGATGCAGGCCCAAGGTGCTTTAGGTGCTGCTCGCGCCCAGGCAAACAAGGCTAAAAACGGCGCCCGCTCCGAAGACATTACGGCCCTCAAGGCGATGGCCTCGCGCGCGCAGGATGCCGCGAACCTCGCGAAGAACACTTACGACCGTGTGCAAAAGCTTTATAACGAAGGCGTGCTGCCGCTCCAGAAGCGCGACGAAGCTGAAACCCAGATGAAAGCCTCTCAGTCTGCTGCCGACGCAGCCAAGGCCCAGTACGAACAGGCTCTCGCCGGCGCCCGCAGCGAAGACAAGGCTGCCGCAAACGCACTCGTGATGCAGGCGAAGGGCGCCAACGCCGAGGTCGACGCCTACCTCGAAGAAACGAAAATCCGAGCCCCCATCTCAGGCGAAGTCTCCGTGAAGCTGGTCGAAGAGGGCGAAGTCGTGGGCTCCGGCATGCCGGTGGTTGCCATTACCGACCTCGACGATTCCTGGGCGGTATTCCACTTGCGCGAAGACTTGCTCAAGAATGTGTCCAAGGGCAAGACTTTCAGCATGTTCATTCCGGCGCTCGACAAGAATGTTGAAATGGAAGTCAGCTACATTGCGTCTGTAGGCGATTACGCCACCTGGCGCAGCTCCAAGGAAAGCGGCGGCTTTGACCTCAAGAGTTTCGAAGTGCGCCTGCGCCCGAAAACCAAGATTGAAAACCTGCGCCCCGGCATGAGCGTGCTTTTCCCGATGGAACAGGTTCAGTAAGGTCGTGCGCCTTGTTTATCGATTTCTTTAGAGCGATTCGCAAAATCTATATCAGTCACAATATCGTGTTGTGGCTGGTGCTCCTGATTTTGCCGGTGATGACATCGGTCTTTATGGTGAATTTCTTTTCGGCCGAAATCATTCAGCATGTGCCGATTGGCCTTTTAAAGCAAGACCGTTCGCAGCTGGCCGATAAAGTCGAAATGGCATTGCGTGCAGACCCCGTGCTCGAAGTCGCGGTGGAATGCCACGACCGTAGCGAATGCGAACATGCGGTGATTCGCGGTGACTTGCAGGCGTTTATCGTGCTCCCGTACGACATGGAACGCCGCGCGCTCCGGCTTGAAACGCCCGTGATTCCGGTGTATTCCAGCGGCCAGAATTATCTTACGAATACGTTTGCTGTCAAGGAAATCCGCTCGGTGATTTCGGCGATTGGCGCCGACTTGTTTACCAAGCAGATGGATGACCCGATTCATGTGGAACTCAAGTCCGTGAGCAATAATAGCGGTAACTACCAGGGCTTTTTAGGGCTCGGGCTTGTGACGGCGCTTTTCCATTTGGCAGGAATTTTGGCGGCGGTGTACCTGTTCAGTTTTCCGTTCCGCGATCACCGCGTCCGCGAATTCTTACAGGCGGCGGGCGGCTCGCGCGTGGTGCTTGGTGCCGCGACGGTGCTACCGCTCGTTTTAATCCAGTGGATTTCGATGGTGGCGGTGTATGCGTATGCTCGCCGTGCGCTTACCCCGATGACGTTCGATGAATTCGTGGTGGTGTCTGCAGGGCAGCTGGCGATGTTTCTCGCTTGCTCTGGAGCGGGGGCCGCCTTTGTGGGCATTACAGGCAACATGCGTATGTCTTCGAGCGTGGCGGGCGTTATCGCCGGCCCCGCATTTGCCTTTGCGGGTCAGACATTCCCCGTGATGGCGATGCCCTTGGTGGTGCGCGGTTTTGCTTTCCTGCTTCCGCTCACGCATGTTTTAAAGGTGCAGTCTACCATGCTCTTGGGCTCGGTCGGCAAGGCGCATGCCTGGGAATCGATCGTGGTACTTTTGTTCATGGCGTTGTTCTGGCACCTACTCGCCTCAAAATTGTTGTTCTTGCGTTGGAAAGTCGCCGAAGAAAAAGAGGCGGATTGGGAAGCTCGCGAAAAGTTGCACCTGAAGGATAAACTGAAAAATATTGCCGGCGCCGTCTATTCGGATTTGAGTATTCGCAAGGCGGTCGCATCTGAAATTGCCAAAAGAAAATTGCATAAAGGAGGCAAAAATGATTGACCTCTTTAAGCGACTTTTCAAGGTGGCTTTTGCCGAATGGAAGCTTTTTTACACCGACCCTGCGGCGGTGCTGTTGCTGGTGGTGGCGGGCGTGCTTTACGCATTCTATTACCCGACGCCTTACATGAAACAGACGGCTACAGATGTACCTGTGGCGGTGGTGGATCTTGACCATACGGTCATGTCGCGCGAACTCACGCAGATGTCTGCCGCAGCCCAGCAGATTGATGTGCGCTATGTGTTTTCGGATATCCGCGAAGCGGAACAGGCCATGGCCGAAGAAAAAATCTACGGGTTCATGGTAATTCCCAAAGACATGGAAAAGACGCTCCGTAACGGTGGCAAGACGAACGTGAACGTGTTCACGCACGGCGCCTACGTGATGCTCCACGGCAACATCGGAACGGCGTTTACTACATGCGCATTGACTGTTGGGGCAACTACCAAAGTCAAGCGGATTGCTTTAGGTAAAAAGGTTCCTGCAGCCAAGGCGATTGCTATGCGCGACCCGATTCCCATCAGCGTGCAGACCATGTACAACAACACGGGTAGCTATTCGAACTATGTGGTGCCGAGCGTGTTGGTGCTGATTTTGCAGCAGACGCTGGTGATTGGCATTTGCATTCTGGGCGGAGCTCGTGCTCACCGCAAGTTCCGCAAGTTGCAACGCGACAGCTCCGTCGAAAACGAACTGATGCCTTACCGTTACTTTGGCCGTTCGCTCGCGTACTTCTTGCATTACTGCAGCTTTATCCTGTTCTACCACTTTGTAGTGTACAACGTGTTCGATTTTCCGCGCCGTGGTGAAATTTTGCCGATGGTGGCTTTTGCAATCGTGTTCCTGTTCTCGGTTATCAACTTCGGGATGGTGCTTTCGCAGGTGTTCTTGCGCCGCGAAACGAGCATGCAGCTGTTCCTGTACATGAGCATTCCGATTCTGTTCCTTTCGAACTTTAGCTGGCCCACCGAACTGATTCCGACGTGGATGAAGGGTTTCTCTTGCTTGTTGCCCTCGACGTTTGCTATTCCGGCATGGCTTGCCATTGAGCAGCGCGGCGCCGACATTTATGATGCTGCATCGCTGTTGCTGCCGCTCGCTATGCAGGCGGTGTTTTACCTGTTGCTCGGGCTCGTGCTTACCAACCTCCGCGATGGTAGCAAGCTGCAGACTGGGGACATGTAATTAATTCGGAGTTCTGATTTCGGAATAGACATAACCGCTTCCTACTTCCTACCGTCTACTTTTGTATATTATAACAGGAAAAATAAACCCTGTTTACTAAACACCGCACCGGAGGCGCCTATGATGTTCGATCCTTTATACATGATGATTCTCCTGGTGACGCTCGCTTTGTCTGGTAGCGTTTCCTGGATGGTCAAGTCCCGTTTTAACGCTGGCCAGAAGGTCGGCATTTCGAGCGGCCTTACCGGTGCCGATGTGGCGAAGGCAATCCTCATGGATGCAGGCATTACCGACGTGAAGGTGCTGCAGCATCACGGATTCTTGTCGGACCATTACAATCCGCTGAACAAGACTCTGAACTTGTCACCTGAAGTTTATAACGGTCGCAATGCGTCTGCCGCAGGTGTAGCCGCTCACGAAGTGGGCCACGCCATTCAGCATGCGCAGGGGTATTTCCCGCTGTGGCTGCGTTCGTTCATTGTGCCTGCCGCAAACCTCGGCTCGAATCTCGGTCCGTGGCTTGTGATTCTCGGCATCATCCTGATGAGTGCGGGCCGTGCGCTCGGCTATTCGCTCGCCGTGGCGGGTGTGCTGCTGTTCGGTATCGCGACACTCTTTACGCTGGTGACTGTGCCGGTAGAATTCGACGCTTCTTCCCGCGCCAAAAAGGTGCTTGCTCGCCTCGACATCGTGGCGCAAGGCCGTGAATACAATACGGTTTCGGGAGTGCTGTTTGCCGCAGGGCTTACCTATGTGGCAGCCGCCATCGGTTCCATTATGCAGTTGCTTTATTGGGCTTACCGCGCCGGTCTCATTGGCGGTCGGCGAGACTAGTCTTCTATTGTCATCCCGGGCTTGACCCGGGATCTCCTAGTCATTAGTATGAACCTCTATAGACGGGAAATCGTCATCGTCGTCTGAATCAGAATTTTCATTAGCCTGGGAGTCATAGAACGCCTGGGCTTTTTTCATGAACGCTTCGAATTCTTCGTCCGTCATGTTGTCAGCGGGCTGCGGCTCTTCAGAGGAGATTTCTTCTGCAGGCTCGATCGAGGCGTCGACAGGTTCTTCGCTCACGTCATCGCGAGCCTCTGGCGAAGCAATCTCTTCCACCGGCGTTTCTTCAACGACCGGTGCGCTTGTTTCTTCCGCAACCGTTTTAGTTGTCGGCGCGCTTGTTTCGGGCGCAGATTCAATAACCGGCACGGTTCCTTCCGCCGGGGCCTGAGTCCCTTCAGTCGGAGCCTGCGCACCTTCTGTAGGCGCGGCATTTTCCGTCGCCTCGTCTTCCTTCATCATCTCGGCGAACGGGTTTTCCTGCACTTCGCTCAAGTCTTCGCGACCTTCGAGCATGGCGTTCAAATCGTCTTCGCTCACGTTCCGTCCGCGTTCCGTCCACAGCACGGCTTCGCGCATCACCGCGGCCAAGTCGCCCACGGTCTGTTCCTTGGAGCGTGCAATCGCCTGGTTGCGAATCGCTTCTACAAGGCCCGGCTTCACTTCCGGATCCTTGCTGAAGAACACGGTCTCGTGCGCCATTTCTTCGGCGTAGTCGGCGTTATTCTTCTTGCGGTAAATCCAAATTGGGCCGAACAGTTCGCTCTGGCGGAACACGATTTCATCCGTCTTAATCATCTCGAGCATGGCCATGAAGGTCACCGCCGCCACAATCGGGTGTGAATCGTTGTCGAGCAAGTCTTCGAACAGGGCGCGGCCATTCACCGCAAGATAATTGTTGATTGCCTGCTGACGGTCCTGAATGGTCACGTAGTCGAGTTCGATGTGGTGAATCGTTTCCGAAATCTTGGTCTTCAGGCTCTTCTGGTAAGCGCGGAAAAGCTGCCAGATGTTCGCGTCGGCCAAAGTCTCTTCGTCGCTCTGCGTTTTTTCGAGGCGTCCGCGGGAATACGTACCGAAGTTTTCGCTTTCCATTTCCTGGAGGCCGCTCGCGACTTGCTTAAAGCGCTGGTATTCCAGCATTTCCTTCATGAGCTGTTCGCGGTCTTCGTTGTATTCCGCTTCCATCTCGGGGTCACGCTGCTCGGCCGGCAAAAGTTCCTGCACCTTTAAAGCCATCAAGCGGCTCGCCATGTACAAGAAATCACCCGCCTTCGAAAGGTCGGTGCCCTCGTACTCGTTCACCCACTTTAAGAACTGGTCCGCAATTTCGGCAATCGAAATCTGCTCCAGAGGAACTTCCTTCTTCTGGACAAGATACACGAGCAAGTCCATCGGGCCGTTAAACGCCCCAATGCGTACTTCGTATTCTTCCTGTTCTTCGACTTCGGTCATTTACGGTAAATGTAGTTAAAATCATTCGGCCTGAACGCGTTTTCAGAGCGCGAAGGCGAATTCCACTCGGCGATTTAATCTTTCAATTCTTCAATTTTGACGAGCATCTTTTCGGAGAAGTGTTCGAAAGCGTTGATGTAGCTGTCGTAAACTCGATTTAGCACAGCCTCAAACGCTTCTTCGTCATAGACATGTGTTGCGGAGTTTCGGTCTTTTAACATCTGCAACCAGGTTTGCTCATCATCAATGAAATTATACTTGAAACCAGCCTTGAGGATTTCGCGCGGAGAACCGTTCTCGGCTTCGTTAATGGCGTGGGCTCGCATAACTTCTTGTAAAGTTTTCCATGACAACTCAAAAGCGAGACTAAATTGTCCGATAACACCAGTACGATAAATTTCATCGCTTTTTGCCATATCGCGATTGGAGTTTTTCAGCACGTCAAAACATGCAACAAAGTTGTCAAACTTTTGCATAAAGCAGGACTCCCTCGCGCTGGATGTTGTCTTTCAATTTTCTTGAAGCAACTCCGTCCATGTTAATTACATCGAACGAAAGCAAGGTGTCTGCTTTTTCTTCAAGCAGTTCCTCAAAACGGGCCAGATTGCCGCCGGACACCGCGAGGTCAATATCACTGCGTTCGCGGTTTGTACCTCGTGCCCTAGAACCAAATAGAATAACGCGCTCAAGGAAACATTCCTTGGCAAAGGTCTCTATCTGGTGTATTATGTTTATCGGCAAGTTCATTTGATGCTCCATTTACAATATACATTATTTACGGGAAGAATGGGCATGTTTATTGCAAGAAGGGGGCCGTATCCCCCTGGTTCGCACTACGTTGCTCTCCACCCCCTAACCCCCCCAGCTTCAAAAATGCCCACAGCTCCAGAAATGGGCTCGTCTCACTCTTACACGACCGTTCGACTTGCGTCTCACTCTCGCTACAGTCCCAGCTTAACGCATGGGGCTTTAAGCTCACATGGCCTCGGCCTTCGGCCTCTAATGTTCGCTCAACGACACATTTTCTTCCGCCTTAGGGCATTCATTTCCGGTTGTCTTGCCGCACTTGATGCGGCATCTCCTTTCCCCGCCCGCGTCATGCCGATGGAAATCGGCATCAGCTTTTCATGTCCGAAAAAAAAACGCTCCGGCTCAGCCTGCTCCGCACGAGCCCAAAGACTGTTCGTCTTACGCCTCACTCTCGCAAATATGCTTGGTTAATACCAAGCATTTATTGCTCACGGAAATTACAGTCTTCGGCCTTTACTGTCCGCTTAGCGGCCAGTCATTCGCCGTCGCTTTCTTTAGGTGTCCATCATCAGGCGCGGCTCAAGAGATTCGATTTTGTAGTTCTTGCGGTTGGAATTTTTCTTATTATTCTTAATGTTCTTCTTAGACATAATAACCCTCAATGGCATTCCGTACGGAATGCCGATTTTTTTTGATTTTTTGTTTAAAATTTTACAGTTTGAAAGTGATGGTTATTCAACCATTACACAACGGACGGAAAAGCCCTGAGTCTTATACGAATCATCATAAGAATTTCCAGTTGCAGTTCTCCATTGCGAACTTACCTTAGAAGCAATTCCATTATATTGTTCGCTTTCTACAGGATAATGCCAATATGTACCATTTTCTACGTTCGTAAACGAATGATCCCAAAGATACCCCGTGCTAACAAGGCTATAGCCACTATCATCGCTACCGCCAAAGCGACCAGCACGGATTCCCTTTACCCCATCCTCATTGTTATTTGAGTGAATGACGATATAGAGATCATTGTAAGTCAGCAAGCGCCAGCCATCGGGGCAAATTCCCTGGTGGTTCGGCTTAATCGAATCAGCACAACTCTCCGTATTGCAACGGCTCGGCAACTGCATCATTTCTGCCCACTGGTAAAGGCCACCATACTTGTTGCAGTTGGTGGTGTCATCATCATAACAGTAGCGCTCTATTTTCGTATCATCTTCTTGATCTTCAAAGCCATATACTTTTTCACCGACATTCAGGTTTTCGGCCATCACCTTGATTGTGGCAGCCTTACCGGCTGTATCTTCACCTGCTATTTCTATGTAATAATATTCACGGTTGTCGCGGGCATCAACAAATGTTTTGTACTCACCTTTACGCCAAAGCGTTCCCTTAAACGCATCGGTTCTATCGTAAGAACTACTACTCGACAGCTCAGCAACGCTGCTGCTCGAAGCGACTGCCGCAGAAGAGGTTGCCGTACTGCTCGACTCCGGCTTTACGCTTGCCGAAGAACCGTCTACCTTTATGCTGGAAGAGGAAGAGGCAATCTCCACGCTACTGCAGGAATCTTCTTTTTTGACAGAAGAACTGCTCTTGTTGTCGCCAGCAGAACTAGAAGAATTTTTCACGGTTGCAGCTGAAGAACTAGATTCCTTCGCGTTCTTCTCACTAGAAGAAGATTTTTCCTTATCGGAACTCTTTTGAGAAGACGAGGATTGGAGATCCCCGCTCGAGGCGGGGATGACAGAAGACGAAGAATCGTCGCCCGGTTCCGGCGAAACAGAAGAAGAGGATTCATCGCCACATGCTGCAAGCAGGGCTAGGAGAATGGACAGAGCCAATAACATGCGAAGCGAATGCCGCGGCAGGCTGCTTGCAGACTGACATGGCTGAGCTGATGCTGTTATGCGCTTGCGCAATACGTTAAAAATCTTCACAGAAGACCTCCAGTTGTAAAATCCCACCAAACTTTTTTGCGAAATATAATAAAGTAATCAACCGAATTTTTTTTTCAAACCTCTTGACAATCCGATTTCAGCAATTTATATTTAGTGCACGAGTGTGTAGTAAACTGATTTTTGCGCACGAAGCAAAATAATTAAAGCCCCGCCTTTTTTAGCTTGTAGGCGGATTGGAGTAAAAGATGAAGAGCTCGCTGGTAAGCGGTTGTGTTGACATTTGGTTGGACGAAATAGTCCCTTGCCTCAAGGATGTCGAAACCGGAGAAATCAAGGAAACGGTGGTATTCAAGATTGAAAGCCGCTCGTTTTTGAGAAAGTTCAAGGAAAAGGACGGATGGGGAATCAATTGGATTGATGTTCCCAATGATGTCGAGGTGTATGCACTTGCCTTGAAGGAAAATAATGAAATCCAAGGGTTAGTTGGTGTAAAGAATGATGAAAATGCTCAAGCGGCGTATTTGCATTGGGCTTGCACTGCTCCACACAATAATAAACACTTGTTTGGAAAACAGAAATTTAGTGGGGTTGGCGGTCATCTTTTTGCAATTGCAGCAGACCGCTCAATGTTATGGAGTTATAAAGGGTATGTTTATGGATTTGCCCTTAACAAGGATCTGCTAAATCACTATATTAAAGTTGTTGGAGCATCCTTTTTAGGTGTGTTGCATCCGTTTCATTTCATGCTTGACAAGGGCGCTGCGCAAAAACTTTTGGAGGTCTATACCTATGAATGGAATTAGAAAGCCTGCGGTAATTCTGGCGGACTCCATGGAAGAATATATGGCGACGCCGGATCCGTACAAGCCCACTCCGAAAAGTAAGTTGAATATTTTTAAGCTTGGTGAATATGCTGAGCGTGTCGGCAAGAAAATTGAGGAATTGACTGCCGAAGAAATATTGCAGTTTAAGATTTAACAAAATAGCCTCCCGTTAGGGAGGCTTGCTTATAACCTTGCGGCGTAGCCGCGATTATTCCAATAACCAGTGGGGCTTATTCCACGGTCACGCTCTTCGCTAAGTTGCGCGGCTGGTCCACGTCGTTTCCGCGGAGCACGGCGATGTGGTAGGCGAGTAGCTGGAGCGGCACGCATGTCACGATTGGCATGAGCATCGGGATAGTCTTCGGGACTGTAATCAGGTGGTCTGCGATTTCGTCGAGCGGGTGGCAATCTGCGGTCGAGATGGCAATCACCTTGCCTCCGCGGGCCTTGATTTCGCGCACGTTGCTGATCACCTTGTCGAACAGGGCGTCCTTCGGGGCAATCACCACGACCGGCATGTTTTCGTCAATCAAAGCAATGGGCCCATGCTTCATTTCAGCGGCCGGGTAGCCTTCGGCGTGAATGTAGCTGATTTCCTTGAGCTTGAGAGCGCCTTCCATGGCCACCGGGTAGTTGAAGTGACGACCCAGGTACAAGAAGTTGTTTGCCTTCACGTACTTGTTGGCGATACCTGCAATCTGGTCCGAAAGCTTGAGGGTCTGTTCCACCAGTTCCGGGAGTTCCTGCATAGCCTTCACGATGTCGGAACCTGCTTCAAAGGAAAGCCTGCGCTGGCGGCCAAGCAAAAGGGCAATCATCGCAAGCACGGTCACCTGGCTGGTGAACGCCTTGGTGCTGGCTACACCGATTTCGGGGCCTGCATGCAGGTAAACGCCGCCGTCGCTTGTGCGGGCGATGGTTGAACCCACGCCGTTACAGATGGCAAGAGCGGTGGCACCCTTCTGTTGGGCTTCTTTAAGGGCGGCGAGCGTATCGGCGGTTTCGCCGGACTGACTAATGGCAAGCACGAGCGTGCCCGGCTTGATAATCGGGTTACGGTAGCGGAATTCCGAGGCGTATTCCACTTCGACCGGGACGCCGGCCAGGTCTTCGATCATGTATTCGCCGACCATACCGGCGTAGTAGCTGGTGCCGCAGGCGGTAATAATGATACGGTTGATGTTCCTCAGCTCCTTGATGTTGGTGTCGAGACCTGCGAGCTTGGCGTTGCCTTCGGCGTACAGCAGGCGGCCGCGCATGGTGTTGCGGAGCACTTCAGGCTGCTCGAAAATTTCCTTGAGCATAAAGTGCGCAAAGCCGCCCTTCGCAATGGCGTCGGCATCGAATTCCACGTCTTGCACTTCGTGCTGCACCGGCTGGCTGTTCGTATTCAACAGGTTGTAACCGTCTTCCTTGATTTCGACGATGTCATTGTCGTCGAGATAAACGACCTTCTGCGTGTGCATGATGATAGCGGAAACGTCAGAGGCCAAGTAGAATTCGTTCTGGCCGATACCCAAAATAAGCGGAGATCCGCGGCGGGCACCAATCATGGTGTCGGGTTCGTCCTTGCAAATGACGGCAAGGCCAAAAGTTCCTTCGATCTTGGAAATGGCCTTGAGGACGGCTTCCTTGAGGTTGCCCTTGTAGTAGCGGGCAATCAGGTGGGCGACGACTTCGGTGTCGGTTTCGGACTTGAATTCGATGCCTTCGGCCTGGAGTTTCTTCTTAAGAATGGCGTAGTTTTCGATAATGCCGTTGTGCACAATCGAAATCTTGCCGTCGAAGCTCTGGTGGGGGTGAGCGTTCTGTTCGGTCGGAGCACCATGGGTGGCCCAACGGGTGTGGGCAATGCCGACATGGCCGTGGAGAGGCTTTGTCTTGAGCTTGTCTTCGAGGGCTGCAATCTTGCCGGAAGCACGGACCGTTTCAATATTTCCGTCTTCAATCAGGGCAACGCCCGAGCTATCATAGCCGCGGTACTCCAACTTTTTAAGACCGCCAACCAAGATAGGTAGAGCTTCGTTCTGGCCGATATATCCGACAATTCCGCACATATACTAATGATCCTTCTTTTGTTAACGAAACGCAATATACCAATTTCTTTTGGTAAAAATGGGTTACATATGGTCTTTTGACGTAAGATTTTGTTATTTTTCATTTGTCAAACATAAAAGAGGATAAAATGAACAAAAAACTCATTATTGCTGCGGGTGCTCTCGCATTTGCTCTGACTGGCTGTGATCAACTTTGCCAGGGTCCCAAGACCAAGACTGCTTTGGTGACCGATAAGGATAAGTATAGCTACGCTCTCGGTGCCCATTTCGGTAACCAGGCTCGTTTCCAGTTGGTAACCCGCGATTCTATCGACCTCGACCTCGATCTCTTTATCCAGGCTTTCAAGGAACGCTACAACGAAGACTCCGCTCATTTCTTGATGAACGATTCCATCATCTTCCAGACTCTCACCGACCTTTCCCAGGCCCGTCAGGCAGAAAAGAACAAGAAGGATAGCCTCGCTGCCGAAGCCAACAAGGCTGCCGGCGAAGCATTCCTCGCCAAGAACAAGACTGCCGAAGGCGTCGTGATCACCGAATCTGGCCTCCAGTATAAGGTGATTACCGAAGGTACGGGCGCAACTCCGGCTGATGGCGACATCGTTAAGGTTCATTACACCGGTACGCTCCTCGACGGAACCAAGTTCGACAGTTCCATCGACCGTGGCGAACCGCTTGAATTCCCGATCGGCGCCGTAATTCCGGGCTGGACCGAAATGCTCAAGCTCATGAAGGTGGGTGGTAAGGTCACCGCTTGGATCCCGAGCGACCTCGCATACGGTCCGCGTGGCCGTGGCCCGCAGATTCCGGGTAACAGCCTCCTCGTTTTCGAGATGGAACTGATTGATACTCACGCTGCCGATGCTCCGGCTGCTGAAGCCCCGAAGGCCGAAGCTCCGAAGGCTGAAAAGAAGGTTGCTGCTAAGGCCGCTTCCCCGAAGGCTGAAGCAAAGCCTGCTGCTGCCGCCAAGCCTGCCGCTGAAGCCCCGAAGGCCGAGGCCAAGCCTGCTGCTGCCGCAGCCCCGAAGGCTGAAGCTAAGCCTGCTGAAGCTGCAAAGCCGGCTGCTCCTGCCGCCGCACCTGCTGCTGCCCCGGCTGCCGCACCTGCTGCAAAGTAATCGGTTCTGTCACCGTAATTTACGAAAGGTCCCCGCGATACTCGCGGGCCTTTTTGTATATGTAAAGACAAATCGGGGTGAAAAATAATGCGTGTACAGGTTAAAAAAGGGATAAATCTCTTTTTGGCCTGTACAAAAGTTCAATGTGAGCCAATATATTTTGGATTGTACAGGCTTATTTCTTAACAAACAGAGCTGTCGCCCGTACCATGGGTCAAAAAGTGTTGTTAATTTGTGTGTAATTTGCGAAATGTACAGGCTAAACAGGGTAGAAAGCCTGTTTCGGTCTGTACAGTGGCCTCTGGGATAATTCAAATTCCGCGTTTCTTATTCTATATTTGGCTCATTATCATTCTGAGGTTTTCGTGAAATTTATTCTGTCGATTGCGTTGTCTGCGTTTATGGCATTTTCGCTACTTGGCTGTAACGAAGAAAAGAAAATTCAAGGTCTTAAGGATGAAGGCAATCGCCTACGCGCGCAAATCGATTCCCTCACGAATGAAATTGAGCAGGTGCAAATGCAACCAGGCAACTGGATTGTGCATAACGATACCGTCCGAGCTGGCGATGGCCTTTTCCAGGTGCTTGTCCGCATGCAGATTAACGAACGCGAACGTGGTA
The DNA here is from genome assembly GCF_900142495.1 of Fibrobacter sp. UWOV1. Taxonomy (NCBI): domain Bacteria; kingdom Pseudomonadati; phylum Fibrobacterota; class Fibrobacteria; order Fibrobacterales; family Fibrobacteraceae; genus Fibrobacter; species Fibrobacter sp. UWOV1. Next base: position 824,447 of record NZ_FRBA01000001.1, on the reverse strand, counting down.
AGATTGTGCTTGCCCTCCAGGACAGTGCCGAACTTTCCAAGCTCCGCGTGGGCCAAGTCTTTTACGCCGCCATCGATTCTTCGGGTAGCGTCCAGCGATTCCGTTATGCCCCGAATCCGGCAAACATCCATATGCTTAGCCGTACCGAAAACGGTTACGTCTATAGCCTGATTCAAAAGCCGGTAACCCGCCGTCAGTCTGTTTTCGAGGGAGCCCTTACCGAAGGCAGCACCTTGAACGGCACGCTTTTCAAGGTCGGCATTCCCGGCCGTATGGTAGGTATCGTGAGTGGAGTTCTCCAGTGCAAGGTGGCTTTCCCCTTGGCGCGTGCCGGCGACAAGTTCCGCATTCTGCTCGAAGAGACCTTCTACCAGGATTCTATCTGGATTGACGGCCGGGTCGTTTATGCCGAATTTGACGGCCGTATCGTGGGCCATCACGAGGCCTTCCGTTACGAAGACCCGGACCCGAAAAGTTCCTTTAATGCCCACTATACCGAAAAGGGCGAGGCGCTCGTGTTTGATGGCCTGCGTTACCCGCTGGACCGCCTGCATGTTACAAGCCCCTTCGGTAGTCGCATTCACCCCATTACGGGCCAGCGCAAAATGCATGCGGGTATTGACTACGGTAGCCCCACGGGCACGCCGGTTTACGCCGTCGCCGAAGGTGTTGTGACGGTTTCGGGCTTTGATCCCTTCAGTGGCAACAAGATTGCCATTCGCCACCGCGACCGTTCCGAAAGTTGGTACATGCACCTCTCGGTCCGCGGCGTCAAGGTAGGCTCCAAGGTGGCTGCGCGCCAGTGCATCGGCCGCGTGGGCTCCACAGGCCGAAGCACCGGCCCGCACCTGCATCTAGGTTTCAAGAACGAAAAGGGCAAATGGATCAATCCGGCCTCCAAGACCATGATTGCCGCCCCCAAGCTCGAAGGGCAGCGGCTTGCTCGCCTCAAGGAACAGGTGGCCGAAATCCGCAAACAAATTGAGGCGACTCTCGCCGCCCCTGCCGTAAAAGCAAACGACACCACCGACGTGATGGTGCGTATGCGTAACTTGTAATTATTTCGCGATTTTATATCTCAGCTTCAGGTCTTTGGCGGTCGGAATTCTGCCAGAGGCTTCGTGCTCGTGTTCTTTAGAGAAGTGGTTGAGCTTCTGGGAGCCGTAGCCGGCAGAGCGGACAAACTGAGCTTCTTTGGCGAGTTCCACGGCCTTAGCCATCTGTGCGTCCGGATCGTCAATTTCAAAGTCCGGAACAATTCCCAAGTCATGGTAGCTTTCCCAGTTCTTGTCGAAACCTTGCAGGGCCGTTACCAGGGCGAGGCCTTTTCCGACGTCAGTCTGAATCACGAGCTGTCCGATTCCCTTTCCGTAGGTCAGCATGCCCACGACTGGAACTTTGCGGTTTGCCGTCAGAGCCGAGAGCATGGTTTCGGCGCAGCTTGCCGAGCCTGTGTCGGCCATAAAGACATAGTAGCGGTTCTTGCCAATGCCGTCGTGTTCTGCGGTAACGGTAAGGGTGTCGAATATCTGGAAATAATTCATGCCTCGACCATTGGAAATAGAATCGATGGTGGCTTCGATATCGATTACGACGGTGTCGCCTGCAGAAAGCAGTTCTGCGGCCATGTTGGCGCACTGCTCGGTTTCGCCACCGGGGTTTCCGCGCAAGTCGATAATCGTGGAGGTGGCGCCTTCGGTCTTTTTGAGGGCCGTCACGAATTCTCCATAGGAACCGCTGTCGCTGATTGAGGTCACGACAAATTCCTTAATCTGGATTACCGGAATGGAATCCTGGTAAGTGAGCTTGACGGAGGGTTCGTTGTATTCGTCAACAGAGACTTTTACGCTGAGTGGTTCCGAATTGCGGGTGACGACGATGTTGATTGTGTCACCCTTGTTGCCGGTGCACATGTTTTCGAAATTGATTGCCGAGGTAATGTTTAGCCCGTCCACCTGGACTACAATGTCTCCGGCCTTCAAGCCGGCTTTTTCTGCCGGAGAACCCGAATAAACATCCGTTATGAGCAAATAGCGGGATGTAGAATCTAGCTGTTCTTCGACTTCCGCTCCGATACCTACGATAGATTCGGATTCCAGAATGCTGGAATAAATCTGGTCTGCGACAAGGGGGTCGAAGTAGCGGGTGAATGGATCTGCCATCTGGTTGTACATGTAGCACACGTCGTAATAATCGACAGAGCAATAACCCTTGGTGCGGCTGTCTTGGCTTGTGCCCTTGTTCAGGTAAACCTTATAGTCGTCAGCCAGCTCGTTGCGCATGTGGGCGTAAATGTAGAACAGGTCGAGCATTTCATAATTGAAATAAAGTTCGGCTTCGTATTCATTATTGATGTCTCTCATTTCAGGAAACAAGTCTGCCATAATGTCACGTTCGTCCGCCGAGCTGCTTGCGGATTGCGTACACGCCGAAAATAAAAATGCTATGGCGCCAAAAATGGCGAGTGTCTTTATCAGTTTCATTATTCATCTCCTTCTATAATTGCGCCGCCCAAGTCTTTGTAACGGCGTAAAATCTGTGGTTCGCTAACATCGGAACCTGTGGCGCTTTTTTTAAAGGCTTGCTTCTTTGTGCCTTTTTTGCCGAATATGCTTTCGAGCGCGTCGAAGCCGCATTGCAGCGATGCTTCGGAACAAGGGTAGTCGGGAATGATTCCCTTTTTGTGGTAGGAATTTCCTTTGGGAGTCAGGAACTCCAAATTCGTGATGAGCGAAAGGCCTCCGGCCATTGTCTTCCAGGTGCTTTGGCCGATTCCCTTTCCGTAGGAGACCGTCCCTGCGATAGGAATATTTGCGCCTTCCTGGAGGGCGACCGCAAAGATTTCGGCGCAGCTTGCGCTTCCGCCATTCACGAGAGCCACGAAGTTCTTTTTCTCGCCGGCATCGCCGGGCTTGGCAACCACTGTCACCTTGTTGTAAAGGGGACTCCCGTCGCCTGCAAAGCTTCGCCAGGAGCGGGTTGAAATATTTCCCTTCTCCATGAACAAGTCTGCCATTGCGGTGCAATGGTTTACATGGCCGCCCGGATTTCCTCGCAAGTCAATGAGTCGGGGAGCCTTCGAGTTCCTGGTTGATTCCAGATAAGTCGTGAGTTCGCCCAGCGTGCCGTTTTCCTTGTCGACGGTGTTCAGCTTGAATCCGGTAATGGTAATGATTTCGATTCCGTTCAGCGTGTCGACAAATACGGTCGGGGCATAGACGTCTTCCTTGGTCAGCTCGTAGGTAGATGTGTCGCCCGAGTAGGTCACCGTGATCGAGATTTCCTTGTTGTGGGTTAGGATCGAATCGTAGATGTCGAATGCGCGGTCGCCTGTAATTTCGACTCCGTTGACATTCAGAATGTTCCCGTAGCGCTTGATGCCTGCCCGGCCTGCCGGGCTTTCGGCGTATACCCGGTAAATGACAAGCGGATGTTCCATTTGGTTGAACAGCGAGTATTCCATGCCCACATCGCCCGGCACGATGCTCGTGTTGATATGCGATATGGCCGCTTCGCTTTTTGATGGCGGAACGTAGCGGGTGTAGGGGTCGGACAACTTGTTGTAGAGCTCGTTTACCGAATCCCCCTGTTCGTCTAGCAGGGGCAGTTCGTCTTCGAACAGGTATGTCTTTTGCAGTAGCCAGTAATTATAAGAGTATTCTGTGGGGGCAGGAGTGCTGTCTACCGGCTCGAAAAAATCGGAACAAGAAGACATGAGAAATGAAATTAGGACGCAGGAAATAGGAATAAATTTCTTGATTATACAGAATGTGTCATTCTGAGTGACGCCCTTTAGGGCGGAATCGATATACAAGACTAGGGACTTTAGTCCCTTAGTCGCGTTAGATTCGAAGGAGCAGAATCTATAAATATGGTCTTTCATAGTTTAGATCCTTCGACTACGCACTTCGTGCTCCGCTCAGGATGACATGTTCCTAACCACTGCCTACTGTCTACTTCCTACTGGTCTATGCTCAGTCCCTTCTTGTCCAAAAGCACGCGCGGAATTCCGCCTTCCATCGGGTTTTCGACGACGGAAATCGTTTCGAGACTGTCGCATTCGGCAAGACTTTCGGGGAGTGTGGCGAGCTGGTTTGCATCGAGTACCAGTTCCTTGAGCTTTTTCAGGTTCGATAATTCCGAGGGGATTGCGCCCAGGTTGTTGCCCGACACCATCAGGACTTCGAGCGATTCCAGATGGCCGAGGGAGGCCGGAATGCTGGTCAGGTCGTTGTTGTCGAGGTAGAGCTTGCGGAGTTTTTTCAGCTTGCCGAGGGTAGGAGGCACTTCGGAAAGCATGTTGTCGTGCAGGGAAATCTTGGTGACGTTTTCCCACTTGCCGACTTCGAGGGTCAAGTCCAAAAGCTGGTTCTTGGCGATATTCACCGTTTCCAGCTTCTTGAGGTTGCCGACGGAATCCGGAAGTTCGGACAGGCTGTTGTAGCCCAGGTACAGGTGTTCAAGATTTGTAAGTTCGCCAATGGTTTCAGGAAGTTCCATCAGGTCGTTTTCGCTTACGGACAGTTTTTTGAGTTTTTTCAGCTTGCAAATGTCGTCGGGAAGTTCCACGAGCATGTTACGGTCGAGGATTAGCTCTTCGAGGTCTTCCAGTTCGAAAAGTTCCTGAGGAAGAATTCTCAGTTCTTTTTGGGAAAGGTCTAACGAGGTGGCTTTTTCGGCTTTAGCTTTATGAATAATGTCTAACAAGTTCATGGGAACATCTCCTATAGTGTAAATCATAGCATTTTTGTCCCGAAAAGATGAAACATTCTACAAAAAAAGTAAAAAAGTATGGTTTTTACACAAATGTTCACTATAAATAAGGGCACTTTTGAAAAAAAATGAAAAAAATGTATGTTTTTTATCCACAAAGCGGCATTTTGAAACTATTTTTAAGGTGCAAAATACGATATTAAGGGTAAGGTGCCGCAATTGCACCCGACTTTTGCTATTGTAAAATAACAGAACTGAGGAAAAAATGGAACTAACCAAATCGCAGGAACGCCGTCTAGCATTTGTGGCTAGCCTCTTGAGTCTCAATCCCAACGATCCTACTGACCGAATTAAGGCACTCCGGCATCTAAACCTTGATGAAAACGGCTGCTTCCATGGTTTCCAATACTCCCAAGGCTTTATGGAATTCTTCATCTTCCTCGATGAAGATACTCCGCTCGAAAAGGTTGTTTCTCACCTCAATTCCGACCTAAAACAGCTCCAGATTGCTGTTTTCCGTACCAGCGATCCTCCTAATCCGTTCTTCATGTCGTTGCGCGAAGAGGCCGATCCTTGGGCTGTGAACAAGATTTCCGACGACGAAGAAGAGGAAGATTCCGATTCCCCGGCAAGTCGCCCCTACATGGAAACGCTCGAAATTACGGTTCTCCGTACTCGTGCAACCCGCGATATTACCGACTCCGAACTGGAACGTACCCTCAAGGATATGCGTCGCAAGCTCGGCATCTGGAAGAACGAAGTCAAGGCAAAGCTCGAAATTATTGCCGAACATGACGATTTGACCCGCGATTTCCGCAGCGCCGACGACAAGCTTGAAATCGTGATGGATTCCGATCCGTTGCACTTGACCTCCGATCACGGCGAACTCTTCCTCGGTTTCTGCCCGATTCGCACGATTTTTGACTATCACGTGAACCTCGGTAAGCGCCTCAAGACGAAGCACAACATGGCAATCGTCTCGAGCAACATCCGTACTTACCTCGGTAACCTCACTCACACGAACGCAGCCTTGATCGATGCCTTCCAGACTATGGAACGTAACGACGACCAGAACGTGAATGTGGACGACTTCCCGTTCCTGCACAACGGTATGACCCTTACGGGCGATGACCTGCGCCTCAAGGAACGCGACGGCAAGAAGGTTCTCTATATTGAACGTCCGAAGATTATTAACGGTGCCCAGTCCCTGTTCACCTACGAACAGTACGCCAAGAAGAGCAAGAAGCCGGTGAACCCGCAGGTGCTCGTGAAGGTGGTGGTTCCGTACCCCGGTGCCGACAACTTCTTGAACCAGGTGACCATGGCCAACAACCGCCAGAACCCGGTGTTCAGCTACCACCTGCGTGCCGCTGACGACCTGCAGTTCTTCATTTGGCAGCGTTACCAGGAAGAAGGCTTTACCTACGTTTATAAGGATGGCGTGCGCCTCAAGGCACGTACCCGTAAGCTCGAAGTGCGTATGCGCCCCGAACTCGCCAAGACCCTCTTCATGATGGATGGCAAGCTCAGCGAATGCCGCTCCAGCGACTGCATTTTCGACAAGGAAACCCTGTACCAGCGTTGCTTCGGTGCGTTCGTGCGCGTGTCTCCGGATAAGGAACGCGATTTTGTGCGCAAGACCATCGCCTTCACCAAGGCCTGGCAGCTCCTTAGCCGCTTGCCCATCAAGATTCGCCGCGTGACCCCGGGTAAGGGTGTTTCTATCGAAGCCAACGACGATAACCCGCTGACCCGTATCACCTGGAACGGCCGCCTCGAAGACAAGTTTATCTTCCGTAGCGCCGTGAAGGACCTCGTGGTGGCCCTTGCCCTTAAGCATTGGCTCATTTACGGTGACCCGATTCAGGATTTCGAATGGTTAGTTGAAAACGAACTCAACTTCAACGATTCCATTCTCAAGTATGCTTCCAAGATTTACACCGAAGACTTGAAGGGAATCCTGATTTCTGAATTCAAGGATAATCCGGCCTACTACGACACCATCACCACAATCGATAAGGATAGCGGTGAATCTGTGGAACGTCGCCTGTGGAAGGGCTTTGCCAATACCGCAACTTACGACAAGATGATGGATCTTCTGTGCAAGAAGAACCGCACTTGGGAAAAGTGCCGCGGCGGCATCGAAGTATTCCTTTAACCGCTTCGAAAACAATCTTGTAAGACCCTGTGTGACGCAGGGTCTTATTTTTTATGCGACCAAAGAAATATGAGAACTCCAAAAGGAAAAGTAAGTCTTTGGTCGCCCTTCGTCTCAACAATAAGCTAATGCTTATTGCTTCGACTCGGCAAAATGTAAGATGATGTACGACATTGTTTTTGTGTGAGAATTAGGTCTAAGAAAAAGTGCAAAAAGTCGTGACTGGATTAACAGGTTTTTGAACATTTGTCTGTATATAAAACAATTTGTTTTATTTGATTTTATATTTGAGATAGTGAGACAATTAAGGAGGATATCACTATGAGTTCTAAAAAAATGAACATCAGAAAATCTCTTGCATTTGCAACTGTATCGACCTCCCTGGCGATGGTTGCGTGCGATTTCAGTGCCGATACGACAGTCAAGGCTTCGGACGACCCGGTACCCGGTCCGGTGTCAGAATTGCCGGAAGGCGCCTTCTTGCAGGTAAATGTGCTGGAAGACTTGCCGAATTGTACGGTAAGTCGCGAAGGCAAATCGGCCTACGTGAATATCAGCAATTCCGTTTATGTCTGCTCCAATGAACGTTGGACCAAGGCAAGCGTGACTGTCGATCCGATCGTTCCGCCGGAAGAAATTTCTTCGAGCAGCGGTGACATTGTTCCGGAAACATCGAGTAGCGGGCTTGAACCTCCTCCGCCACCTCCGCCGTTTGGTACGTGCTTTACCACCTGGTATGGTGGGTATGGCGAGTATTGGATCGATACGGGCTTTGATAACGATTACGGAAATGCGGGCTATTGGTTCTCCTACGCCGATGACAGCGACGGAGGCATGTCGACAATTGTTTGGCCGGTTCCGAAGGGTAATGAATATTCCGACGATGCGATGGATCCGATTATCGATTACTGCGGCGGCGTTTGCGGAACTTATATTCTGGAAGCGGGAACTCTGGAGTATGACCCGTTCGTAGCAGTTGGTTTCAATTTGGGCGGCTACGATGAAAGTGGTGCGCTCACGGTTGTCGATGCCTCTAGCATGGGTGGTATTCGCGTGACTTATACCTCCGAAGCTCCTGTTATTCTGGAACTCGGCTTGGGCGAAAAGAATGACGCCTACTTGGGTTACGACCTTCCGGTTGTATACCTTCCGAAGGCAATTGCACCGGCTACGATTGCGGTAACCTGGGCTGATTTCAAGCAGCTCGGTTGGGGCACGAACTTTATTACTGGCGAAGATGCTGCAAGAACGCTTGCTACCATCAAGTTCAAGATTCAGGGTAAGAGCGGTTCCAAGGGCTCCTTCAATATTATGGCTGTCGGTGCCTACGATGAATCCTGCTCCGGTTATTTCCCGCCGATTCCGCACTCGTCTTCGAGCTATGTGCCGCCGCAGCCGATGTCTTCGAGCAGCTACATTCCGTATTATGGAGGCTTTGAAACCTGGTACGGTAATGAAGGCGTTTACAAGATCGAGACCGGTCTTGATGCCGGCGGAGATATCTCGGGTTACTGGTATGAATTCAACGATGCTGTTGATGGCGGCGAATCGAAGATTATTTGGCCGGTTCCGAAGGGAAACGAATATTCCGATGAGGCCATGGATGGAATTATCGACTACTGCGGCGGCGTTTGCGGTACCTACCAGCTTGAACAGGGCAAAATGGACTACAACCCGTTTGTCGGTATAGCCTTCGATATTGCTGGCCCGGCAGATTACTGGGATGGCCCCGCTGTCGCGGCTGACGCCTCTGCAATGGGTGGCTTGTGCATCGCCTACACCTCTGACTTTGCTGCAAGCCTTGAATTAGGTCTCTCCGATGACAAGGAAGCAGAAGTCGGTTACGATATTCCGTTTGCATCGCTCCCGAAGGCAACTTCCGTCGTGGTGAAGGATATTCCGTGGAGCAGCTTCAAACAGGCAGGCTGGGGCACGGGGAAGATTACCGGTGAAGAGGCTGCTGCGATGCTGAAGAGCGTTCGCTTCAAGATCCAGGGCAAGGACGGTATGACCGGTAGCTTCAACGTGATGTCTGTGGGTGCGCTTGGTGGCGGTTGTTCTGCAGAACGCTATTTTACCGTTATTCCGACCGTAGATGTTGTTAAGCTTAATGAAAAAAAGATTGACCGTTAATTTTTAGGGATTATCCTTACAGAAGCGGCTCCCGGTTGCGTAAAGAATTTGCATCCGGGAGCTTTTTTGTTTATATTCATGGATGTCAAGTGTAAACAGGAGAAATTCAAATGCGCGGGGATATGCTTTTGATGAAGGCTTTGCCTTTTGCCGTTCTTTCAGCATCGCTTGCCATGGTGGCTTGCGATTCCGGTTCCAATTCCAATGAATCTCGAAATGACAATCCGGTATTGCCGGAAAATCCGGTTGGCGACGGTTCTAATATCGCAGCTGTTGAAACGGCTGAGGACTTGATGAACTGCACCGAAAGCCGTGAAGGCAATATGGCTAAGGTGCTAAGCGAAAATGCCATCTACGAGTGTGTGGATGAACGTTGGAGCAAGGTAACTGTTATTGAGACGTTGCCGAGAGACACCTCGTCAAATGATATTTCATCGAGTAGCGATTCGTCAAGTGAAACTTCTCCGAGCGGAAATTCTTCGGCTGGCGAAACCCAGATGTCAAGTTCCTCGATGAATTCGGACGTTTCGTCTGTAAGATCGCCGCATTGCTTTGAACCTTGGCATGGCAATGAGATGGTTTACCAAATTCTAACCGGCTATGACAATGGTTCTGGAACGTCGGGTTATTGGTATTCCTTTGGCGATGACGCTGATGGAGGCATGTCGACGATTGTTTGGCCTGTTCCGGCTCCGGCAACCGAATCGCCCGATGTATTAGATGCGCTTATTGACTTTTGTGGTGGTGTTTGCGGAACCTTCGAACTTGCCAAGGGTTCTTTAACATACGACCCTTATGCTGGGGTGGGATTTAATATTGCAGGAGTAGATGAGAATGGCTATCCTACAACGGTAGATGCTTCGGCCATGGGCGGAATCATTGTGACTTACTCCTCGAGTATGGGGGCGACCTTGGAACTTGGCTTGGGCGAAGAAATGGATCGCAGTATAGGCTACGACAACCCGTTTGTTGTACTTCCCAAAAACACAAATGGTACTGTGAAAGAGTTTAAATGGTCCGAATTTAAACAGGCGGGCTGGGGAGACGTTGAGATTACCGGTGAAGAGGCTGCAAAAAAACTCGCGTCTATTCGCTTTAGAGTACAAGGCAAAGATGGCTCTAAAGGTGAATTCAATATTAAGGCGATCAAAGCGTATAATCCTAGTGATTGTGCTGCATTTGTGCCTCCCGTCTTTTCGTCAAGTTCCAAGAACGTGAATTCTAGCAGCAGTAAACCTGTCTCTAGTTCCAGCATTGTTCGTTCTAGCAGTAGTGGCGAAAACGCTGTTGGCATCAAGCCGATAGACTCTTTTGAAACCTGGAGCGGAGCCGACGGCATGGAACGAATCAGCACGGGCTTTTTTGCGGAAAAGGAAGATGGAGGCTACTGGTATGAATACAACGATTCCGAAGATGGCGGCAAGTCATCCATTATATGGCCAGAGCCTTTGGGCAATGAATACGATGCGAAGTCCTTTCTGCCTGTAATTGATATTTACGGGGGCGTTTATGGAACCTATCAGTTGAATGCGGGAGACCTGCCGTATAATCCGTATGTGGGTGTAGGATTTGACTTGGCCGGTCACGACGCAAACGGGAACCTTGTTCTTGCTGATGCCTCTAGTATGGAGGGAATATGCGTTGGGTATTATTCGGATGCTCCTATTACAGTTGAAATGGGCTTTGGCGAAACAAAAGACCGGGAACTTGAATATGATGTCCCGCTTGCAAGGCTTCCGAAGAGTACTGCCGGAACTTACAAAGAATTCAAGTGGTCTGATTTTAAACAGGCCGGCTGGGGAAGAGGCGAGAAAGTTTCGGGTGAACAGGCTGCCAAGACGCTCGGCTCGCTCAAGTTCAAAATTCAGGAAAAGGACGGCTCTACGGGAAATTTCAATATCATGGCGGTTGGCTCCTATCGTAATGGCAACTGTAGCGTGTTGTCAATGGTGCCGGTGCTTCCCTAGCGGTAGGGGAACTTCCTACAAACAACTTCCATCTTACTTATTTAAACAAAATTATACAAAAGCCGTTGACTAGCTCAACGGCTTTTTCTAATTTTGGCTACGAAAATCTTACAAGTACAGGAGTTCTTTACATTATGTGGAACGAAAAGTATATCGCTAAGCTGGATAGCTACCTGGCTCAGGCCCAGGCGGCAGGTGGGGCTGCCCGTGTCGATAAGCAGCACCAGTCCGGAAAGTGCACCGCCCGCGAACGCATGGAAATGCTGTTCGACGAAGGTACGTTTGTAGAAGTCGGTGCGCTCCGCAAGTCGAGCAACCGCGTGCTCAAGGAAAGCAAGGTCGTCCTGGGTGACGGCGTCGTGACCGGTTACGGCAAGGTGAATGGCCGTCTGGTGTTCGCCTCTTCTCAGGACTTTACGGTGGGTGGCGGCTCCTTGGGCCAGTGCCATGCCGAAAAGATTTGCCGCGTGATGGACATGGCCGTGGAAGCTGGTGCTCCGTTTGTCGCCATGAACGATAGCGGTGGAGCCCGTATCGACGAAGGCGTGTTCTCGCTCGCCGGTTATAGCGCCATTATGGCCCGCAACGTTTGGGCTTCTGGCGTGATTCCGCAGATTGCCGTGATCATGGGCCCCTGCGCTGGTGGCGCCTGCTATTCTCCGGCTCTCAGCGACTTCATTTTCATGACGCAGAACACGAGCCAGATGTTCCTGACGGGCCCGGCTGTGGTGAAGCAGGTGATGGGCGAAAACATCACTGCCGCTGACCTCGGTGGCGCTCCGGTGCATACTTCCAAGTCCGGTGTGGCTCACTTCATGTACGAAGACGACAAGAAGTGCCTCGAAGGTGTCCGCAAGCTCCTTAGCTACTTGCCGCAGAGCAACCGCAAGGAATCTGCCGAATGCAACTGCAAGATTGCCGAAGCCGCAAAGAACGACGAAGGCTTCTTCAAGAAGCTGTTCTCCAAGTCCGAATCGAACGAAGTGGCCGCTTCCTTCGACAACAGCGCCTCTATCCAGGACATCGTTCCGGATAACTACAAGCAGGCCTACGACGTGAAGTCCGTGATTGCCGCCTTTGCCGATGCAGACAGCTTCTTTGAAGTGCAGAGCGACTGGGGTAAGAACGTGGTAATCGGCTTTGCCCGCTTGAACGGTGAAGCCATCGGTATCGTGGCTAACCAGCCGAAGGTGCTCGCCGGTTCCTTGGACGTAGACGGTTCCGACAAGGCTGGCCGCTTTGTGCGCTTCTGCGACGCGTTCAACATTCCGCTTTTGGCTCTCGCTGACGTTCCGGGCTACATGCCGGGTTCCAAGCAGGAATACTCGGGCATTATCCGCCACGGTGCAAAGCTCCTTTACGCCTTTGCCGAAGCGACCGTGCCGAAGGTGACGCTCATTCTGCGTAAGGCTTTCGGTGGCGCCTACATCGCCATGAATAGCAAGGACGTGGGTGCCGACTACGTGTTCGCGCTCCCGATTGCCCAGGTGGCCGTGATGGGTGCCGAAGGTGCCGTGGAAATCATCAACAAGAAGGAAATCGCTGCGGCTCCGGATCCGGCTGCTGCTCGCGCCCAGTGCATCGCCAAGTACGAAGAAGAACTGATGAACCCCTACGTTGCCGCCTCCATGGGCGTGGTCGACGAAGTGATTCACCCGGCCGATGTTCGTAAGCGCCTGATTGCCGCCTTTGATGCCTTGAAGACCAAGGAACAAAAGCGTCACTGGAAGAAGCACGCCAACATCCCGCTGTAGTTTCAAACCTGCAGTTGTAGATAAATTAACTTTTGTGAAAACGGCTCGCTCTGCGGGCCGTTTTTTGCTTATGTAGCGCAAGGAAAACCGTCCAAATCGTTGAAAAATTGCTAATTTCGCACAAATTGCAGGAAAAACCCATATTATAGGTGGTTTTGCGGTGCGCAAATTCAGTATTTTATGGGGCACCTGTATAGAAGATAATTGTGTTTTTTGAAGGTTTAAAACGCTTGTGGCCGGTGGCGACTGTCGCCCTTGCCGTAGGAATCGCCTGGTCCCAGAGCGACTCTGTTTCGGTTGTGTCTGCAAGCGATGCTGAATCTGTTCCTGATCCGGCCGAGACCGAATGGCAGCCGACTTACCAGTACATTTCGCTTCCGCCTTCTGTAACGCCTTTGAACGGCTTGTTGCCGTTTGGAGGCATAGGGTCTTCGCCTACGCTCATGAGTACGAGCAAGGGGCAGGTCTTTAGTCACGATATCGATGTGTCGACCCGTGAAATGGACGTGAGCGAGAAGCGCGTGAACTCCGTTTCGCGCGATACGACGACTTTGTGGACGGCGCATTATCCCGAACTGGCGGACTACGTGTCGGACATGTACAGCATTGGCCAAAAGAGCCTGTGGCTGAACGATTTGGTCGGTAAGGCTAACGACGGATATGAGACTCCCGAGACCGGTTCGGTGTTCGATATTACGATTCCGGTGACGATGCCTGCTTGGATGCGCGACTTTGGCCTCGATAAGCCGAAGCTGATGCTCCAGGGTACCATGGACATTCGCTTGAAGGGCTACGGTGAAAAGGACGATGCCGAAGGTAGCACGAATACGAGCCTGTGGCCGAGCCCGACTTTGAACTACACGCCGAACTTCATGGTGAAGGGTAAAATCGGTCCTTATATCACGGTTGAAATCAACAACGTGGAAGAAGGCCTCGGTGCCCGCAACCAGGTGCGCGTGGTTTACGAAGAATCTTACAAGGACGAATTCGAAGATTACATTCTGCAGCGCGTAGAAGCCGGTACCACGAACCTTGCTTTGACCGGTACGGAACTCACGGGTTACTCCGAGAACCACCAGGGCCTGTTCGGTATCAAGGCCGACTGGAAGCTTGGTGACTGGCGCCTTACGACTATTGCCTCGCAAGACGGTGGCGATCAGGAAGAATATAGCCTGAAAGCGAGCGAATCGACGACGGAATTCCAGATTCTTGATAAAGGCTTTGTCGCTTACCGTTATTACTTCTTGAACCAAGAGGCTAGGAATACCTACATCAAGGAATATTCGGTTTCAGGTAGAAAGACTTCGACCTATAAGGCGACCAGCCTGAAACTTTACAAGCGCAGTGCGACGAATTCCAAGGAAGTCATTGATAACGTCTATGTCAGGTATGTGACGCCGAACGGAAAGACGATTGTCAAGAAGGTGGAACGCTTGGCCGAAATCAAGAACACCAACAACGACGTGTTCTCTTACGACGAAAAAACGGGCGTGCTCAAGATTAACGGCGTGAACCGCAATACCTTGCTTGCTGCAAGCTGGGCTGAAGACCGCGATGGTAAGACTGCCGTGAAAGAAGGCGATACGATTGCGCTTGTGCAGTGGGACGCCACCCTTTCGGAACTCGTGGACATCGACAAGTTGATGTTGCGTAACGTGTATTCCATCGGTATTTCGGATGCAAGCTCTTCGAGCTTTGTGCTGCGCATGAAAAACAAGGCGGGCATTTCTGGAGACTTCCTCAAGAAACTCGGCCTGGTGGATACCACGACGGGAACCCCCTTGGTGAACGATGCTACAATCTTTAAGAAAGACGCTGCCGGTAATTACACGGGCGAAATGTGGCTGCCTTGTAAATCGAGAGATGACGCTGTTTATGCCGGAAAATCCAACAAGGACGAACTGGCCCGTCAGAACTGCTTGGAACCGTTGCGTAACCTGGACTCTTCGGCGGCCATGGCTCAGCTCTATACGTTGCCGGTCTACAACCTTTCTCGCTATACGAACCGATTCTATTTTGAATCCGTGGGTAAGCGCCGCAGCTCCACCTTGAGCGTGCGCGACCCGAGCTCCAGCTATTCCGTGAGCGGTAATTCCTGTATGGATATTTCGCCGGGAACTGAAAAGGTAACGGCGGGCTCTACGACCCTTATTCGCGGTACCGACTACGAAGTCAACTACGAACTCGGCCAGATTGAACTTTTGAGCGAACGCGCCCTTGACCCGAACAAGGAAATCAAGGTCAGCTACGAATGCGAACCCCTGTTCGAAATCGACAACAAGCTGTTACTTGGTGCCCGCGCGGAACTCCCGCTGGACTTGTACGGCATGGGCGCAGGTTCCGTATTCGGCATTACTGCTTTGTACAAGAGCCAGAGTACGACAGCCCAGACTCCGACGCTTGGAAACGAACCGTATTCCAGTGTGCTGTGGGGCATGAACCTCCGCCTGCAGGATACCGTGCCTGCTCTCACGGAACTGGTGAACTTGATTCCGGGCATTAACACGACTGCCCAGTCCAGCTGGCGCTATGAAGCGGAATTTGCTGCTAGCCGCCACAATGCGAACACGAGCGATGACCAGGCCGCGTTGGTCGAAGATTTCGAAGCGACTGCATCGGGACTTACGTATCCGTTGTCTAGACTTTCTTGGTACCATGCGTCGCCTCCTGGTGGTGTTGAATCGAATGCTTCTACCTATATCAAGAGCCAGGACTACCGTCACCAAGGTGAATTCATTTGGCACAGCAACAATACGGAGCTGTACAAGAATATTTATCCGGCGGTGGGTAACTCCGATGTCGATAACCAGCACTTGACCGTGCTCAAGATGACCCTCAGGGCTAACGATAATCTGTCGGGTAATTCCTGGGGTGGTATCATGCGCCCGAACAGCAGCTATTACCAAGACTTGAGCGACATGAGGTATATCGAAGTCGTGGCGCGCGGTAATGTGGGTTCCATTTACCTTGACCTTGGTTTGATCAGTGAAGACCTTTCGATTAACGGTGATGCGCCGAACGGATACTACGATGGTGAAAACGACCTGGGTACAACAACGGCTTTGCATGACAAGGGTCTTGATAACAGGACCGGTTCCGAAGAAGAGCGCATTGAATGGATTTGCCAAGGCGAAGAATGTAAGATCAAGCAGCGTCACAATACGACGAATACGGATGCTTCTACAACCGATATCGCCCGCGATAACTATGACGACGATTTGGACGATGAAAGCGATCCGCCGGTAAATATTAACGGTACCGAAAAGAACTCGGGTGAACGTACCTACGATACCGAAGATATTAACAAGAACGGTTCTTTGGATAAAGACATTAGCTTTGTCCGTTACCGCATCGACTTGTCCGACACGACGGCTCAACTTGAAAAGCTGAAAAACGGCTGGCGCAAGTGGCGCATTTACCTGGACCAGTACGATACCATTGTTTCGCAGACGGGTAGCGATTACCGGACGATTCTTTCGGAAGCCCAGTACAGCAGACTTTGGCTGGGTAAACTGAATAACGGTGTGGCCGAAGCCAAGGTGCAGATTGTGCAACTTGCCGTGGTCGGTAACGCTTGGGAAGAACGTACGGTCGCTGACTTCTATAAGACCACTTCGTCGGAACATTCGCAGATTGCCGAAGTGAACGGTCTCGAAATGAAGGTGAGCGAAAATGTCGCCTCGAGGGACAATACCTACATCAGCGTTTCGACCATCAACAACCGCGAAGATTCGAACAAATATCACAAGTCGCCCAATACGCGTACTGAACGCGATTCTGATTCTAACGCTCCGCTCAAGGAAACGGCCCTCGTGCTGGATTACCACGATATGAGCCCGGGTCAGGAAGTGGGCGTGACCCGTATTTTTGAAACGGACGTGAAGGATCTTTCTAGCTACCGTTCTCTCAAGATGGAAATCCATTATGCCGATAGCTCGGGATCTGAAAATGTACCGGTTCGCTTTGCAATCCAGTTCGGTGAAGGTTCGCTTGAAGGTTCGAACGATTACTACGAATGGAGTTTCCGCCCGGTCAACTATAACTGCAACAAGGGCAAGGAACGCGAACAGGATTGCCATGAACGCAACTGGCTTGACAACGCCTTTGCCATGGACTTGGTCGACTTTACAAACTTGAAACGTGGCCGCCGTCCGCCTTACATGAATGCGGTCGAAAAAGATCTGGGTGGCGAACGCGAAGAAAAGTTGCGCTTGGTGGGTAATCCCTCGATTACCAGCATTGACTGGATGCGCTTTGTGATTATTGCCGATTCCAATGCTTCGGCAGAAGATATTAAGGGTACGTTCTGGATTGATGACTTGCGCCTTTCGGATATGGATACCGAATGGGGCTATGCCGCCCGTACGAGCGGTCAGGTCAACTTTGCCGACTTTATTTCGCTTTCAGGCGCAATCCGTTACCAGGACGGTAACTTTGCAACGCTTTCGACGTCGAATGGTTCGCCCAAGCCCAAGGCTTCTGTCGCAGCCTCCCAGCTCGATGTAGCGGGCGACTTCACCATGAACTTGAACAAGTTCTTGAATGACAGCTCCGGCTTCCATATTCCGCTTTCTTTGGGTTACCATAGTTCTACCAAGCGCCCCTACATGAAGCCGACTGACGACATGATTCTTGAACGCAGCAGCTTTGTGGACTTGACGGGCGACATGTTCCAGAACAAGCTGGAAGTCGGTTCGAACAAGGAAGAACAGAAATTGCGTGACGAAGCGGAGTCGAAGGGCTATCAGTCTTACGTTCGCGAAAAGTCGTTCGGCATTAGCTACCGCAAGGATTATCACGCTCACGACACCAAACTCGGTGAAGTGATGTCGCAGATCTTCTTGGATCGTCCGGCAATCAGCTATTCTTACAACGAATCCGAAGGCAAGGCGACGACCTCGGCAGACTCGAGCTATTCTTACCACACGGTGCTTGAATATAAGTTGGGTACGTTCAGCATGTTCAAGTTCAGACCACTTGAAGGCTTGTCCAAGTACGAATGGCTTAAGCCTTTGTCCAAGTCGGAATTTGAACCGTGGCCGCAGACTTTCGACCTTACTGTGTTTGACTTGAGCTACATCCGCTATGTGAACCAGAGCCGCGATCCGGATTTTGTGGAACCGCAAGTCGACAAGATTGTGACTTACACGACGGAACTGAATCACAAGTTGAATATGCGTTGGAACATTTTCTCGTTCCTTACCACAAGCTATTCCTTGAACATCAAGCGTGATATGTACGGTGGCGGTGACCGCGAAGCATTCGTGAAGAAGAACTTCTTTACCTCGCGTGATGGTGGCCTGTTTGCTAACGAATACATCTTTGACTACGACCATACCGATAAGCGCGTGTATATTTCGGGCGATAGTGTGGTCGCTATTCCTTACGATACGATCCCGAAGGTTGCCGAAAACGGTGACACGCTCGCTATTGACATGCAGAATCCGGATTCCTACGAAATCCGCTACGATTCGACCACGTTCTACAAGGTGGATAGCGTTGGAAGCAAGACGTATGGTAAGTCTTACGGTATTCTGCGTAACGAACGTTCTCGTTCTCAGCAGTTCAAGATTGGCTTTAACCCGAGACTGATTCCGTTCTTGCCGTTTAGCACGAACTTCAGTTCTGACTTTAACCAGCAAAAGACGATTCCCGACGACTTTGACTTTATGGACGAAACGTCGATCGAGAAAAACTACTGGACGATTTCGCAGACGAACCGCTTTGAATTTGCTCCGTCTTTGAAGGTGCTTGAATTAGCGCGTGCTTTCGGTAAAGAAAACCCGGTGGCAACCGCCTTCGACAAGATCAAGTGGCGTGAAGTGCGTTTCAACTGGACGGCAAGCACCAACACGGTGGGTGAAAACTTTACCTTGGCCCAGTTGTACGAAGACCAGGGTGTGACTCCACTGCAGTATTACCTGTATGGACTCGGTCTCGGAAACGGTTATCGCAACCGCGGATTCTATAACATTGTCACGGGTGATATGGGTCTTGACCACCGCGACGATTTCCAGCGTTTCGCCCAGTACAGAAACCGCCATGTCGATACGTTGGTGTATCAGGGTAACTTTAGACATTCCGTGTCCCGCCAGTTCCAGATTGGTACCGGCGTGACGCTCCCGATTTGGGATATCGGCGTGACGGGCGATTTGCAATGGAAGGAAGACTTCTCGCAGGCCCGCGAATACCCGATGTATATTGACACTACGACGGTGTGGCCGAAGATCGGTATCGGTATTACGGTTCCGAACTTTGCTCAGCGAGTTTCGTTCTTGAACAGCTTCCGCAGCGTGTCTACGTTCCACCGCTTCGATTACTCTTATACGACTACGGTACACCCGTTCCAGAGTGCCGAAGATTCCTGGTCGCATAGCATTAACTTCAACCCGCTTATTCGTATTACGTTCTTGCTGCAGAACAACATGCGAATTGAAAATAGCGTGCGCATGAAGATCGAAGATACGGATAGACGTCCGAAGGAAGAAGTCATTGGCATTACCAGCTGGCCGGATTCTTCGGCGCATGGCCGCGATACCAGTGATTACTTCTGGGATATTCCGTGGATTCACACATCGCTGTATAACGACTTCATGTTCAACATTGGCGATGACTTCACGATTACTTACCCGCTCAAGCTCGATAAGGCCGTGAAGTTCTTCAAGTGGTTCTTCAAGTTCAAGAATTCCATTGATCTGAAGTTCACTGCCGGTTACGACTACAAGAAGACTATCCGTAAGGAATACGATCCGGTGGATGGTTACGACAAATGGAACAAGGAAAGTGGCACGGACGGAGTGTTCAAACAGTGGCACTTTGAAAACCCCTTGTATGAAGATCAGCCCGATAGGGTTTATAGCCCGAAACTGGAACTGACTGACAGAACCGTGCCGTCGCGTACACATGAATGGTTTATTCGCCCGAGTGCTGGCTACCAGTTCAACAAGATAGCCTCGATGAGCAGCTACATTGAATACCGCCAGATTCATGAAAAGCTGGATGACGAAACGCCGCACTTGCGCCAGATTCTGCAATTCGAAATAGCACTTATGCTGAGGTTTGACTAAGTCGGAATTCGGATTTCAGAATTCGGAATTACAGGAGTGTCATCCTGGGCGGATGTGCTACGGAGTCGAAGGATCTATGATTAAAAAGCGCGTGGCTGTTGGCATGAGCGGGGGAGTGGATTCGTCGGTGGCGGCACTCCTGCTCTTGGAACAGGGTTACGATGTTTTCGGCGTGACGCTTCGCGTGTTGCCGCCTCTGGCGAATGCCGGACAAGTTTATGATCCCGAAAAAGACGAAAGTGTTTTGCGCGCCCGCGCGGTCGCGAAGCGCTTGGGTATAGAGCATTATGTGGCCGTGTGTGACGACGCATTCACGGAGCGGGTGCTTAAACGCTGTCACGGGGATTTTGCGGGGGCGCGTACCCCGAATCCTTGCTGCTACTGCAATCGCTACATCAAGTTCGGCTGGATGCTCGACTTTGCGCTTGAGCACGGCGCAGACTTCCTTTCGACAGGGCACTATGTGAACGTGAAGGAGGTCGGTGGCGTGCGCAGGCTTTTCAAGGGGCGCGATGCCGCGAAGGACCAGAGCTATTTTTTGTTCGGGGTGCCCGATTCCGCCATGGCGCATGTGATGACGCCGCTCGGGGGTATGGAAAAGCCCGAAGTTCGCGCGATGGCGGCAAAGCATGGCTTTGAAAACGCCAGTGCCAGCGATAGCCAGGATATTTGTTTTGACATTTACGGCGATGATTATACCGCCTTCTTGCAAGACCGCTTTGGCCCGATGACACGTGCGGGTCGCTTTGTCGATGAAAGTGGCAAGGTGTGGAATACGCATGACGGCTTTCACAAGTACACGGTGGGGCAACGCAAGGGACTTGGCGTTGCGCTGGGTGTCCCTGCATTCGTGCAGAGCGTGAATCCCGAAACGGGCGATATTCTGGTGACCGCCGACAAGTCGGCCGTCTCTGCAAGCGAAGTGCGCATTCAGAACTGCCAGTGGCACGGGGTGAACCCTGCTACAGGTGTTGCCTACGCTGCGGGCGATGCGTTTGAATGCGAAGGCATGGTGCGTTACCGCCAGCGTCCGACTCGTTGCATGGTCAAGATTCTAGAAGACGGCTGCGCACTCGCCAGCTTTGAACAGCCCCAGTTTGCAGTCACCCCTGGCCAGTGCGCCGTATTCTACGACGGCGATATGGTGATTGGCGGCGGCTGGATTGTACGTTAGTTTTTTTTCAGGTGTGGACATTTTCCATGATGAATGTCAACGCCTTGAAATAAAAAATGTTCATTTAGCCCCTCGTTAGTATATCTTTAGGAAGAGCGCCCCTTAAAAAGGTGTTTGAGGAGTATTATGAAAAAAACTGGTTTTAAGGCTTTAAGCGGAGCTTTATTGCTCGGCGGAGCTGTTTCTGCTTTCGCTGCCCCGGGACTTACCGTGAGCGGCACCGATCTCATGTACAACGGCAAGAAGATTTTCTTCTCGGGCACGAACCTCGCCTGGAGTGACTACAATTCCGATGTGGGCGATTCCCCACTGAACGAAAACGCTTGGCGCAAGGCTGTGGAAGGTACCCGTGCCGCAGGCGGTAACGCCATTCGCTGGTGGCTCTTCAACAACATGAGCCAAAGTCCCGAAATCGATCAGAGCACGCATCTGGTTTCGGGCCTCAAGGCGAATACCATCGCCAACATGAAAAAGGCCTTGGACATTGCCGAAGAATACGGCGTGATGGTTTCGATGTGCCTTTTCAGCCACAACCTGATGGAACCGAATCAGTGGGGCCTATACGACGAAAAGCTGGACATTACCGCAAACACGCAGCTTTTTGAAGACGCGGGCACCAAAGCCTTTATCGACAATGCGCTTGTTCCAGTGGTAAAGGCTATCGGTAACCACAATGCGCTTATGACTTGGGAAGTGTTCAACGAACCCGAAGGCATGACAAGTGTAGGCTGGACCACCAAGAAACTCGACAAGGCTGTGCTGCAGAAGTTCACGAACAAGATTGCGGCGGCAATCCATACCACAAACCCGGAACTGCTCGTTTCTACGGGTAGCGTGAATATCCAGTATCAGAGCTGGTGGAACGATTCCGAACTCATTGCTGCCGGTGGTGAAGCGAACGGTACGCTCGACTTTTTCCAGACGCATTACTATCCGTACTACCAGAACGATGCCGTGTCTCCGTTCGTGAATACGGCAGCCCAGATGGCAACAACGTACAAGTACGACAACAAGCCCATGATTATCGGTGAATTCCCGGCAAGCGGCTGGAAGGGCGACACCTATACCGCAAGCATGGCGGCCAAGACCCAGATTTCTACCGAAGAATGCTATCGCAAGGCCTTTGACGGCGGTTACGCAGGCGCACTTGCCTGGCAGTACATTGGCGACAAGACCGAATCGAACTTCGGCGGTTACACCTATACCATTGATCCCGCTCTCGATGCCATGAAGGCCCTTGCCGCTACCGAAGAAGCAAGCATCAAGATCAAGGATGTCGCCATCAGCCAGGAAGGCGGTGACGGCAAGATGTCTGTGACTTACGGCGGCGACAATGCCCAGATTGAATACCAGAAGACTTGGGACTTGAGCAAGGCCAATACGTTTACGTTCGAGGTTACTAATAAGAGCGAAAGCGATGCGCAACTGAACCTGATTTTCAAGCTGACTGATGCGTGGACATGGACCGAAGTGGAAGGCCCCTGCGAAGTAGCCGCGGGCCAGTCCAAGACTTGTTCGTTCGATATTTCCAGCTACGCCGACCGTAACAAGACCTTGAGCGTCGTTATCGCAAACTATGCCGCAGGCTACACCGGTACAATCCTTTACGACAACTTCAAAGCGGGCGACCAGGTTCTCTGGGACTTTAACGAAGACAAGTACGACGCCTTCAGCCGCGGTTTCGAGAACACCGAAGAGATGATTCCCGAAATCAAAATCGTGTTCGAGGATCCTTCGGGAATCTGTATGCGTCCGCACGTTGCAGGTGCCAAGGCTCTACGTGTCGATGGCAATATGCTTAGCCTTTCGATGGGCCGCACACAAGGCGTGACAGCGGAACTCTTCGATGTCACGGGCCACAAGGTTGTAACGCTTCACAAGGGTACGCTTTCTGCAGGCACGCACCAGTTCAAGGTCAATGCGGCTGCGGGTACATACTTTGTGAAGGTCGCAGGCCAGGGAATCAACCTGACTCAGAAAGTGATGCTGAAATAAGAATTATAAACACGAAGTCGTTTACTTTAAGGCTTTATCCTTTGAGATAAGGCCTTTTTTAATTACATTTACCTTGTATAATATAAGGAGGATGATTATGCTTAAAAGGGCGTGTTTGCTTTTGATTGCGCTTTCTTGTGCCGTTTTCGCAGCAGATTTGGGGACTGCCGAAAAACCGTTAACCATCGATAATGAGAACGACCTGGTGCTGCTACGTAATGCGGTGAATGCCGGTAGCGGAACGTTCAAGGGTGTCGACGTTTCTGATGGTGCGACGGATCTGTATTTTAAACTTGTCCGCGATTTGGACTTGAGTACCGTTTGTGGAAAGAATGTCGGAAACTGGACTCCGATTGGAACCTACGAACACCCCTTCAAGGGAAGCTTTGATGGTAATGGCAAAACGGTTGATTAT
Organism: Fibrobacter sp. UWOV1; assembly: GCF_900142495.1. NCBI lineage: Bacteria > Pseudomonadati > Fibrobacterota > Fibrobacteria > Fibrobacterales > Fibrobacteraceae > Fibrobacter > Fibrobacter sp. UWOV1. The sequence goes on along the minus strand of NZ_FRBA01000001.1, from coordinate 801,071 downwards.
CTCTATATTAATGAACCTCTGCCGGAACGTGGTGATACGGCCATCGGTTATTACGGCTTGTTTGGAGTCGCGTCAACAGAAAACGAATCCAAGACCGTCATTTCTAACTTGACTATTGGCAAGAACTCAAGGATTGTTTCGGAGCGCGATGGCGATGTGGGCGCTATTGTCGGACTCGCCAGGAAGAACGTGCGCATTTCCGATTGCAAGAATAAAGCCTATGTGTCCGGAAGGTCTGCTGTAGGTGGAATTGTTGGCTTTGCCGCAAATGCACCCCTTCCCGATGGTGTGAACATAAAGAACTGCGTGAATGAAGGCTATGTCGATGCTATGCTCAAGGCAGGTGGCATTGTGGGGGCCGTCAATGGATTCGGAGTGCATATCGACAGCTGTACGAATTTGGGCGGAGTGTCTTCTGCCGATACGGCTGCAGGAATTGTCGCCGCGGATTACAGTTCGGTAATGACACCTGCCAAGCTGAATTATTTGATTAACAAGGGAAACGTGAGCTCGGGTAAAATTTCGGGTGGAATTATTGCTGTTACTGCAGACGGCGGGGCTTCCATTGCGAATAGTTTTAATTCTGGTCACGTGCAGGCATCGACTTCGGCTGCAGGCATTGTGGGCCATTGGAAATCGATAACGAACGCGCCGACCATTTTAACATGCGTAAATTCGGGCAGTGTTTTTGCGGGGACTAATGCGGGTGGCATTGCTGGAATTATTGAGGAATCGTCTCCTAGCTATGTAACGGTTTCTCAGTCGCTTAACTTGGGTGTGATTAATGCGGGCGCCTATGCCGGTGGAATTGTCGGAAACATCAATAAAGGCGCGTTTTATGCAGACCATAACATGAATGCTGGTGCAGTCGGTTTTGGGTATGCGGGTGGAATCGCGGGCCGAGTGAAAGCAGGTGCTTCTGAAAATATCGCAGCAAACTTAAGCATTGCCGCTCCCGATACGTTTGCAATCTATGATAGCGTCATGTCGCATTTTGAAGAGGATTGCCAGTATCCAATTGATGCAGCGCACGCCTATGTGACAGACAGCTTGATTTCGGGAAAAACGATTGATGCCTTGGGCGATTCCCTTTGGGTGTACAAGGAAGGCTATTATCCGCAAATCAAGACCCTTGTCGAAAATCCGATGAAAGAAATTCGCGACGCTCAGCTGGTGGCCTCGACTCCGGTGCGCTTGGGCCTTGGCGATGACATCGCACACATCTCGAAAAACATAAGCTATACGACTAAGGATGCCGCAGGGAATGCAGTCGATGTCTATAGTGCTCGTGGAAATATCTCTTTTGTGAACGATTCTGTTGCAATGCCTTATTCCTTGGGTGCAGATACCCTTTATGTGCTTAATGAAAATGCAACGAAAAAAATCATCGTGAATGTTACTGCGACAAGTAATTTGGGAACGGTTGAAAATCCGCTCACGATTTCTTCAGTGGAAGAACTGTTGCAGTTCAGAAAGGCTCTTGCCGATACGACTAAATACAAGGGCGTTCTAATGGATGATGCGGGTGCGCGTCTCGCGTTCAAGATTACCAAAGATCTGGACTTGAGTTCTGTCTGTGGCCCCAGCAAAGGCAACTGGACTCCTATCAAGAATTTCTTGGGTAAACTCAATGGCGCAAATCACAAGATTTCGAATCTCTATATTGATATCGAAGATTCCCTTTCTCAAGTGAATGGAGGTCTATTCGAAACGATTATCGCTGCCGATACGGCCATTGTTGAAAATCTGGTGCTTGAAAATGTCCATATTCGGCTTGCGGGAGGTCGTTCTGCAGGTGCGATTGCCGGTTATATGGGCGGTAATGTGGGCATTATTCGCAACAATACGTCGGACGGAATCGTTTACAGCGATGGAACGGCTGGTGGCCTTGTTGCTTCAACAGGATTAAACGATTTCTTCTTGCAGAACAATTTGGTAGAGGGCTCTGTCGAAGTCGTTCGTGCGGACAGTACCAAGTCTCAAGGGGCCGTCGGTGGAATGATTGGGTTTACGAACGGTTTAAAAGCATCTGTTACAGGTAATGTGAACCGGGCTGATATCAAGGGAACATATGTTGATGCGATGAGCGGTATTCTGGGTGTTGTGTATGCGCAGTCCACTATTGAAAATAATATAAACGAGGGCAATCTAACGGGTGCCGCAGGGTCGCATCTTGGTGGCATCGCTGGCGAAATCACTTCGTCTGTCAGATTCGTAGATAACCATAATAAGGGCGATATCAAGGTCGATAGTTACGCAGAGTATGTTTGTATGGGTGGTACAGTAGGTTTCCTGGCTGAAATCTATTCAAATGATGGTGTGGTAGAAAATAATTCCAATACCGGTAATATTGATGTTAGCTTGTATGCGTACTTGTATGACAAATATGTAGGAGGTGTGTTCGGCAGATATATACATACGAAAGCATCTGACCTTGTGAATAAAGGTCATGTCTCTGCACTGGTTTTAACTGCAAGTACAGTCAAAGTGGGAGGCGTCATCGGAAGCGCAGACTATACGGATTCCGTTTCGCTCGCGTCGATTGTGAATGAAGGCGCCGTCGAAGTGAATATCGATACGTCTGAGGTTGGCGCCTATGCAGGTGGCGTTCTTGGTTATTCCGATTCCAAGTATGTAGAAATTCGGGATGCCTTAAACAAGGGTAGTGTTACTGTCGAAAGGAAAAGCTCTTCTTTAACAATTGTCGGCGGTGTTGCGGGTCTTTTGGCTCACAAGAAAGCTCGTGTCGAAACCAGCTTTAATTACGGAGATGTAGATGTCCGTGGCGGCAACAATTTGAAAGTGGGTGGCATTGCGGGCTATTATGCCTCTTCGGATACCATTGCGGTGATGCAGAAATGCGGTAACGAGGGTAATCTTCATGCTGTCAAGACTGCCAAAAATACAAGTGAAATGAATGTGGGAGGCCTTATTGGAGAAGGCTGGTCCTTGCATATAAGCGATTCCTATAATTCGGGTAATGTCAGTGCTGGGTATAGGATGGATTCTTTGGTGACACCAAATAAGAATTCGACTTCAGATTTCATTGGCGGACTTGTTGGTGATGCGTATGATGGCGTCCCGAAAGGAATGAATTCTTTCTTTGAAATTGAAAGAACGATAAATATTGGTGATGTGTATTACGAATCGAGTGCTGATGTTGTATTCGCTGCCGGAATTGGCGGCATTGTGGGAAGCTCTCAACCTCAGGAGATGACTATAAAAAACGTGGCAAACTATGGCTCTGTTTCTTCGAATAAGTCGGAGACATTGCTTTGGATGGGCGGCGTTGTCGGTTATTCGCTTTATACCTTGACGATGAAAAATATCGTGAATGGAGGCGCCCTTTCTTTTGATGCCGATGTAAAGAATTCTTCTAGCGGAAGCCTTGTTGGATGGAACGCCAGCTCGACTCCTTATTCGGTAAGTTCTGCATTCCTCCATGGTTACGAGCATCTTGAAAATCCGGAGCGCTACCATGCCGAAAATTGGGATAGTACCGTTGTCGATTTGCAGTGGGCTCGCCTTGATACCAATGAAGCGTATACAAGGCGCTTGACTGCAGAACTTACTGCAGATTCTTTACCCTCGGTGTTGAATGCCGAAAACTGGATTCAGGTGGAAGGTTATTATCCGCAGCTGAAGGCACTTGCAGAGTCTCCGGTAGAAGCGATTCGCAAGATTAGCGCACTCGGTGCAACGCCTGCTTATTTAAAAACCGGAAAAGAAGACTACGAACATGCCGATTTAGTCTGGAGTCCGTTTGCAGTTGCTACGAAGAACGCCCTTGGCGAAACGGCAGTTTGGACATCGAACGTGTCGCAGGTAGTGTTGAAAGCCGATACGGTTTCTTTCAAGGCCCTGGATCGTGACACGGTTACGGTGTTGACCGTTACTGCAGATGGCTACAAAAAGTCGGTTTGGGTTTCTTTGATGTCCCTCTTCAAAAAGAACCTGGATTTCTCGAAGGTGAAATGGGACTATACGGCGCCCTTCACTTACGATGGAAAGGCTAAGTCGGTTGCCTTGAAGGGCCTTCCGGAACAGGTAAAGGCAACTTACTGCAACGACAGTGCAACGGTTCCTGGAACATATGTTGCCCGCGTGACATTGCAATACGATACTGCCCTGTACAATGCGCCGGTCTTCACGGATAGCCTAAAGTGGACCATCAACAAGGATACGCTGGATCTTTCCAAGGTTGTGTGGATAAAAACTGTCGAATTCGAATTTGATTCTACGGAACATTCCGTAAAGCTTGAAAACGTTCCGGAACAGGTTGCGGTCGACTATGCCGATGCCTCGCAGACGAAGCCGGGTGAATACCATGCAATGGCGGTGCTCCGTTACGATACCACATTGTATGTGGGCAAGGGCTACAAGGATTCCGTGCTCGTCTGGAAGATTATTGCGGGCCCCACGAAGTTGGTTGCTGCAATTACCGCCCCGAACAGCGTGAGTCTGGTGCGCCACGGCACAGGAACTTGGACACTTGAGTTTACGCAGAATGTTCCTGCAAAAGCCCGTGTCTCTGTAGTTGGTATTGACGGCAAGAAAATTTCGACAAAGATAGTGCGTGGCGCCCAAAGTATTGCCTTGCAGGGTATGCCCGCAAACGGCATCGCCATTATCCGGGTTGCCTACCCGGGAATGTCGAAGACGTTCAAGATAAATCTTCGCTAAGAGATTTATTGCGTCACTCGGATGTAGTCGACGAGCATTTCGTTCGGGAATTGCGAGTCGTCTACTTCGAATCCGGGCCAGTTGCCTGCAACGGCGACATTCAAGATAAAGAAGAACGGCTTGTGGAATTCTTCGGTGTCGCCGGTGTTATTTTCGATTAAAATCTCGTGGTACATGAAGTCATCCACAAACATGCGGATGTACTTTTCGTCCCATGTGAATTTGTAATTGTGGAATTGCGTGACATCGAGTTCAAATTTTTGGTCGCGGTAGCTGCCGGTGTTGTTGCCGTAGGTGGCGTACTCGCTGCCGTTAGCCCAATGGTTGGTGCCGTAGACGATGTTTTCGCTGTTCACCGTTTCGATGATGTCGATTTCGCCGCGGGCGGGCCAGCTTACGGCGTCGATGTTTTGGCCGAGTAGCCAGAAGGCGGGCCAAATGCCCTTGCCCACGGGGAGCGCGATTCTCGCTTCAACGGTGCCGTAGGTAAAGCTGAACTTTCCCTTGGTAATCATGCGGGCCGAGGTGTACTTGGAACCTTCGTAATCTTCCTTGTTGGCACGAATGTGCAAGATGCCGTCTTTAATGTAGGCGTTTTCTTTGCGGTCGGTGTAGTATTCCCATTCGTTGTTGCCCCAGCCGCTGGCACCGGTGCCGATTTCAAAAGTCCATTTTTCGGAGTCGATGTCGCCGTCGAATTCGTCGTGCCAGAGATACGGGGATTTGCCGGGGTTGCTTTCACTCGAAATGTTTTCGCTGGAAGTGATTCCGCTCGAGCTGCTGGCAATGTCATTTGCGCTGCTCTCGGCATCGCGAGAACCGCTCATGTCGGTAGCGGAAGAATTTGCTGTGGATGGATTTTCAGCCTCGCTGGAGATTGCAGGGACATCTGCGGAAGATGAGGTCGGTTCAGTAACCGGGGACTCTCCGGAGGGGGTGGTCTGCTCGCTTATTTCGGCGTTTTCGGCATTGGAAGAGGAATCCGAGGAGCAGGCTGCCGTGAAAAGGGCGACTCCCGTGCAGAGGGAAAAAAGGCTGAAAAAGGGGAATTTCATGTCTTAATTATATAAAAAATCGCCATTTTACGCCAAAATGTGAGCATTTCGTCATATTTGTGGAATATTTTTTTAAGAAATTGTCAAAAAGGCCGTATTCTAATATATATTTACGAAGTGTAAAGAGGATTTAACATGTTGGTTTCGCAAAAAAAGACGGTCTTGATCGTAGACGATGACCGTATGAATTTAAAGTTCGCCGAGCACATGCTCAGTTCGACGTATGACGTCGTGATGGCGAACTCTTACGAGGAAGCGTTGGACTACCTGTCAAAGGAGTTGCCGGCACTAGCCCTTTTGGATGTTCACATGCCGGGCAAGAACGGCTTCGAATTGCTGGCCGAGATTCGTAAGATCAAGCATTGCAACGAGTTACCGGTGGTGTTCTTGACCGCGGACAGCGACCGGGAGACCGAGGTCCGGGTGTTTAGGGAAGGGGCTCTGGACTATATACAGAAGCCTTTGGTGCCCGAAGTGGTGCTTGAACGCATCAAGCGAATTCTCTCGCTTCGCGAATTGCAGGTCAACCTTGAAAGCGAAGTGGAACGCCGTACCGAAGAACTCGAAGAAAGCCGTCGCAAACTTCAAGTTCTTTCTTTGCAGGTGGTCAAGACGCTTGCTTCGGCGATTGATGCCAAGGACCGCTACACGAACGGTCATTCGAGCCGCGTGGCTAAGTACAGCAAGGAAATTGCTCGCCGCGCGGGCAAGCCCGTGGAATTCCAGGACGAAATCTATTTCATTGCCCTGCTGCACGATATCGGGAAAATTGGTATTCCGGACAATATCCTGAACAAGAATTCCAAGCTCACGGACGAAGAATACGAAACGATTAAACAGCACCCGAGTATCGGGGTTGAAATTCTGAAGAATATCACCGAGATGCCCAAAATCGAGATCGGTGCGCATTACCACCATGAACGTTTCGACGGTAAGGGGTACCCGGAAGGGCTTGCCGGTTATGGCATTCCTGAAATTGGCCGCATTATCGCCGTGGCCGACGCTTACGATGCCATGACGAGCCGCCGTAGTTATCGTTCGGCCTTGCCGCAAGAAACGGTACGCAGTGAAATTGTGCGCGGTCGCGGTCAGCAGTTCGATCCGGATTTCGCCGATATCATGCTCCAGATGATTGACGAAGATGTGAATTACACCATGCGTGACGATGGACTTGCCTAATAACGGGGTGGGCGATGCCGACTATAGATTCTAACGACATTTTCGATGAAAATGACCGTCGCGTCTTGCAAACCCTGACGCGCGTGATGCGCTGGCTATGGGCGATGTTTCCGTTAATCTATTTCGGAAATATTATTCATTTGTTTAAAATCGACTATTGCGAACTGACGATTTTGACTGCAATCGCTTTCGTGATTCTGTGGCTCCCGACTTTTATTGAACACATGGGAGCTCCGCTCGTGGTGCGTCGGTATTTTTGTGTGTTGGGTATAGGGAGCATCATCGCGACGCTTGCGACTAATGAAAACATCGGCATTTACATGACTTATTCTCTTGCCATGGTCACAAGCCTTTTATTTTTCAATGCGGCATTTACCCTTAAAATTTCGATATTCAGTTACATATTGATTGTGGTATCCCTTTACTTTAGGGCTCCCGGTGCCAACCATGGCGAATTTTCTTCGGATACGTTCTGGTGGATTTCTCGTTCGGCAGGCTTTTTGATTGAATCGATTACCATGACGCTTTTGTGCATAACCATTGCAAAACTAACGCACCGTTTGCTTGAAAACTTGGATAATGCTCGCAAAGAAGCCCAACATTCCGATGAACTTCGAAAGGCTTGGGCTGAAGCCGAAGAAGCCCGCAAGAATGCGGAATCGGCGAACATGGCCAAGAGCTTTTTCCTTGCCAATATGAGCCACGAAATCCGCACGCCGATCAACGGCATTTTAGGGATGAATGCCATGCTCCTGAAGGAATGCAAGGACAACTCGCTACTGGAATATGCCCAGAACATTCAGAATGCGGGCCACACGCTTTTGTCGTTGGTGAACGACGTCTTGGACATTACCAAGATTGAATCGGGTAAAATGGAACTGTTCGTCGAAGAGTACGATTTGTTCGCGGTGTTGAATGATTGCTACTGCGTTGCCAACCCGCGTGCGCAAAGTAAGGGCCTGGAATTCAATATCAACGTGAATCCGAAAACACCGGCGCTCTTGGAAGGCGACGATGTGCGTCTCCGCCAGATTGTAAATAACTTGCTTTCGAACGCAATCAAGTACACGCCGAAGGGAACAGTGGACTTGCTGGTGGATTTCAAGACGCTGCCAGAGGAGAATGCTGTTAAACGTATTGAACTTGTGATTATCGTGGCCGATACGGGTATTGGCATTCGCTCGGATGATCGCGATAAACTGTTCCAGAGCTTTGAACGAATCGATTTGGAACGCAACAGGAGTATCGAGGGCACGGGCCTTGGGCTGAACCTTACTAAAAAGTTGGTCGAGATGATGAATGGCCGCGTGCTGGTCAAGAGCGTCTATGGCTCCGGTTCGGTATTCGAAGTTCATATTCCGCAGCCAGTCAAGAGCGACGAGACGATTGGTAACTTTGTTGAACGCCACAAGGAATTTATTTCGTTTGACTCTGCAGATAAAAAGTTCAAGGCGAGAAACGCTAGGTTGCTTGTGGTTGACGATGTCGTCATGAACCTGAAGGTGGTTTGCGGACTTCTCAAGGAAACGGAAATAAAGATTGATACAGCGACAAATGGGGAAGATGCGCTTTCGCTTGTAGAAAACAATCATTATGACTTGGTCCTTTTGGACCACATGATGCCTGTCATGGATGGAATCGAAACCTTGCAATGCATGAAAGACATTAAGGGCTTTGATATCCAGAAAACGCCTGTCGTTATGCTTACGGCCAATGCCGTGGTGGGAGCGAAAGATGCTTACATGCAGGCGGGCTTTACCGACTACATTACCAAACCGATTCGTGAAAAAACATTGCTTTCGGTGGTGAAAAAACTTTTGTCGCCTGAGCTTATCGAAGATGTTCACGCTGTCGAAAAGAACCTGGCGAAACAGGCCTCGTCTTCGATGGGTGCGCTATCGGAATTCCTGAATACGGAAACGGGGCTTGGCTACTGCATGAACGACGAATCCTTTTATCGTGAAATGCTTGCCGAATACGTGAAGAACGATCGTCGCGATGAATTGGAAAAATCCTTGGCAAGTAATGACCTTGAATGTTACCGGATTACAATCCATTCCCTGAAAAGTACGTCGTTGACAATCGGGGCGGTCGCCTTGTCGGAATCGGCCAAGGCGCTAGAAACGGCTTGTAAAGAAGGCAACGTGGATTATGTGCGCGCACAGCACGAAAAGTGCATGACTGATTATAAGTTGATTCTAGAAAAGTTGTCCAGTTATCTTGCTGCAGGGGAATCGTAACATGAAACTGGTTTATATTGTTCCCTCGCTAATCCTTGCTGTGATTATAGCAGGATTGCTCACGTTCAATGTTAAAAAGAAAAATACCGACATTACTCGCGAAAAGACAAAGGTTGCGATGATTATGAACGGCTCTATCGAAGACCATAGCTGGGGACAGTCGCATTATGAGGGAATGCGAAAGACCGCTAAGGAGTTGAATCTGGACGTCATGTTCCGCGAAAGGATTCCGGCAGATAGAACTTCTGAAGAAGTGATGGAAGGCCTCATTGCCGCAGGAGCAAAAATCATTGTGGCCAATTCGTTTCAGCTTGGGCCTTATGTCCAGAATGTGGCTGTCAAGCACCCAGACGTAAAATTCTTCCATGCATCTGGCTTGGGCTATTCCAAGAACATGTCGACGTATTTTGGCCGGATTTACCAAATGCGCTATCTTTCGGGCATTGTCGCCGGCATGCAGACGAAATCCGGCAACATCGGTTATGTGGCGGCCTTCGATATTCCCGAGGTGATTCGAGGAATAAACGCTTTTACCTTGGGCGTGAAAAAGGTAAACCCGAATGCGAATGTGATTGTTCGCTGGACAAAATCCTGGAACGAAGACAAAGCGTGCGCGAGGGCGACGCGCGCCCTTTGGGCTCACCATGATTCGATTGACGTGCTCACTTTGCATACGGATAGCCAGGAACCCTTGCGCATTGCGGATTCTCTTGGACTTTGGCTTGTGGGTTACAACTTGGACAATGCAGAAATGTATCCGGAACATTTCTTGACGGCACCTATTTGGCGCTGGGAAAATTTCTATACGCCGCACATCCTCAACGTACTCAAGAAAAAATTTGTGGGTAGGAATTATTGGAGTGGTGCTAATTCGGGAGTTGTTGATCTGGCTCCGCTAACAAACCATGTGGCGCCGGAAACGATTGATCTTGTAAACAGTGAACGCAAAAAAATTCAGAACGGTTCTTTTGATGTTTTTTACGGACCCATCGAAGATGATACCGGAACAATTCGCATTAATGAAGGGGAAAGCATGTCTGACAGCGATATGCTGAATAATTTCAACTGGTTCGTAAAGGGGGTAATCATCGATGAAGAGTAGAGTGACCATTGGAACGTTGACGGCGGTAGTCATCTTTTTTGTGTTGTTATATGTGGTTTTTGCAAAAGTCGACAATGTGGAATCGGTCAAGAAGACCGAATCGCAAAAACTCCGTGTCGGATTTGTCCTTTTAAGCGATACGGCTGACAATGGCTGGAATGAAACCATTTATAAGGGAATCAGGAATGCTTGCGATTCCCTTGGCGTGCAAAGGAACTTGGTGATTGATATTCCCGAGGAACGTATTCCCCTTGCGAATGCGGTGACCGGAATGATTGCCGATAGCTTGAAAGTCATTGTGCTTACGAGCTACAATTATCCGATTTTAATCAAGGATATTATTGAATCGCACCCGGAAGTGACATTCTATGGAATCAACTGGGAATACGATGCTCCCAACTATAAAGCCTATTTTGCCCGTATTTACCAGGCTCGATATCTTGCAGGAATTGTTGCGGGGGCCATGACCAAGACGAACCACGTGGGCTTTGTCGCTGCGATGAAGAATATCCAGGTTTATAGGGGCTTGAATGCGTTCATCTTGGGCGTGCAAAGTGTTAATCCGCGTGCTAAGGTGTTTGTACGTTGGACGAATTCCTGGAACGAAGGCAATATGGAAACCGAAAACGCAAACAAGTTGATTGATAGTTCGGGAATCGATGTTGTCGCGTTCCATCAAGACAGGGCCTTTATTATTGAAGTGGCCGAAAAGCGTGGGCTATATTGCATTGGAAACCATGTGGAAAATAACCGGTTCTCACCTAGAATGCTTACCTCCATCGCTATCAACTGGGGCATTATTTACAAGGACTTTATTCAGGACTATATCCAGAAAAAGGATAACGAAAATATGGATTACTGGGTCGGACTAGAAAAAGATGCCGTAGGGCTTGCATTCTATTCTAGCGAAGTTCCTGATAGCGTGAAGATTCTGGTAAATGCGGCTGCCGAAAAAATCAAGGCAGGCTACAATGTTTTCTCGGGAAGGATTGAGGATGTCGAAGGAAAGATCCGTTCCGAAGAGGGCGAAACGATTAGTGACGAAGTTCTGCACAATGAAATGAATTGGCTTATAAAGGGTGCGATAGAACCATGATAAAAAAGATTGGGGTGCGTCCCTTAGTTGGTATTCTGTTTTTTGTTTTGATACTCCTTTTGGTAGGAGTTTTGCTGCGTGTCAAGTTTTCGAACCTGTTTGATAACTATGTCGAAAAGCAAGTGGCTTACCAAGCCGAAAGCTATGCCGCCGCGGCAGGTGAAAGGCTTGATCTTGAATTGAAATCTCTGGCAGGAATTTCTTCGGGGATTTCTGCGAATATGAGTCATTTTGAGCCGATGCTTGCAACGCTTGAAGACCCGAATGGCAATTATTACTATGGCGTGATAGCCTTGAACGGTAAAATTGTCTATAGTGGCGATACGACTCATATCGATGCTTCGCATTTTAAGGGTATTTCGGAATCGTTCCATGGAGTAAAATCCATAAGCTATTCCAAGGGAATTGGCCTTATGTTTTCGGCTCCTGTGTACAGTGGGAAAAACATCAAGTATGTGCTGTTCCGCATGTACAAAGAAGATGCGGTTGTTAGAATTTTTGGCGTGCAAAGCTATGGTGGCCGAGGCTACGCAACTTTAAGAGATGCGAGAGATTCTATTATCATCAAGTCTTCGAATGATTCGCTTGGAACAGATTTACTGTGGGGAGAAGAAGGGTTCTTGGCGGTTCGCGATAAGCTGAGAGCTGGCTTGAATGTCTCCATTTCTGCAGCGACGCATTTGGATGTTCGTGGTGTGGAATACTATTACTTTATCGCTGAACTCAAGTTGCCGGGAGTTGCCTTGACGGGTGTAGTGCCCGAAAGAGAGGTGGCTTCTGAAAAAGATGATATTTCATTCTTGATTATCTGGGTCTTTGGCCTTTTGATATTTATGTTTACAATTGCCATGCTCTATGTGGTGCTTTCTGAAAAGAAAGCCCGCGAAAACAAGGAATTGCTTCGCGAAAAGGAAAACGCTGAAAGTGCGAGCAAGGCAAAAAGTATATTCCTGGCCAACATGAGTCATGAAATCCGCACGCCGATTAACGGAATTCTAGGTATGGATTCCATGCTCTTGAAGGAATGCAAAGATGAAACCCTGCGGGATTATGCCTTGAATATTCAGAGTGCAGGCCAGACGTTGCTTTCTCTGATTAACGACATTTTGGATATCTCCAAAATCGAATCAGGAAAAATGGAAATTTTGCCTGTTACGTATAGCGTGTTTACCGTGCTGAACGACTGCTACAACATGGTAGCCATTCGCGCTCACGACAAGAATTTGGAATTGGTGATGGATATTTCGCCGGACATTCCAAGATCGCTATTCGGTGACGAAGTTCGTATTAGACAGGTGGTGAACAACTTGCTTTCGAATGCGGTCAAGTATACGAACGAAGGTTCAATTACCTTATCGGTGCGCTCCGAAAAACTAAGTGTTGACCCGATTCAGGGGGGTAATTCGAAACAGGTAAAGCTCTTTATTCAAGTGAAGGACACGGGTATCGGTATCCGCGAAAAGGATCGCGAAAAACTGTTTAACGACTTTGTACGGCTCGATGAAAAACGCAATAGGAACATCGAAGGTACGGGCCTTGGCTTGAATTTGACCAAGCAGCTGCTGGATATGATGGGTGGCTCCATCGAGGTTGAAAGTTCGTACGGCGAGGGGTCTGTCTTTACAGTATGCCTGTTGCAGCAAGTCAGCGATGAAAAACCTCTGGGTGATTTTGAAAAGCTCTATAAGCAACACGTGAATGTGGTGGATGCCGCGCACGAAAGGTTTGAAGCGCCCGAGGCGAAAATCCTGGTGGTTGACGATGTGCAAATGAACCTGAAGGTGTTCGCAGGCCTGTTAAAAGACACCAAGATCCAAATCGATACGGCAATGAATGGCGCCGAGGCTTTGGAACTCATTCAAGGCAAACATTACGATGTCATCTTCCTGGATCACATGATGCCGGTCATGGATGGCGTGGAAGCGTTCCGCCGCATGAAACTGTTGGAGAAAAATCCAAACGCCATTACTCCGGTGGTGATGCTTACTGCTAATGCCGTTTCGGAAGCACGAAATGGTTACATGGATGAAGGTTTCTCGGATTACATGGCAAAACCGATTCGCGAAGAAGTCTTGCTGTCGACACTAAAAAAATTCTTGTCGAAAGACCTGGTCAAGGTTGTGCACGAAAGAGAAGAGAAAACTTGTAACCCTGCAGAAACCGTTTCAGCAATGCCACAGGTAGCGTTGACCGATATGTTGGATATGGCTACAGGCCTTGCCTATTGTATGAATGACAAGAAGTTCTATAAAGAAATGCTTGACGAATATGTAAAAAGTGAAAAGACTGCAGAACTAAAGGAATACTTTGAAAATGGCGACTTGGAGTATTACCGCATTACGGTTCACGCCGTAAAAAGTACCTCTCTTACAATCGGTGCGATTAAAGTTTATGAAGATGCCAAGGCGCTGGAAATGGCCTGCAAAGAAGGCAACCTGGATTTCGTAAAACAGAATCATGAAGCGTTCATGGAAGAATATAAGTCGCTTGTTCGTGGATTTCAGTCGGGCAGCCTCAATTTGGATTAACGAATACGGTTTGCGAACTTGCAAAGACGACTTTGTTGAATTAAATTTCGTCTTACAACAGGAAGGTGTATATGAGAACTATTCTTAAATTTGGCTTAATTGCCACTTGTGTTCTGACTGCAAATGCATTTGCTCAGGATTTCTGTAATACGACAACCCATAGCGGTGAATCCGTGGAAGTGTCTTCGAACAAGGTCGGTACTATTGGCGACGTTGGTTACGAACTCTGGAATGAAGGCGGCAATGGTGGTTCTGCGACGTTCTACGACGACGGTTCCTTCAACTGCAAGATGACAGGTGCCAAGGACTACCTGTGCCGTACGGGTCTTGCATTCAATAGCGACAAGACTCACGAAGAAATCGGTCACATGAAGGCGGACTTCAAGCTGGTCAAGAGCGGTCTTTCAGGAATCGACTATTCCTACATCGGCATTTATGGGTGGACCCGTGAACCTCTGGTAGAATGGTACATTGTGGATAACACTGGTAGCCAGTATATGCCGGGCGACTGGGTTGCCCAGGGAGCTTCTGCAAAGAATCATGGCGTGTTTGAAATCGATGGTGCTCAGTATACGGTTTATGAAGGTGACCGCACCTCTTATTCCATTGATGGCGACAATAAATACTTTAAGCAGTATTTCAGCGTCCGTAAGTCAAAGCGCGATTGCGGTACTATCGACATTACCGCTCACTTCAAGAAGTGGGAAGAACTTGGCATGAAAATGGGCAAGATGCACGAAGCCAAGATTCTCGGCGAAGCCGGAAGCAATAGCGGAGCAAATGCCAAGGGTGAATATGACTTCCCCTATGCCAAGGTTTATATCGAAGGTGCGGAACAGTCCAGCTCTTCTGCTGAACCTGAATCCAGCAGCTCGACGGAGGCTATCAAGGGTATTCGTTCTATGACTGTCGGTAGCAATACATCGCTCGTATTTGACGCCCAGGGCAAGTTCCTCGGTTCTGTCGAAGCTGCTGACGCAGAGTCCCTGAATGCAGCAATCAAGGCCAAGTACAATTCCGGCGTTTACATGGTGAAACAGGGCCGCGCTGTCCGTAGCATCTCGGTGAAGTAGTTCGATTCATAGTGAATTTGAAAAAGCCTCCCCCGCACTGCGGGGGAGGCTTTTTTATGCTTGAAATGCTCGCTTAATCTTGCGGGGCTTCGGGCGGAACTCGCGCAATCACGCCCACGGTGGCGCGTGTCGCCTTCACGAGGTCGGCGGGTGCGACTTTCAGTTGCAAACCGCGCTCGCCTGCACTCACGTAAATGTACGGGAAGTTCATCGCGGTTTCGTGAATGAAAATAGGAAAGTTCTTCTTGAGCCCGAGCGGGCTACAACCGCCGCGGATGTAGCCGGTCAGCGGCGTCAAGTCCTTGAGCGGGACGGTGTCGATTTTCTTGTTGCCGCTCACCTTGGCAGCCCCCTTCAAGTCTACTTCAAGATTTCCCGGTACCACACAAATTAAGTAGCCGATCTTGTCGCCGTGAACAAGAATGGTCTTGAAAACTTGGTTGATGTCTTCGCCGAGGCTGTCGGCCACGTGTTGCGCGCCGAGGTCGTTTTCGTCGACCTTGTAGGGGATGAGTTCGTAAGAAATTTTTTGGCGGTCCAGGATTCTCGCCGCATTTGTCTTCTTGATTTCCATAAAAATGTCCTTTGACTCAAATATAAAAAGCCCGCGACCGTTAAGGTCGCGAACTTTTCAATATTCAAGCTTGGATCCTTCGACTTCGAACCTTGCGGTTCTTCGCTCAGGATGACAGTAGAAAACTTCCTACTGTCTACTTCCTACTGCTTACTAACTACAGCTTGATGCTGCAGCTCTTGGCGTTCCAGATTTCTTCGGCGTACTGCTTGATGGTACGGTCAGAACTGAACTTGCCCATGCGAGCGACGTTGAGGATAGCCTTTTCGGCCCAGGTCTTCTTGTCCTGGTATTCCTCGGCGACTCTCTTCTGCATGTCCACGTAGCTGCGGAAGTCTGCGCAGAGCAGGTAGTTGTCGTTGGTGAGGAGCTTGTCTGCAATGTGCTTGAACAGGTCCGGACGGTCGGGGCTGAAGAAGCCAGAGGCAATCAGGTCGATCACGCGGCGCAGATCGTCGTCGTGTTCGTAGAAGTCGCGCGGACGGTAGCCCTTGGCAAGGAGGTCGGTGACTTCTTCCACGGTGAGGCCGAAGATAAAGATGTTGTCGTCGCCGACTTCTTCCTTCATTTCGACGTTGGCGCCATCGAGCGTGCCGATGGTGAGTGCGCCGTTCAAGGCGAACTTCATGTTACCGGTACCGGAAGCTTCGGTACCTGCGGTGGAAATCTGTTCGGAGAGGTCTGCGGCCGGAATGATCTTTTCGGCGAAAGACACGCGGTAGTTTTCGAGGAACACCATCTTGAGCTTGCCCTTGCAAACCGGGTCGGCATCGATGATGGCGGCAACGGCGTTGGCAAGACGGATGATCTGCTTGGCCATCCAGTAACCCGGAGCGGCCTTACCACCGATCATGATGGTACGCGGCATGATTTCCTTGCCGTCCTTCAGCTGGATGTACAGGTGAATGGCATGCAGAATGTTCAGGAGCTGACGCTTGTATTCGTGGATACGCTTGACCTGCACGTCGAAGAACGTGTTCACGTCGACATCGACGCCCTGCGTTGCCTTGAGGTACTTGGCGAGGCGTTCCTTGTTCTGCTTCTTGACAGCCATGAATTCCTTCTGGAACTTGGCGTCCTTTGCAAACTTTTCGAGCTTCTTGAGTTCGTCGAGATTCTTGACCCAGCCTTCGCCGATCTTGGAGCTGATGAGTTCGGACATAGCCGGGTTAGCCTTGCGGACCCAGCGACGCGGCGTCACGCCGTTCGTCTTGTTGTTGAACTTTTCTGGCCATAGTTCGTAGAAGTCCTTGAAGAGCGTGGTCTTCAAAAGGTCGGAGTGGAGTGCTGCCACACCGTTCACGGCGAACGAACCCACGATGGAGAGGTAAGCCATGCGGACCATCTTGCAGCCGCCTTCTTCGATGAGGCTCATGCGGGCAAGGCGAGCGTTGTCGCCGGGCCACTTGAGGGACACCTGACGGAGGAAGCGGGCGTTGATTTCGTAAATGATCTGGAGGTGACGCGGCAACAGCTTTTCGAAGAGGCTGACCGGCCACTTTTCGAGAGCTTCGGGCATCAAGGTGTGGTTCGTGTAGGCAAACGTGTGCGTCACGATTTCCCAGGCTTCATCCCATTCCAGGTTTTCTTCGTCAAGCAAGATGCGCATCATTTCGGCGATAGAGATTGCCGGGTGCGTGTCGTTCAGCTGGATAGCGACCTTTTCGGGGAACACCTTCCATTCGCCTTCGTGGAGCTTCTTGAAGCGGCGGATGATGTCCTGCAGCGATGCAGAGCAGAGGAAGTACTGCTGCTTGAGGCGCAGTTCCTTACCGTTCATGGAAGCGTCGTTCGGGTAGAGCACCTTGGAAATGGTTTCGGAAAGTTCCATGTCCTGCACGGCGGCGATGTAGTCACCGTTGTTGAAGTAGCTGAGGCCGAAGTCGTCGGTGGACTTCGCGCTCCAGAGGCGCAGGTTGTTCACGGTGTTGTTCTTGTAACCCGGAATCGGAGTGTCGTAGGGGAGTGCGAGCACGTAGTCCTTGGTTTCCCAACGATTGCGGAGCTTGCCCTTTTCGTCCATCCAGCTCACGACGTAGCCGTACATGGGCACCTTGACTTCGTTCGACGGACGGGCGATTTCCCACGGGTTGGTAAGGCGCAGCCAGTTATCCGGCTGTTCTTCCTGTTCGCCGTTCACGATCTTCTGGCTGAACATACCGTATTCATAGCGGATGCCCATACCGGTAGCCGGGAGTTCGAGCGTGGCCATGGAATCGAGGAAGCAAGCGGCCAGGCGGCCGAGACCACCGTTACCGAGACCTGCGTCCACTTCCTGTTCGCGGAGTTCTTCGAGAGTCATGCCGAGTTCGTCAAGAGCTTCGGTGACGGCGCTTTCGACGTCGAGGTTCAGAATGGAGTTGCCGAGGGTACGGCCAATCAAAAATTCGAGGGACAGGTAGTAGACGCGCTTCACGTCTTTCTGGTAGTAGGTTTCCTGGGTCTTGATCCAGCGGTCAACCAAGCGGTCGCGTACAGCGTATGCAACGGCGAGGAACTTTTCGTGGTCGGTCACGGTCGCGCTGTTACGGGCGAGCGTGTGGTGGATGTGGTCGGTAAAGGCCTTACGGAAGGATTCCGCGTCGTTGCCGAGCACGGTCACTTCTTCTGCTTTTTTGAATGTTTTTGCCATAAGACGGTCCTATGGGTTAGGGTTAAAATTTTACACCATTAAGTTTAGAAATATTTACGGGTTTTGTGTGGAGCAAATAGTTAAATTAGGGGAATAGATAATAAACTAGAGGAAAAACGATGAATATGAAAAAATTTATTGCCGGCAAAGCTTTTCCTATGATTTGTGCTGCATTTATTTCAGTTGTTATTGCAGGCTGTGGTGACGATTCTTCTAACTCTTCGCCGACATCTACCACTGTTCCGGAACAAGTAACCCCGACAGATCCTTCGACTCCGACTGATTCTACAACTAATCCTACGACGGATCCGGCAACAAACCCGACTACTGACCCGGCTACCAATCCGACCGATCCGGTAACGAATCCGGAAACTCCGACGGATACGGCGACGACTCCGACTGATCCTGTTACGAACCCTCCGGCAGATACCACTACGACTAATCCGTCTACCCCGACGGACCCCACCATGACGGCCGCCGGTTTCTATCGTAACCCCGCCGCTATCGGACTGGCTGTTTCTCCTGATACCAATGGTTTTTACGATGTGGGTGAAATCTACAAGGCGGCCCCTGCCGACGCAAAGATTGTCTTTGTGTTGCGTCATGCCGAACGTGAATCGGGTTTGGGCAAAGAATCTCCTCTGACCGAAGTCGGCCTTCAGCAGGCACTTGATGTGGGCGCAAAGCTCAAGAGCGATGAATCGTTCTATTACGGCGCTACCGATTTCTTGCGCACCCAAACGACCGCTGCAAAGATTGCAGAGGGCCGTGGCGAAACCACTGAAGTGGTGACGATGGAAGAAATTAATGGTGGGTATTTCTTGACGGTGCCTTCGGATTCCTTGGATGCCATGGTGTCCAAGCGCGGTGGCTCTTTCAAGTATGTGGCCATGTGGGCATACGAACAGCCGTTCCCGACTCTTCTGGTGAACTTGGGCCTTCCGGGTTATTTCTATGACCTCATGGAACGTGGCGACCAGTTCGTGAACGAAGTGGTTCTTGCCAACCTGCCTTACTGGAAGCGCGTGAACGTGTTGATTACCCACGACTTGCTCACGGAACCGTTGGCTGTCTATGCTTCTAACCGTACGGTTGACCTCAAGACGTATGAATCTTATCGCTGGATCAACTACGTAGCGGGTATTACGGTTGTTGTCACCGCAGACGGCAAGGTTGCCGTACTTCCCACTCGCGGTGTAGAACGCGGCTTCTTGAATACCAGAGATATGGTTAAGTAACGGTTCTATGAAGGTTGCTGTTCTCGGTTCAACCGGACTTATCGGCAAAAACGTTTTGAAATTACTCGCACGCCTTCCGCAGGTTGTGCGGGTTTTTTGCCCTGTACGGAATATCCCGGATTTAAAGGATCTTGGAATTCTGGAAGGGGCGTTCAAGCTTGACTTCAAACAAGTGGATTTTGAACAAGATAATGAAGCCTTGCGCCTGTTTTTCTATGCGGGTTTTACCGGTTGCGATGCGGTGGTGTGTTGCCTGGGGACGACCCGAAAGCAGGCAGGGAGTAAGGCCGCTCAAGAAAAGGTCGATCTGAGGATTCCGCTCATGCTTGCAGCGATTGCCAAAAAGGCGGGCGTAAAGAACTTCTTGTGCGTAAGCGCGATGGGCGCCGACAGCCAGTCGCCGTATTTTTACAATCGCCTAAAGGGCCAGCTCGAAGAAGGCCTCGATATGATTGGCTTTGAAACGCTGACGCTAGTGCGTCCGTCTCTTTTACTCGGAAAGCATAAGGACAGGCGCTTTGGCGAAGAACTTTTGCAAAAGACAATCGGCGCGCATCCGGAATGGATTCCTGCGTTCATACGCCCAGTGCATGCAGAAACGGTTGCCGCCCATTTGGTGACATCTATTTTGAAACCGCCTACGGATCACGTATGCGCGACAGACGGAAAAATAGGCAAGCGGATTATTTATAACCGCGTGCTTGCGCAAACGAAAGTAGACGACTTTTTTTGAGCAAAGCTCAAAACAGTGTGAAATACGGCCAACCGCGTTCTGCGAACTGCTAACTATTTAAACTTCCAGAACTTGTACAGGAACTTCGTGGTCTGAAGCGGCGTTTTGAGGAAGGCGCTCTTCTTGTATCCGCTGAGTGCGAATCCTTGCAGTACCTTGTAAAGCCCGATTTGGTCTTCGCGGTTGATCGCGAGCAGGAACCTGCGGAACTTGTATTCGAAGTCGTGCATCTTGCCGAAGTAATCGTAGCAGCGTTTTTCGTATTGCTTCAAGAATTCCTTCGAGAGGTTGCCGGCTTTAAGACCTTGGTCTACGTATTCGGCGCAGAATCTTCCCGCCCTCATCGCGGCAGCGATACCACCACCCGTGAGCGGGTTGGTGTGGTGGGCGGCATCGCCCACGAGGGCGAATCGGTCGAGCGTGTAGTCCTTGAGCGTGCTCGAAACTGGAATCACGCCTCCGACGGTATGATTGATCTTTGCTCCCGGGAAAAGCTTTTCGAGCCATTCCATCGTGACTTCCAGAATATTCGGCCTGCTCTTGTTGCTAATCAAGAATCCTGCGCCGAAATTCGTGACGTTCGATTTCTGCTTCGGGAAACTCCAGATGTAACCGTCGTTAATGTAATCGTGGCCTTGCCAGAAGGTCAGGTAGTCGGGCTTGGTCAAGAGCCCTTGCACCTCGATGTCGACACCGGTGCAGGTCTGCATCATTTTCTGTCCGCAGTCGAGCCCAACCATGCGACCAATACGGCTTTCGACGCCGTCGGCTGCAATCACCATCTTTGCAAAAATTTCCTGGGAGCCCGTTTCGGAGACAGATCCGTTTCCATCGCCTTTTCCGAGTACGACTCGAACCATGCGCTCGTCGCCTTCGACACCGCCTACGAATTCTGCACGGGCGCAAGTCTCTACCTGGGCGCCATCGTCGGCAGCAAGCTTTGCAAGCCAGGGGTCAAAGATTTCGCGGTTGAGCATGATGCCGGTGGCGGGCTTGGGAACTTCGATGTTCACGCCGGCGGGGCCATAAATGTAGAGCCCGTTGATAATGCTTTCGATACAGCTCTCGTCAATCGGACCGTAAGTCTGCAGGTCGGCCAGGTTGGTGCTAGCTTCGCCACAACGTACGGGGTAACCGATTTTTTCTCGTTTCTCGAGCAACAGAACCTTGCGGCCGGCGCGAGCCAAGTTGCGGGCAGCGACAGAGCCGCCCGGACCGGCGCCAATGACAACGACATCGTAATGGGAATCAAGCATCGTCCGCCTCCACGATTTTCAATGCACCAACAGGGCATGTCTTGGAGCAAATGCCGCACTTGATGCATTTTTCGTAATCAATTTGCAAATCGAGGCCGAACATGTCGAGCGCCATCTTGGGGCATGTTCCCACGCAGCCTGCACAGGCAAGGCAAACTTTTCTGTCGTGAACGAGAGTCTTCATTATATGAGAATATAGCAAAAGAAGGCTTTCTCGGAATTAATACATACGGTCGTTTGTCAGTCGCTTCAGGAAATCGTCGCGGACAAGGGGCTTGTCGAACAGGAATCCTTGGGCGTTTTTGCAGTTGATGCCCTTGAGGTAGTCTGCCTGCTCCTGGGTTTCCACACCTTCGGCAATCACGTCCTTGTTGAGTTCCTGGGCCATCTTGACCACATTCCTCAGAACGATTTCGTCGTTGGAGTTGGCCTTTCCGATATTGTTCAATAGGGACTTGTCAATTTTCACGACGTTTATGTTGTAATCTTTGAGCACGTTCAGGGTCGAATAGCCGGTGCCGAAGTCATCGATGGCAACACCGATGCCGTTCTTGCGCATGATGTTGATGAATTTCTGCATGGCGATCGTATCGTCGAAATCGGAAACTTCGGTCAGTTCGATTTCTATGTACTTGCCGTCGATTTCGTACTTGTTCAGGGTGTTGAGAATGCGGTCGGCAAAGTCTTCGTTGCGCAGATGCAGCTTCGAGAAGTTCGAAGAAATGCGCACAGGGGTAATACCGGCCTTGAGCCAATCACTGATGTCGCTACAGGCGGTCTCGAAAACGTAGAAGTCCAGTTCGCAGATGGTGCCTTCGCGTTCCAGAATGGGAATGAAGTCCATGGGCGGGACAATGGTCTTGTGGCGGACCCAGCGTGCCAGTGCTTCGGCACCGTTGATCCGCTTGTCGTCAAGGCTGACCTTGGGCTGGTAGAATACGACCAGTTCGCGGTTGCGCATGGCGTTGTGAAATTCAGTCGAGATTTCCCTCTGGTGGATTGACTGGATTTGCATTTCCTTTGTAAAGTACACCACGTCGCGAGTCCTGATGAATCTTGCGGCCTGCATGGCAGTCGCGCAGTTGTTCAGGGCGTCACCTACAATGACGTTTTCTTCGATGGGGTAGATACCTATGCGCGCCTGCAGGCGAATATTCATGGGCTTTGGCCCCTGGCTTGCGGTCAGTTCGCAAACGGTAAACTTGTCAATGAATTCTTTGTGATGTTTTTTTTTGGTCAGAACAAAGAAGTTGTCACCGCCAAGGCGAGCGATCAGTTCTGTGTTGTCGAGGAACTGGAGAATCTGTTTGACGTACATCTTGAGGGCGAGGTCGCCTACATTGTTGCCCATGGCCTTATTGATGTACTTGAAATTCTTGAGGTTGATAAAGTGGGCGGTGTAGTCCTTGAGGTTGTCGCCAATGAACTGCTGGGTAAACGCGAAGATGCCTGCCAGGTTGTAAGCCCCGGTCATGGGGTCCGAAATGGCCGCCTTGCGAGTGTTGCCCATGAGTCGTGCGCGGCCCGAAAGGATAAAGAAGTCCCAGCTCAGGAGTTGGATGATTTGCCTTTCCTCGTCGGTAAAGGAGTGGCCCTGGATGGGGTGGGCCTGGAAGGTGAACGACCCCTGTTCGCCGGTGGTCATGGTTTCGGAAAAATCCGGGGAGGTGGGTTTTTCGGGCAGTGCCTTCTTGTCGTGGTAGGCGGTAAATTCTCCAGAAAGACCGTTGGGGGCAAACTGGCTAACCGGTGCGTAAAAAAGGCAATTTACAAAGCCGATATTTGTGATTTTGGCGAGAGGGGGCAGGTTCCGGGCTAAAATGGCGAGAACTTCCTCTGTACTAAAGACGGGGCCCAAGAGCTTGGACCTAAAATCAAGATACATACTATTGTACAGCGGAATATCCATTAAATCCTCAACATACCAAAACCGCGCCAAAACTATAAAAAAAATACAATGGCTGCAAGTTTATTCTGGCGGAGAACCGCCAAATTCTGTTGTTTGCTATTCAATATATCTTTTTTTCCAAAGAAAAGTGTTCTATATCACTTGCAAAAATGCAAAAATATGTTAGACTAATCTAACTACTGGCCGATGGGGCGGTAATGAATAAAAAACATTTCAAAATGGCCCATTTGGATATTCATCTCTCTCACTTTTCTATCTTTACGCACGCATTTAAAGAGGTAACCTCCTATGAGTAATGAGGCAGAAAAGCCGAATTTCATTACGACTTCTCTTGACTTTCTGGTCAACTGGGGCCGTACGAACTCCCTGTGGCCGTTCCCTTACGGAACTGCCTGCTGTGCAATCGAATTCATGAGTACCGAAGTGGGCCGTTACGACTTGTCCCGTATCGGGTCTGAATACGTGCGTTTTACGCCGCGTCAGTCCGATGTGCTGCTTGTGGCCGGAACCATTTCCTATAAGCAAGCGCCAATACTCAAGCGCATGTACGAACAGATGGCCGAACCCCGTTGGGTGATCGCCATGGGTGCCTGCGCCAGCTCCGGTGGTTTCTATGACTGCTACTGCACTGTGCCGGGCATTGACCATATCATTCCGGTGGATGTGTATATCGGTGGTTGCCCCTCCCGTCCGGAAGCGTTCTTCGAGGCGATGTTTGACCTCCAGAAGAAGATCAAGGATGAGTCCTACATGAAGCAGCGTGCCGAACGCGTCAAAGACCAGCTCGAAATGATCAAGGCGAAGACCGAACAGGCGAAGGCGGAAGCCCGTGAATTTGCCCGCGAAAAGACTGCTGAGCTCAAGGAATTCGTGACTGAAAAAGAGCAGGAACTTGTCAAGAAAGCCCAGTTCTGGAAGGAGTAATGATGGAATCCGTGATAGACATTCTAGAATCCAAGTTTGGCGCCAAGCGTGATGCGAGTGCCAAGTGGGATGCCTGCGTGGTGGTCCCGAAGGAATACCTGCACAATGCGGTCGAATTTTTGAAGAACGATCCGTCGATGCAGTTCGACATGCTCCTCGACCTCGCCGGTATCGACTACCTGACTTATCCGAACCATGAAGGCCCGCGTTTTGCAATCAGCTACGCTTTCAAGTGCACCAAGAAACCGGGCTTTCGCGTCCGTCTTAAGGTGCTGGTCAGCGAAGCCGACCTGAAGGTTCCGACCGTTACCGATTTGTATGCAAGCGCCAATTGGCTCGAACGTGAAGTCTACGACCAGTTCGGTATCGTGTTCGAAGGTCACCCCGACCTGCGCCGCATTTTGAACCATGTTGAATTTGTGGGCCATCCGCTCCGCAAGGATTACCCTGCCCAGAAGCGCCAGTGGCTCTCGACGACCGACTTCCTGATTCCGGAACTGGAAAAGCGCCTGGAAGACAAGGGTTACAAGGTGATCCAGCGTTCCAAGGAAATCATGCCTGTCGAAGAAGAATACCTTGAAGGGAGTATCAGAGAATGATCGTACTTGACCCGAATGGCGAAAAAATGAACCTGATGGCCCTGAACGTGGGCCCGACGCATCCGGCGACTCACCACTGCGTGCGCCTGCTGGCTGCCCTCGATGGCGAAACCATCGTGGCCGGTGTCCATGAAATCGGCTTTATGCACCGCGGCTTCGAAAAGATGGTCGAACGTGGCACCTGGCAGCAGGTGATTCCGTACACCGACCGCTTGAACTACTGCTCTGCAATGATGAACAACATTGCTTTCTGCCGCGCTGTCGAAAATATGTACGGTATCGAAATCCCGGAACGCACCAAGGTGCTCCGCGTGATTGTGAACGAACTCTCCCGTATCAACGACCACTTTATTTGTGTGGCTGCAGCATTCCAGGACTTGGGCGGTACCACACCGTTCATGTACGCCTTCAACCCGCGTGAAGAGATCATGCTGATTTGGGAAAAGCTCACGGGCGCGCGCCTCACGAACAGCTTTGCCCGCATTGGCGGCCTCTACCGCGACAGCTACGACGGTTTCGAAGACGATGTGCTCGCTGCTTGCAAGTCGGTGGAAAAGGCCCTCAAGGACCTGCACGCCTGCTTGGACCGTAACCGTATCTTCCTTGACCGTACCGTGGGCGTCGGCAAGATTTCTGCCGAACGCGCCATCAGCTACGGCTGGACTGGTCCGTGTCTCCGTGCGACGGGTGTCGAAAGCGACCTCCGCAAGGACGAACCTTACTACGATTACGAAACCTACGACTGGGAAGTCGTGGTGGGAACCCAGGGTGACGCCAACGACCGCCTGCAGGTGCGCCTTGCCGAAATCGAAGAATCTGTGAAGATTGTGCGCCAGGCCCTGAAACGCCTCGCTCCGGGCCCGGTCGACATTGTCGACCCACGCATCCGCGTGCCCGCGCACAAGCTTGCCTACCAGGACATGGAAGCCCTTATCGGCCGTTTCAAGAGTGTGTACGAAGGTGTGCGCGTGCCCGAAGGCGAATACTACTGCGCAAGCGAATGCGCGAACGGCGAACTTGGCTTCACCATCGTGAGCGATGGCAGCGGCCACCCGTACCGCATCAAGGTGCGTTCCCCGTCGTTTGCCCATGTGTCTGCATTTAACGAACTGGTCGAAGGCCTGACTCTTGCCGACTCCATGGCAACGCTGCCTGGCCTCAACATGATTGCTGGAGAACTTGACCGATGACACAACATATTCAAGGTGCAGTTCAGTTTGTATCGAATAACCATTTGAAGTTCAATGGTCCGAGTGAAGCCATTCCGGCTCTTCCGGATCCGGGTCAGACTTTTGGCTACGTGAACAAGCCTGTTCCGCAGCCCGCTCCGAAGGAAGTGCTCGCCAAGCTCGACACTCCCGAAATCAAGGAACGTTGCGCCGACTTGCTCAGCCGTTACCCGGTGGGCCAGGGCGCTCTGCTTGAAGTCCTTTGGCTGGTGCAGGGCGTGTTCGGCTGGGTGCCGACTGAAGGTATCCGCTGGGCGGCAAACGTTTGCGGTTGCGCTCCGGCTCACGCTCTCGGCGTTGCAACCTTCTATACCATGTACAACCACGCTCCCAAGGGCAAGTTCCTGTTGCAGTTCTGCCGCAACATCAGCTGCGCCATCAAGGGTGCCCAGCCGCTGATCAAGTATGTGGAAAACAAGCTTGGCGTTAAGTCCGGCGAAACCACTCCCGATGGCATGTTTACCGTGCTCCAGGTGGAATGCTTGGGTAGCTGCGGCAACGGCCCGATGATGTTGGTGAACGATGACTTCGCCACCGACGTGGTCGACGGTCAGCTCAAGATGAAGCGTGGTACGACTCTGACCGAAGCAAGCATCGATCGCATTATCGACTGGTGCAAGGCCCATGCGAACAATGTGCCGAAGCACGACGTGCTCGGCGGAATCGTGAAGGGCCATGGTGGCCACCCCGGTGCTCCGGGTGCTACGGCCAAGCCGCAGGTCGCTGACTACGCTCCGCCTTCTCCGGTGCTTAACGTGAAGGCCGAAGCCGACGAAAACGGCGCCACTCTCACCTGGAAGGGCGCTCCCGAATTCACGAAGATTGTCGTCGAAAAGAAGAACGGCAATGACTGGGTCGCCGTGGGTGAGCCCGGCGTGAAGGACAAGGCTTTTGTGGATGCTGCCGGCAAGGCGGGCGATGTGTACCGCATGATTGCAACTTCCGGTGAACGTACGGCAAAACCTTCCAAGGAAGCGGTGACTACCCAGAAGCCCGCGCCCGTAGAGGAGGCTAAGTAATTATGGCTGAAGTAGTAAAAGTTTGTACAGGAAATTTTGGCAAGGGCGCCCAGGACATTGAAGTTTATAAGAAGCTGGGCGGCTACGCGAACATTTCGGACCGCTTGTTCAACATGAGCCAGTTCGAAGTGATCGACTACGTGCAGCGTTCCGGCCTGCGTGGCCGTGGCGGTGCAGGCTTCCCGACCGGCATGAAGTGGAGCTTTGTTCCGCGCAATTCTGGCAAGCCTGTGTATATCGTGGTGAACGCTGACGAAGGCGAAGGTGGAACCTTTAAGGATCACTTCCTGATGCTTGAAGATCCGCACCGCTTGATTGAAGGCCTGATTATTGCAGCTTGGGCTCTCGGTAGCCGCGCTGCCTACATTTACTGCCGTGGCGAATTCCTGCCCTGCATCGAAAGCCTGAACAAGGCTTTGAACCAGGCATACGCCGCCGGTTACCTCGGCGAAAACATTTGCGGGACCAAGTTCAGTTTCGATATCTTTGTTCACCGTGGCGCAGGCGCCTACATTTGCGGTGAAGAAACTGCTCTTATCAACTCGCTCGAAGGCCAGAAGGGTCAGCCCCGCCTCAAACCGCCTTTCCCGGCGGTGAGCGGTGCATGGAAGAGCCCGACTTGCGTGAACAACGTCGAGACCATTATGTCTCTCCCGTGGATTTTCCAGCATGAACCCGAAGAATACGCCAAGATGGGTACACCCCGTGCCGGCGGTACCAAGGTGTTCTGCATCTCGGGCGACGTGAAGAACCCGGGTGTGTACGAAGCTCCGCTCGGCACCCCGATGATGACGATGATTAACGAATACGCCGGTGGCGTCGTGGGCGGAAACCTGAAGGCGGTACTTCCGGGTGGTTCCTCTTGCGCTCCGCTGAACGCAGGCGAATGCGCCGTTGCCACTATGGACTACGAATGTCTCGCCTCCATGAAGACGATGTTCGGTTCGGGCGCCATGATCGTGATCAACGATACGCACAACATGGCTGAACTCTTGAACGTGCTCGGCAACTTCTACAGCCACGAATCTTGCGGCCAGTGCACTCCGTGCCGCGAAGGTACGGGACTCTTGCACCGCATTCTGAACCAGATTGTGGAAGGCAAGGGCCACGACGGCGACGTGGAACTCATGCAGAGCCTTTCTGGCGGCTTTGGCGGCGTGACGATTTGTCCGCTGTCTATTTCGCTCGGCGGCCCGGTGGGCTCCTACACGGCGAAGTTCCGCGCAGACTTCGATGAATTAATCGCAAAGAACCCCGAACATGCCAAGCCGCGTGTTCAGGAAAACTATCGTCCTGGAATTTTCTGGTAATAATATGAGTAACTACTACAACATGCCGAAACTCCCGACTGAGAACAGCCCGAAGGTGGAAATCTTCGTGGACGACAAGCCGGTGATGGTTCCGGGCGACACGAACCTCCTCGAAGCCTTGAAGGCTATCGGGATTGAAACTCCTCACGTATGTTACCACCCGTATTTGCCGGTGTCCGGTAACTGCCGCCAGTGCTTGGTGGAGCAAGAAGGCCCCCGCGGTCGCATGCTCGTGATTGCATGCTACACGCCGGTCGCTCCGGGCATGAAGATTTACACGCCCGCATCTAGTGCCCGCGTGAAGAACGCCCGCAAGGCAACGCAGGAATTCATGCTGGTGAACCACCCGCTGGATTGCCCGATTTGCGACAAGGCCGGTGAATGCACCTTGCAGGAAAACTATATGGAAGCGGGCCAGAACGAATCCCGCATGCGCCCCGAATACGGCAAGAACTACCACGGCAATCCCGCGCACCAGTTCATTGATGCGAAGGGCCAGCTCCGTGGCGGTAAGCATGTGGATTTAGGCCCCCGCGTTTTACTTGACGAAGAACGCTGCGTGCAGTGCGACCGTTGCGTGCGCTTTATGCGTACCATTGCCGGTTCCGAACAGTTGCAGCTCGCCGGCCGCGCCGACCACACTTACATTACGACCTTCCCGGGCGAAAAGCTTGACCACGAATACGACTTGTGCGTCACTGATGTTTGCCCGGTGGGAGCCATGACCGCGAAGTACTTCCGCTTCCAGAAGCGCGTATGGCTCCTGAGTCACACGCCGACGGTTTCGATGGATGACTCTCTCGGTGCAAACATTTGGCTGGATCACGCCGACGGTCACATTTACCGCGTGATGCCGCGTTGCAACCCCGAAGTGAACCGCAGCTGGCTTTCTAACACGAGCCGCCTCGCGTTCCAGAACTTCGACAAGAACCGCTTGCCGGCGATGGGCTTCCACGTGATTCAGGAAGCGCTTGCCGAAGTCAAGAAGGTCGGGGGCAAGGTCGCCCTCGTCGCCGGTGGCTCTTGCACCATCGAAGATCTCGCCGCACTCCGCATGCTCAAGGATAGCCTGGGCGACTCCGCCGAACTTTTCGGCGGCACCTTCAAGAAGGTCGGTGCCCCCGACGGAATTGCCATGAGTGGCGATCCGCTCGCTAACCGCGCTGGCTTCAAGCTGCTCGGCATTCCTGACAGCAACCTCGAAGACCTTACGAAGCGCGCTTCTGAATTCAAGGTGCTCTTGACGGTGAATGCAGATCTCTTTGGCGAAGGTGGCTCTGCCGTTTCTTCTCTCGAAAAGATTGCGACCCGTATCGTCTTGTCTGCTTTCAACGACGCTACCGCCAACAAGGCGACGCTTGCTTTCGGTATTCGTCACTGGAGCGAAGTTCAGGGCACTATGGTGAACAGCCTGAATATTCTTCAGAAGCTTTCTGCCTGCCCGGTTTGCCCCGATGAAAAACTTCGCCCGGCTTACGACGTTCTCTCTGAACTCGCCGGCTGCAAGTTCGAAAGCGCATTCGACGCCTTCAAGAAGGCTGGCGAATACGCAAGCGTCTTGGCTGGACTCTCTTACGATACCATCAAGAGCACTGGTAAGTTGCTCGAAGGAGGTAACGCCTAATGGATATTATTGAATCCAAAACTTGGGTGGAATGGATCATTACCATTGCGAAGTTCGGCTTCTGCTTTGTTCCTGTCCTTTACATCCTGTTGTTGATTCCTATGGAACGCCGTGGTGCGGGCTTTATGCAGGACCGTCAGGGCCCGAACCGCTCCTATATCAAGGTTCCGTTCTTCGGTAAGGTTCGCCTGTTTGGCTATGTGCAGAACATGTGCGACGGTACCAAGCTTTTCTTCAAGGAAATGTTTGCTCCGACCGGTTCCAAAAAGTTCCTCTATTACGTGGCTCCTGCCATTCCGTTTGCTATCGTGTTCCTTAGCCCGTGTGTGATTCCGTGGTTTGGCCCGATGGTCTTTGAATGGGGTGGCAAGGTGGTCCGCATTGCGGGGCCGATCGTGGATTCCGAAGTGGGCATCCTGTTGCTTTTCGGTTTCAGTTCGCTTTCTGCTTACGGTGCCGTTCTCGCAGGCCTTAGCTCCCGTTCCAAGTACAGCTACCTCGGTTCTCTGCGTACGACTGCAATGACGATCAGCTACGAAGTCTGCCAGGGCCTTTCCATGATGGGTCTCCTGGTGCTCGCAGGTTCCTTCAGCCTTACCGATATCGTGACTTGGCAAGAAAACCATGTGTGGGGCATTGTCGCCCAGCCGGTGGCTTTCTTCTGCTTCTTGATTGCGACGATTGCCGAAACGGGTCGCGCCCCGTTCGACGTTGCCGAAGGTGAACCGGAACTCGTTGCCGGTTACCACACCGAATATGGCGCCATGCAGTTCGGTCTGTTCTACATGGGCGAATACTCCCACATCTGCATTAGCAGCCTTCTGGTGGCAACCCTCTTCTTGGGGGGCTACTCGGTTCCGTTTGTATCGACTGCAACCATTCAAACCCACATGGGTGGCTCCTTGGCCATTCTCTGCTGGGTGCTTGCATTCCTCGGTCTTGCATTCCTCCACATGATTTACCGCTACTCCCGTAAGCTTGCCGCTTCCAAGCAGAGCAACAAGATGGAAATCCTGCAGGAATACAAGCTCTACAAGACGATTGCATGGGTTGTTACCGCAGCCTTCATTGCCGCCGGCGTTTGCTCCTGGCTCTACTACAACCCGGAATACTCCATGGTTAACGGCGTTGTCGTGAATAGCCTGGGTGCCGCTCTCGGTACTGCCGCAATTCACCTGCTGGTGCTCCTCGCCAAGAGCGTGTTCTTCTGCTGGGTGTGGATTTGGGTCCGCTGGACGCTGCCGCGCTTCCGCTACGACCACGTGATGCATCTTGGCTGGAAGATTATCTTGAACATCGCTATTTTGAACCTCGTCGTGACCGCCGTAGTCGCGAAGTTGGTGGGAGGTAACTAATGGCCCGCGTTATTAGACAGAGACCCATGAACTGGGTGGAACGCCTTTACATCTTCGAGGCGATTCGCGGCTTGTGGACAACGCTCAAACATGCAGCTCGCGGTTTGTTCCGCTACGAAGAACTTCCGACGATTTCTTACCCGGAAGGTCAGCCCGAAGTTCGTAGAACCTACCGCGCCAAGCATCGTCTGATGCTCCGTGCCGACGGCACTCCCCGCTGTGTTGCCTGTGGCATGTGCGCTGCGGCCTGCCCTGCCCATTGTATTTATATCGAAGCGACCGCCAGTGACGATCCGCGCATCGAAAAGAAGGTCAAGCGCTTCGATATCGACCATTTGACTTGCGTGTTCTGCGGCCTTTGCGTTGAAGCCTGTCCGGTCGATGCGCTCCGTATGGATACCAAGGAAATCATCTTTGAACACCGCACCCGTGACGAATTCGTGGCAACCCTCGAAACTCTTACGAGTTGGAATCCGAAGGATTACCCCGATGACGCTCAGAGCCAAGTGGCTCCGGGTGGTACCAAGAATGCCGAGGCCCGCAAGGTCTGGGGAATGGAGGTTAAAAACTGATGCTAGCCTTGATTTACTTTATCATTCTTGCCGTGGTTGCCGTGGGAGCCGCCCTCTGCGTGTTCCTTTCGAAGCATCCGCTTTACGGTGGTCTTTCTCTCGTTTTGACCATGCTTTCGCTCGCGGGCATTTACGGCCTGCTGGGTAGCCCTTTCATTGGGGTGGTGCAGATCATGGTCTATGCGGGTGCCATTATGATGCTCCTCGTGTTCGTAATTTCGGTCTTGAATGCGGCGAAGGACAACAAAACTCCCATGTTTGACGGTGTTTCGATATTTGTGATTCTCGGCGTGCTCGCGCTTGCCGGTCTCGTTGGCTTTGCCCTGGTGCTTTCGCCCATGGGTTTCGATGTCACCACACTCCGCGGCTCTGTCGAAATGACTTCTTCGAACCTGTTCAATACGGCCCAGGACGGCCCCGGTTACTTCGTCTTGTTCGAAGTGCTCGGTCTGTTGCTGCTTTCTTCGATGGGCGCTGCGGTGCTTATGGCCAAGAAGCGCCTGGGTACTGA
The DNA here is from genome assembly GCF_900142495.1 of Fibrobacter sp. UWOV1. NCBI lineage: Bacteria > Pseudomonadati > Fibrobacterota > Fibrobacteria > Fibrobacterales > Fibrobacteraceae > Fibrobacter > Fibrobacter sp. UWOV1. The sequence continues at coordinate 768,630 of NZ_FRBA01000001.1, read as the reverse complement.
CGAAGCTGTCGCCGAAGATAAGGAGGAAAAGTAATGGAACTCCAACCGATTTACATTCAGATTCTCGCCTTGGTGCTCTTTACCATTGGCCTCATTACGGCTCTTGCTCGCCGTAACGTGTTCTTCGTGCTCATGGGTGTCGAACTTGCCCTGAACGCGGTGAATCTTTCTTTCGTGGGCTTTGCAAAGACGCTTCCTGCCGAATTGAGCGTGGCCGGCCAGATTGTGCCGCTGTTCTCGATTGCGGTTGCCGCTGCCGAAGCTTGCGTGGGCCTTGCACTCGTGATCCTCATTTTCCGCAACAGCGAAAGTGTCGATTCCGACAACTATTCTAACATGAAGGGGTAAGCAATGACAAATTTACCGCTTTGGTTTATACCTCTTTTCCCGCTCCTGGGAACAATCCTGCTTGCAACGATTGCCGTTGTCTCTTCGGGTAGCAAGAAAGGCCCTTCCGAAGGCTTCGTGGGCGCCCTCTCGGTGCTGTTCCCGGTGCTTTCGTTTTTGAGCGTTGTCTTGCTCGCTTTCGGCATGCCTGAAGAAGGTGTCCGCCAGACGCTTTGCAACTGGATCGACATCCCGATGCTCAAGGTCGATATCGGATTCCTGTTCGACGGCCTTTCCCGCGTGATGCTCCTGTTTGTGACAGGAATCGGTTCGCTCATCGCTCTCTACTCGATCGGTTACATGCACGGCGACCGCGGCTTTACCCGCTTCTTTGCCTACATCAACCTGTTCCTGTTCAGCATGGTCGTGCTCGTGCTTTCCGACAGCTTGCTCCTGACCTTCCTCGGTTGGGAAGGCGTGGGTCTCTGCTCTTACTTGCTTATCGGTTTCTGGAACCACGACTTGAACAACTGCAAGGCTGCGAACAAGGCCTTCATTGTGAACCGCGTGGGCGATATCGGATTCCTGCTCGGAATGCTTTGCCTTGCCACTTTGGGTGGCTCCGCTATCCTCAATTACGATGCATTGAACAAGTTCATCGAAATGCTGATTGCCGGTGGCCATGTGGATCTTGCCGCTCCGATCTTGATGATTGCGGGCCTCTTGTTCTTCGTGGGTTGCACGGGTAAGTCTGCCCAGATTCCGCTCCTCACCTGGTTGCCCGATGCCATGGCCGGTCCGACTCCTGTGTCGGCCCTTATCCATGCTGCTACCATGGTGACCTCGGGCGTTTACCTGCTTGCACGCCTCAGTCGCATGTTCTCGGTGATTCCCGAAGCTCTCGTGATTATCTTGATTGTGGGTATGCTGACAGCCTTCTGGGCTGCTGTCGCAGGACTTTTCCAGAACGACATCAAGAAGGTGCTTGCCTACTCGACGATTTCTCAGCTCGGTTACATGTTCATGGCCGCAGGCGCTTTCGCTTTCGACGCTTCTATCTTCCACGTGTTCACCCACGCCTTCTTCAAGGCCGCCCTCTTCCTGGGGGCCGGTGCCGTGATTCACTCCCTTGCGGGTGAACAGGATATGCGTCGCATGGGTGGCCTTATCAAGAAGACTCCGATTACCGCTTGCGTGATGATCTTCTCGTTCCTCGCCATTATCGGTTTCCCGGGCTTTGCAGGTTTCTGGTCCAAGGACCTGATTCTTGAACGCATTTACACGAACGCCCCGTATGGCGAATTCTTCTATGGTGCGGGTCTCCTCACGGCCGTGATTACGGCTGTCTACATGGGACGCCTGATCATCATGACGTTCTTTGGCGAATACCGCGGTTCCAAGGAAAGCGAAGAACACATTCACGAAGCTCCGGCCAGCATGCTTATTCCGATGGTGGTGCTTGCTTTCGGTGCCGTGTTTGCCGGTTACCTGTGGGCCGACTCCATGGGAATCAAGTTCTTTGAACATACGCTTGCGCCGGTGGTGGGCGATGCCCAGAATTACCTGCTCGGCAAGCTTGATGTTGTCCACGTGAACCCGATGACCTTTGCCTGCTTCGGTACGGCTGCCGCAGTGCTCGGTATGATTATCGCTTACGTCGTTTACGGTCTTAAGCGCCAGCCGCGCTTGCATGCCAAGTGGGGGAGCGCTCCCGAAGGTTTCAAGGCCGATTGGACTTTCTTCTTTGACTATATCCACGAAATTTTCATTGTCATGACGAAGGTTGCCGCTTTTGTCGTTGACATGATCGTCGATAAGATTCTGCAGGGAATCCAATGGACCGTCGGTTCCATTGTCGAAATCGTGGGCGACGGAGTAAGTTCCTTCCAGGTGCGCAAGGTGCGTGTGCAGCTTACGCTTAGCTTGGTAGGTGTCGTCGCACTGGTCGCTGTTGTTCTTTTGACCGGAGGTTTGTTCTAATGCTTTTACATCTCCTCGTCTTAGCTCCTTTTGCCGCTGCCATTCTGATGATGGCAACCTCTAAGGAAGATCCCAAGTCTTCTTCTAGACTGGCCTTCTTGTTCGGCTTTACCTTCGTCGCTTTGTCGATTTCCCTGATTGCCGCGGGCAACCAGGCGACCGAAGCCATCGAATGGTTCCGTATTCCGGGTGCGAAGGGCCCCGTTTACTACTACCTGTATAGCCATGGTCTTGGCGCCTGGATGGTGTTCCTTTCTACGGGACTTTCCCTGGTCGCCTTGATTACGGGCCGCAACACCTTCGAAAACAACTACCGCAACTTTGCAATAGCCATCTTTGCGTTGATGGGTGCCATGAACGGGACCTTCCTCGCTGCCGATGCGGTGCTGTTCTTCTTCTTCTTTGAAGCGATGGTGTTCCCCGCAGCCGTGCTTATCGCGGGCTTCGGTGGCGCTGACCGTAAGAAGGCTGCCATGACGTTTGCGATTTATACTCTGGTGGGTTCTGCCCCGATGATGGTTGCCCTTTGGTACTTGCTCACGGTAGCGGACAACTCCTTGGTGCTTTCTTTGGCGGTGGCAATCCAGAATCTGGAACCCTCGATGCAGGTGACGCTCCTGGTTTGCTTCTTACTCGCCTTCTTGGTGAAGACTCCGTTGTTCCCGTTCCACGGCTGGCAGGCGATTACTTACGCCGAAGCGCCGGCTCCGCTTTCGGCTATCCTTACGGGTGCCATGAGTAAGGCTGGCGTGTTCGGATTCATCGCCTGGATTCTTCCGATTTTCCCGCTTTCGATGGAAATTGTCGATAGCATGTTGTGGCTCGGCCTGTTCACGGCGATTTACGGATCGCTCATGGCTCTCCGCGCTACCGACGGCAAGAAACTTTTGGCTTACAGTTCCATGGGCCACTTGGGCCTTGCCGTGGCGGGCGTGTTCAGCTTGTCTGAATCGATGCTTCCGGCTGTGCTCGTGCTCTTGGTCGCTCACGGTCTTAGCGCTGGCGCCCAGTTCTACCTGATGGGTATTGCAGAACGCTTTGCCGGTACCCGCAATATTGAACAGCTCGGCGGTCTTTCTGCCCGCAATCCGGTGTTCAGTTCCCTGTTCGGTTTTGTGGCTGTGCTTTCGCTTGCAGTGCCTGGTACTGCCGGATTCGTGGGTGAATTCACGGTGCTCATGTCCCTATGGGATATGGGTCCGCTTCCGGCCCTTGCCGCAGGTCTTTGCCTGATTCTCTCGGCCGCCTACGTGCTCCGCTTTGTGCAGAAGGTTATCTTCGGTAAGCCGGCCCGCGACTACGAAGATGGCAAGCGTATGACCGCTCTCGAAGGCTCTTCGATCGGTATCATGGGCGTTCTCCTGTTGGTGTTCGGTATGCATCCGGCATTCATCACCAACGCTCTGCAGCTCTTCGATGAAACTGCCGTGCAAGAAATGAACAAGGTGACGCACCAGTCCGATGTTGCCACCGATGCAACCGTTGAAGCTTCTGCCGATTCTCTTGGGGATGCCGTGGTCGACGAAAACATCGCTGCCGTGGCTCAGCCCATGACCGAAGACGATTTGCGTCAGCTGGATTCCAACTTGAAGGCAAACGGCTTTACCGACGAAGAACGCGCTTCGCTGATCGCTCAGCTCAAGTCCATGAGCGAATCCGAAGTCGCCGATGCGGAAAACGCAACTGAATCTAACGAGGCCACAGTAAACGAGGAGGCTTCTGAAAATGAGTAATATCGTGAATCTCTTGCCCGTAATTCTGGTCGCGGTCGGTGCCCTGGTGTCGCTTGCCGCAGAACCGTTCATTAAAGACGAAAACAAGCACAAGATTCTTCCATGGGTGGCTAGTTTCTTTATTGCTCTCGCTGTCGGTGCCTACTACTTGACAACAAACGACACGTTCATGGACTTGTATGCCATGGACCCGATTCGCCGCGTGCTCGGAGTTTCCATTCTCTTGTGCGCGTTCCTTGGCATTTCGAGTCTTCAGTGGACTCTCGGCCATGAAAAGTTCAAGGGTGGTGAAGCTTACGGTCTGTTGATGCTTGCCACTGTCGGTGCGCTTCTAATGACCCAGTCTATCGACTTCTTGGCTCTCTACCTGGGTATGGAACTTTCCAGTTTCCCGATTTATGCCCTGGTGGGACTCCGCCGCAAAGACGTGAATGCGAACGAGGGCGCTTTCAAGTACTTTGTTTCCGGAGCCATCTTTAGCGTCATCTTCCTTTACGGTGTCGCTCTCATTTACGGTGCCACGGGTACTACGCATATCTTTGCCTCCGTTATCGCCGGTCGCGGCCTGCTTTACGGCTTGGGCGTTCTGTTGGCCTTGTTTGCCCTCCTGTTCAAGGCGGGTGCCGCTCCGGTTCATTTCTGGGTGGCCGACGTCTATACGGGCGCCTCTGTGGCAGTGACCGGCTTTATGGCCGCCGTCGTCAAGGTCGGTGCGCTTGCCGCTCTCGGTACGCTTTGGCTGGGCTCGCTGGTGACCCGCATCGGTTCTGCTCCGGCTTGGAACCTTGCCGAACAGGTGACCATCCATAGCGAAAACAAGAGCTTGTTCTACGTGATCGTGGTGGTATCGCTGCTTTCTATGGCTATCGGTGCTTTTGGCGGTCTCGCCCAGAAGTCGATCCGCCGCATTATGGCATACTCTGCCGTGATGAACGCCGGCTTTATCGTAATCGGCCTGCTGCTTCCGGACTATGCTACCGAAGGCACGGTGCAGATGGGTGCCATGTTCTACTTCTTGATCACTTACGCTGTCGGTAGTGCGGGCGCCCTCGCCGGTATCGCTTACCTTGCCGGCAAGGAAGATAAACTGGAAACTCTGGAAGACATTCAGGGCCGTGGCCGTAAGCGCCCCTATGTGGCTGTCGCTACGACCGTTTGCTTGGCTAGCCTTGCGGGCATGCCGCCTGTGGCTGGATTCCTTGCCAAGTTCACGCTCTTTACCGATGCCCTTTCGGGTGGACTCGGCATCATCGCTGCGATAGCCTTTGGTCTTTCGCTGGTGGCTGCTGTGTTCTACCTGCGCATTGCCTTTGTGCTCTTCATGCCGCTCAAGGCTGAGTGCGAATGCAAGTGCTGCTGCGCGAAGAGCACGGTGTATGCTTATCTGCTCCGCTTTGGCGTGACCCTTGCCGCAATCGCCCTGATTGTGGTGGGTATCTTCCCGAAGCTTGCCCTGATTGCATAAGCTTCGGCGAATTTTCGCTATGGCTATTTGAATTGCTCGGCTTAACAGCTGGGCAATTTTTTTATCTTTCCTGTTGAAAAAAGGAACAAGTTATGGATAAGATTTATCGTTCGGGCATCGGTTTTGATGTTCACAAGTTGGTAGAAGGTCGCAAGTGCATTATCGGTGGCGTGGATATTCCTTACGAAAAGGGGCTCCTCGGTCACAGCGATGCCGACGTTTTGCTGCATGCGATTAGCGATGCACTGCTGGGTGCCGCGGGTCTCGGCGATATCGGCACGTACTTTCCGGATACGGACCCAGCCTTCAAGGGAGCCGACAGTCTGGAACTTCTGCGCAAGGTGGGCGAGGAAGTCCGTAAAGCCGGTTACGAGATTATCAACATCGACAGCATCGTGATGTGCGAACGCCCGAAGGTGAACCCGCACAAGGATGCCATGAAGGCAAACATCGCCTGCGTGCTTGGAATCGACGTAAAACAGGTCGGCATCAAGGGAACCACTACCGAAAAACTCGGCTTTACGGGCCGTGGCGAGGGTATTGCCAGCCAGGCTGTTGCCATGGTGCGTAGTGTGTAATAGACGTTTTGTAAACATCCACATTTTTTGAGACAAAGGCCCCCGTCATTTGACGGGGGCCTTGCTGTAATAAATTTTTTCCTTTTTTATAACCTGGCATGGAATATGGGGTGCTGCCACTTTACTATATTTCCACGCAGACTTTACAAAAACAATTCACCGCCATGAGCCCGAACTAGCTGAAAGGCAGCGACGATGATCCGGTAGTGGCGTTCCGTAGGAATGTCCTATGACACTTATGATTCTTAAAATGATCGGTTGCCTTGCGCTCCTCATGTTCGGCATGAAGACCATGAGCGAAGGTTTGCAGAAACTCACGGGCGGTCACTTGCGTGCTGTCCTTGGCACTATGACCAAGCACCGCATTGGAGGCCTTCTCACAGGTACCTTTGTGACGGCCTCGGTGCAGTCTTCTACCGCTACGACCGTACTTACCGTAAGCTTCGTTAACGCTGGCCTGCTCACATTGAGTCAGGCCATTCCTGTTATCATGGGCGCAAACATCGGTACAACGGCCACGGCCTGGATCATGTCCATATTCGGGTTCCAGTTCAACATGAGCTCGGTGGTGTGGCCCTTCTTCGCCCTCGGGATCATCCTTTCTTACACCAAGAAGAACTCGACCAAGAGCCTGGGCGAATTTGTCTTCGGTTTCGCGTTCATGTTCCTCGGCCTTACCACGCTTCGCGAAAATGCGGTGGCTATGGACCTGGCTCACAACCAGACGGTCATCAACTTCTTTGCGACGACTGGCGGTTGGGGAATCTTCAGCACGCTCCTCTTCTTGCTGCTGGGGAGCATCCTTACGATGTGCGTGCAGTCGTCTGCCGCCATCATGGCGATTACGCTCTTGCTCTGCAGTAGCGGCGTGCTCCCGATTTACCAGGGCATTGCGCTCGTGATGGGCGAAAACATCGGTACCACGGTGACGTCGAACCTTGCGGCCCTTTCGGCAAGTACGCAGGCGAGGCGCGCGGCCTTGGCGCACATGCTCTTCAACGTGTTCGGCGTGGTGTGGGTATTGATAGTGTTCCGCCCGTTCGTGAACATGGTGTGCAGCATCGTAGGGTTCGACCCGACGTTCGTGCCGCATACCGAAGAAGAAGTTGCCCAGGCGAGCGTCCGTGTGACCTACGCGCTATCTGCCTTCCATACGGCATTCAACCTCTGCAACGTGCTTATCCTCATCTGGTTCATCAAGCCGATGGAAAAAATCATCTGCAAGATTATCCGCGAGAAGGAAGACGGCGAGGATTTCAAGGTCAAGTTTATCAGCGCGGGCCTCATGAGCACTGCAGAACTTTCGCTTTTCGAAGCCCGCAAGGAAATTAACTTGTTTGCAGCGCGCACGCAGAAAATGTTCCGCATGGTGCCTGAACTGCTCGAGATGAAGGACGAAAACGATTTCGTGAAGCTCTTTGCCCGCATCGAGAAGTACGAAGGCATTAGTGATAACATGGAAATTGAAATTGCCAAATACCTGAACCAGGTGTCCGAAGGCCGCTTGAGCCCCGAAAGTAAGACGAACATCCAGTCGATGCTCCGCGAAATTTCTGAAATTGAAAGTATCGGCGACTCCTGCTACAATATGGCGCGTGCCATTAACCGCAAGTTTAGGAGCACCGACGACTTTACCGAAGAGCAGTACAACCGCATCAAGCACATGATGCAGCTTTGCGACAAGGCGTTAACGAACATGATCGATGTCATTAGCGATGCAGTGACGGCCGACGCGAACCGTACGTTGAATCTCGAAAACGAAATCAACGATTACCGCAAGCTCCTCAAGGAGAAAAATATTACCGACATCGAATCGCAGAAGTACAGCTACCAGATGGGTGTTCACTACATGGATGTGGTGAACGACTGCGAAAAGCTCGGCGACTACGTGGTGAACGTGGTAGAAGCTCATCGCAACAAGAAACTGTCCGGCTAAAATTCACCTATAAACTTCGCCATACGGCGTCATGCGAACTTTTGCCGTGCACTTTGCATGGCTTTGGTTCGCTTTTTTTTTGCGTTTTTAAGGCAGTTTGGGCCTTTTTTGTGACCGATTTCACATAGGTTCTCAAGGGTTATCCTTCTATTTGAAATATTATCGTGATAAAATTATATTTACATTGAATAGTCCCATCAATCTCTCAAACGAGGTCCGAATGAAAATGAAGTTCTCTCTACAGGCAATGGTTGCCTCAAGCGCACTCTTGATCGCTTGCGGCGGAGATTCCACTTCTACCAAGCCCGAAGCAAAAGATACTCTAGCGGACGGATCTAGCGTAGAGACGATTTACGACTTGGGCAAATGTACATCTGATCGTATTGGCGACGTCATTTTTGTCGAAGAGGAAGGCGTCAATTACGAATGCACCAAGAAAGATTGGAAGGATATCGGAGAACCGGAATCCTCTGCATCGAAAGAGGATAAATCTTCCTCTTCAAAGGTAAAGTCTTCAGAATCTAAAGATGATGATTCCTCTTCTTCAAAAGATAAATCATCCGATTCCAAGGATGATGAATCTTCGTCTTCTAAGGACAAGTCGTCCGATTCCAAGGACAGTTCTTCTGAATCTAAAAAGGATGACTCTAGTTCTTCAACGGCGACAAGCTCGAGCAGTGTTCCCGAATCGAGTTCCAGCGTACAGGGTGCAAATGAGACTGTAGAAAATGTTGCTATATCAAAGAAAACCTTTACGGGTGTTGCCGAAAAAGGTCCCTTTGCAAGCGGAACAGCGATTAAACTTTCTGAATTAGACGATGTTCTGGACCCGACTGGAACCACTTTTGAATGGGAAGTTACAAGTGAATTGGGCGAATACACATCGGCTAAGGTGACGCTCAAGAGCCAATATGCATTGATGCAAGCAAATGGCTATTATTACAATGAAAATACCTATAAAAAGAGCGCAGGCCAGTTGACCCTTAAGTCTCTTGTTGATTTGAGTGATCGTAATTCTGCAAATATCAACGTTTTGGGACACCTGGCTCACAAGCGAATCATTAACCTGTTTGCAGAAAGTGGCAAATACAAAAATGTGCCTGCGGCAAAGGCTGCTGCCGAAAAAGAAGTTCTCGCTGCTTTCGGTTGGTCTGGCAACAACCATGCTTTTGAAGACTTGAGCATCTTTGGAAGCTACGAAGATGATGCGAAGCTTCTTGCTGCATCCATTCTTTTGCAGGGGGGCTTGAGCGACGCTGACCTTACCAGCCGATTGACGACTCTTGCAACCGATTTCGAAGATGACGGTCGTTGGAGTGATTCTGCGGCAAAGGTTGCCATGGCTGACTGGGCTATGAAAAATGATTCCAACCTTACTGTTATTCGTACAAAACTGACTGCGATGAATAGCTCTGTTCCGAATTTCGAAAAATATATCAGCATGTTTGTTGGCGAAATTTATGGAATTGGAGTGTGCGATACAAAGCAAGACGGCATGATGATTAAGATGACAAACGCTTACAGCGATAACTTGGGCAAAACTTATGTTTGCGATGGTGACCGTTGGCGTTTGCCCAAGTCTATTGAAAATAGTTTCAAAACCGCTTGCACCAAGGGTAATAACAAGAAGACTTTCACCGATATGAATTCTAGCAGTTCTCCTATTACCTATGTATGCGATGGTGGTAATGGAAATTGGCGCAAGATGGGTGTTTACGATTTTAGTAAGAGCGCTTACTTGAACAGTGAAATGGAATATGGAGAAATCAAGGACAGTCGTGATGGAAAGACCTATAAGACGATAACCATTGGACTTCAGACTTGGATGGCAGAAAACTTGAACTATTACGATGAAGATAATGCAAACCTTGTTGAAAACGCCTGGTGCTACAAAAATGTCAAGGACAATTGTGAGGTTGGTGGAAGACTTTATAGTTGGACTGCCGCTATGAATCTTGATTCGAAATACTTGAAGACTTCGGCTGCTGCACTTATTGAAAGTCCGCATAGAGGCCTTTGCCCTGAAAAGTGGCATGTGCCTGACACTGCGGAATGGAGACAGCTTAAGACTTACGTTGCGAAAATGGAAACGGCTTCAACTATGACAAATGATCATACTGGAAAGTTGAAATCTTCTAGAGGTTGGGTGGGCTACAGTACAATCAGCCAGTCTACCAATGAATATGGTTTCTCTGCCATTCCGACAGGAGCTTATTATGGTATTCATGCTGACCCGACGGACAACTATAGCCGTTACCTTTTTGACGATGCGGGCTACTTTGCCAATTTCTGGAGCGCAAATGAGGCCTCCAAAAGCACTGGTGCTATTTACTGGTTCCTTGACTATCGATACAACTATATCAGCTATTATTATAGCAGCTATAACGAGAAGGATCGCGGATTCTCTCTGCGCTGTGTGAAGGATAAGGAATAAATTACCCGATGCGTTTTCCTCTTGTCGCGTTTTGCCCGTTGGTACTATTACTCGCTTGTGGCGATGAATCAAATACTATTGATTCAAGTGGCCTCTCAACTTCAGATACAAAAGAGGTTGAATCTATTTATGACTTGGGGGCTTGTACCAACAAGCGCAAAGGCGAAGTCGTATTCGTAACCGATGACGATAAGGAATACATTTGTTACTCGAACAAGTGGATTCCTTCTGATGAGATTGACAAATTGGATGAAATTTCATCGTCAAGCGAAGATGCAATCGTTGAAGACGAAAAATCTTCTAGTAGCAAAAAAGAGGAATCCTCGTCTAGTGAGAACAGTATCTCTGAAAACGAAAAGTCCTCTTCGAGCGAAACCTTGTTAGAGGAATCATCTTCAAGTGGAATAGAGTCTTCCTCTAGCAAAGAGGAACCTGGTGAATCTTCGAGCAGCTCGTCTATACAAGAGGAAAAATCGTCTTCTAGTGCAGAGAGTTTGTCGGAATTGACGGATTCTACATTCACGGATTCGCGCGATGGTCAGACATACCGAATTCTCAAGTTGGGAAAGCAAGTCTGGTTTGGCGAAAATTTGAATTATTCCGGTGAAGATGCGGTTGGCTATTGCCATGAGAACGATCCTGAAAAATGTGAAATATACGGCAAGCTATATCGTTGGAACGATGCGATGAAAGCGTGCCCCGAAGGTTGGCATTTGCCGGGTCTTTTGGAATGGATTGACTTGATTAATTATGTCGGCGGACAAGAAATGGCTGGTGTCAAGTTAAAGTCAAAGGCTTACTGGTATATTCAAGAAGAGTTTGCTCAGTATGCAGGTACCGATGATTACGGATTCTCAATTCTTCCGGGAAGCTTTATGTCTGAACAAGGTTCTTTCGGTTCCACGGCCAGGCTTGCAGCCCATTTATGGACTTCGACGGAAGAAACCGATACGAGATCGAATGATGTGTTCCTGATGCATAGTATGGGAAAAGTGGTGCTGGAAGGATCTCCGAGGGATGTCGGGATGTCTGTTCGTTGCCTGAAGGACTCTGACTAGAATCCATTACGTGGATTTTGATTGACGACTTCAAAATTTAATTCCGGTCAGTATTCCTAAATAGGTTTTTATTTGATATATTTAGGATATGCTGAAAAAATATTTTTTCAAAATTAGCTTTGCCTGTGTGGTGACCGCATTCTTTGCAGCCTGCTCTACGCCGACCGTTTCCAGCGATGACGATGAAGACCTTTATAGAAGGTCTTCGGCATCGAAGAAAGGAAAATCATCTTCTAGCGAAGAAGCGACATCATCTTCTAGCGAAACGAAGCAGTCTGTATATGATGCCGTGGTGAAGTCTGGCGTGTATACCACCAAGGATTCCGTGGCCGCATACTTATGCAAGTTCGACAAGCTGCCTGGCAACTATATTACCAAGGACGATGCAATCGCCCTTGTCGAAGAAGAAACGGGTAGGGAATTTACGAAGTGGAATTTCAATCCGTGGACAGCGTTTGACTTTATGGTTGGTGGTGATGTTTACAGCAACAGCGAAGGCCTTTTGCCCAAGGGCTCTTACCACGAAGCCGACGTGGATTACCATGACGACAGCCGCGGAACCAAACGCTTGGTCTATGCGTCGGATTGCGTGATTTACTATACCGCTGACCATTACAAGACTTTCAGCAAGCTGGACATTCGGTAATTATATGCGTTTCTTTGTTCCGACAGATATTTATGTTGAAAAGGACTGCGTGAAAAAGCACGCGAATCAATTGCTTGTTGTCGGGACTCGCTCGCTCATTATGACGGGCCGCCATTCTGCAGTGGCGAATGGCTCCTTGAACGATGTTGAAAGCGTCTTGAATTCCGGCAATATCCCGTTCCAGGTTTTTGACGAAGTCGAAGAAAATCCGTCCACGGATACGGTGCGCAAGGCCGTACAGATGGCGCGGAATTTCAAGGCTGATTTTGTCATTGGTATTGGGGGAGGCTCCGCTATCGATGCTGCCAAGGCGGTGTCGTTGCTCCTGTTGAATCCTGCCGTCGATGCCGATGACCTTCACAAAGCGTCAAGCAGCCCTCTGGATCATGCGCCTGTCGTGGCTGTCCCGACAACGTGTGGAACTGGTTCCGAGGCGACGCCTGTTTCGATCATCACGAATCACGGGATTCAACTCAAGAAAAGCATTCCGCATGTGATTTTCCCGGCGCTTGCGCTTGTTGACGGAAAGTATCTTGCCTCGGCAAAGAAACAGTTGATTGTGAATACCGCTGTCGATGCGCTTTCTCACATGGTCGAAAGCATTCTTAATATCAAGTCGAATGCGTTCAACCGCATGTTCCCGGAATACGGCCTCAAGCTTTGGGGCGAATGCAAAAGCGCGTTGCTCTCCGATGCCGCTATCGATTCGGGCCTCTATGAAAAGCTCATGCTCACCTCGACTATTGCAGGTATGTCCATTGCCCATACAAGTACTTCGGTGCCGCATGGCATGAGCTATGATCTCACACTCCATGCGGGTGTTCCTCACGGACCCGCGGTCGGCTACTTCCTTGCCGCTTACACTGAGATCTGCGCAAAATTTGTGCCCGAGGACGTTCAGAAAATACTTTCTCTTTTAGGGCTTAAGAATATTGAGGAATTTGCGGCGATGCTTCGCAAACTAATCGGGACTTGTACCATCCCGAGTGCTCTGCGCGACCAGTTTGCCGCGGCCATGAAGAAGAACCGCTCTAAACTGGATCTCGTTCCCGGAGCAATCACAGCTGCCGATATCGACTTCATATACGAAAAGTCCTTGGTCGTGGAATCGAACTAAACCGTTTTCGGATTTTTTTTGTTTGCGCCCTTTAGGGGTGGGCGGTTCTAGTTTCTATTTTTCTAAAAAATCCAGTGCTTCGCCGGCGAGTTCCACGCAGCGATTGCAGGGAATAATCTTGTTCGGACGGATTTCGCTGCACTTGGTAAAATTCTGCGCGCCGCGCTTGAAAAAGTCCTCGATGGCATCGGCGTGATCGGGCTGCATCATCTTGGCCGCATAAAGCGCTCCGCATTGACCATTCGGGGCCTTACCTCCACCGAAAGCACGGAACATCTCGGCGGCGTCCACCGCCTCCGCTTCGGATTTGCCTGTGGCTCGAGCATAACCGTATGCCACCGACATTGCACAATTGCCCCGATGCTCTGCGTGAAAGTTCTTTGAAAGTTCAGCGATGGACATAAATGCTCCCTATCGAAATTCCTACGAACCAATATACAATATTTCATAAACTGTAATTCGTCTAGAAATAAAAACTCCGCAAACAATATGCGGAGTTTACAAACCCATGAATTTGCGCAAGCGCAAAATTCTAGGCTCGGAAATGCGAACGCAAGCGTTCGCGCTTCACTCGCGTTACGAATTTTTGTTCAGTTGCGAGCGCAAAAAAAAGAGCCCTCGCGATGAGGACTCCTATAAAATCCAAAATTTGTTCAGAGGCTAGCGAGACCAGGCGAAAACGAATAGTTTTATAACAAAACAGGAATTCGTCTAGAAACGAGCAAAAAAAGAAACTCTCGCGCGAACGAGAGTTTCTATAAAATCCAATTTTTTCTTAGAGGCGAGTGAGACAAGGCGGAGGGACCGAAGCTGTATAAGACATACAGCGAGGGTCCCGACAACGCAGCATCGCGAAGCCTATAAGGAAAAATTACTTATCCGTGAGGAAAGCAACGCCCGGCAGCACCTTGCCTTCGAGCAGTTCGAGGGAAGCGCCACCACCCGTAGAGGTGTGGGTCACCTTCTTGTCTGCGCCGTACTTCTTAGCAGCCGTAGCGGTATCGCCACCACCGATCACGGTGATTGCGCCTGCAGCGGTAGCTTCGACGATAGCGTCGGCCATAGCCTTGGTAGCCTTTTCGAAGGCTTCGAATTCGAACACGCCTGCAGGGCCGTTCCAGACGATGGTCTTGGCGGACTTGATAGCGTTCACGAAGAGCTTGGTGGATTCAGCGCCCACATCGAGGCCCATCCAGCCAGCTGGAATGCCTTCGGCGTCAGAAACAGCCTTCGTGGCAGCGTCGGCAGCGAACTTGTCGGCAGCGATGTAGTCCACCGGGAGGATAATTTCCTTGCCGGCAGCCTTGGCCTTGGCCATCAGATCCGGAACGAGCTTGGCACCTTCTTCGTCAAACAAAGAAGAACCGATTTCGATGTTGTTCAGAACCTTCTTGAAGGTGAAAGCCATGCCACCGCCGATGATGATCTTGTCGGCCTTGTCGAGGAGGTTGTTGATGAGCTGGATCTTGTCAGCGACCTTGGCACCGCCGAGGATGGCGAGGAACGGACGCGGAGGATTGTTGAGCACCTGGTCGAATGCCTTGAGTTCCTTGTTCATGAGGAAACCAGCAGCACGCTGCGGGAGTTCAACACCAGTCATGGAGGAGTGGTCGCGGTGAGCGGTACCGAAAGCGTCGTTCACGTAGACGTCAGCGAGCTTGGTGAGGCTTGCGCGGAATGCCTTCACGGCTTCCTTGTCGGCCTTTTCCTTAGTTTCGGTGCCATCGGCGTTCTTGATCTTCCTCTTGCCTTCTTCTTCGATGTGGAAGCGGAGGTTTTCGAGGAGGATGATTTCACCCGGCTTGATAGCGGCGCAGGCGGCTTCGACTTCCGGACCCACGCAGTCGGAGAGGAACTTCACCGGCTTCTTGATGAGTTCTTCGAGCTTCTTTGCAACCGGAGCGAGCGTGTACTTCATGTTCTTTTCGCCATTCGGACGACCCAGGTGGGAAGCGAGCACGACGGCTGCACCGTGATCGAGAGCGTACTGGATGGTCGGGAGAGCGGCTTCGATACGCTTGGTGTTGGTGATTTCGCCAGTCACCTTGTCCTGCGGAACGTTGAAGTCAACACGGATGAACACGCGCTTGCCGGCGAGTTCGAGATCTTCGATAGAAAGCTTTGCCATTGTAGCAATCCTCTGTTAGGGTTAAAATTTTACGGGCTTAAATATAGTAAAAAAGAAACCCCTTTGAATTGGTGCCGCTTTGTTGCACGGACTATGTAAACATTGTTAAACATTGGGCTGGAGAGAACATTATGTGCACGGCTGTATATTACAAAACAATTATTTTCAGTACCATTATACGCATTTTTTTATATATTTCCATCAAAAATTAGACATTTTGGAGTACAAATGAAACGTTCACTTTTGATGGTCCTTTGCCTGTCTGTCGTATCCGCTTTCGCAAGCATTTACGATATCGATGAATTTACCGCCAAGGATGCTGGTGTACCCGATGACTACATCGTAGCCGAATTCGGTGGCGAACTCAAGGTCGCTCCGGCTGACGAGGTCTCCTCTTTGCAGAGTGGCCGCTTGGTTGTGCGTCAGAAATTTGAAGACCCGTTTGGTGAATCTGAAACCTCTTACCAGCTCTACCAGGGTGGTAAAGGCGACCTTTCTTCCATGACTCCGATGACCGCCGAAGGCGTTGACTACTCCAAGCTTGTTAACGCTAAGCTCTATACTCGCCGCGGTGCCGCTGCCGATAAGGATGTCGAAAAGGTTTACTTCGACGGTAAGGCTGTCTATGCTCCCGGCCTTTCGACCGCAGTGGTGTATATCGATGGCAAGGCTGTTGAATTGAAGGGCGAAGCTCCTGCTGCCGCTGAAGAAGAAGAGGAAGAAGAATCTGTTGCAGCCGCTCCTGCCGTTCCGAGCAGCCAGGCTGAAGAATGTGACGAATACGATCCGGATTGCGAAGACGACGATGATGAAGACTACAGCAAATACAAGACTTCCGCTCCGGTTGAAGACGATCGTGACTACGCTGCAAGCGCTGCTGCAAGTGACGTGGGTGACCGTTTCGGTATTGCTGACGAAGTCCGTTTCTGGACGGCCGTCGGCCTCTCTGCCTTGGCAGTCACTGCCGCCGTGGTTGGAATCATGCAGCACAGCAAGGCTAACGAAGCCAAGGATGCCTACGACAACTTGAGCGGCTTGAACAGCCAGATCCTGAGCGCTTGCCATGATCCGGGTGAAGCCAATCCGGCCAAGTGCGAAGAAATCATGGCGTCGCAGGTAAGGCAAGAAGCCTGGACCCTGCGCGATCTCCAGAGAAGAATGGAAGAAGACAAGAAGACGCAGGATTCTTATACATCTGCCCGTAACATCTGGTTCGGCGTTTCTGCAGCCGCAATCGCAGGTGCTGTCGTACTCTTCGTATGGTAGTCGAAACCGGAAAAATCACGATTCGTGATTTGGAATTCAACTGCATTATTGGAACGCTCCCTTACGAGCGCGAAAATATGCAGCCGGTTGTCCTGAATATTTCGGTGTGGCTTGATTTTACTCTTGCCGCCCGAAATGAAGATCTTGCCCATTCTATCGATTATGTGCAACTAGCTGACGACGTGCAGGATTTTGTCTGCAGGTCGTCTTTCCAGCTAGAAGAAACCTTGGTGCTTGAAACGGCCAAGTATATCTTGAACCACTACCCGAAGACGCTTGCCGCAGAAGTCTCTGTCCGTAAGCCGTTGGCAATCCCGCAAAGCGCAGGAGCCGAATCGAGTATCAAGGTGATTCGTTAGCTTCTGAAGGCGCGGTAGCGCAGGGCTTCAGAAAGGTCTACAATTTCAACGGAATCGGATTTTCGAAGGTCGGCAATCGTTCTGCCGACCTTTAATAGTCTGTAAAAGCCGCGGGCGCTGAGCCCCATTCTGTCGGCGGCGTTGATGGCGAACTGTTCGGTTTCTGCCGAAAGCTTGCAGCTCTTCTTGGCAAAGTCCGAAGTCATTTCGGCGTTCGTCTTGAACGGCGTTCCCTCGAATCGCTTGCGCTGGATTTCCCGGGCGCTACAGATTCGCTTGCGAATCTCGGCCGAAGACTCGGCGGTGCTCTTGCGGCCAAATTGCGAGGCTTCGACGGGCGGGACGCTCACTTGGATGTCTATGCGGTCGAGGAGCGGGCCGGATATTTTTTCTTGATAGCGCTTGCGAGCCTCGGGGAGGCACGTGCAGGCGCGTTTCGGGTCCATGGCGTACCCGCAGGGGCAAGGGTTCATGGCCGCTCCCATCATGAACCTCGCGGGCCAAGTGACGGTCCCGCTAGCGCGACTGATCGAAATTTCACCCTCTTCCATGGGCTCGCGTAAAGCTTCCAGAACGCTGCGGTTGAATTCCGGCAGTTCGTCGAGAAACAGGACTCCGTTATGGGCTAGGCTCGCCTCACCCGGCTTTAGCCGGGTGCCACCCCCCACCAGCGACACCATGGAAGCGCTGTGGTGGGGGGTACGGAATGGGCGAATCATCACGGGCTTGAATTCTTCGGAGTCGCCCGCAGATCTTGCACACGAATGGATTCGGGTCGTTTCGAGAATTTCAAGTTCCGTCATTTCGGGCAGAACGCCCGGCAGGCATTTTGCACACAAAGTCTTGCCCGCTCCGGGCGAGCCAACCATAAGGAAGTTGTGGGCGCCAGCGGCAGCGACTTCAAGCGCCCGCTTTACGCCTTCCATGCCGACCACGTTCTTGAAGTCGGGAATGTCCCGGTCGGCATGCGTTAAATTCATTTGCTCTTTCAATCCGAATGCACGCTGTGCGTAATTCTCGGCTCCGGCTTCAATTTTTTCGATGCATTCCATGAGCGTGTCTGCGCAAACATAGCGGATTCCCTCGACAAGCGAGGCTTCTTGCTCGTTGCCTTTCGGGATTACCAGAATGTCTTTAGACTTTTCGGACAAACTCATTGCAATGGAAAGAACGCCCCGGACAGGCTTCAACAGGCCATCGAGTGAAAGTTCTCCGACAAAAACGAGGTGTTCCAAGTCGGGCGCTTCAATCTCTTCGGCTGCAGTCAAAAGCCCAAAAGCAAGGGGCAAGTCCAGGGCGCTCCCTTCTTTTCGCAAATCCGCGGGCGACAGGTTTACCGTCGTGCGAAAACCGGTCACCACTTTGCCTGCGGAACGAATTGCAGAAACAACTCGTTCCCTAGACTCTCTTACGGCATTGTCTGGCAAACCTACCAAGGTGAATCCAGGCAGTCCCTGCGAAGAGTCGACTTCGACATTGACAGGGACTGCTTTAATTCCAAGCAAGCAATAAGAGCGGATTCTGCGGAACATGCTGGCTCCTATACGATGGCGGCCTGGTACTTCTCAAGGATGCAGTTTTCGATGTGCTCGCGAAGCTGGCGAGTCACCGGATTGCAAATGGAACGGAACGATTCGCCCTTGAAGAACGGATCAACGGGGTAGCCCACGAAGAGTCCGTTTTCGCCATCCATCACGCGCAGCCCGCGGATCATGAACTGGTCGTTCAGCACGATCGACGCAATGCCCTTAGTGTGTCCCATGGAAGGGCCTTCCTGGAAGGGGTAGACTTGTACATTGGTGACGGCGAGGCAGTCGAATGCGGAACTTGCCTCGGATTCTTTTTCGGGCATTTTGTTTTTTGTTGCCATAAAGGTCTCCTGTTTTATTAGAGTTGTTGCTTTTGTAAGCAAACCGCTAAATGCAAATTGCGTGCCAATTATTTGAGGTGGCGAATTCGGCGGAAAATCCCCAATTCCTTAAAAGTACCTATGGCAATTCAAGTGATTAATCACTGCTTAATCATTGATTAATCACTTTACTACTTTTTAACCATGCTCTTGAAACCGAATATGAATTGGGCGGCAAACCAAGGGAAAACGCTCCCGACGGTGCTTGCCGAAGTCGAAATTTCGCCGGATTATTTCACGGTGAATTTTACCGTTGAGGAACCTTCGGACTGTTTCCGTGCCGAAGTAAAAGAAGACAACGGCTCCAGCTGGGAAGATTCCTGCGTCGAAGTCTTCTTGCAGAACCCGGCGAACCCTGCCGAATATTTCAACTTCGAAACGACTTGCCGCGGCTACTTGCTTGCGGCCCACGGACCCGATCGTAATTCGCGAGTCAAACTTTCCCAAGAACAAATTAATTCTGTCGTGCGTACCAAGCAATTGGCAAGTGTCGCAGGCAATCTTGTATGTTGGGGAATGACTGTCCAGATTCCGCCTTCACTCTTTGGTTTGCGGACCTTTGAAGGCGTGACTCTTCGCGGGAATCTTTACAAGTGCGCCGATAAGTCAAAGACGCCCCATTATCTGAGCGCATTCCCAATAGAAACAGAAAAGCCGGATTTTCACCGGCCTGAATTCTTCCAAGAATTTTAATTCGGCGGTTACTTCATCTTGACTTTCATCTCAAAGACCTGGCGTCCTGAATCGTCTTCGATTTTCATATAGGTCGCACCCATCTTGTCGGCGCGGAAAA
The DNA here is from genome assembly GCF_900142495.1 of Fibrobacter sp. UWOV1. NCBI lineage: Bacteria > Pseudomonadati > Fibrobacterota > Fibrobacteria > Fibrobacterales > Fibrobacteraceae > Fibrobacter > Fibrobacter sp. UWOV1. The sequence continues at coordinate 748,901 of NZ_FRBA01000001.1, read as the reverse complement.
TCGTGACTTCCTGGCCTTCGCGGGTTTCTCCCAAAAAATGCAGCTCGAGCATCGCGGGGATGCATAGTTCCAGGTCGGCGGCGCTGAACACATTCAGACCAAGCTTTACGTATTCGATGTTGTTCATGTGGTGCGACATGTCGATATGCTGCGGCAGCACCTTCTGGCGGTACACTTCCTGATATTCCTCGGGCTCTACGGGGAACTTCGAAAACTTGTTGTCCATAAAGGGTTCAGGGGAACCTTCTGCAGGAAAGTCCACCGCAGAAAGCTTCATGGGGCGATGTGTTTCCAAGTTGAGGCAGCAGGCTTCTTGTACGGCGAGAATGATGGGTTCCCCTTCGACTGTCGTGACGGCAGTATTTTCGTAAGTGCGGATGGGAGCGCTGTCGGCGGGGAACGATGTGGTCACCACCTTGTCGCGCCAATAGGGGCGTTGGAAAAATTTAAACTTCGCTTTGGTGATGGCCCAATAGCCGCCTTTTTCGTTGACGCAGAAGTTGTCCATCTTGAGCGTGCCGAAATTCTCGGTGAAGTTGTCCTGCACCATGAGTACCGTCTGCGCAAGGCCCATCTTGCCCGAAACATCGATGTAGGCCGAGGTAATGGTGCGTTGTTTCTGGAAAACCAGCGGATTTTTAGCAAGCGAATAAATGTCGATCATACTTTGAATATAAATAAAAAAAGGGAAGTTGTTTGCACAACTCCCCATATTTGATGTCTAGCGGTAAGTACTCAGAACTGATAACTCACAACTGATTACTATTAGATTTTCTTCAGCACCAGCAGGTGGCCAGGAGCCTTGGCAGGATCGAGACGCACAAAGTTCTTGTTGCCGCGCCAGACAAAGCTTTCGTCGGTAATCAGGTCCTTCAAGAAGAAGAAGGAATCGTCATTCAGGCCGAGCTTCCTCATGTCAAGTTCCACGATGCCTTCCTGCGCATTGTCCATGTCCATGTTGCACACGCAGAGAATCACGTCTTCGCCAGATTTCTTGGAATAAACCATTAGCTGGTCGTTGGCGCAATAGTGGAAGTCGAGGTTGTCGTATTCCTGAAGGGCGACGTGTTCCTGACGGGCGGTGTTCACGCGGCGAACGAAGTCCTGGATGCCCGGACCATACCAGTTGTGCACCTTGTACTGGTACTTTTCGCTGTCCTGCAGTTCTTCCTTGATGGGGCTCGGGATGTTTTCGCAGAGCTCGTAGCCGTTGTACATGCCCGTAAGGCTAGAAAGCGTACCGGCCAAGAAGTAGCGCTGCTTGAAGGCGTTCGGGCCCTTGTAGGCGAGGTACTTCGGGAAAATGTCCGGAGTCGTCGGGAAGAAGATGCCGCGCATGTATTCCTTGGCATCGCTCTGGGTAAGTTCCTTGAGGTATTGCTCGAATTCCCACTTGGCAGAGCGCCATGCGAAATACGTATAGCTCATGTCGAAACCGGACTTTGCGAGGCGATGCATCATCTTCGGGCGCGTGAACGCTTCGGCGAGGAACACCAGTTCCGGACGCTTTTCCTTGACGTCAGCAATCAGCCATTCCCAGAACGGGAAGGGCTTTGTGTGCGGGTTGTCGATACGGAAAATTTCAATGCCCTTGTCGGCCCAGAACAAGATAATGTTTTCGATTTCTTTCCACAGGGCCTTGTAGTTCTTGTTGTAGTAGTCGAACGGGTAAATGTCTTCGTACTTCTTGGGCGGGTTTTCGGCGAACTTGATGCTGCCATCCGGTTCGTGATAGAACCATTCCGGGTGCGATTTCACATACGGGTGGTCGGGGCTGCAGTTCAGCGCGATATCGAGAGCGAGGCGGAGTCCCTTCTTGCGGGCGGCCTTTGCAAAGTGTTCAAAGTCCTTCATGCTGCCGAGTTCCGGGTCCACGTCGTAGTGGCCGCCGTTCTTGTTGCCTACGGCGTACGGGCAACCCGGTTCCAAGGGCTTCCCCTTCTTGTCGACCTTGGCGTGCAGGGCGTTGTTCGCTCCCTTGCGGTTCGTGACACCAATCGGGTGAATCGGCACCAGGTAAACGGTATCGAAGCCGAGGCCGGCAATGTAGTCGAGCTGTTTTTCGCAATCCTTCCAGGTGGCGCTCTTGGTGGGGTCAGTGCCCTGGCTCTTCGGCCACATTTCGTACCAAGTACCGATGCGGGCGTAAGAGGGGTCCACGCGGAGTTTCATTACCGGGCTTTCGGTCGGGGTGTCCTTGGGCTCCACGGTCCAGGCGCAAATCTTGTATTCGTAGTAGCCGATGTTGTTGACCGTGAAGGTACCTTCCCACTGGTCGTTATCGACAAAGTGCATGGGAGCCTTTTCCCATTTTTTCTTGGAATCGTGGCGGTAGAAAATCGCCGCGTCATATTTTTCGTGGCTGTGGCGGAAAATGTCCGCGGTAAGCGTGACGGTGTCGCCCGGTTCACGCTTGAGCATGAATCGTCCGCCTTCGATCTGGGGACGAATGTTTTCGATAACGAGATTGTCTTTACGGGTAGGAATAGTAGCCATAGTGGCCTAAATGTAGAAAAGTAACTAGAAGGTTACAAGAGGCCGAACTTAGAACTTAGTTGGTAGAGCTTAGAGAGAATGATTATCTAAGTTCTAAGCTCTAAGTTCTTAAACCTATTCTGAAAGCCTTAAGACTTTGACTTCCTTAATCCAGAAGGTGCGTTCGGAGCCGCCGAGGTTCAGTTCAAAGCGGGCGAACGGGTCGCTGACTTCGGGCGTGAACGTGATTCCGACGGATTGGCCTGTGGTCTGCACTTGCACATGTTCCTGGAACCCGATTGTTTCGTAGGTGTTGTACGAACCGATACGGGCCGTAATTTGACCTTCCACATCGGACCAAATGGTGAATACGCACTGGTACTGCACGCCCGCAATCAGGGCCACATTTTCTTGAATCAGCTGCACGCTATAGGAATGCTTGCCGCCATCCGTAACGTTCACCTGCATAATGCGTTCCTTGGACCCCTTTTCGAGCAGCACCGTCGTGTCGGAATGTCCGCCAAACTGGTTCATCAAAATCCAGTCGGTGGTAAAGGGCGAAGAGAAGTTTCCGTTGATAATCGTGTTTTCGCCCTTCTTGGCTGCAATACCCTTCCATATGTCAGCGACATATTCGAAATGTGCATCGCCAGCAACCGTGGTGTAGTCATAACGCAACGGCTGGAAACTTGTCACAAAGCGCTTGTTCATTGCGTTCCACAATTCCGAATTGTACTTGGAATCAATATGAATTACGCTGTCTTCGCCGACTTCGGCGCCCGAGAAATCAATCCCGTCTGTAAACTGCTTGACTCGGAAAACTACAGACAAATTGGCCTTGCCGTTTGCGGTATCAATCTGCGAGTAGTGGTAGCGCAACATGAGCGTCTGGAAGTTCGAAAGACTATAGACGAAGGGATGGTACTTCTTGTCGATGAGAATGCGACCGAATATGGCCATGGTTTCGTCGGGCTTGAATCCGACGCCCATTTCCTTGAGGTAGCCTTCTTCGTTCAAGTCGATATCCTTGAAGGGGTCTTCGATGAGGGAACCCTTGGTAAACGAAATCGCAAGGGATTCGTTGGGGGCGTCTTCGTAAGGCCAGAGCTGGAGTCCGACAACGGGGTCGACAATCAAGGTCGTGTAATAATAGCTAGAGAAGGAACGTACTTCAGTAAGAATCAGGGAGAATGAATCCAGCAGAATCGGTTCGTCTTTGTCCGCTTCCTTGGCGAGAGCCTTGGGATTCACTTCGGAATAGTCGATAGAGAAATCGGCGACCAGCGGAAGGGCAGGCTGTTTCTTGTCGGCGGTGTCCTTGGATGTAGTATCCTTGATAGTCGTGTCCTTGACTGAGGAGTCCTTTGCCGCGGTATCTCTTGCGGTTGTATCGCTGTCCGCAATGCTCGGGTTGCCAATTTCGATTCCAGTCAAAGACTTGTCGTTGGAACAGGCTGCCAGCGACAAATAGAAGACTGCGCAAAAGGCGATCGATGCTATGGACAAAAAGAATTTCATCACACTCCTCGGGTCAAGGGGAAGAGCTGAATGTTGACTTGCACAACATCTTCTGCTTCTCCGGCTTTTGCAGAGAAATCTAGTAGTTCTTTTCGCATTAGTTGTAAATGTTTTTTCAAATTGGGGAAATCTGAGCGCTTTATTCCAAAAGTAAGCGCAGAAACATCCCTTTCGTGGCCCGGAAGGTCTGCAAGCATGGTTGCAGACAGCTTGAGCATCTGGAAATGGTACATCTTGACCATCATATCCTGGACTTCGTCATCGGTCGTAATCAGGGGGTCGCGTTGGCGATAGCCGTTGGCGGTCTTGACCAGGAGGCCCAGTTCCAAGAGCAACTGGAGCGATTCGGTCACCTGTGCGGGAGTCACGAGCCCGCGCAGTTTTTTGGAAATCAAGTCGGGAATGGGGCGGAAATCCTTGAGCCCTACCATCTCAAGAATCACAGAATGATGCCATTCCTGGAAAATACGTAACTGCGCCTTGTCCATCTTGTGCAGCTTTGAACGGGGGCTTGCCTTGATGAGCTGGGCGTAGTAGATTTGCTTGTCGGCGTCGGTTTGTGCCTGGTTAAAGAATACGAGGCTTTCGAAGTATGCGGCGCGCTGGTTTTCAAGGCCCAAGCCATGAATGAGCTTGGTGACCGTGTTTTTGGTGATGTTGCGCTTGCCGTCGATTGCGAGCTTTAAATGGGCATGGCTAGAAAGCCCTGCCTTCTCGGCAAAGAACCGCAAGCTGAACGCGGTCGAGGTTTTCTTTTTATACTCGTAATAATCACGGAGAAATACCCTGTAGTTCGTGTACTGCAGGATATCCGGTTCTACGAGTTTCTGCTTTTCTCCATTTTCCATACTCAAAAAAATAGAAGAATTAACCCCTGAAAGCCATATCTAATTTAAGTTTCCCGTTTACCCGAGTAACCATTGTAACTATTAATATACGTCCCGGGCCAGAAGCGAAAATCGCCTGTGGTCAACGAATTTGCCGTTTATGAGCTCGTAATCGCGGTTTATGCCCTCTTCCATGAACCCGCATCGTGCGGCAACGGCGGCGCTTTTCCCGTTGTATACAGAGACTAAAAGTTCCAGACGGTTGAGCTTGAGGGTTGCAAATGCGAACGCCGAGAGCAACTTTACGGCCTCCGTCATAAGCCCCTGACCCGTAAATTCCTTGCAAAGCCAGTAGCTCAGGGTCGCAGAACGATTCGATAGTTTGACGTCCATCATGATGGCGCCTGCTAACGGGGCTGAATCTCCGGCCGTGATTTCTTCGTCCGCGTTCTTGAAAATCAGCCAGCAACCGCCTTGTCCGAAGCGTTCGTTCAGGATCCAGGAACGGATGCGTTTTTTGATGTCGAAAATATCGGTATCGCGAACCCAGGGGAGGTACTCCGAAAGATGTTCGCGGGATTTTTCGATTGCCTGCATGATCGATTCTGCGGAAATCGGACCCTCGGAATTTTCTCGCAGGCCCTTGAGCGTCACTACGCTATTGGCAAGTGTCGCCGTTTCGAATGTCGCCGTAAAAAAATCTTCGAAGTTATCCATGAGGGGGAATGTAGTAAATAGTTGGAAGTGGGCAGTAGGAAGTAGGCGGTAGACAGTAGGAAGTAGGCAGTAGACAGTAGGAAGTAGGCAGTAGACAGTAGACAGTAGGAAGTGGGCTGTGGGAGAAAATAAAAAACCGCCGAATCGCTTCGACGGTTTTTCAGTGCGGATGAAAGGACTTGAACCTTCATGCCCTTGCAGGCACTAGAACCTGAATCTAGCGTGTCTACCAGTTCCACCACATCCGCGTGGGGTAAGCCAAATTTTGAAAATTTTGCCCTATTTGTCAAGGGTTATTTAGAAAAAATCTCTAAAATCCAGTCTTTGTGCTTGTTTTCCCAATAGCTCCAGTCATGCTCGCCTTGCGGGTCGAATTTGAGGTCACATCCGGTGCCTACGTTTTTGCAGAATTCCTGAATCCAGGGGACGGTCTTGTCGGCGGGGTAGAGCCGGTCGGAGCCGCCCTGAATGAATCTCCAATGCCCGTTTTTGAACGGAGCCTGAGCGGCGACTTGTGCTGCCGGTCCGAGCGATTCTCCGTACGAACTCATGAGAATGCGGTTTTTGATTTTGCGCTTGCCCCACATGGAGTAGGCGATAACTCCCAGGGAGCCGTCCGAAACTCCGATGAGCGAGACTTCGGCAATATCTTTCTTTTGGCGCTTGGCAAGGCTGTCCAGGGCATCGTCTAAAGAATTGATAGTGGAGGGCTCGACCCAATGGTTTTGTTTGCAGGCCGATGCGCTGACTACGGTGTAGTTTGGCATCATTTTAGAAAGTGCTCCGCCGGCAACAAGTCCTTTTTGGCAGTTGTTGCTTGTCATGCCGCCGTGAAACCAAACTATAGTTCCGGCTGTTGGCTTGTTGCCTTTGGCTCGCCAAACTCCCACGGGCATGTTGGGTGATTTGTTCCCGGCCGAAAACATGAACGACGCGTTTTCGAGAGGGTTCCTGTATTTGACAAACAAGGTGTCTAATTGCGGGGTTGCCTGTACAAAGCAGAATGCAACTAACAATAAAATGAGGATGGATTGCTTCGTCACGTTCGTTCCTCGCAATGACGGTTTGCTTGCTGCCAACTAAGCTCTGCCAACTGCTTGCTATTTTCTCTTTTTTACGATCCAAAGGATAAACAGTATAACTGAGACAAGAGCCAAGGCAAGTACAATTGCGCAGCCGATGAAGGCATTGTAGACTTGATAATCTATGACCAAGGTGTCAAAGTCCATCTCGCCATCGGTGGATGCAAGACTATGGACAATGAAGGTCTTGTTATCGATGCGGCTTGCCGAAATTTCAAGCGGAATATCGCCTGCGTCGCGGCTGGCGAAACTGTACCATTCGGCCATGTTGTTCAGCATGTCTTCCGAGGCATACAGAATAAAATTCGCCTGGTCGTCGCCGTTAATCTGGAAGATAGTTTTGTCGAAAAAGGGAATGTTGCTCCCGCCAAAAATGCTCGGGATAGCGGCATGCGAAACCGTTCCGTAGAACAAGTGCTCTTCTTGCATCAAGCCTTTGAGGGCAGGCATGATGTACGAAAAAAGCCATCCTGCCAAAAAAAACAGCAGCAAGGAAAAATTCAAAAGGGCCGGTTTTCTAGAAGTGTAAAATCGCATGAGTTCCTTATTGCTTGGATCTGAAAATAAAGAAGAAGGTAGAAAGCATCAGCACGAGAGTCAAGAAGTAGAATGCCATGGGAATCTTGGATTTGAGCGACATTTCTTCCATGCTCTGGCTCTGGAAAAACTGAATCAGGTCTTCGCTGTACATGGCGGCGAGTTCGCTGTTGAAGCGGCTCCATGCAAGAGTCTGTTCTTCGTTGTCCTGGAGCAGGGCGAATATGGCATCCTTGGTTGAATCGGGAATGGCGTTCACGACGGAGTCGCCGAGGCCTGCAATTCCGACCAGGTAGCCGGCACGCGCGGAATCGAGTGTCCCGCGCAAGGGTATCTGGACGCTTGCAGGGAGGTTTGCCACTTGCTGGTTGACCGTCTGCAGTCTTTCGAGCCACCCATGGCGGCTTGCCGCGTAGCGGCGCATGCTCGAAACCTTGGCCAGGACTTCGCGCTCGAACCGTTCGACGGTCGAATGCGGGGGAGCCTTGACTCCGACCCGGCTGATTTCGTCCATTTCGCGGGTGAACGAAACTGCAATTTCGCGCAGGGTCATGGTCTGTGCCTGGACAAAAACGGTGTCAATGCCAAAACCGATTCGCACGCGTTCCATACCGCGCATGGCGTAAGACTCCTGCAGCTGGTAGTCGGAAAGTGTCTTGATATAGCGCGAATACATGATGATTTGCGGCTTTTGCGAAAAATAGAACAGAACTGTGAGCCCTATAGCAACAGCCAAAACCACCCACGCCCAAGGGGAGCGGATTCTTGCGTTAAAGGTATCGGCAATCGATTTATTCTTTAACTCTGGCACAACTAGAAATTACCTTTTTTCTACTTTAACTGGTATGTGTGCGATTCGTTTTATACCCTTTTTCGGCCTCGTTGCGCCAATTTTGATGCTCGTTTCGGGCTGTACGGTGGAACGTGCCGAAGAAAAAGTGCTTGCCGAACACGCAAATGGGGCGAAAAAGACCTCTATCTGGGTTTACCCCGACGGCGAAATCCTGAAAAGGAACGAATGGTACACCGACGGAATCAAGGAACTTGAGATTCCGTACAAAGACGGCGTTCCGCATGGCGACTTCAAGCGTTGGACTGGCTTTGGCGATGTGGCCCTGCTCGGGCATTACAAGAAAGGCCTCAAAGACGGCAAGTGGACTGCACTGTTTAGCGACAAGAAAGTCGAAGCTTACCTCTATTACGAAAACGATCACCCGGTGGGCGACTGGGAAGGCTGGCATTACAACCGCGAACGTTCTTTTGAGGAGCATTACAATGACGATGGCTTGGCGGTTGGAATCTGGAAAAAATGGTTTGACAACGGCGCCTTGCAACAAGAAGGCAATTGTCACGCCATGTGGGATCCCAAACGCGAAATTGTTTCGGCTTCGGGCGATTCGGCTTACCTGAAACGTTTTTCGAAGGATTGTCACCTGCTCGAAGAATTCACCTGCAGAAACGGGATTCTTGACGGACCGTTTTCGTTGTATTACGAAAGCTTTGGTGAATCGGTTGACACTGCCAATTGTGGTGTGGGCCGCGTGCGTGTACAGGGGGTGCTCGGTAAAGGGGCGGCCGGCAAAGACAGCGCCCTAATCGGGACAGTCACTTATTTTAGGGCCGACGGCACGCGCATGAAACAGGAACATTGGAATAGGGAAGGCAAACGTGATTCCGTATGGCGCTGGTTCGATGAACGCGGTGAACTGGTGCGCGAGGTGGATTTGAGCATGGACGGCGTGATTTATGGTGCCTGCGAAGGTCATATGGCCAAGTTCTGCGCCGAGACCTCGTACGTGGGCGGAGTCAATGGCATTCTTGACAGTAGTAATCTTGCCCAAAGCATTGATTTTGTACAAAGTGTCGGGAAATTCCCTGCCACGGTGCGTTATGTTAAGCCGGGACGTTTGTTGCTTTACGAAGAACTTTGGAAAGATGGTCAAATTGTGGAAAGCCGTAGCTTTTTCCCGGACAGCATGGGCGGCAGACTTGCAAGTGAAACCTTCTGGAAGGACGGCAAGAGAAACGGAATCATGCGGAACTGGTACCGGAGCGGTGTACTCCGCGACAGCCTTACTTTTGTAAATGGAGAGCGCGTGGGCGAACAGTTCAGCTACGACAGCACCGGAAAACTCACGATCCATAAGACAGAGGCCGGCAAGAACCGCCCTGTGATCATGCACTTGCTCGGGGAATAGGGAATAAAAAAAGACCCCATGGAGACCGCTCGACTCATAATCATCTTGGAACTTATGATATCGCCTCGCTCTCGCCAACACGACTCGTTAATACGAGTCGTTTATGGCTCACAAATAAAAAGAAGACCCCTCAGTGAGGGGTCTAAGAGCGGCGGACCGGGATCGAACCGGCAACCATTAGCTTGGAAGGCTAAGGCTCTACCATTGAGCTACCGCCGCGAGCAAGTCCAATTATACAAAAATCCGCCTATTTTCAAAGGGGTTCGTTAAAAAGTTCTTGCATTTTTTATTAAAAAAACTATATTTAGCGCCACAATAACAATTTTACCTAGAGGTAGCTTAACTTGGCGTTACAAAATCCCCGCGACCGTCGCATGCCGAACAGACAGAGTGACGGAACCCGCATTAACGAAGACATTCGCATTTCCCCGATCCGTCTTGTGAAAGACGATGGCGAGGCCGTCATCATGGATACCAAACAGGCTCTCCAGATGGCCAAGGACGCCGGACTGGACCTGGTGGAAGTGTCTCCCAATGCTAAGCCGCCTGTATGCCGTATCATCAACTACGGCAAGTACAAGTTTGAACAGATCAAGAAGGCCAAGGCCGCAAAGGCCAAGCAGCACGTGGTGAAGCTTAAAGAAATCAAGATGCACCCGAAGACTGCCGAGAACGACTACCAGTACAGGATCAAGCAGGCAGCCGAGTTCTTGCAGGATGGCATGAAGGTCAAGCTTATTATGCAGTTCCGTGGGCGCGAAATGGCGCACATGGACTACGGCAAACGCCTAATGGAGCGCGCTAAGGAAGACTTGCTCCAGTACGGCGACTTGGAAATGGATTCGCGAGTCGAAGGCAACACAATGCTCTCGATTTACGGTCCTAAACGCGGTGCAGGCACTGCCAAAAAGCAGCCCCAGGCACCAAAGCCCGTAACCGAGCCCATGGCAGCAGGTGAGGCTTCAACTTAATAACCTAAAGAGGTAAAAATGCCTAAGATGAAAACACACAGCGGTGCTAAGAAGCGCTTCCGCCTGACTGGTTCCGGCCACGTCAAGTTCAAGCGTGCTGGCATGCGCCACATTCTTGCCAAGATGTCCACGAAGCGTAAGCGTAACCTGCGTAAGGGCGCTCTCGTTAAGAAAGTCGATGTTTACCATGTCAAGCGTCTGCTTGTCGTTGCATAAGGAGTGTAAGAATGCCACGCGCTAAAACCAGAGTTCCTTCCCGCGAACGCCGCAAAAAAATCCTTAAGGCCGCCAAGGGCTTCTATGGCCGTCGCAAGTCGAACCTTCGCCTTGCTATCGACGCCGTGTCCCACGCCGGTCAGTATGCCTACGCTCACCGCCGCGACAAGAAGGGTGACTTCCGCTCTCTGTGGATTGTCCGCCTCAATGCCGCTGTTCGTGAACTCGGCATCAGCTACAGCCAGTTCATTTACAAGCTTTCCAAGTCGGGCATCAAGCTGAACCGCAAGGTTCTCGCTGACATGGCCGTCGCCGATCCGGCATCCTTTGCCAAGGTCGTGGAAACTGTGAAGGCTGCCTAATAGCTTCATCTTCACGCGAGAAATTGCACCCTGCTCCTAATCGGGCGGGGTGCTTTTTATGTGGATTTTACAAGTAATTTATTGACGAATAAATTATCAAGTTATATTTTTTTGTTAAATCCTAAAATCAAATGGTTTTTCGTCTGGTTGCTTTTTCTTTCATATTTGTGTCGCTTTGTCATGGCAAAGGGGTTGCTGAATTTTGTGCAGAATTTAATAAGGATTCAAATCAGTACAGTCTTCATTTACAAAAAAATTTGAATTTAGAACCAGATTCTAACTGGATATTTCCCGATAGCGTCATATGTACTACGTATAACAATGAACCCATTTGGGAAATGGGATATAGTTTTGATGCGCCGTTTGATTCTTCGGAAGAGGAATTTTTAGGTGGTTGTGCGTCGTTAGATGTAAGGCCTTCAAGTGAAAACCTTTGCTTGAAACCTAAAATATCCGTCGTAAATCTTGATCCCGTAAATCGAGATGTCCTCCATATTCATAAAAATAATGCAAAGGGGACGCTGCCATTTTACTATGGGAAAAAAATTAAAGGCACGTGGCGTGCGAACCTCGTAGGAACATCTTACGCGTATGAGAAACAATTTGAAGCTGTTATAAGAGGCCCCTGCAATGTGAAGAAAACAATTATAGCAGAATATTGTGTTGATCAGTTTCATAGGCTTGTTTTAGAACAAGAGTTTGATTACATTCCTCGCTATATTTTTGCTTCAGCAACCGAATGCCATGTCTGTAACAAAAAATACAGAGAAAACATATCTACAAGTGTTGCCTTCAAAAAAGGTGAATTTGCGCCTGTTGAGGGGATGCTATATAAAAGTTGTGAGGATTATTCTTTGGAGGAGGCGTTTCTATTGCCCAAAAACGTAAAAATGGAAAAGTCTCTTTATGGGAAGATTCTTCCAATAAGAATAGATGCTGAAATACAAAGTGATAGCATTCATCGCAAAGATTATTATAACACGAATATTCGTATAAGCGGTCCTTGTGGAGAGTAGCTTGACGCTTGATGTTATCGTGATGAAAGCGCAAAAAGAAATTTTTTGTGGGACGAGCGGTTAAAGGGCGTGACTCTTTCCTTCAGAAAAAGGGATTGACAGCTGCGTCAGTCTCCGCTGCGCGGCTGACTTGCTGCCCTGACGGGCTTATCGCTTCGCTCAAAGTCCTAAATTCTTTCCACGGGCTTGCGCCCACGAAAGAATTTAGTGATTCGTCGCTAGTCTCCGGTCTGCGACCGGCTAGCTCCTCACCCTACGGGCCTCCCGCCCTTTAGGGCGGGAGTTCCTAAACAACTCGCAAGCACTTCGTGCGCCTCGTTGTTTAGTCGGCCCCTCGACCCCAAGGGGTCGAGGGTGCCGAACACCATTATCTAGCGATAAAACAAAAAAGAACCACTTTGAAGTGGTTCTTTTTCGTTTTAGAGCGGGAAAAGGGACTCGGACCCTCGACCCCGACCTTGGCAAGGTCGTGCTCTACCAACTGAGCTATTCCCGCGGGGTAGCCCAATTATAGAATAATAAATTCACTATGTCAAGGGCTTATGCAGAGAAAAAATCAAAATTCCGTTCTTTTTTCCGCGTAATTCGAAAAATCCGGCCTTTACGCTCAAAAAACCGTGGGGGAGCGGCAGGGGAAGTCTCATATATAAGTCTTCCGAAATCAAAAAGTCCTGCCCGAGCTTGGAGCAAAGTGTCTGGATTCTTGAAGTGGTGTTCAGCACGTCGCCGTGGTAGGCCATTTCGCTTCCGAAGTTCCCGACTTCGGTAGAGATGACTTTTCCGCAGTGGGCGGCTGCCTTGAATGCGGGAACAATCCCGTAGCGTTTTTTGAATTTGTATGCGGTGCGTTCCAGGCATTCGGCAAAATCGTAAAAGCAATCCAGCGGGCGCGCGGCGCGTTTGCAGTCGCTGGTTTTCCAAGTCAAGAAAACGCCGTCGCCTGCAATTTGGTAAATCTCGCCATGGTTTTCTTCGCAGCAGTTCGAAAGCAGGCGGTAGTAGTCACGAATAAAGTTGCTGTACTTTACGTGTCCGAGTTCTTCGGCAATCTCGGTGGAATGCTTCATGTCAATGAACATGAATATCAAGTCTTCTTCTTTGGGGTCCTGATTCTTGCCGAGCAAGGTGTTCATAAAGACGCGGGTCCCGAACTTCTTGTGTACAGAACGGATAAAGGTAATCAGGTGCCCGAGCATGAACAGTTCGAAAATCAGAATGTGGTTTTTCGGCTGCTTGAAAAAGTTCAGCATGTGTTGCAGGGCGGCTTCATTGATAAGACCTTCACTCTTGTCTATATCCCATATCAGGATACAGAGTGTCAGGTTCGCGCAAATGCTTGCCAAGAAAAAACAGGAACGAATAATCAGGGCTGCCGCAACAGGGCGTTTGTCCATTTCGTCTTGCAAAATAATTACGTCGTAAATAGCGTGCGAAAGTCCTGTCAAAAGAGACAGCTGCAGCATGAACAGCATGCGTGTCGGGTCGAAACCGTTTCCGGCGCCGTACGTCAAAAGGGCCGAGGCACTTAAGGTGAAAATCACCCAACTCAAGATATAGAAAGCGATCGCTTTGCACTTACGCTGCGTTAATCGGGTAATGGCCATAGCACCTTCAGTGGATAAATAGAGGCAACGCCCAAATCATGGCAATAATGATGATATCTTTGTACGATTCGTCTAAAAGGAGGGTCGATGCCAAAAAGAAGATAGCGGTGGACAACGTCAAGAAAATCAGGAGCGGGAGCCGCTTCTTCAATTTTTTCTTGATTTTATTTAGTTGCTTGTTGTCCATATACATTTATATAATCTAAATTTTATAAAAAAGGTTTTTTGTAATAATTTTATTCGTTTGTAAAAGATGTTTTGTGTTTATATTCACGTGCCTTTCTGCAAAAAAGTTTGCGATTATTGCGATTTTCGCGTAATGCCGTCGCAATCGAAAATTTTTGCCGAGTACACGGACTTGTTGTGTAAGCAAATTGTAAGTTTTGAAGAGGGGAACCCGGGGCTGCTGGCCTCGGCTCGAACGCTCTACCTGGGTGGGGGAACCCCGTCGGAACTGCCGGCGGAATTTTTGCACCGGATTTTTGAGTGCCTTGCTTCGGTAGGGCTCGATATATCCAAATTGAACGAAGTTTCCATGGAGTTCAATCCGGAATCGACTAGTCGCCAGTCCGTACAAAATGCCGTGGAACTGGGCGTAAACCGCATCAGTCTTGGGATTCAGACGTTCGACGCTAATTTGTTGAAATTGGTCGGGCGCTCCCATTCGGTAGAGGCTGGGCTCGAGGCCTTGAATTTGCTGACATGCACGTCGAACTTGCAAGTGAATGCGGACTTGATGTTTGATTTGCCGGGGCAGACGGTCGAGGGCTTCTTGGCCGATGTGGACCGCCTTTCGGATTTCCCGCTGAACCATGTGAGCTTTTACGGGTTGAATGTCTCGCCCCGCTCGAGGCTCGGGCATCGTGTGGATCGCGGGGAACTTGCCGTAAACGAAGACCTTTACGAGCCCATGTACATGAGCGGTGTCGAAATCCTGAAACGCAAGGGCTTTGAACGCTACGAGGTATCGAACTTTGCACGGCCCGGTTTTGAAAGCGCCCATAACCAGAATTACTGGAATCGGGGCGAATATGCGGGCTTTGGCCCTGGTGCCCACAGTTATTTGCATGCGGTGCGCTATTATGCTCCCGAAATTTACCCCCGGTGGCGCGACTATGTCAAGTCGGGCTGCCCGGAATCGATGCTTTCGGTTGACCGGCTGAGGCGTGAAGACGAAATTATGGAGCTTTTGTGGCTCTCTCTTCGGCAATCTAGGGGAATTTCGACTGAAGATCTCGAAAAAATGGGAATTGCCCTGGATAAATCAGTGTGCGAACGTTGGATTTCGAAGGGCTTCTTAAAGCACGGAAATCTGTCAAATTTGTTACAAAGTAAATCTTGCTTGCGCCTTGAAGGACGCGGCTGGATTTTTATGGACGATATCGTTACAGACCTTGCAAATACTTATTCCAACTTGGAATAAACAAATTTGAAAATATCTTGCGATTCGTATCACAACGTAAATTTTTGTTGTCCGTTTTCTAAAAAAAAATCATATCTTTGGAGTATATGTTATGCAAAGTTTTCTTTGCGTAAGTGGAGCCAATTGTAGAGGTCATAATGCAGTCTGTAAAAAATCATATTCTTTCGCTGATGTTGTTCGCGTTGCTTTGTCTTGCAGCGGGGGCTTTTGCGCTTGAATCTATTGATTGCATTGACTACAGTGGCAAGCCCGACGTGCGTTGCAAGTATTACCGTATCTCGGAAACCCGAGGCGCCATTCTTTACGTGGTTCCGCCCAAAGCCGACCTTGTCAAGAAAAACGCCATCAAGGGTGCTTCGTTCTTTATCTACGCTCCGCAAGAAAAGGACTATGGTCGCGACACCTTGACTCTTGAACTTTCGGAAGATTCCTCTGTCGTTCACAACATGGAGCCCGTAAAAGCCGATGAGGACTCCGGTCTCGTGAAACTGCGCGTCGGAAGTCGCTATAAGCTTTACAACCTCATGCTCGGTACTGCCGAAGACGAATCGGCAACGGATCCGATCGTAAGCCTGGTCTACAACTTCTACGTGCCGTACCTCAAGTACATTGTGAAGGGCAAGGAAGTGACCGATGCATCCAAGCTCCAGTACGAAGTGGGCGATACCATGCATGTCGATGTCGAAGCGATTGTTCCGATTGGCCCGGCAAAGGGACGAGTCGATTCGACTCTGACGAAAACTTTCTATTTCAAGGCTTTCGGCGAAAGCGAAAACCTGGAGTTCTTGAGCGATGGTGGAGTAAACCTGAAGCTAAGTGACAACACCATTCGCTTAAATATTGAAAACGGCAAGGGCCGGTTCCTGGTGGTTGCGACCAAGGCCATTACCGACGGTTCGACGTTCAGCATGAATGCGTTCCCGGATAGCCTGCGTAACAATGAATTCATTCTGAGCGATCCGTTCCCGGGTGAATACCAGTTCGTGAATCCCGACATGCCGACTCTCGATAACGCCGCCATTTACGATACCGACGGCGATGGTATTGGCGACAGCATTGCAACCTGGTTCGGCGGCAAGACCGATTCCATGGATGTGAAGGATTTCTTCTACAGCTGGCCGAGCGACAAGTCCTTTGAAAAGTACAGTGGCGATGTCAAGCAAGATGGCGATGTCTATGGATTGCCCGATGTCAAGGTTGAAATTCAGGGTGACGATGCGAAGGGTGTCGTAAAGGCTTTTGTGTGCTCGGTGGGTAACCGCTGTGACACGCTCACGACGGCTCTTGCCGATAGCATTGGCGCAGCCATTCAGACGGCCACCTTGGTCAAGGGCAATGACGGGACGGATACCTTGATCGTTCGCTTCAACAAGGATATGGATCCGTCTTGGACAAGCGGTCGCGGATTGAAACTCAATGGCGAATCAATCGACGTGGATGCAATCTCCAAGAAGGGAACCCAGTGGGTATTCACCGTTGAATCAGGCGTTGTGTCTGTGGGTGACATGCTCAAGATTGAAACCATCTGCAGCAGCAAGGAATGCCCCGATGGAATCCTGACTGCCGCCGACGGTGTACCGACAAGCAAGAACAACCAGGAAGTCCCTGTGCAGAATGCTGGCCGCATTTATGTGGACAACGACAAGAACGGATTCTATGACCGCGATGGCGATGGCCGCATGGACTCTACCTCGCTGGGCTTTGAAACCCCGATCACCGAGGAAGACCTCAAGAAGATGGACATTACCTTCTACTGGCTCGACAACGACGGCGAATTGGTGGCCATCAAGCCGAACATTGCCGACCTCGAGATTTCGGAAGGCGGTACGCTGCTTGGCTTTGCTCTTGATCCCGAAGAATACGACATCAAGAAATTGCTGACGGGAATTGACAAGTCCTATTCAAAGGACGGCAAGACAGAATACGGCTATGCCTCGATTACAAACAAGGTTTCTGTCGAAGGCAAGGAATCCGAAGAAGAAATGATGTATGGAATGAACGACTACATGGCTCCGGTCATTTCGTCGACGTTCCTGTATCCGGAATCCTTCCAGATGATGGAACCGGATAAATTCAAGATCAGCTTCTCCGAAGCGATGGACAAGAAAGGCGTGGATCTTTCCGATGACTGCCTCGCTTTCTATGTCGATGGCGCCTGGGTGCATTACAGCCTGAGGTCTTCGGAATGGAGCGAAGACGGTCGCGAATTGATGCTGTACATGGAAGCCGGCGAAGACCTCGCAAGCCGCATGAATCCTGCAGACTCAGTGCGTTTCGATAACTTCACGAGCGGTCTTGTCGACAAGAGCGGCAACAAGGTTTCTGAACTTGCTCCGACTGTCATGGTGGAAGGCGATCCGCGCGTGATTATGAAGACGAATTCGTTTGCGGACTTGAACAAGGCTGAAGAACTCAGTGACCGCGTGAAGCCGTTTACGATTGAACATGTGAAGGATGCCAAGGAAGCCTCTGACCAGTCTTCGCTGGGCGTGCTCATGGATATCGGCTATTCGACCATTATGGGTAAAGATGACAAGGGCCTGGCTGTGCCGAATATGGAAGATATCGGACTCCATTGGGAACTCTACGTGTATACGAATATTGGCAACTACGTTGGAGGCGCTTCGGGCAGTATTGCTTGCGATGACCCGTTCTTCGATGGCAACTGCCTTGAAAATCCGGACAAACTCTATGTTCGCTGGAACATGCGTGCCGACAATGGCCGTAAGGTGGGCGCCGGTATTTATCTTGCAAAGTTCAGAGTAAAGGTTTACGGAGCAAAGGATGACTTTAAGGTTGAAAGAATCTTTAGATGGGGTATCTCTTCTAAGAGGGCTAAATAAGGATTTTTTTTCGAGGGTAAGAACATGAGAAATACGGCAAAATACATTTCAATGCTTTTGTTGTCTGCGGCGGTAAGCTATGCTGCAGATGTAGATTATCCTACCCCGGAAAATCCGGCGACGGGTATTTGGATTCAGCAGATCGGCGATATCGTGCCGCATGCTGCTACCAAGGCTACGCTGTACTATACCAAGTACGAACAGAACGACCGCGTCAAGAGCATCAGCTACCAGTATAATGGTGCGGGTTACTTGCTGATGAAACCTTCTGACAAGAAGACGCTTTGTACAGAAGGCGATAACGTGAAGGGTGCCGATGGTATCGTGCACCATCCTGATGGCGACCTGTTGGTGGCTGGTCAGGGCGAAAAGATTTATAAAGTGAACAAGACCGCCAAGGCCACAGGCTCTGGAAAATGCCTTGTGAAAACCTCGACTCCTGCAACGCAGAAGGGCGGTTTCTGGCATTTGATGATGGATCCCAATCAAAAATGGTTGTGGGCCGCCGGTATTCCGGGCTACTTGTACCGATTCTCGACGGCAATGGATTCGGCTACCAAGAACTTTGCTGACATTGGTCACCAGGTAGAACTTGTGCCTAAGGAACCGGATCGCCATAACGACAAGAAATTAGCTACTGTGATTTGGGATGGCGAAGGTACGGCCTTCTTTACGTATTCTGATTATTTGGGTGGTGGTTGCGAATCGAGCGGTGGTACCAGGGCGTGTTCTGCAGAAAGACGAGGCCAAGAAAATAAAAAGGCCTATTTCGGTGTATTTACCGATACGACTTGGACGACGGTGACTAGAGAAAACCAGTCCCAGATTGGTGGTAAAATTGGCGAAAAGGTCATTACTAAAGTCGGAACGAAATCTTTGATTGACTCCTTGGAAGGTGCACATGGCGGCGCCTACGATACGTATTCCAAGACCATTTTCGTGTTCGGTGGTTCCAAGATTGTGCAGATCAAGCCGTCTTATGAAAACGGTAAAGTCACGGCGAAGAAGATTGCTGAAATTGATTTGCGTACATATTTCTTCGAAGAAAGAAATGAAAACTTGACGGGCCCGAGAACTCCGGGTGTGGGCTGGCGTTTGGACCAGGGAACCACCGATGGCTATGGTCACCTTTTTGTGGCGTCTAATACGGGTCATATGATCTTTGTGGACTATGCGGCAAACCCGAAGAAGATGATTAACGACAACGTGTTGATTCATGTGCAGTGGATCGACAACTACCTTGATGATTTGGCTCCGCTTTCGGGTGTGGGCGTGATTCGTGAAGGCGGTCATACGGGTAGCGATGAAGAAGTTTCTAGCGACTCCCAGAGTAGTTCTTCGCTGGTGGAATACCATGAATCGTCTAGCAGTGCAAAGTCTAGCAGCTCCAATAACGGCTCTAGCTCCGGCAACAATGGCAATTCTAGTAGCGGCACCAACTTGAGCTCTGCAGGCAATGGCAATAGCTCCGGTGGCGATGCTTCTAGCTCTGGCAGCAACGACGGAAGTTCCAATAGTAACGGCGGTAGCTCCAATAGTAATGGAGGCAGTTCCAATAGCAATGGCGGTAGTTCCAATAGCAATGGAAGCAGCTCCGGTAATGACAACGGTAGCAGTGGCAACGACGGTACCAGCAGCGCCGGCGATTCGAACTTGAGCTCTGGTGGAAACGGCGGACATTCCAGCAGCAACAGCAATGGTAACGGTTCTAGCAGTAGCGAACAGGGTAACGGTGAAGATGTTGGCGATAAGTCCTCTTCGAGTCGTACAATCGGAAGTGGAGAAGACGAAGGCGACGGTTCCAGTTCTTCGAGAGTGTATTTCGGTGCTGAAGACTACGATGAGGATCCGGGTACGGGCTTTGACGAATACCCGTCTGCCGATGACTTTGAAAAGGGTGATTCTCTTGTCTCGAAGACGGTGGTCCTTGTTCCCACGGATCCCGATCCGAGCAACCCGAAGGTGGTGGCGATCAATGGCAACCATTACCTGCTGACGAATGACCCCAAGGGAATTCCGATGGATTTGCACTATAATTCCGGCCTGGATTCTGCCAAGGTGGGCGATGTCGTTGCCATTACTTTGGATAAGGACAAGGTCAAGGAATATTTTGACTCTCCGGATTCGCTCCGCTTCGTTTCGAAGACGGGCGTGAAGCTGGTTGACCCGACGGACGGCTCCAAGAACGAATCCCTGGTGGTTAACGCTGACGGCTCCGTGACGATTTTCGTGACGGCAGACGAAGTGGTTCAGGGCGGTTCGATCAAGGTGTATGGTGGCAATGAAATGATCATCATTGACAATATCAACTTCTACGACCCGATTCCAGATACCCGTGTCGGCTACATCAAGGATACTGATGGCGATATGGCTTTGGACTATGTGGAAATCTTGTTGGATGACACCTTGTCGAGCAACTACTACCTGGATGGCGTGAAGTTGGTGATTGGCAAGGACACCTTGGATTGCGTGGATCCGAAGCTCAATTCTGCCCGCGACCGCATTCTGGTGGATGTCTCTAGCCTCGTGCTTCCGTCTGTCGGAGAATTCCCGAAGGATGCCAAGGCCTTGGTGACCTATGGCGACAAGGCTAGCGATGGCGCAACCTATGTGCGCGAGGCCTCGATTGTGGAAGTGGGTAGCAATGTCATTAAGGACGCCTACGCTATTCGCAACGTAAACGGTCTTGACTCGCTGTTCTTGCAGTATAACATTGACCTGTTCCCGGTGGACATCGGTATGCCCGAAATGCTGGTCATGATCAAGCAGAGCGCTGAACGCTACGGCTTCGATGTGGACCAGATCAAGAAGGTCTACATGCCTGCCAAGGATATCGTGATTCTGGTTGGCAAGAACTTCAAGCTGAAGGGTAGTGACAAGGATAGCGTGTCGCTCTATCCGGGGGCAACCTTCACGAATTTGCCGTACATCACCTCTGACGAATACGAACGCGAAGTTCCTGTCCAGGTGGTTGACAGATTCCCGATGATCCAGAATGTGGAATACTGGGATACCGATGGCGATGGCGTTCTCGACCAGGTTGTGGCCGTGTTCGACAAGAAGTTGACAAAGGATGACGTGGACGAATCCTTGTACATGTCGTTCCCGTGGTATAGCTATCGCGGAATGATGATCCAGCTGCAGGCTCAGCCTGAAAACATGAAAATCGACCCGAAGGATCCGACCCGTGTTATTTGGGACGTGTTCTCGACGACGAAACTTGCTTCCGGTGTCACGAGCATCTCTGAGAACCTGCCGCAGGCAACTATCTATACCTACTACAGGATCTTTGGCGAAACCTTCGTGAACGAAGACGTCGCTCCGCTGGTTGACAAGATGGCGCCGGTTGTGGCAAGCGCAACGCTCAGTTATGGCAAGAAGGCCGATACGCTTGAAATCAGATTCTCGGAACCGATTCGCACGAAGAACCTGAAGGGTAAGGATTTCTTCTCTTACATTCATGGCGAAGAAACAATCGAACTGAACCCGACGAGAATAGACTGGTCTCCGGATGGCCTTACTGCAAAGCTTGTCTTTAACGGAAGCGACGGAACGATCATGCCGGGTGACTCCATTGTGGTTCACAAGGGTCTTAAGGATGCGATCAAGGATAACTACGGCAATATCGCTGGCGAAAACCCGCAGGCGGTCATTATCGGAGGTCTCCTGAACCACTTGGTCGAAGCCACTCAGATGGGTACCTTCGATGTCAATGACGACACTCCGAGGGAAGATTCTGACGGCAAGAGCTACACGTTGCAGACCGTAAGCTCGGTGAACCTGCGCTACGTGCCGGGCTCGACCACCAAGGAAGACATGGAAAAAGAAGGGGCGCTTGGACAGTTGGTGCAGTTGGGCGAACGCTTTGTGCCGCAGCTTCTTGACCGCGCCCAGGTTTCTTCTGACGGTACGTACGACCCGTCCGTGCTTGATTCCTTGAAGCCTGAAGATGTGTACATCTCGTTCATCGTGAACTACTTCGATCACTTGGGCCAGTACGTGAACGACACCATTATTACGGTGCCTTGCGAAAGCCCGAAGTTCGGTGGTAACTGCCTTGAAACCGACAAGAAGGTCTTTGTGAACTGGAACTTCAAGGATCACAAGGGACGCTTCGTTGGGACGGGCGTGTACACCGTGCAGTTCAAGATGGTTGTCCGCTACGAAGACAAGAAGATTGTCGAAGAAATCAAGGACAAGTGGGGCGTTCGCCGCAAGAAACACAAGAAGTAGGCGAAAGAACGCTCGCGAGCTCGCTACAGACGAGAGACGAAAGAGTTTTGAGTCTGTGCGTGCTTTCCGAAAAGTTTGATATAAAAAGAAGTCCGGTTTTCAACCGGGCTTTTTAATTGTTGGTTGTTTGCATGACGAAACGAAGTGACCCCTACTTGTTGATTTTAGTCAGCTTGTGGGAAAGGGGTCCAGGGGGCGGAGCCCCATGCGTCATAGGCAGCGATTAATTATTTATTAATCGCTGCGAGGAATGCGTCCTTCTTGTCTTGCAAGAATTCCTTGCTGTTGTACTTGCGGATGCGGCGGAGTGCCTGGTCGCGCAGCTGACGGACGCGTTCGTGGGAGATGTTCATGGATTCGCCCACTTCGCGAAGTGTCTGCGGAGCTTCCTGGTTGATACCGAAGATGCCGGTAATCACCTTGGCTTCGCGTTCCGGAAGCTGTTCCATGAGGTCGCGGGCCAAAGCTTCGACGCTCTGGATTTCGGATTCGTTTTCCGGGTTCGTTGCGGTGCCGTCAGGCAACACTTCGGCGTAGGTCGCCTTGGAGTCTGCCTTGAGCGGGCTGTCGAACGAAACGCCGCGCTGACCGATCTGGATAAGTTCGCGGATTTCTTCGTTGATTTCCTTACCGCGGCTCTGTTCGTGCAAAGCCTTACGCACGCGCAAGTGCTGGTTGGCCGGCAAGCGAATCAGGTTGCCTTGTTCGTTAATGGCGCGGGTAATGTAAGCCTTAATCCACCACACGCCGTAACTAATGAACTTAAGACCACGAGTGTGTTCAAAGGATTCGATAGCACGCACGAGACCCATGGCGCCTTCGCTCACCAAGTCCGGCAGCGGAATCGGGCAACCACGGTATTGAATAGCGACTTTCAAAACGAAACGCATGTTGGCAGAAATAAGCTTCTTACGGGCGATCTTGTCGCCTTCTTTGGCTTTCTGGAACAGAATCTGCTCTTCTTCGCGAGAGAGGGGAGCGGTGCGTCTAATATCTTCGAGGTAACGTTTTAGAGTAGTATCAGTAGAATCAATATGCATTTTATAACCTTACATCCTTAATATCGTATTTTTTTAAGCAAGATGCGTGCCAAAAGTGTAAAAAATTAGCAAAGTGTATCAAATTTCCCGTATATTGTCACATTTTGATGAATTTTGTCTTTAAATTTAGAAAAATTGTTTCAAAAAATCAACTATTGTCGTAAATTTGTGACTAATGTGGGGTTTTAGGGGCGGAGCCCTTAGGCGAGGGGGTAAAGGAGGACTCGGCGATAGCCTGGCCGCTAAGCGAACATTCCGGAACGGCCATGTGAGCGTGCGGAGCAGGCTGAGTCGAGGCCGTATTTAGGGGGAGACTTTCCCCTTTACAGACCGTTCGGCTCTATTTCTAACAAAAAAATGTGATATAGCCTCACTCTCGCCGTCACGACTCGTTTATACGAGTCGCTTTCGGCTCACGGCAAAAATTGAATTCCAAATTTTGAATTCCGAATTAGTATATTTTACACGCTATGTCTATTAAAGAACCTGATCAGTCTGTCTGGAACAGATTTTGGCAACAGAAGAACGATATGGACAAGGTTTACCCTTCGTCTCCGTCTGTGTTGAATACGATTAAGAAGAATTTTAAACTCGAAGGCCTCAAGGTTTTGGAAGTGGGCGCCGGTACCGGTCGCGACAGCGCAGAGCTGGCTCGCTTGGGTGCCGATGTCTATGTGCTCGATTACGCTGAAAACAGTTTGAAGATTGTGGACGCCATTCGCGCGAAGGATAACCTTTACGATAACCTGAAGCTTGTGCGTGGCGATGCCTTCAAGGCTCCGTTCCCGGATTGCACTTTTGATCTTGTGTTCCACCAGGGCCTGGCCGAACATTTTAAGGATTCGCTCCCGCTGATCAAGGAAAACTACCGCATTCTAAAGCATGGCGGCCATTGCCTGTGCGACGTGCCGCAGACCGTTCACCCTTACACCGTAATCAAGCATATTCTGATTGCGATGGACAAATGGTTTGCCGGTTGGGAAAAGCAGTTCACCATGCCGCAGCTGAAAAAGCTCATGACCGATGCGGGCTTTGAATGTGTTTACGATTATGGCGACTGGATGCGCCCGAACCTCTTTTACCGCATTGTGCGTGAAGTGGGCTTCAAGGTGGGAGTCGAACTCCCGAAGTACCCGCTGCAGGGAACGGCTTACCAGAAGGTCAAGGACAAAATTCTTGATGCGCTTGAAAACAATTCGCTTATGCACTACACGCAGTTGTGCATTGGAGTTCTGGGCAGAAAGCCCTAGCCGATGAACATCCTTGTAGTCAATTACCGCGACCGGATGCACCCCGCCGCAGGGGGCGCCGAAAAGCACCTTCACCGTATTTTTTCTCAGATTGTAGAATCGGGGCACAAGGTTGTGCTTCTGACGACGGCGTTTGCCGGCTGCAAGGCCCGCGAAACGGTGGACGGAATCGAGGTGGTTCGCAAGGGGGGCGATCTGCTGTTCCAGCTCACGGTGGCGATGAATATCCGCAAGCTGGACCGTGAATTCAATTTCGATGTGGTGGTCGAGGACTTGAACAAGCTTCCGCTGTTTACGCCGTTCTTGACCAAGAAGCCTGTGGTGGTGCAGATGCACCACTTGTGGCGTAGCTCCATTTTCCATGAGGCGTCGTTCCCGATTGCCTTTATGGTGTGGGCGTTCGAACGCGTTATTCCGTGGTTCTACCGCAAGCAGCCGTTTGTGGTGGTAAGCCCGAGTACCAAGTACGAACTGGAAGAAATTGGAATTGATGAAGACCGCATTTCAGTAATCTATAATGGTTCTGACGAAGCCCATGAGGCTGCTGATGTGGATCCGTCGCAGGTCGAGAAGTCTGAAGAAGTGCCGAGTACGCCGTATTTTTTGTGGCTTTCGCGCGTGCACCGCTACAAGGGAATTTGGACGGCGCTCGAGGCGTTCGAAGAATTTGCCGAGAACCATCCGGATGTAAAGCTCGTGGTGGCAGGTGACGGCCCGCTCCTGAAAAAGATTCCGGCGTGGCTCAAGGAACGTGGACTTACGGAACGCGTCGACCTTTTGGGATTTGTGACGCCGTCGAAGAAACGCGCTTTGCTGCAGAATGCGGTGGCGCTGTTGCAGACGAGCTACAAGGAAGGTTGGGGCCTCACGGTAGTGGAAGCTGCAAGGCTTGGGACGACGACGATTGCAAGCGATGTGCCGGGGCTCCGCGACAGCGTAAGAAACGGTGAAACGGGACTCTTGTTCCCGGTGGGGGATTTTCATACTTGTGCGTCCGAAATGGACAGGCTTTATAGCGACGACGATTTGCGCACGAGACTTTCGGCGGCGGCGAAGAGTTATGCAGGCGAGTTCCGCTGGGACATTGCTGCCGAGAAGACTCTCGATCTTTTGCAGGATGCCGTTATAGAGCGACAAGTGGGGGGAGGAAATGAGTAAAATGAATGGCCGACTCAAATCGGCGTTGATTTTTTGTTTGAAGTTGGTGGTGACGATTGTCCCCGCTTACTTTGTGTACAGAAACATCGTGATGGCTCCTGACTGGAGCGTCGACGATTTGTATCGCCTGTTCAGTGCGCATAGTATTTGGCCCTTGTTTGTTGCGCTTTTGTGCCTTGGCCTTTCGAACTTTACGGCGTGTCTGCAGTGGAAGCTCTTGCTCGAAAAGCAGAACGTGAAAATGGGCTATGGTCATTTGCTCAAGCTTTATTACGTGGGCTTGTTCTTTAACAACTTTATGCCGGGCAATGTGGGTGGCGATGCCAAAAAGGTTTACGACATCCGTATGCAGGGCGGGCAAGATTCCGTTGGCGCTGGGCTGACGGCGACATTTTTTGACCGCCTTTATGGGCTGTTCTTTATTACGCTGTTTGCTCTTGCGATGGGACTTCTGTTCTTTATGCATGACGAAGCGCAGCGTTCGTTCATGTGGCCCTCGGTCTGGATTTTCCTGGGATTCTGTGCCCTATTTGCAGCTCTCTGCAGCCGTAGGCTCGGGCGCCTCTTGTGCAAGGTGCTTACGAAGATTTTCCCGAAGAAGATTAACGAACGCCTGATCCACATGTTCGAACGATTCCAGCAATTCCGTTCGGTAAAGCTTTTGGCGTCTATTAACTTGCTTTCGGCACTGACGCAGGGCCTTCGAATTCTGGTGCATTATTTTTGCGGAATCGCGGTGGGCGTGGACCTCTCGATTTCGTGGTACTTTTACTATATCCCGCTCGTTGCAATCGTGAGTGCGCTTCCGATTTCGATTGGCGGTTTTGGCCCGCGTGAACTTTTGGCGCAGTCGCTGTTTGCACGTGCCGGAGTGCCGGGGCTTGAATCGGTAGTGATTCAGTTGCTTGCTTACTTTGTGAGTCTGGTACTGAGTTTGTTCGGTGCATTCGTGTTCTTGCTCGGCGGAACGCCTGCGGCAAAAGTGCCGGCTAAGACTGAAGGCGAGCCGAAATAATTCGACGGCGCAGGCCTTGGAATACCCTGGGGCGTGCGACGGTTTTTAGATAGCGGTGGCGATTTACATGTACTTCGCCCCATTCCCTACGAGGCGTTATGGACGCCGAAGAAATCCTCAAGGGTTTAAATTCTGACCAGCGTGCAGCGGTGTTGCACGATCATGAACAAGGTGCGCAACTTTTGATTTTGGCGGGGGCCGGCTCGGGCAAGACGTCCGTCTTGACCAAGCGAATCCAGTACAGGATTCTTTGCGGTGTAGAGCCCGAGAAAATCCTGGCGCTGACCTTCACCGCAAAGGCCGCCGCCGAGATGCGGGAACGCGTGCAGAAACTATTCCCGAATGCGGGCGTGCGACTGTGTACATTCCATTCGCTTGCGCTGTACATGCTCAAGTGCAAGATTCCGTGCGGTAAGGCGGGTGCGGGCGGCGGGTGCCCGGCTTACGAACTCTTGGGCTTCAAGAAAATGCCCGTGCCGACAGAAGCGTCGGAACGTGAATTCTCGCAGGCGCTTTCGAAACTCAAGTTGAAAGTCAAGGTGTCTCGGGAAAATTTGTTTTCAGACTGCTATGGCGCGACAGTGTCGGCAAA
Organism: Fibrobacter sp. UWOV1; assembly: GCF_900142495.1. Taxonomy (NCBI): domain Bacteria; kingdom Pseudomonadati; phylum Fibrobacterota; class Fibrobacteria; order Fibrobacterales; family Fibrobacteraceae; genus Fibrobacter; species Fibrobacter sp. UWOV1. Next base: position 721,824 of record NZ_FRBA01000001.1, on the reverse strand, counting down.
ACTGCAGCCGCTTCGCGATGCGGTGCTGGAATCGGGACAAGTCGTATTTGAAGACCTGATTTATTCGGCGATTCAGTTGCTCGAAACCAACGAGATGGCGCGGAATTACTTTCGCGAACAGTGGCAAGAAATTCTGGTCGACGAGTACCAAGACATCAATCCTTCGCAGTACCGCTTGGTGAAAGGACTGCTCGGCGACCGCAAGCAACTATTCGTGGTAGGCGACGACGACCAGGCCATTTATGGGTTCCGCGGTGCCGACATCGGAAACATCGAACGCTTTTGCGAAGACTTCAAGGAATCCACACAGATTCGCCTGGAATGGAATTACCGTTCGGTTCCGAACGTGCTGTACCTCGCCAATGACATCTTCAAGAACAAACCGATTCACTTGCGCAAGATGCTTAGGGCTGGCAACCTGAATGGCTCCGGTGGAAACCCGCTGTATAAGGAAAATCGCAAACCTGAAATCTGGGTGTCTGATAACCCTGTCGAAGAAATCCAGAAGATTGTCATGTCGATCAAGGAAATTCGCGAAGATTACGATCTAGCCTGGAAAAATTTTGCGATTCTGGTCCGCTACAACCGCCAGCGCCTTTATTACGAACAGGCGCTCCGCGACTATAACATTCCGATTGCAGGCGATGTGGTGACTGAGGCGGGCGAAATGAAAAATGGAGCCGCTGCGCCCGAGGTGACTGTTGAAGACGGTGTGCATATCGAGACGGTTCATGCGTCCAAGGGCCTCCAGTATGCGGTGGTGTATTATGCCGGATTATGTGAGAAACTTACGCCCGGGGAATGTACCGGCGACCGACAAGCGCGAAAACGCCAACTGGATGAGGAACGGAGGCTTTATTATGTGGGGGTGACCCGTGCCGAGGCGTGCCTGTTTTTGTTATATTGCAAGCGTAGATTCTGGAAAGGCAAATTGCGAAGGTTTAGACGTTCAAGGTTCTTGCCTTCTGTAACTCACCAGAATCGAAGTATGGATTTGAGTATGCCTGTATTCTTGTTTAAAGTCTATGTCGCTGTCGCTGTGTTGGGGTATATGCTGATGTATATTCTTGCGCTGCCGTATTTAAAACTGCGCTACAAAAAAAATTTTGAAGCTTGGCTTGAACACAAAATCCAGGATTTTTCAAGATTCTGCATGAAGGTGCTTCGTGTGGATTTGACTATTGAAAACCAGGCTGAGCTTGGCAAAGTCGATTGGAGCCGCCCGGTGTTCGTCGTAGGCAACCACAATTCGTTTGCCGACATTCCGATTGTATTTTTGGCACTCCAGAAGACGGTAGGTTTTGTCGCGAAAAAGTCGCTTGACCGAATTCCGTTCTTGAATTTCTGGATGCACAAGATTGGCTGCGTCTTGGTGAACCGCGAAAAGGGCGGTGCCGCCAAGGCCGTGCGCAAGGCTGTTGCCGAAAGAGGCAACTCTGTTCGCATCTTTATTTTCCCCGAAGGCACGCGCAGCAAGACGGGTGCTCTTGGAACGTTCAAGAGTGGCGTATTCCGCTTCGCTTGCGAAAACGATGCCATTATGCTTCCGCTAGTGATCAAAGGCTCGGGCCCGGTGTGGGAACGCCGCAAAGACACGAAGCGCTGCAAGGTGAGCGTGAAGGTGCTTGCTCCGATTGATGTGCTGGAGTGCCGCAAGGAAAGCGAAAAGTTCGACCCCAAGGTTCACATGCTCCCCATGGTCCACAAGATGATGGAGGAAGCCCTGTGATAGGCGTGTTCGATTCGGGCTTTGGCGGTCTTACGATTTTGAGAAACCTGCAGAAGGCTTTGCCGCAGTACGACTACCTTTACTTGGGTGATAATGCCCGCGCCCCGTATGGCTCGCGCACGTTCGAAACGATTTTCCGCTATACGTTGCAGGCGGTGCGTGAATTGTTCAGCCGCGGTTGCCCCTTGGTGATTCTTGCTTGCAATACGGCGTCGGCCAAGGCGCTCAGGAGTATTCAGCAAGATGTGCTGCCGTATGAATTCCCCGACAAGCGCGTGCTAGGCATTGTGCGACCCACTGCCGAGGAAATCGGCAAGTTCAGTCAGTCGGGCCATATCGGAATTTTCGGGACAGCAGGGACCGTGTCTTCGGGCAGTTACCTGATCGAGATCAAGCATTTTTACCCCGAGCTGCACGTGACGCAACATGCCTGCCCCATGTGGGTACCTCTGGTCGAATACGGCGAAAGGGAATCCGAAGGGGCCCGGTTCTTCGTGAAGAAGGATGTAGACGCCCTGCTCGCCCAAGACCCGGATATCGACACCGTCTTGCTCGCCTGCACCCATTACCCGCTCCTGGAGGGGGCGATCCGTGCAGCGCTCCCCGAGAAGGTGAAACTGGTATTCCAGGGGGATATCGTGTCCGAGAAGACGGTGGACTACCTGAAGCGCCATCCGGAGATGGATGCTCGCCTTACAAAAAATGGAAAAACAAGGTTTTTGACCACCGACACCGCGAAATTCTTCGAAAAAGGGGCGTCGCTCTTTGGAATGGCCGGATTTTCGGCGGAGTCAGTTACCTTTTAGCTTATAAATTTGTATCTTGCATATTGAAAATAAGCAGCGGACTGCCATAAGTAGTCCGATTGTAAGATTTATATAAAAAGGGGACTCCGGACCAAAAATTCGGGGTTCCCAAAGTTTAACCTAACTAGAGTGGATGACAAATGCCTAAAACACAGATCAATCTCGAAGGTTGGCAGGATTACCGCGGCAACGCTGCCGGTAGCTTGCTCTACGTCGAAACCAGCCACCAGTCCGAAATGCCGGTCCGTGACCAGCTGAACGAAAACGGTAAGGGTTTCCTTTATGAACCCAACTACGAAACCAGCACCTATGGTCTGATGAGCTGCTATAACGTGAAGGCGATTAATGCAATCCTCAAGGCAAAGAGCCGTTACATTCTGTTCGGCACCCGTTACGAAGGCCTGAGCGATTCCGAACTCCGCAACAAGTACCTGATTATGGGTTACATGCGTATCGACAAGATCAAGGACGTGCGTACCCGCCACATCCAGCGCTACATGGCCAACCCGGAACTTGAAGAACCGGAATGCATGCAGATGGAACACAACTGGGCTGTCTATGGCCCGATGCGCTTTGTCTCGATGAACGATGCCTTCGTGGTGACCGATGAAATCCTCAAGGAATGGGGCTACCGCGGACATGCCAGCCGTCAGCTCAAGGCTGTGTTCAAGAAGGAACATCTGGAACAGATTCTTTCTTACCTTGATTCCAAGGACGACATGATCGACGAATACATCGCGACGGTCGACGAATACAAGGAAGCTCTCGAAGAAGGGTAATGGACGTTGCTTGCGTAACGAAAAAAAAGCGGGCTTTAAGCCCGCTTTTTTTGTTGAGTAGGAAGTAGACGGCCGACAGTAGAAAGAAAAATACTGTCTACTTCCTACTTCTAACTTCCTACTTTTTTATCGCTTTCACCGTAGCGTTTTTCGTCTTCACGAGGTACATGCCCTGGCGCAGCTCGAGACGGAGTGTGCCGTCGGCGTTGAGGGCCGCTCCCTTGAGGCCGCTCCACACGAGATTGCCGTTCAGGTCGAAGACTTGTGCAGGCATGTTGCGGTCGTTGAACACGAACTTGGGGGCCTTGATGATGCCGGCCGAGCTGCAGCCTGTGGCCACGATCTTTGCGATGTAGATTCCTGTTGCGTCACTGTTGAAGGTGAGGGCGGTAGAGCCGTTATCGCCTTCCTTTTCGAGATCCACAGTGGTTTCGCTCCACTTGCCTGCGGCGGCGGTGCGGCCGTACTGGTAGTCGACCCAGCTGCCACCGTTTGCGGCACCCACGTTCACGTAGGCGTTGGATTTGTCCTGGCTACGCATGGTAATCACCAGTTCGGAGCAGTTTGCCAGTGCGGCGGCACCTTCTTCGCTGATGTTCACGAGCTGGCTCTTGTAACCGCATTCGGCCTGTTCGCAACCGGCGAGCGGAACGTTTACGTAACCGGTAATGCCGTCGAGTTCGCCGGCTTCGTAGGTGACGGCGCCGAGGTCGTCGCTCATGGCCTGCCAGGTGGAAACGTCGGTGGTCTTGGAGTAGTCGAGAATCACAACGTCTGCAGACGGGGTGATGACCGGTTCAGAGTAGTTCGGGTCGGTCGTTTCGTCTTGGCAGGCGGCGACGGTCGGGGCCACGGCGGTCTTGGTGAGAACAAGCGTTGTCACCGAGCGGGCCGGGAGCATATAGCAGCTGGCGATGGTGATGTTCTTGCTCTTGAAGCCGTTTTCCTTGGACTGTACTGCAGTTGCGACGTTCATGCCGCTGATTGCCGGAGCGTCAAGCTGAATGGCGGTCTTGCCAGTGTTGATGACAATTACGGAGATGGAGTCGCCGGAGGCGCTTGCGAAGGCGACCGTCTTGAGGTCGTTTTCGGTGGTGGTGGCAGAAATTGCCTTCCAGCCCGGATTCACGAACTTGGAGTAATGACGCATGGCGTGGTATTCAGGGCCGATGACGATTTCGTCCTTTTTGCAGCTGCCCCAGCCTTCGGTGCAAACGCCGATAAGCTGGCCGCGGCCTTCGCCCCAGAAGAGCTGCCAGGCGATGTAGCCACCGAGCTGACCGTCGGTAAAGCCGACCTGCATAATGTGGGCGAGACCCACCATGTCTTCTTCGCGAGTCTTGTCGAGCATGTTGCAGAACTCGGTCATGATAATCGGCTTGCCTTTGCCGCCGTAAGTGGAACCGATAGCCTTCATGGCCTTGCGGTAGTTTTCGGGAGCGAGGTAGTTGTTGCCGGAGTTGTCGTTGCCGTCACCGGCGTGATACAGGTGGTAGGCGTAGCCGTCCAGCTTGTTGTCGTCGAGTTCCTTGGCGTACTTTTCGAAGTTGCTGTAGCCAATACCGAGCGGCTCGGGGCCCAAAATTTTGGTAGTGCCCTTCACGGCGTCATAGACTGCATTCAAAGCTTCTTTGTAGCCGGCAGCTGTGTCTGTTTCGGTGGGGTTGAACAGGGTTTCTTCGTAGTCGGCATTCATGTCCGGTTCGTTCTGAAGGCTGATGTAGTCCGGTGTGATACCCGCGGCCTTGTAGGTTTCGAGGCTCTTTTTCCACCAGGCGGCAAAGTCACTGTAGGCGTAAGCACCATAGGCGTCGTCACTGACTTTTTTCAGGGAGTTGTCGGCCGAACTTGAACCGTCCTTACCGTTCACGCTGCCGCTCGGCTTGAGGTTGCCCGGTGCAGACCAGCTGGACATTTCGATCTTCACGTGGTTGCCGAGGCGCTGCTTGGCTGCCTGCACGATGGCGATGTCGTCTTGGCTTACCTTGGCGGTATCGGCCTGGAGCCAGTTGCCCACGCGCAAAAGAGAAAGGTTGAGGCCCGTGAAGGCGGTGTCAAAAAGGGCTTCCTTGTTTTTGTCAGCAAGTGCCGTAATCCAGCTCTGGTAATAAACGGAAGCGCCGCCGAAACCGACAATTTCTTGCTTGGTTGCGGTCGGGTCGACGGTGATGTTTGCTGCAGAAGCGATTGTGGCTGCAGCGAGGGCTGCAGTAGTCATTTTTTTCATCATAGACACAACTCCAAATTTTGTGTCAAGATAGCTTTATTTTGTAGTTCTGTTTACCCTAGAATTGTAAAAAAGAAAAAGGAATATAGGGTGCGGTTGTGAACATCCTGATTTAAGGGGGGTATTGTTCCGCAATCTAGGTTTTGGGGTATGTTGGTTACTGCTTGCAGCCGATAACGCTGCAAATGGGACATTGCTCGGGCTTGTGGCCTAACGCTTTGCAGTAAGTGCGACCGAACAAGATGATTTGTAGGTGGCGTTTTTCCCATTCGCTTTCGGGGAATATTTTCTTAAGGTCTTTTTCAGTCTGTTCTACAGAAGAGCCGTCGGAAAGTCCCCAACGTTTTGCGAGGCGGTGAATGTGCGTGTCCACCGGGAAGGCGGGAATCTTGAAAGCGTGAATCATCATGACGCTTGCTGTCTTGTGGCCGACACCGGGGAGCGCCTCGAGTTCTTCGAACGTTTGCGGAACAACGCTGTTGTACTTTTCGACAAGAATCTTGGACAAGTTGAAAATGTTTTTGCCCTTGGTGGTCGAAAGCCCGCAAGGCTTGATAATCTCGGTGATTTTTTCGACGCCGAGCTTGACCATGTCCTTAGGCGTTTTCGCCTTCTTGTAAAGTTCCTTGGTCACCAGGTTTACGCGGAGATCGGTGCATTGCGCACTCAACACGACCGCGACCAGGAGCGTGTAAGGGTCAGAGTAATCCAGTGGAATCGGCGGGTCCGGAAGCAACTCGTCGAGCGTTTCGCTGATGAACTGAACTTTGTCCTTTTTATTCATCCCACATCACACATTACACATTGCACATTGCACATTGCACATTGCACACTGCACACTGCACCTACTCGCAGTCGCGGGTGAAGTCTTGCTGCATGTTGAAGCTGGGCATTTCGTCGTGCGGCTTACCGACTTGTACGGCGGGTACGCCTGCGTAAGTCGTATGCGCCGGAACATCGCTTACCACCACAGCGCCTGCGCCAATCTTTGCGCCATCGCCGATGTGGATGTTGCCGAGCAGCTGCGCATGGGCGCCGAGCATCACTCCGTTTCCGATTTTCGGGTGTCGGTCGCCGACTTCGTTGCCGGTACCGCCGAGGGTCACGCCGTGCAGGAAGCTGACATTGTTGCCAACGACAGCGGTTTCACCGATGACAATGTTTGTGGCGTGGTCAATCAAAAGGCCGTAACCGATTTTGGCGGCCGGGTGAATGTCCATGCCGAACTTGCGGCTAATGATGCTCTGGAGCATTTTGGCGGGGAACGATCTGCCTTCTTGCCATAGGGCATGGGCGGCGCGGTATGCCTGCAGGCCTTGAAATCCCTTGAAGAACAGAAGCGGTTCCAGAAAACTTGTACAAGCCGGATCGCGAAGAACCGTTGCGTACAAGTCCTTGCCTGCGCAAGTGATCAGTTCCGGATACTTGAGGTAAAGAATTCCGAAAACTTTTTCAAGTTCAGCGCGGTCAATCACCTCGCCTGCAAGCTGACAAGAAAGAGTGACCGAAAGCATTGCGGCAAAGTTCTTGCTGTTAAGAATTTGCTCTGTGATCATCAGTACCGAAAGCGGTTCGTCGTGAACCAGTTTCTCGGCTTCGCAGCGGATTTTCTGTTCAATTTCTTCGACGGTCATTTCTTTGCTTTGTCCTTAGCTTCGCCTTCATCTTCGTCCAGAGTCGGAATAACCTTGTTTTCGCGGCATAGATTTTCTTCGCGGATTTTGAAGGTAAAGTCTACGAGGTTGTTTTCAAACATTTTCTGGTAGGGCTTTTTCTTTTGCACGCTTTCGAGGGCGCAAGTGCAGTAGTTGATTCGCTGGATGAGCGACTTTTCGCTGCCAGGAGTTCCCTTGCCGAAAACGCATTCGTGCATGATGGCGTATTCCATGGCGCGGTCATAGCGGTACTTGCACTTGTTCGGCATGTCGGGCTGGGCTGCCACGCGTTCGATAATGCCTTCGTTCGGAATGCTCGTAAATACGCTACAGGTAATGATACCTGCAATAAAGAACAGCAGGCACACGCCAAGGTTGATCAGTAGTCGTTTGCCGCGGCCAATCTTGTTGTAGCTGCGTTCTACAGCTTCGAAGGCTTGGGTGGCATGGAGTCGGACGTCATCTAAATCGTTGTTTGCCATTTAGTTGGTCTCCTGTAGTGTCCAAATGTCCGGTAGGAATCGGTAATCGTTTGCGTAGTCGAGCCCGTAACCTACCACGAATTCGTTTGCTATTTCAAAACCTACAAAATCTGCCGTGATGTTTACTTCGCGACGCTCCTGTTTGTTCAGTAAAACGCAGGTGCGGACCTCTTGGGCGCCCCCTTCCTTGAGCATTTTGCAAATTCCGAGCAATGTGGTTCCCGTGTCGGCGATGTCGTCGACCATCAGAATCCTTTTTCCGCGCAGGTCGATTTTTTCAAGCCCGTGCACATGGAGCTTGCCGCTGGATTCCGTGGAGTCGCCGTAGCTTGATGCCTTGATGAAGGCTATCTTTTTCTGGGGGGCTTTGGCGCCTTCGGCCTTGGCGAGTTCTCGGCTTAGGTCGGCGGTGAACATGTAGGCGCCGGTGAGCGCCGAAATCAGGATGTCGTAATCGTAGACGGCGACAATTTCGCGGGTGAGTGTTGCCACCCGTTCGCGAATTTCGTTTGCACTAATCAGCGGTTTTTCGGACATCCTGTACATGCTATACCTCGAAGTTCAGCCAGCTGAACATGGGCTTGAGGCCCGCAATCTTGCTGGTCGGGTACTTTACGTATTCCTGGTATGCGGGGAATACCTTGTTTTCGAGGCTGGTCTTGTCGATGCCGAGGCCAAGCCAGTCGGCCACCGTAATGAGGCCGGTAATGTGCTTGACTGCGGCCGGGTCAAATTTTTCGAAAACGGAGTCGATCAGCTTCACGAGCTTGGCATGGAACATACGGCCCGTACCGCCGAACGAGAAGTGGGTGTGCAAAGCCTTTGCCTCTTCGATCAAGTCCTTGATTTCGTCGAAGACCTTCTGGTCGTCGGTTTCCATGTAGGCGAGCGCCAGATGGTGAATCTTGGAGTTGATTTCGAGCGAAAGAATCTTGCGCATGGTGTCCGGCAGGGTATGGTCGAGGTCGGCCAGACTGTCGATTGAAAGGCCATGCGAAAGGGCGAAGTTCGAGAACGATTCCGTGAGGCTGTTCAGGTACTTCTTAGTCGAAATCTGGTTGATGCGCTTGATGGAGTCGCTCATCAGGTTACGCATGCGAACCACATAGGCGGTGGGGTAGAGCGCCTGCAGTTCCTGCGTGCTCATATTCGGATTTTCAACAAACTTAAGCCCGTTCTGCTCGTTTTCGCCATCGGCGACGACCAGGTTGATGCGGCCGAGCATGTCGGTGATGGCAAGGACGGTCGAGATGCGGCGTTCGTTGATGTACTTGTCGAAATATTCCGTGCGAACGAGTGTCTGGCGCCTGCGCGAAGCAATCTTTGTGGCGACAATCTTCTTGTTCTTTTCGGAATCGTCTTCCAGGTTCAAGTGGAATATGGCAGCCTGTTCCGCCATTTCCTTCACGACCACCGGAACTTTTTCTTCGGCATAGTTCGTAAACACTTCGGCACCGTTCCACTTGTGTTCGTTACTTGTGGCGCGGGCGAGAATGCTGATGACTTCATTCTTGATGTGGTGACCATAGGGCAGGAACGGTTCCAAAAGTTCCATGGCACGCAGGGCGTAGCGCATGTTCTGCACCGGTTCCAGACCTTCGATGTCGTTGAAGAACCAGCCACAGCTCGTGAAGCTGAACAGGCAGAACTTCTGGATTTCAAGCAGGCGGATGGCTTTCGCGCACATTTCGGCGTCATTCGGGTCTTTGACCGTTTTGTCGAGGAAAGCCTTGATGCGGGATTCGTCTTCGGGGGCGACCAGGACTTCGACAAAGTTGTTGCGAGCTTCCCACGGGTCTACGTCGGATATCTTTTCAAATTCGCGGACGAAAATATCGTCGGCGAGTTTCTTCAAGTGGTTGAAGGCATCGCGCAGCGGACCGCGCCATTTCTGGTTCCAACCCGGCCCACCGCCAGTCGAGCAGCCGCAATCGCGGTACCAGCGGCCAACGCCGTGGGCACAGCTCCAGGCGCAGCCTTCGCTGTAGAAGTTCTTGAGCATCACTTCGTGCTCGGGCGGGAATTCTTCCAAGAACCAGCCGTAGTTCACCGGCACCATGTTGTGTTCCGGTGCGTAGTGGTTGTAGAGCCAGGCGGCGCACATGTCGCCGAACGGTTCGTGGTGACCGTAGCTTTCGCCATCGGTACCGATGCTCACCAGCTGCGGTTCCTTGCGCTTTTCGTCCCAGGCGTCCTTGATGCGGTTGCCGAAGGTTTCCGCATTGCGCAGCAGGTGTTCAAATCCCACGGCCGAAGATAGCCACGGATTGTAGAAGAATACATCCAGGTAGCCGTCGCAAACGAGTACGCCGTCTTTGTTGCGCGGGTAGATGCGGTAGGGGCGAGTCGTATCAATGCTCGTGTTGCTGCAGTCAGTCCAGTTGGAATCTCCAAGCTTGCGGAACTTGTCGGCCTGCGTGGGCGAAAGAATCGTGAACTTGATGCCTGCCTTGATGAGTTCCACTACTGTTTCGAAGTTGATAGCCGTTTCGGCGAGCCACATGGCTTCGGGCGTGCGACCAAAGTGGAACTTGAAATCTTCAATGCCCCAGCGGATTTGCGTCTTTTTGTCTTCGGCGCCTGCGAGCGGCATAATGATATGGTTGTAAACCTGTGCAATCGCGTTACCGTGACCGTTCAGTCGTTCGGCACTACGCTTGTCGGCTTCTTGAATGCGCTTGTAGGTGTCGGGTGCATTCGTGCGGATCCAGCCCATCAGAGTTGGGCCGATATTAAAACTCATGTAATCGTAGTTGTTGACGATGTCAACGATACGTCCTTTAGGGCTCAAAATACGGCTTGCAGAGTTCGGACTATAACATTCACTAGCAATACGGTCGTTCCAGTCATGAAAGGGACGTGCGCTGGGCTGGTTTTCAATGACGCCAGTCCAGGGATTTTCACGAGGCGGCTGGTAAAAGTGACCATGGATCGTAAAATAAAGGGGGTGCTTCTTTTCCATGTTAACAAATATAAAAAATAGTGGGCGAAAGGCAGAGACGAGTAAACAGAAGGACTCGCATGAGCGAGTCCCTGTTTGCTAAAGTCATTTTTGTAGGCTTTATTTAACTCTTATTCTCTGCGCATAGCTTGCGGTGCCGTTCTTGGCGCGTACAATGTAGTTGCCGTTTGCGATTCCGTCGAGGCTGAATTGCAAGGTGCCTGCGGGCAGGTTGCCCTTGGCGAGGCTTGCGACCTTGTGGCCGAGCATGTCAAACAGGGCAATGTTTGTGTGGCCTGTTTGCGGAACGGTAATGCTCAAGTTATTGCCTTGTAGTGTAATGTTTAATTTGTTTGTAATTACGCTGCGAATTGGGGTGGTGCCGGCGTTTACGTTATCCCAGCCGGGCATGTCGTCGAGAGCGATAATGCGTTCGTCGTCCAGGTTACGCTTCCACATGTCGGCAGGAGTCTTTTCCAAGAAGTTTCCGCTCCAGGTCTGGCTCCAGGTCATCCAGTAGCTCCAATAAGCCTTGTCTTCGGCAATGCTGTCGATGTCCGGAATAGCACCGTTTTCGCTCAAGGCAATCATCTTGCTTGTGCCCACGTCGCTCACAATCTTGTTGTAGTAATTGGCTGCAGAATTGTGGTCATTCAGCGGGTCGTAAATATCGACTGCGACAATGTCCACGTATTCATCGCCAGGGTACCAAGCTGCATTCAGGGCGCTGTAGTCGTAACCGAATTTCGGGTCGGTATTGATGTTCCAGACCCAGATTAGGTTGGTGAGCTTGTTGGTCTTGACCATGCGATCGAATACCAGGCGGTACAGCTGCACATAGCATTCGGGGCTTGCGGTACCCCACCAGAACCAGCCACCGCTCGCTTCGTGGAGCGGACGCCATATGACGGCGATTCCCTTGTCTTGCAGCTGTTTGAAGTAGCCCGAAACAATGTCTACGTCGGCGACAATGTCCTTGTATTCCTGCGAGGTCTCGTCAAGTTCCTGGCATTGTTCGCCCTTGAAAGCCTTGGTGTAGTTAAAGCAGGTATTTGTGTTCGAAGTGCCCATGACGCCTTCGGTGCAGCCTGGGTTGTTAAAGCCTGCGGGAGTGCCCTGCGTGTAGAATACGGTGTCTTCGCCGACCTTCCAGTGCCAAGTATAAGTCGGAATGCCGCCCATGTTCCACAAGTCTTCGGTCATGAGCAAGTTGTTTTCGGTGTAGCCCTTGAACCAACCTTCTTCGTGGTGGCCGCCTGCGGCAAACAGCATGTCGAAGCCGCCAATAGCGGGGTAGTGGCCGCTACGCTTGTAGAATTCGGCGATATCGGTCTGGCCCTTCCACGAAACTTCTTCGTCGCTGAACTTGCAAGAGTCCGCGGGTGTGCAGCCGCCAGGCGGAATGAGTCGCATGTTGCCGTAATCGTAGTTGAAATTTTGGTCGCTAATCATCATGCCGCTAACAGTCTTTTTACCGAAGTTTTCGCGCAGGAAGGAGTAGAGTTTCTTGGCGCTTTCGCTGGCGTTCGGCGTGACCGGGCTTGTACTGATTTTGAATTCCGGATCGGGGTGGCGTTCGACGGTAATGTAGTCCACGCCAAGAGCCTGGTTACCTACGGTAATCTTGTTTTCGCCGACCTTCATTTTGGCCGAAGCCGAAACCACGTAACTCGAATCGCAGTTGCGCGGGGTGGTAAGCATGGAGCCTACATCCACACCGTTGACCGCGATTTTAGAGGTGGTCCAGTCGTATTGCTTGATTAAAACCTTGGTGGTAATATCGTAGACGGCGGTTTCTTCGACCTTGACGGTGAACGTGATGCCGCTAGGGTCTGCGGTCTTTGCGTATTTTCCGCCCGAAAATTCGGCGCCTTCGGCAACGCTTGCGCCCGGCAAATCTTCGGCTTCGTACATGGTGGGGGCTGCAAAAGCAGACACCATAGAGAATGCGGACAGCGCCGCGAGTAATTTACATCCCATACAACACTCCTTAATTTATGCCTTAAATATACCTTCGAATGGCCGCGATTTTCATTTTGAAAGCAAAAAAGCGAAAAAGATGTTGTCTTTCCCGCAATAATCGTTTTACGCGCTTTTTAGCGAAATTTGGCTATTTTAGCGTGATTTTGAGGCTCTGAGTCAATCCGTTCGCCTGAATTTTTACTAGGTACGGTCCGCGGGCGAGGCGTGAAAGCGCAATCGTGCCGTTCTGGCTCATTTTTCTTACGAGCACGCGGTTTCCTTGCAAATCGTAAATCGAAATCTGGGTCACGCTGGCGTTCAGGTTCACCTGCAAATCGCGACCGACAAGCCGGACTGCGGGGGAGGCTTTCTTGGAGGTGGCGATTGCGGTCGGCTGCATTTCGTACTTGTCCCAGCCGGGCATGTCTTCGAGCGTGATGATGTAATCGTTGTTCATCACGGTCTTCCAGCTTTCGGCGTTGTTGTCATTGGCCCAACCTTCCATGGCGTAGTCGCCGTACCACGGCATGAACCAGCTCCAGTTCGCGCCATCGGCCTTCATTTCGTCGGGGTAGGGCACGGAGCCGTTTTCGGACAAGGTGACGATCTTTTTAGCGCCGTACATTTCCTTGACTTTTTCGAAGGAACTCACGAGCGAGGCGTGGTTTGCTTCGCGGGGGTAGTAGTAATAGTCGCGGCCTACGACGTCTACGTATTCGTCGCCTGGGTACCAGTCCAGTGCATCGGGGGCTTCGTCGGTGGTCCAGACCCAAATCAGGTTGTGCAGCCCCTTCTTGTTCACGAAGGTGTCGAACATGAGTTTGTACAGGGCGACGCAAGGCTTTGCGCCATCGGTGCCCCACCAGAACCATTTACCGCTCGCTTCATGCAGTGGGCGCCACAGCACGGCAACGCCTTCTTTCTGGAGCGTCAAAAGCGAATCGGCAATCGTTTCCATGTCGCGCATAAGGGCCTTGTATTCGTCGCTGTCGGTTTTCCACTTGCCGGTGGTGGTGTCGTAAGCAAGTCCGATGCTGAATTCGGTAAAAGGCGTGTTGCCGCTAGATTCGGTGTAAAACGCTTCCACGTCGTGCATCGGGTCTTTCCAATGCCAGTTGAATTGCGGAATGCCGCCCTTTTTCCATACGGTCTTTGCCATTTCCAAGGAGGCATGCGTATAGCCTTGATACCACTGCTGGTCAGAACTCTTGCCGGAAGAATGCAAGAAGTCGAAACCGACGAGCACCACGTTCTTGCCGCTCGCTTTGTTGATGTAGCTGAGTTCGGTCTGGGTGTCAAAATCTTGCGGGGTGTACTGCCCGTTGTTTTCGAAGGGGCGTTCGGTCATCACGCCGCTGATGGTGCGCTTGCCAAAATTGCTGAGCAAGAAGTTGTAGAGTTTCAGGGCGCTTTCGGTGGGTTCAGGCGTTACAGGAGTCGGGCTGATGTTCCAGGGGGTCGCCTCGTATTCCGAAACTTCAATGTAGTCAACGGCCACCCATCCCCAGGAATGGACTATCCCGATTGCGTTTTCACCTTTTTTTAGCTTGATTTTACCCGCCGCCTTGAGGACCTTAAAATCATCGGAAACTCCGAAGGTCACCTGACCGGCGGAGCTTCCGTTCAAAGTCAGATTCTGGGTTTTGCTGCCGCGATCGGTGGGGAGCTTGTAGCTTACGTACAGCGTGTAGTAGCCGTCGCTTGGCATGTTGACGGTGAATGCGAGGTCGCCTTCGCCCATTTCGACATATTTGCCGCCCGAGGCTTTTGCGTCGGTCAATGTCTCGATTTTGTGGTCGTCGGCAGGTACGGCGTCTTCGGCTTCGACGCGGATGGCCGCTGCCATGGAGTAGGTCGAAAAAGCGAGCGCTGTCGCGGTCAAAAACTTGTAGGTATTCATACAACCTCCGGTTCCATTTTAAAATACATTATTTTCCCCGAAATTGAAAATTCATTGTTCAAATAGAAGAATCCCCGCGGCAAACTTGCGTCGACCACGGGGATTCTAGGAGTCATGAAGAGAAACTTACTTGATTAATACCGGCTGGGTAGCGGCAATGCCTGCGCCCTTGACGCGCACGATGTAGCGGCCCTTGGGCATGTCGGCGAGGCTGAATGCGCTGGTGCCTGCGGCGAGGTTGCCCTTGTAGAGTGTAGCCACGCGCTTGCCGTTCATGCCGAACACTTCGACGGCAACCATGCCAGCCTTGGTGGTAGTGAGCGAGACGGTCTTGCCCGAGACGCCGAGCTTGGCGGAGGCGCTTGCCTTGGCGACCACCGGCTTGATGGCGGCAGGTGCGCCCGTTTCGTCGACGAGTTCGATCTTTGCGATATGACCCTTGCTCTGGTCGGCAGCGGTGAAGAGTTCGGTCTTCTTGTCGAATGCGGAAATCACCTTGCCGTTGTCGGCGACGAGTTCGTCGAAAATCACGGTTCCTTCGAAGCCTACTGCTGCAACCATGAGCGTTACAGAGAAGAGGTTGTCGAGATCGATCGGATGTTCTACCTTGTCGTCATCTTCGTACTTGGTGATGTCGAATTCGCAAGTAGCAGAGGCTCCGTCGTTAATCCAGCAGCCGGTGGAGGTAGACATTTCCCATGTCCAGGCGTCGTCCTTCATGCCGTTCCTTACAAAGGCGAGACCAACCCAGATGCCATTGTCTGCACCGCCGGAACCGTTATTTGTAATCTTCAACGAAACTGTCGTTGCACCAGTGAGGTTCGGAACCTTTTTGAGTTCGATGTTTGCACCGCTGTCGTTCAAGGCAGTGTAGGTCACGGCCATCATCAGGTTCTTGTAGTCTTCGGGAGTTGCTTCGCCGGCACCGTACTTGGCGTTTTCGGTCGAGGTCGGGCATGCCTTTGTTGCAGAGGCTGCTTCATTATAGTTGTCCCAACCCGGCATTTCGTCGAGCGTGATGATTCGTTCGTCGGCGAGGTTCTTCTTCCATACGCTTTCGGCGGTTTGGCTCACGAAGCCTGCAGACCAGGATTCGTACCACGGCATCCACCAGCTCCAGGGGGCGTTTTCTGCGTACATGTTGTCGACATCGGGAATCGGGCCGTTTTCGCTGAGGGCGATAATCTTGTTGGTGCCGCCCTTGTTGGCAAAGTCGATGAATGCAGCGCTGTTGCTCTGGTGATCGTTTGCCTTGTTGTAAATGTCAACGCTAAGAACGTCGTAGTAGGTTTCGCCCGGAGTCCAGGAAAGCTTGGAGGCGTCTTGCGGGTTAAAGTCCCAAATCAAGTTGTTCACGCCGTTCTTGAACACCATGCGTTCATAGAGCAACTGGTAGAGGGCGATAAACTGCTTGCCCGTATTGATGCTCCACCAGAACCAGTTTCCGCCGGATTCATGCAACGGGCGGAAGATGGCAGCAACGCCTTCTTTCTGGAGGTCCAAGAAAATCTGGGAAACGTGGTCGATATCTCCGACAATTGCCTTGTAAGCGGCAGAAGTCGTGTCCCAAGTGGTGGAACCCTTGATGAATGCTTCGGAGAAGTCGAATTCGGTGTAGGTGTCATGAGCACCCTTCACGTAGAATTCAACTTCGTCACCCGGGCGCCAGTGCCACGTGAAGGCCGGAATGCCGCCCTTCTTCCAGGTGGTTTTTGCGATATCGATAGCCTTTTCGGTGTACTGCTGGAACCAGCCTTCGTCCTTGTTGGCACCGGTTGCGTTCATGAGGTCTGCACCGATGAGTGCCGGGTACTTGCCGCCGGCCTTGTAAACTGCTTGCACGTCTTCGTGCTGGGTGGCATCGCCAATGGTGTAGGCATCCATGTTACCGGTCATGACGCCAGAAATAGTCTTCTTGCCAAAGTTGTTGACCAAGAAGTTGTAAAGCTTGATTGCAGAAGGGGTGGCGTTCTTGGTAACGGGAGCGTTGCAAAGGGTGAATGCCTTGGCTTCGAATTCCTTGACTTCGATGTAGTCTACATCGATCCAGCCCCAGCTATTGGTAATGGCGATCGTGTTTGCGCCTGCTGCAAGTGTAAGGACGGTTTCGACATCGACAAACTTGCCTTTGTCTGTAACCGGGAAGGAAACCTGAGAGGTTGTACTGCCGACACCGACATAGTTGATCTTGTCGCCACCGTAGTTGTTCATGTAGTGGACCACTACGCTGTATTGGCCGGCTTTCTCGACGGTAACAGCGGGGAACGTGATGTCGCCGCCGTTCATCTTGACGTACTTGCCGCCCGATGCTTCGGTATTGGAGGCGACAGCTGCGTCTTTGGTGAGTGTTCCGTCTTCGGCTTCGTACTGCGCCGCACTTGCAGATGCTGCAGCGGCAAGGCCGAATGCGAGAAGGGTTTTAGTAAATTCCATAACAGACTCCTATATTGTCGTCTTCGAAAATAGGTTTTAAAAAACGCAAATCAAAGAATATTTTGAATCGTGTTGAATAAATCGTTGGGTGATTCTCAACAAAAAAATCCGCCATTTTGGCGGATTTCGTAGCATGCAGTTTACAAAAAACTTGCGTTTTTATAACTCGATGCCCGTTTTTTCGTGGAATCGGAACCCGAATGTAAACGTGCGTTCTTCACCAGGCGGAATTACGATGAGGCCGCGGTGATGGTTCAATGCATCGGGCTCTGCAGTCATGGGCTCGATAGCGATGCTCATGCGGTCAGGCGGAGTGTAGATCTGGATTGCATTATATTGCTCGACACCGGCCTTCTGCCAAATATCAAGCGAATAGTTGTCGCTTTCGAGCGATACGTGAGCGTTGTTGATAAAGTCAGAACCGTTGGCCTGCAATTCCGTGACATCTTTTTCAAGGCAGAAACAGTCGTTAATAAATTCGTCGTTAATCTTGCGGCCGCTTTCGAAACGGGAGTCTTCTTTGAATTCGCCGGTCGGAATGTCCGCCTTGTCCAACAGGGCAAGCGAGCAGCTGGGCAATTTCATGGTCAAGTTGTCAATCTTTTCGCCCAAAGTAAAGTACGGGTGCCAGCCTTCGGAATAGGGCATATCGGTGTTGCCGACGTTTTTGACGGTCGAGGTAATCGAAACGCTTTCGCCCGTGAAGGTGATGGTGTTTGTGGCACGGAAGGGGAACGGGAAACCGGCAAATGCACCCGGCCAGTCACAAGTGAATACGGCGGTGCAACTGTCTGCTTCGCTTTCAAAAGATTCGAATTCCCATTCCTTGTTCTGCAAGAATCCGTGCAGGGCATGCGGAGCCCAGCTTACGTTGTTCACAAGTTCGTAAGTCTTGCCCTGCCAGGTGAATTTGGCGTAGGCAGTGCGGCCGGGGAAGGGGGTGAGCCTGCAACCGGCATTTGTGTCAGGAGAAATTTTTCTAAGGGTAGGTTCGTCTTTGTAGCCGTAGAGCAAATCGAGCATTGTCGAGGTTCGGGTATTTTGCTGATTTTCTACGGGGACTCGCCAACCGTTGAGTCCGCAGCCAAAACCGTTCAGAATTTCAAATTCGGCTCCGTCATCGCGTTGAAGCACGAAACAGGGGATGGTGCCCAAGGGGCGGAAAATTAGTTTGAATTGGCTCATAGGTTAATAAATGTACAATAAATAAGGGAAAAATGCCCTATTGCAATAATCAAATAAGAAAATATTAAAATACAATATGTCAATTTTCGTACATAAATGAAGGCCTCGGGTGCTTTTGCTATCTTTGCCGCCATGGATTCCCAGACGATTGTAGCTCCGATGACGCCTACGGGCGTGAGTGCCGTAGCGGCCCTCCGAGTGAGTGGTTCGCAGGTGCGTTTGGTGGTGGAACGCCTGTTTGGAACGAAGACTGCCAAGGCTCTTGTGCCCCGCATGGCAAACCTCGGCACGGCCCGCGACCCGGAATCGGGCAAGGTGCTCGATAGCCTCTTGTTCATTTATTTTGAATCGCCCAATTCTTATACCGGCGAAGACGTGCTGGAACTTTATCCGCACGGAAACCCGCTGATTGTGCGCGACTTGCTGCAGGCGATTCGCCGCATCGAAGGCGTGCGCCTGGCCGAACCGGGCGAATACACGCGCCGTGCCTTCTTGAACGGCAAGATGGACTTGACCCAGGCCGAATCGGTGGCCGACGTGATTCACAGCGCGAACCGTGCGGAACTGGAAAACGCCCACCGCTTGCTGGGCGGCGCACTTTCGAAAAAGATTGCGACGCTCACGGCACAGGTGAAAGACATTTCGGCCCGCCTGGAACTCGATGTGGACTTTGCCGAAGAAGAAGCCGACCCCGATTTTGCAGGCTGGGAGGCGCGCTTTGTCTCTATACGCGAATCTATCCAGCAGATTTTGAACAGCTTCCGCGGAAAGGCCGCGTTGAGTAGGCTCCCGCTGGCAGTTCTCTATGGCGCCCCGAATGCGGGCAAGTCGAGCCTGGTGAATGCACTCCTCGGCGAAGACCGCGTGCTCGTGAGCAATGTGCCGGGCACCACGCGCGACTTTGTCGAAGTGAGACTCTTCTTGGAAGGCGGTGAAATCCGCCTGGTCGATACCGCAGGCATTGCAGAGCATGCCACCGACGAACTCGATGCGCTCAGCATGAAAAAGTCCCGCGAGATTTTGGAAGAAGCCGACCTCAAGATTTTAGTTCTCGATGGTACGGACTCAGGCGAGCCGGTTGTCCAGCCTGATTTTATAGTCCACTCCAAGTGCGATGTGCGCGGAACCCTTCCCGAAACGGGACTCCGTATTTCATCCAAGACAGGTGCGGGCCTTGCCGAACTCAAGAGCGTCATGAATTCCGCCTTGTTCAAAAAATGTGAAAACGAAGAAGACCTCTGGATTACAAGCGAACGCGAAAAGGCATGCCTCGAAGACGCTTATGCCGGCGTGAACCGAGTGCTCGATTTGCTGCATAGAAATCCGGCGGTGGAACTGCTCGCCTTTGAAATGCAACTGGTGCGTCGCGCATTACAAAGTATAACAGGCGAAATTTCGTCCGAAGACATTTTACAATCTATTTTCGCGGGGTTCTGCATTGGAAAGTAGTTATATCGGAGCTTTGCTTGCCATTTTCATGTTCGGCTCCTACATGGTGCCCCTTAAAAAATGGCCGAATTATTCCAGCTGGGCATACCTTTCGATGATGACCTTGGGCGCGCTTTTGAGTGCGCTTGTCGTGGCGTTTTATACGGGCACGTTCAACGTGCACCCGGTGGGCGTGTTTTGCGGTCTCTTGTGGGTCGTGGGCGGAGCCTTCTGTTTTTGGGCGGTGCAAGCCGAGGCTGATCTTGCGGGTGCCGGCGTGCGCTCCATGGGGGTGAGCATTCTGGCCTCGTTCCTTTCGGGCGTGCTCCTGTTCGGCGAACAGTCCAAGTTCTTCCTCTCGATTCCGGCGATTGCATGCTTTTTGATCGGGCTTTCGCGCTTGTCGCCGTCGCATGGTGGTTCCGTATTCAAGAACTGGCGTTCGCTTTTGGGCGGTTTTGCCTTCGGTACATACTTGATTCCCTATAAGCTTGCAGTTCAGTCGGGCCTCTCGATGACCGATGTTGAATTCCTTTGCCCGTTTACCATCGGCATTTTTGTCGGCAGCCAGGCGCTGATTGCCGTGCTTGAAATCCGCCGTAAAAAGATGTTCGAATACAAGCTTGTGCCGAGCGTTGTTACCGTTTTGATGGGTGTGCTCTGGACGATCGGCATGCACGGCTGCTTCTGGGCTATCGATGTGAACGGCGCGCTCGGTTATGCCATCGGTTATCCGCTCACGCAGCTGAACTTGCTGGTGAACCTCGGCTGGGGCGTGTTCGTTTTCGGTGAATACAAAACGGCCCGCGAACGAATCAAGTTGCTTTTGGCGACCTTCATCATTCTCGCGGGCGCTGTTTTGCTGACCCTGTCGAAGGGCTAGCCGGGGCGTTTGCCCTCTTTTATTTTATCACAATCTTCTTTGCTCCAAAGCCGTCAACCTTGACCATGTAGATTCCGCTCTGCACGTTGTTGAGGTTCAGCGTTGCGTGTCCGGCGGTAAGCATTGCGGTCGTAATTTCTGCGCCATTGATTCCCAAGACTTGCACCTTTGCGGTACCGCGGGCGTTTACCGTAAGCGTGCGACCCTGAGTCAGCACCGAGAACTTTGCACTTGCGATGGTCTTAGGCTTGATTGCATCAGGGTTGTATAGCTTAATTGGGTTTTCATCGTAACGGGTGGCAAGTGCCATTAGGTACCAGGTGCTATGCGGTAGCCACTGTTCCACCCAACGCCAGTTGTTCCACGGTTCTTTGGGATCAAAGCCTACGTAGGCAACGCCATCGTCATCCCAGGCGATTCCCGAACCGTCCGTACTCTTGCCGGTAATGCCGTTTGCGATGCCTCCCTTGAGGGTTGCGTCATAGTCGGAGGTGCCGTCGTACTTGGCGGGGTTCTTTTTACCGATGCCGTACATCATGCAGGTGCCGTAGGGGTTCTTGCCCAAAATCCAGTCGAGCTGGTCGGTTGCGTACTTGTTGATGTTAGTGTCGAGGAGGCTTAAATCACTTGCGACAAGCGATGCCGCTGCTGCAAGGCTTGCGATACGGGCGTCTTCGCCTTGCCACCAGTACTTGCTTTCGTTGTCGTGCGGGATAAAGAAACCATCCTTGATGTTTCCGCCAGTTTTGTAAGTCTGACGGGCGTAACCGAACGGGTTTTCGACCTTGTTTGTAATGGAGATGAGCCAGCTCAAGTGCTTGCGAACGGCAGATAGTGCTGTCTTGTAGATGATTTCACCGTTGGTGGCGGAACAGTCAAATTCAGGGGGACAAGGTTCGCGTGCGATTTGCATTTCCGCTTCCAGGAATCGCATCAAGGCAATCAGCGGGAGTCCTGCGTCGCTTGCGTGCCAGAACGGACGAGTCTTCGCGTCGTCGCTCCAGAAATATCCGTCTTCGCTAATGCGGGCGGCGAGGTGTCCAGCGCGGCTTTCCATATCGTCCATGTAGGAGGCTTTTCCCGTAGCGAGGAACAATTCCGTTGCCGCAAGGAGTGCGGTGTAGTCATCAATGATGTTTTCCTTGCCGTCGTCGCAGTAGGCGCAATTGCTACCGATGCTTTGTTTTTCAGAGAGGTGTGCATAAGCTTTCTCGGCTGCAGCGAGGTACTGTTCGCTGGTGAAATCGCCTTTGACTCCAAGTTTTGCCACGCGGGCAAGGCCGGCAATGGCCATGCCGCCGCCTTCGCGGAATGCCGTCTGGTAATTATTGCTCTTGACGCCGTCGGAACCGCTAAAGGCGCAAAGGTAGCGATTTCCCATGCCCCAGTTGTCGAACACAGTCATGTAGAAGAATCCCTGTTCGTCAAGCATGCGTACCAAGAAGTCTGCGCCGTAGGCGGCTTCGTCTGCGGTTTTTGCCTTGGTGCTTGTAGACGCGAGTAGCTCCGGAATGCGCTCCGCTGTAAAAGCGAGTGCCCACACCGTTAGGGGAATCTGTTGCGGATTCAAATAGTTGGCGTAAGATAGATGACTCAGGTACTTGCTCACGTCGCCGCTAGCATCGTACCAGCCGCCGCGAACATCGCGCGTAACGCCCGAACTCCCGTAAACGGAAACCTTCTGGTCCCATTCGGTAATGGGAGCCTTGTCGGCGCGGTCGTCGTAGAAGTAGTCCAGCACCATGCCGAGGGTGCTCTTGGCAAGCTGGTTTCCGCCTACAGAGAATTCCGCTGATGTGGAGGGGCTGCCTGTGACATCGCCGATATAGTACGTTCCTGCGTACATAAAACTGTAGGGAATTTCGATGCGATAGTATTTCCCGCTTTTAGACCAATTGTCGGGATTTTCGCCTTTGCCAAATACGCCCTCTGCTAAAACTTGCGCGGGTAAACCTTGAGTTTGGGGCATGTTGTCGCGATTAAAGTAAAGGCTCCACTTGGTTCCTTCGAGTTCTTCGGTACTTTGTACTACGGCCGAAAATGGCATGCCCAAGTCGTAGCCCGCCTCGTTAAGGAAAAACGTGTTGTCCGCGAATGCGGAAGCCGCAATCGCAAAGGGGAGAAGTTTGCAAACTGTATTCATAGGCTTGAATATAATTTATTGCCCCCCGAATATCAACAACCCGGCGTAAAAGTGTGTTTTCAGTCAAAACAACGCCCCCTAGGAACGTCTTGCGCGAAAAGATATTTTTACGTGACTGTACCCATGGCTTGCGGACAAGCTGTTTTTGTGATGGGGGAGGCTTCCACAGTCCTTGCAAAGAAGGACATCCTTCGCCTAAGGTTTTTGTTCGCTTCGCTCTCTACTCATATATGAAATTCACGGCAGCATAGCTGCCGAGGCTCAGGACCTCGGCAAAGCCTGTAGTCTTTGCCTACCCCCTCGCCTAGGGGCGCAACCCCTAAAACCCCAATGAGCCACACGGATTGTACTATGTACTAAATGCTTGGCTCGAAAATAGGCTTGCAAGCAATCCTGCTTCACTCGCCTTACGCATTTATCGATTTTGCTAACGCAAAATCTGGATATGTAAAAAGTTGCTTCTAATTGTCTTGCCGGGCTTGACCCGGCATCTCCTTTTTCTAGTTGCGTAGAAGCGTTTTTTATTAGTGCAATAACGACTGCATCTGATTTTTTGAAGCTTCTAGCTACCGCTTTCCGAAGATGATATTATACCCTAAGCAGGCTCGTGGTGGTGTTTTCAGAATTTATTTCTGCATGGCCCTGAACGAGTTGAATACGCTCATTCTGTTGTGTGCGAAAATGAAACAATATAAAGAACTTGTTAAACAAGGAGTCATGCGATGAAAAAAGATCAAGTCCTGGATTTCATGGGTTCGCTTGAAAGAGAAGACGAATCCTTCTTACAAGCAACTGCAGAAGATGGCGGAAGCTGTCGGTGGCGATTTGTTTGTGACACCGATGAAAAATATGACCGTCCTGGTCCCATATGACTTGCAGGAATCTGTGCGGAAAATGTCGGCCGACGCAGGCAAAACGACGAACGAATATTTGGAAAGTGTTTTGCGCAACGCTATAGATGATGCCCGCGCGAAAAAATCCAAACGAAGGAAATAAATTTTTTGTTTGGCTATCTAAAATTTCATTACGCCCCTTGCCAGCTTTTTGAATATTAGGTGCATTCATGCCCGACGCGTCATTCCATAGAAAGGAATGATGCGCTTTTGTTTTATTTGGCTTTGCCATCTCAGCAGACGTTCGAGAATATCAAACACATTGATGAAAACGGAGCCGAGTTCTGGTATGCGAGGGGGTTGCAGACGGCTTTGGAATATGCTCAATGGCGGCGCTTTCAGGAATCAATTGAAAGGGCTAAAATAGCTTGCGAGGCCAATGGGTTAATTGTCGGGGATCATTTTGCCGACGTCGGCAAAATGATAAATCTTGCCAAAGGTGCCCGGCGTGAAGTCGCCGACATGAAGCTTTCTCGTTATTCCTTAATGCATCTGACGGGGACGTATTCGCCGTTTTCGCGGGGGTCGACTTTTTCGTAATAAGCGAAGAAGTCGCTGTTCATTGCGTATTCGCCTTCTTCGACCCAGAACAGGTTGTAGCCAGATAGAGTCATGTCCATGCCGTAGGGGTCTACGCCGCCGTTTTTTCTGAGCGACAGGCCGAATTCGTCTGTTACGACTCTGGTGTTACCGGCAATGTGGGTTCCTATCGCGTACAGCTTGGGGTAGTATTTATCCGCTTCGGAGTAAGACATTTCTGTGATGTGGTTCCAGTCTTCTTTGGTGGGTAAGCGCCAGCCGGTGGGGCAAACTTTCTTGATCACGTTGACGGTGTAGAATCGGCTGGCTCCGTCGCAATAGGCGTTTTCGCTGGGGTCGTGCTTTTTGTGTTCTGCGACCTTGGCGCATTTGCTCTGGTTCACGAAAAGAGGATCGTCTCTGTCGTAGTAGTCGATGTCTTGCGCAAGCCAGGTTTTGCCTTCGTACACGGTTGTCTTGTACACATGCCCGTCGCGAGGGTCTTCGAAGGTGCCGTATTCAAAGTCCGGGTTCAAGAAATATTCTGCGGGTAACGATGCCGTGTTCGATATGGCGCGCCAGAAACTGTCGAGGCAGATGTAGGTCATGTCGTTGTTGTCGTTTCCCCTGACGACGACTCGGTCTCCGTTGTTGGTGCAAATCACGCCGTTCTTTTCTTTGCCGAGCATTTCGAGCGTGACCCACGAACCTTCCTCGCATACAAAATGGTCTTTGCCCAAGGTGATCATGGTGTCGCCGACGCTTGCGTTGCAGTAGGGCATGCCGTTGCACTTTCGCCAGATGTTGCGCATGATGGCCAATGGGTTGTTGATTTCGGGCGTGCTGATGAAGCAACCCAAGGGCATAAACAACATTGGGTAACCGTCCAAGGCGGCGTATGGGACTTGGTTGATGCAGTAGTTGTCCGCTTCTAGCGTGCCGTCGGCAAAGTCGTCGACCAAATCTTGATTCAGCGTATTCTCGCTTTTGTTTCCGTAAAGGAAGAATAGCGTGTATTCCAGTTGATATTCCGCGATGTAGGGGTTCTCCTGGAATAGGGTGTCTAGGCCGAGTTCGCGCTGGAGTTCTTCGATGGCGAGGTCTCTCGCGGAGTCGTTGCTTAAACCTTGCTGTACGAGGGTCTCGACTCGTTTCTGGATAAAGGCGTCGACCACGCCGAAGGTTTCGCTTTCTACGGGGGCGGTGGGCCTACAGCCTCTTTCTTGCGGAAAACTGATTCCGCCTGCTGGGCCGGAACCTGATTGCGCGGCGCTTGAAGAAGACTGTGTGCCTGTAACTGTGCCGCTTGACAGCGGAGCGTCCGAAGCGGTGTCGCTAGATTGTGTCTCGGCTGCGGAGCTCGACGACAAGACGCTTTTGTTGGACGATGACGATTCCTTGTCTGGAGTTGCGTTGCTTTCGCTGGAATATGAGATTTCGGATGATGAAATCTCTGAAACCAGTGGTTCGTTTTCGGGTGAGTTGGCGTTACTGCCGGAATCGTTTCCGCAGGCGCACAGAAAGAATGAAACTAATCCCCAAAAAATTTTCTTTTTCATAGTGTATAAAATAACTTTAAATTGCGGGAATGGCTTGGATTTTCTTTGATTTTATATACGCAAAATATGCGTAAAATGAAAATTACGCGAGCAGCCTTCGCCTGCTTGGTTATGAAGATTCTTATTCAAATGTCGGGCGTTTTTCGTTTCTGGAGGTCTGTTTTTCGGTTTTGGGAAATTTCTAACCCATTGATTTTGATAGAATTACAAACTTTTTGTTAAAAATAACGCAAAATATGCGTTGAAAATGTTCTTTTTTGAACGAAATGTTTTAAGGCTCTTGACCGGCTCTTTCGCAGAACCTATCTTTGCCTGCGAAACAATTAACCTTAACCACTAGCCGCTCGTGGCGACGCTCATACCTCAAAGCGAAGCGACCTCATAACCACTATGTACTACGAATCTATCAAAGTTTTGGACTGCACCATCCGCGATGGCGGCCTGGTGAACAAGCACGACTTCTCCCTTGAATTTGTGCGTCGCCTTTACACCCTCCTGTCTGCCGCCGGTGTGGACTATATGGAAATGGGTTACAAGAACTCTCCGGAACTTTTTGACCCCAAGGAATACGGTCCGTGGAAGTTCTGCGACGATGACCTGCTCTGGAAGGTGAAAGACGGTATCGATTCCAAGATCAAGATGGCTGTGATGGCTGACGTGGGCCGCGTGAACATGGACGCCGTGAAGCCCGCGAGCGAAAGCCCGTACCAGATGTTCCGCGTGGCAAGCTATGTGAAAAACATCGACAAGGGTATCGAGATGGTGAACGCCTTCCACGACATGGGTTACGAAACCACCCTGAACATCATGGCTGTGAGCCGTGACCGTGGCCCGGAACTCGACGAAGCCCTGCACCAGGTGAACGAAGAATGCAAGGCCGACGTGCTTTACTTGGTGGACAGCTTCGGTGCCTTCTACCAGGAAGACATCGATAAGGAAATTACCCGTTACCGCGGTATCGTGAAGGGCAAGAAGTTCGGCTTCCATGGCCACAACAACCAGCAGCTGGCTTTCTCCAACACGATTCAGGCAATCATTGACCACGTGGACTACCTCGACGGTTCCGTGTCCGGCATGGGCCGCGGCGCCGGCAACTGCACCACCGAACTCTTGCTCGGATTCCTGAAGAACCCGAAGTACGACCTGCGTCCGGTGCTTGACGCCTACCAGGAACTCTTCCTCCCGCTCAAGGAAAAGTACGAATGGGGCTACATCATTCCGCAGATGATTACGGGTATGCTGAACCGCCACCCGCAAGACGCCATCGCCGTCCGCAAGACCGAAGACCGCGACAACTACACCAAGTTCTATAATCATATGATGAATGACTAGGAGGCGAGCGTCGCAGGAACAAGCTAGCTTGTTCCTATGACCGAGCCGACGAGTCATGGGCTCGCGTAGCGAGACCAACGATTAAAGACCGCTCGCGCCCTTGATTTGAAAAATCAAGGGCCACGACTAATCATGAGTCAAATGCGGCGATAAACTATCCGGGTTTTAGGGCGGAGCCCTAGGAGAAGGGGTAGTGGAAAACGCAGCAGGGCTGCGATTGCAACGAGGGGGATTCTTCCCCCTTTGTTTTTTTTACTAGCTTATACCTGTGCGCTACTTATTCTTGCTGATTGTACTTGTATTTGGGTTGTCTGTCTCGTTTGCGGCAGACGGCGTAGACTCGCTTGAATCAGAGAATAAGTTGTCCGAAATCAGCACGGTTCCCTTGCCGGGGCAGACCGCCTACATGGAACAGGGACTTTCGTTCGGGCTTGGCTTTGGCGTGTACGACCCGCTGGACGAATGCGACTGCATGGGCGCCTGGCAGGCGCAACTCGAATACTTTTATAAAGATTGGATAAGCGGGGGAGTCAGTGCGCTCTTTTTCGGGGGCGACCTCGACCGCGACGCGATGATCGTTTACCAGCGGTACCGCCTGAATGTCAGGTTCCACATGGCGTCCGAAGAGTTCGACTTGTATGCTTCGCCGCTTCTGGGTTTTGAAAATACGAGTATCTCGGCGTTTAGAAAGCAGGTGCGCGGAAAGAAGACTGACTCGGAACAGCGGCAACATTACTGGTGGGATGACGATGCTGAAGACGACAAAGCCGATGCGGATTCCGTAGAAGTCAAAAATGACGACTGCCAAAAACTTTTTACGCTGGACGGTTTTTCTATCGGGCTTGCGCTGGGCGGCGGGTATGACCTGTCGGATTTGTTCGGCCTGACCGGCGAAGTTCATGTGGAATACAACTTTACCAAGGAATTCCTGCTGAACGTGGTTCCGGGGGTTGCCTTTAACCTGCGCGAAGTGTGGCCCTGGGCCAAGCGGACGCTCCGTTCGACCTGGATTTCGTTCGAAGTGGGGGCTCAAAAGGACTTCAACAAGGATATTGACGGGTGGTCGAACACCTTTTTCCTGGGAATTCAGTTCGGGGCGTAGGGTAGACCTGCCTCCGAGGTTTGACACCTAAATCCCGATTTTCTATATTTGGTGCACCGATTTTTATCGGAACCCTCCCGGGGCCAATGTCGGTTTCCCGGGCGATAGACCAAAGGGACTCATTATATGAGACAATACGAAACGATGGTGATCATCGACGCTATGATCTCTGACGACGCTATCAAGGCCGAAATCGAGACTATCGCCGCCAACATCACCAAAGGCAACGGCGAAATCCTCCGCCGCGACGATTGGGGCAAGCGCAAGCTCGCATACTCCATCAAGAAGCGCCAGCATGGCTTTTACGTGATCTTCTACTACAAGGCCGAAGCCGCTACGGTCGCCTCTGTGGAAGCCGCTCTCAAGCTGAACGAAAACGTTCTCCGCTGGATGACTCTCGCTGATTATCCGATGAGCGAAATTGTTTATGACCAAACTCAGACCCAGTCCACCGAAG
Source organism: Fibrobacter sp. UWOV1 (assembly GCF_900142495.1). Classification (NCBI taxonomy): domain Bacteria; kingdom Pseudomonadati; phylum Fibrobacterota; class Fibrobacteria; order Fibrobacterales; family Fibrobacteraceae; genus Fibrobacter; species Fibrobacter sp. UWOV1. The sequence continues at coordinate 693,409 of NZ_FRBA01000001.1, read as the reverse complement.
ATATCATCCCGGTTGACGCAGAAGAAGGGGAGGCTGAATAATGGCTTTTGAAGATAAGAAGCAGGCAACCCGTATCCGCCGCAAGAAGACTTGCTGGTTCACGGAAAACAACATCAAGTTCATTGACTATAAGGACGAAAAGACTCTTCGTCGCTTTATCTCTGAACGTGGTAAGATCATTCCTCGCCGCATTTCTGGCACCTCCGCCAAGTATCAGCGTATGCTGAACGAAGCTATCAAGCGTGCCCGTCAGATGGCTATTCTCCCGTTCGTTTCGGACAGTCTGCGCTAAGGAGGAACTAGACTATGGAAATTATTCTTAAGGCCAACGTTCCCCACTTGGGCAAGATGCTTGACGTCGTGAAGGTTAAGGACGGCTATGCCCGTAACTACCTCTTCCCGCGTAAGCTCGCTGTTCGCGCTACCAAGGAAGCCAAGCTCGAAATCGAAAACAACCGCGCTGCTGTCGAAGCTCAGTTCCAGAAGGAACTCGCTGCCGCTGGCGATGTGGCTGCTAAGCTTTCTCAGATTTCTGTTAACCTCGAACGCCGCGTTGTGGAAGGCGAACGTCTGTACGGTTCTGTGACCGCAGCTGACATCGCTGACGCCATCACCAAGCAGGGCGTTAAGGTTACCCGTGCTCAGGTTGCTCTCGAAGAACCGATCAAGCAGCTCGGTGTTTACACCGTGACGATCAAGGTCTTCAGCGACGTTGAAGCTCAGGTCAAGGTTTGGGTGGTTGCGGAAAAGGCATAAGTCTTTTCTAAATCACTAGAAATCTAAAAAGCCGCTCCTTCGGGAGCGGTTTTTTTTGATAAGCGCCGGCGGGCAAGCGCCGGGATTTTTTTACTTGTTGATGAACTGCGGAATGCCCTTGTACTTTTCCATGTTCTTCATGATGCAGGCCATTTCCCAGTCCTTTTCCTTGAAGCGGCGGCGGAGCAGGGCCACGAACACTTCCATGAGCATCAGGCAGTCGTAAACGGCGCGGTGCATTTTGTCGGATTCGATCTTCATGCTGATTTCGTCGCGGCGCTGGAACATGTTGGCCAAGATGCCGAGCTTGTGGGAACTTGCTTCGGGGAGGATTGCCTTGGAAATAGCGAGGGAGTCGATGACGGGGTTGCCGGGCACGAGCTGCGGATTGTTCTTGTAGGCCACGCGCAAAAAGCTTGCGTCGAAGTTTGCGTTGTGGGCGAGCAGAATGGAACTCTGGCCGCAGAATTCGGTGAACTTCTTGATGGCGTCACCCACGGCGGGGGCGTCTTGCACGTCGCTGTCGTAAATGTGGTTCACGGCAGAGGCTTCGGCCGGAATCATCATGTTCGGCTTCACGAAGGTTTCGAGCTCGCCGAGCAGCTTGGGCACGACTTTGCCGTTCTTGGTTTCGACGGTGAACTTGACGGCACCGATTTCGATGATTTCATCTTTCTGGTTGTTAAGACCTGTAGTTTCAAGGTCGAAGGCGACAAATTTCGGGGGCATTAAAATCACGATTCATTCCTTAGTTAATAAGTTATCACCTTGGTATATTTGCAGTCACAAAGATAATTTAATTTCGATGTCAATACGTGTCAGCGGCAGGGGCAAGACAAATTTATCCCATGTTTTTAGCGTGATGTGCGCGCCGTACTTGGCGCTGATTTGCCATAGGGGAGTGTGGCTTGATTTGGAAAGCCAGAGCGAGCCTTTTTTGACTACGCCTGCCGGTCCGCGAGGGCCGTCTAGCGCCATGCCTACAAAGTGGCCTTCGCGGAGCGGTATAAGCAAGTGGCGCACGTTGGTGGCGCCGTGGGTGCTAGAGCCACGTGTGACACTGTAGCCGAGATTTTGGACGATTGCTGCGAAAAGGTCGCCGTCGCTTGATTCCGAAACGAGCGTGTGCACGCCCCAGTTTTTAAAGGCGGCGGCACTCGCGAGTAGATCTTGATGCCATACCCCAAGGATTCCCGGTGCAAACGATTCGGGCGTTTTTAGCCTTATGCGCAGGCTTTTAATCCAGAGGGTTACAAGAAAAGCCTTGAACCTGACCTTGAACGGCGGTTTAGTCATGCCTAAAAGATAAAAAAATGCAAAAAAAGCCCGGTTTGCCCTTGAAAAAGGGAATAAATTTACCTATATTGCGTTTCACTTTGGCGACGTACCCAAGTTGGTAAGGGGCGGCTCTGCAAAAGCCTTATTCATCAGTTCGAGTCTGATCGTTGCCTCTCAAAACTCCTTCTCACCCCGGGAAGGAGTTTTTTTTGGGCTTGCAAGGGAATATCAAAAAAAAGACGGACAAAGTCCGTCTGATTTTATACCAAACCACCAGCCTACCGCCTACAGTCTACAGTCTACTTCCTACTTCCTACTATCTTCTACACAACTAGATTCTGTGAGCAACAAAGCCCCAGGCGTTAAGCTGGGGCGGTTGCGAGAGAGAGGCGATGTCACGTTTAATGAATGTTATAGAGCCGAACGGACTTTCCGTGAGCAACAAACGCCACGTATTGACGAGGCGTGGTTGACGCCTACGGCGTCCGCGGCTTCACTCGGTCATGAAATTATGCAAGCATAATTTCGCGACTCTCGTTTTGCACGCTTTTGCGAGAGCGAGTCGATATCACAATTTTATTTATGCGACAGAGCCGAACGGACTTTTCTAGGTCTTCCGCGGCCGCGCTTTACGGGAGTTCCGTCGGGCATCACGGTTGCTTCCGGGTGCTTGGCCTTAAAGAAATCCTGAATCTTCTTGGCGCGTTCTTCGGCTTTTTGCTTGGCGAGGTCTGCGGCCGATACAATCACGGCCTTGGGCTTGTCGCCGCCTTTAAAGCCGAACGACGCCTTGAGAACGCGGCCCGAGGCGGGCTTCGGAGGTTCCGAAATCATGGACTTGGAGGCGCTGCTCAAAGTCGCTTCTTTCAGCTTGTAGCTCGAAAAGCTCGGGCTTTCTTGCGTGAAGGCGGAACTTAACATCTTCTGCTTTTCGGCCGAAAGTTCGCTGAGCGGGGGGATTCCCGGGAGGGCTGCCTTGGACTTGAAGTACAGGTCGCCCTGCTTGGGTATGGAACCGAAAATCTCGTTCGCAATACTCTGGGCTTCTCGGTATTCCTTTTGCTGCTTTTGGGCGAGGCGGTCTTTCTTGGAGGGTCTGGCGGCCCCGTTCTTGCGTTTCCCGTTAAAATCTTTCTTGATTTTTTCGGAATTCTGGATGATTTCTTCGTCGGTGAGTCCGCGGAGTTCCGGCGGAACTTCGATGATTTGGAGTGCGATGTTAGACAAATTCTGATCCATAAAGCCCGATTTTTAGCCCTTTCGGGCCTTGTCAAGAGTGGAAAAAGTCATTTTATTGTAAAAAATGCGACCCAAATTTAAAAAAAATTGAAAAAAATGCTTGTCAAGACCTAGAAAAAAAATTTTTTTTGGACTATTTTTGTTATACATGCTTCGGTTTACTCAAGAAATATTACTTGCTCTCCGTGCTATCTCTAATGAAGAAGAAGCACATGAAATGTCTAAGAAGGCCCGAGAACAGTTCGATTTCCTTGGAATTCGTCTTGTTCCCCGCCGTGAGGTGACCTACCCCATATTCGACAAGTATCCTCCGAAAGATGGTGACGAATTGGTGGCTAGGGTCGAGGACATGTGGGCACAGCCGTATCGTGAAATCCAGTATGCGGCTTGTGACTACCTGTTCCGCCACAGGGTTCTGCTCGGTGGACAGCACCTTGCCTTCCTTAAAAAGTTAATCAAGACCCGTGCCTGGCGCGATACCGTCGATACGCTCGCCGCTTGCGTCCTGGGTGACTTGGCGCTCCGCTTGCCGGCGCTGCGCTCCAAGATCGCTTCCTGGATTCGCGACCCGAACGTGTGGGTGCGCCGTAGCGCGATCATTTTCCAGATTCAGTACAAGGATCGTACCGACTGGCCGCTGCTCAGGCAGTTCTGCCTGACTTGCGCCAAGGATGATGATTACTACATCCGTAACGGTATCGGTCGTGCCCTTTCGGAATATGCCCGAATCAACCCGACCGAGGTGCGTCGTTTCGTGCAGGACAACACCTTTGCCGAACAGACCGCCCAGGAAATCCTCCGCCTGATTTAAACGAAAAAAATCAAACATTTTAGCGCCTTTTTCGCAAGAACTGCGGAAAAGGCTTTTTATTTCTTAACAGCAGACTACTGTCTTCCGCCTACTTCGGACTTTTTCTAAATTTTAAATATGCGTTACGGTGACATTTCATTTTTCCAGAGCGGCGTGGCCGTTCCCCTCTTTAGCCTTTATAGCAAACAGAGCATCGGTATAGGTGAATTCTTGGACCTGATTCCGTTTGCCCGCTGGACCGCTTTTTGTGATTTCAATATTATTCAGCTTTTGCCGGTGAACGATACGGGGGCCGAATCGAGCCCCTATAGCGCCCGCAGTGCCTTTGCCTTGAACCCGGTGTTCATTAACGTGCAGTCGGTGGAAGGTTCTTCGGAATACGAAGACGAAATCCGGGCGGGCAAGGCTGATTTTAAAAAGTACGGCAAAATCGACTATTACAATATTACGACTTGGAAGCGCATGATTCTGCGCAAGATTTTTGACAATCGTTACGACGACCTGAAAAAAGACAAGGTGTTGCAGCGCTGGATCGATGACAATGCTTGGGCAAAGCCGTATTGCGTGTATTGCACTCTCAAGGCTCAGAACGACGAAAGAAGCTGGAAGGACTGGAAGAATTACCGCGACCCGACCGAAAAGGATATCGAGGCCCTTTGGAAAAAATTCTTGAAGGATAACCTGTACCAGGCCTGGATGCAGTTCGAAGCCGAGAAACAGTTCAGCGCTGCGGTTGCCGAAGTCTCCAAGATGGGAATCCGCATCAAGGGCGACATTCCTATTCTGATTAACGAAGACAGTGCCGACGTGTGGGCCGACCGCAAGTACTTCTCGCTGGATGACCGTGCGGGCGCTCCTCCTGACATGTTCAGCTACACGGGCCAGAACTGGGGATTCCCGACTTACCGCTGGGACGTGATTGAAAAAGACGACTTTGTATGGTGGCGCCGCCGCCTGGCTCAGGCAAGCAAGTTCTACCATGCTTACCGCATTGACCACGTGCTTGGATTCTTCCGCATTTGGTCGATTCCGCAGCAAGAAGTCACGGGCATTCTGGGTTACTTTAACCCGTGCGTGCCGCTCACTTACGACAAGCTCGCTGCCGCTGGCTTTATGCGCGAAACGCTGGAATACCTGCGCCGCCCGAATTACGGCATAGACCAGTTGCACGAATTTTTGGGCGCTGACGCCGACCGTCTTGCTCCGATTTGCTTTACCCAGCTCGAAGGTCACCCGGACCGCTTGATTCTCAAGCCGGAGTACAGTTCCGAAAAGGCTATCCTTGGCATGAACGAACCGCAAGAAGTCAAGGACAAGCTGCTCAAGGTTTACTGGAACCGCGTGTTTGTTCCCTCGGGCGACGAAAACAATTTCTACCCGTATTGGTACTGGTACAATGCGCCGGTGTTCTTTACCTTGCCGGATTACGAACAGGAAAAGTTGCGTAACCTGATCAAGGAAAACGAAAATTCCCAGAATGGCTTGTGGGATGCCAATGCCACCAAGCTCTTGACCGTGCTTTCGCAGGAAACCGATATGCTGGTCTGCGCCGAAGACTTGGGTGCCGTGCCGCCTTGCGTGCCTGCCGTGCTCAAGAAACTCAATATTCTGTCGTTGCGCATTGAACGCTGGGCCCGTAACTGGAATGCCCCGTATTCGCCGTACTACGAAATGGACGAATACCCGCGCCTGTCTGTGTGCACCACCAGCTGCCACGATACCTCTAGCTTGCGTGGACTCTGGAAGGAAAGCGACTTTGACCGCAACCTTTATTGGTCGCATGCACATTTGCCGGGCAACGCCCCTGACGAGGTGACGCCTTCTGTGGCACGCCAGATACTCTTTCACGTGTATACGGCGAACAGCTTGTTCTGCATTTTGCCGGTGCAAGATTACTTTGCTCTATCGGCAAGCCTTAGCAAGTGCGCGCCCGAAGAAGAACGCGTGAATGTGCCGGGTACGGTGGGTGGCTCTAACTGGTGCTACCGCATGCCGTGTTCTGTAGAAGAATTGATGGACTACTCGTCGCTTGCCTCTGAAATCCGCATGCTCGTGGATGTGCGCAAGCGCCGCCCCATGTGGAAGATTTAGTTGATAGAGCTTAGTTGGTAGAACTTAGAGATTGTGTCTAAGTTCTAAGCTCTAAGCTCAAAGTTCTAGTTATGTTCGCTCCTGCTTGGGTTAAAGACGCTATCTTTTATCAGATTTTTCCGGACCGGTTCTGCCGTTCGGAGCGTTATAAGGCCGTAGGCAAGTTTGTCGCGTGGGGGAGCAAGCCTACCCGCGAAAACATGTTCGGCGGGAATCTTGCGGGCATCGAAGACAAGCTTGAATATATTGCGGGCCTCGGCGTCAACGCAATTTACCTGTGCCCGATTTTCAAGAGCAATTCGAATCACCGTTACCATACGGTGGACTACTTCGAGATTGACCCGGTGCTGGGTACGCTCGAAGATTTTGACCGCTTGGTCAAGAAGGCTCACAAGCTAAAGTTGCGCGTGATTTTGGATGGCGTGTTCAACCATTGCTCTCGCGGATTCTTTCAGTTCAATAGCCTGATGGAGTTGGGCGAGCATTCGCCGTATGTGGACTGGTTCCATGTGAAGGGCTGGCCGCTGAACGCCTATACCGATAAGCCCAATTACGAATGCTGGTGGAACTTCCCGGCGCTCCCGAAATTCAATACGGACTGCCCCGATGTGCGCGAGTACCTTTTTAGCGTAGGCGAGTACTGGATGAAGCGCGGCATTGACGGCTGGCGCTTGGATGTCCCGAATGAAATTGACGACGACAGTTTTTGGCAGGAATTCCGTCGCCGCGTGAAAAAGGTGAATCCGGACGCCTACATTGTGGGCGAGATTTGGGATGAGCCTTCTCGCTGGCTCAAGGGCGACCAGTTTGACGGCGTGATGAATTACATGTTCCGCAAGGCGGCGATGCAGTTTCTGTTCGACGAGAATCCGATTTCGATCAAGGAATTCGGTGAACGCCTGCAGAAAGCATTCCCCGAAGGCCGTGGCGACATTCCCATGAATTTGCTCGGGAGCCACGATACCACGCGCCTGATGTCGCAACCCTGCGCAAGCCTCGAACGAATCAAGCTCGCGTATACGATTCTCTTCTTCTTGCCGGGGGCGCCGTGCATTTATTACGGCGAAGAACTTTCGATGAAAGGCGGCAAGGATCCTGACAACCGCCGTAGCGTACCGTGGAGCAAGCTTGCCGAAATGCAGGGGAAGCCACTGTACGAATTTTTAAAGCAGATGATTGCACTCCGCAACAAGAATGCGGTACTGCGCGAAGGAAAACTCGAAATCCGCTCCGCCGACAATGGATTTGCTATTGAGCGTACCCTCGGCAAAAAGACGATGACGCTCGTTGTGCTGCAAGACGGCTCTGAATACAAGTTCAACATTATATAAATAAAAGCCTTGCGGGGTTTTAGGGGTTAAACCCCTAGGCGAAGGGGTGGTGAGCGACGAAGTGCGAACCAGGGGGAGTCTTCCCCCTTGCAGACCGTTCGGCTCTATTTATAGTGAAAATATGTGATTTCGCCTCACTCTCGCCTCCACGACTCGTTTAGACGAGTCGCTTGAGGCTCACAGATGCTTTCTAAACGCATTTCTTGTGACAAATTTTTAATGACTGAAGACTATTTTTCTACATTTGGGCGCAAAACTTAGTGAATAATGCCTTATAGGGATTACAAATGAATAAGAAAAAATTCGGCATGCGAGAACTCATTATTCTCCTCGTCATTGTTTTGTCGGCCTACACGGTATGGCCTTCTATCCAGGTTCACACCAAGAAGGGCGAAGAAAAGCAGACCTTCCTCAAGGAAAACCCGAAGGTGGGCGCAAAGTCCATCAACTTCGGCTTGGACCTTGCCGGCGGTACGGCCATTACGCTCGAAATCGACAAGTCGAACATCAAGGGCGACGATATCAAGGACATTCAGGAACAGTCCCTCGAAATCATCCGCAACCGCGTTGACCAGTACGGTCTTTCTGAACCGCAGATTTCCCCGTCCGGCGACGACCGAATCGTGGTTGAACTGGCAGGCGTGGATGACTCCACTGCAAAGGCTCTCGTGGGTTCGACCGCTAAGCTCGAATTCAAGATTCTGGCCGAAGCTGAAAAGTTTACCCAGGTGGTCGGCCTCATTGACCAGTACCTGACCCGCCAGACGACCGACATCGTGGCTGACTCCGCCGCTACGGATTCCACTGCCAAGGATTCTACGGTCGCCGCTAAGGATTCCGCCAAGGATACAACCAAGACCCTTTCCGATGACGAATTGCTCGGTAAGGCTCCGGCAGCCGAAGTCGCTGCTACCGATTCTGCCAAGGATTCTGCTGCAGTCGAGGCTCAACCGGCATCTGAGGTCGGCGTTGCTCTTTCCGCTTACTACCTGAGTTTTGGTAACGGTGGCTTTATCGCCGAAGAAAATGTGGAAAAGGTCAAGAAGCTCCTCGCTACCGACGGTGTGCAGAAGCTGATTCCGCGCGATGTCGCTTTCGCTTTCGGCAGCGGTCTTGAACCGGTGCAGCGTGATTCCAAGATCAAGGCCAAGCGCCTTTACCTCCTCAAGCGCCGTGCCGAAATGGCCGGTGACGATGTGGTCGATGCTCGCCCCTACCGCGTGTCTGACGGTGTGAGCGCCGGTGAAGTGGCCGTGAGCCTCAAGTTCGGTGGCATTGGTCCTAAGAAGTTCTCTGCCGTGACTGCCGCCAACATCGGCAAGCAGATGGCTATCGTGCTCGACAACCAGGTGATTTCTGCTCCGGTGATCCGCGACCGTATCCCGAACGGCGAAGCCCAGATTACGGGTCTCGACGACATGGCCGAAGCTAACCGCCTCTCCGTGGTGCTCCGCGCCGGTGCCCTCAAGGCTCCGATGAAGATTATTGAAAGCCGCAGCGTGGGTGCAACCCTCGGTGAAGAAAACATTGTGCAGGGTTTCGGTTCCGGTGCTATCGGCCTTATCCTCTGCTTGGTGTTCATGGTTGCCTACTACCGCCTCGGTGGTTTGATTGCAAGCTTCGGTATGGTGATCAACACCTTGGTGACCGCAGCCGTGATGTCTGTGTTTAACGCTACGTTGACCTTGCCGGGTATCGCAGGCTTCATCCTCGTGGTCGGTATGTCTCTCGACGCCAACGTGATTATTTACGAACGTATCCGTGAAGAACTCAAGAACGGCTTGACCGCCCGCGCCGCCGTGGCCAAGGGTTACGAACGCGCCTTCGGTGCCATCTTGGACTCCAACTTGACCACCGTGCTTACCGGCCTTATCCTTTATAAGATTGGTACCGGTTCCGTGAAGGGTTTCGGTCTTACTCTTACGATCGGTATCTTGACTTCCTTGTTCTGCGCTATCACGGTGACTCGCTCTATTCTTGACTGGCGTCTTGCCAAGGCTGATCGTACCACGCTTTCGATTGGTTCCGGCTTCAAGGCTATCAACGAAGCGAACCTCCAGATCATTCCGAACCGCCGTCGTTTCGGTCTTGTTTCCATGATCCTCATTGTGGCATCCATCGCCTTCATCGCTGTCAAGGGCTTCGACTTCAGCATCGACTTCACTGGTGGTCAGGTTTATACCGTGCAGTACCAGGATAGCGACAAGCATGAAAAGGACTTGAGCAAGGCTTTGTCTGCTGCCGGTATCTCTGGCACGAAGGTCCGTACGCTCGGTGGTACTTCTGCTAACTCTTACCAGATTAGCATGCGCGCCTCTGATGACGCCCAGTTCGAACTCAAGATGGCTCAGGCCTTCGAAAAGGCCGGTCAGAAGTGCGAAATCGTCGCTAAGGACAATGTGGGTCCGACCATCGGTAAGGAACTGCGCTTCAACGCTATCCTCTCTGTGATTCTCGCATGGCTCGGCATTTTGATTTACGTGTGGTTCCGCTTCGGTAAGTTCGGTCTCGGCTTCGGTGTCGCGGCCGTGCTCGGCCTGGTACACGATACCGTGATTACGCTTGGCTTCATCTCCGCCTTCGGTCTTTCCTTTGATGGTGCCTTGATTGCCTCGCTCCTCACCATGATCGGTTACTCTGTGAACGACACCATCGTGAACTTCGACCGTATTCGTGAAAACACTGCTGTGTATGGTTCCAGCAACTTCGCCGAAACCATCAACAAGTCCCTGAACCAGTGCTTCAGCCGTACCATGGTGACCTCTCTCACGACTTTGTTCGTGTGCGTGATCCTCGCCGTGATGGGTGGTTCTTCCATCCGCGACTTTGGCTTGGTCCAGTGCTTCGGTATCCTTATCGGTACCTACTCTTCTGTGTGCATCTGCTCTCCCGTGGTTCTGTGGTGGAGCAAGCGCTTCAAGAAGGGTGTGTAATTTAGCACTAAATTCAAAAAAAGCTTTAAAAAACCTCGGTTTTGCCGAGGTTTTTTTTATATTTGAAGCCGTTCGATAAAGGGGGCTCCTATGCTCAAGAAGTACTACAAGATCGAATCGGGTCGCCTCGCTAGTGCCCCGAACGAAGACAGCGCCGACATCGTGATGATGGGTTCCTTGAGCCAAGAGCAACGTAGTGTGCTCGTTAAAGAGTACGAAATCACCGAACATACCATAGCCTCTGCTTTCGACTCGGACGAACTTTCCCGCATCGAATACGATGACGATTTTACGACGATCGTGTTTAAGAAGCCGAAGAACTATTCGGCAAGCGACAACTTCCAGTTCCGCGTGGAATCTTTCGGTATATTCATCTTCAAGGACTGGGTTCTGCTCCTGACGGACTCTGACATTCCTATCATGGATGAAAAGCGCTTTTCGAAGATTGACAGCTTGAACACCTTCGTGCTGCGTGTGTTGAGCTACGCCATCTTCCACTTCAACGAACACTTGAAGATTATCAACCGCATTAACGACGAGTTGGAACAGAAACTGCGCACGGCCATGGAAAACAAGTACCTGCTTAGCATGTTCAGCTTGAACAAGGGCTTGATTTACTACGTGAGCGCCTTGAACAGCAACGATACTCTGCTCAAGAAGTTGCAGATTGGCCGCAGCCTGAACTGGAGCGAAAACGAACGGGAACTGCTGGACGATATCGTGATTGAAAACCGCCAGAGCCTGCAGCAAGCTGAAATCTACGCCAACATTTTGACGTCCATGATGGATGCCCGCGCAAGCGTCATCAGCAACAACGTGAACACGCTGATGAAGAACTTGACGATTGTGACGATTTCTATTTCTCTCCCGACGTTCTTCGCAAGTTTGTTTGGAATGAACGTGAAGTTGCCCTTCGGCATGAACGGAGACGCCACGGTCGGTTCGCCGATGGCCTTCTGGTTGATTATCGCGTTGTGTATCTTGTCGGTGATTGTGTTTACCGCTTTCTGGATGCGTCGGAAATAAAAAACTTGAATTTCTGCACAAATGTTCACTAAAATTAGACGGCTAAGCCGTCTTTTTCTATATTGCGGCACATGACAAAGTCTATTGAAATCCGCGACGCGCACGAACATAACCTCCGCCATGTGAACCTTTCCATTCCCCGCGATTCCATCGTGGTGGTAACTGGCGTTTCCGGTTCGGGCAAGTCGAGCCTCGCCTTCGATACGGTGTTCCAGGAAGGCCAGCGCCGTTTTGTGGAGTCGCTTTCGGCGTACGCGCGCCAGTTCATCGGCCGCATGAAACACCCCGAGGTGGAGAGCGTGCGCGGTATTTCGCCGACGATTTCGATTGACCAGAAGACGGTGAACCGTAACCCGCGTTCGACGGTGGGTACAGTGGTGGAAATTTTGGACCATTACCGTTTGCTTTTTGCGCGCTTGGGCGTGCCGCACTGCCCCGATTGCGGGCGCGTGATTCAGGCGCAGACGGTGGACCAGATTGTCGATAATTTGTATGTGAGCGATGAGGGCAAGCAGATTACGGTGATGGCGCCGATTGTGCAGGAGCGCAAGGGTGAATACCGCAAGGAGTTGGCAGAACTCAAGGAAAACGGCTTTGTGCGTGCCCGCGTGGACGGCACGATTTACAGGCTTGAAGAAGTGCCTGCGCTGGTGCGTTACGAGAAGCACACGATTGAGGCGGTGATTGACCGCTTGACGCTGGAACGCAAGAACATGAGCCGCCTGCGCGAGGCGCTGGAAGGCGCACTGAAATTGACCGACGGAAAGTTGGTGAGCTTCTTGCTGTCGGCGGGCGGTTCTGCAGGTGCGGGGGATGCGTCGCAGACTGGAAATGCGTCGGCCAAGGAAGAATACCGCCTACAGGGTACGCTGCTCGCTTGCCCCAAGTGCGGTATCTCCATCCCGGAACTGGAACCGCGGTTCTTCAGCTTTAACGACCCGAAGGGCCGCTGCCCCGCCTGTAAGGGTATGGGCGAAAGCTTCAAGTTTGATTTGGACTTGATTATCCCGGACAAGACGAAATCGATTAAGGACGGCTGCATCGCGACGATCAAGAAGGATGACGGCACGCTGATTTTCAGCGACTTCGGCCGCCGCAACTTGCGCAACATCGCGAACGAGATGCATTTCTCGCTGGATACGCCGTGGAACAAGCTCAAGAAGGCGCAACAGGATGCCGTCTTGTACGGCACGCCCAGCGGGAGCGAACGGGGAATCATGCCCATCATGGAAGAACTGTGGGACATGTGGCACATTTACCACTTCCGCAAGTACATGCAGATTGGCGTTTGCCCTGAATGCCACGGCACGCGCATCAACCGTACGGCGAATGCGGTCACGTTTCATGGAGTGAATCTGACTGAGATGACGGAATGGTCCGTCGAGAAGTCGGTGGAATTTTTCAACAAGATTGACTTGTCCGAAAAGGAAAAGCGAATCGGCAAGGAAATTCTGAAAGAAATCCGCGGGCGTTTGAGTTTCCTGAATGCGGTGGGGCTGGGGTACTTGACCATCAACCGCAAGGCTTCTACTTTGAGTGGCGGCGAGGCCCAACGCATTCGTTTGGCAAGTGCCGTGGGCGCCGGCCTGCAGGGCGTGCTTTACGTGCTTGACGAGCCGAGCATCGGGCTCCACCCCCGCGATAACGATAAACTGCTCGGGATGTTGGAACATTTGCGTGCGCAGGGCAATTCCCTGATTATCGTGGAACACGACGAAGACACCATGCGCCATGCGGACTGCGTGATTGACGTGGGGCCGGGTGCTGGCGTGGAAGGCGGTCGCGTGATTGCGGCAGGAACCGTCGAGGAGCTGGAGAAGAACAAGGCTTCGCTGACGGGTGCGTACCTGAGCGGCCGCAAGGCCATTGAAATTCCCGAAAAGCGCAAGAAGATTGACAAGAATACGCCCAAACTCAAGATTTGCGGTGCCGCTGAAAACAACCTCAAGAATATCGATGTGGAAATTCCGCTGGACGGCGCGCTCACCGTGGTGACGGGTGTTTCTGGCTCCGGCAAGAGTACGCTGATTAACCAGATTTTGCGCCGCGAACTGGCCCGCGTGTTCTATAACTCCGAAGAACCGGTAGGCAAGTTCGACCATCTGGAAGGCCTCGAAAACATCGACAAGGTGATTGAAATCGACCAGACGCCGATTGGCCGCACGCCGCGAAGCAACCCGGCAACGTACACCAAGATTTGGGACGACGTACGCGACCTTTTCGCGAGCATGGAAGAAAGTAAGATTCGCGGGTACAGCAAGAGTCGTTTCAGCTTCAACGTGAAGGGCGGCCGCTGCGATGCATGCGAAGGCGCGGGCGTGAAAATCGTGGACATGCACATTTTGCCGAGCGTGCAGGTGACCTGCGAAGTCTGCGGTGGCAAGCGCTTTAACGATGCCACGCGCGAAGTTTATTTCAAGGGCAAGAACGTCTCCGAAATTTTGGACATGAGCATTGCCGATGCAGCGGAATTCTTCAAGGATATTCCGAAGATTGCAGAACCGCTGAATTTGCTTGTGGAGGTGGGCCTCGGCTACCTCACTTTGGGCCAGCCTTCGACAACGCTCAGCGGCGGTGAAGCGCAGCGCATTAAAATTGCTTCTGAACTGCGCCGCCCGGGTACCGGCAAGACGCTTTACCTGCTCGACGAACCGACGACGGGCTTGCACTTTGAAGATATCCGCAAGCTCATGGATTGCCTGAATCGCCTGCGTAGCCTCGGCAACAGCGTCGTGATTATCGAACACAACCTGGATGTGATCAAGTGCGCCGACTGGATTATCGATTTGGGCCCGGATGCGGGCATCCACGGCGGGCGAGTGATTGCGACAGGTACGCCGGAACAGATTGCGAAATGCAAAAAATCCGAAACGGGCAAGTACCTCGCGCCGGTGCTCGCGAAAAAGCACGGCGAAAACCATCACTTTGACCGCACACTCAAGGGCGGCGAAGATTTGTCGCTCGATATCGAGGTGCATGGCGCCCGCAAGCATAACCTCAAGAATATCGACGTGACGATTCCGCGTCACAAGCTTACGGTGGTCACAGGCGTTTCGGGCTCTGGCAAGTCGAGCCTTGCTTTCCATACGCTGTTTAGCGAAGGCCAGCGCCGCTTTGTGGAAACCTTGAGCACGTATGCCCGCCGCTTCTTGGGCCGCCCTGACCACGGGAGCATCGATTCGATTTCGGGCTTGGCTCCTGCGATTGCGATTGACCAGAAGAGTGCGAGCAAGAGCCCGCGCAGTACGGTGGCGACCCTCACCGAAATCTATGACTACTTCCGCATTTTCTGGGCGAGGGTCGGCACCCCGCATTGCTTGAAATGCGGGAAGCCAGTGTCTTCGTACAGCGCGGGCGACCTGATGCAATACGCCTTCGATCGCGATTTGAACAAGAAGGTAACCGTCCTTGCCCCGTTCGAAATCAAGGACGTACTGAAGCTTTCGAAAATCCTCACTGAGAAGGGTTACCGCAAGGTTTACCTCGGCAATAAGCTGGTGGAACTTCCGCTTCCGAAAATTCCGACCCGTGAAAAACAGTTGTTCGCCGTCGTCGATACGGTCGTGGTCAAGGAAGAAAACCGCGCTCGCCTAGTGGAAGCGTTTGAGCGCGGCTACCGCGATGGCAATGGAATCCTTTATGTGGAAGACGAAATGGGTGGTCGCTTGGCCTGTTCCGAAAAGCCGGGCTGCCCCGATTGCGGCTGGTACATGGATTCGGCGCTGAACCCGAAACACTTCAGTTTCAATACGCACTGGGGCGCTTGCGAAACCTGCCTTGGCCTCGGTCACTTTAAAGATGGCGAAGTTTGCCCGGACTGCCATGGCGAACGCCTCAAACCCGAATACCTTGCAGTTAAAATTGGCGACAAGAATATCATGGACGTGAACCACATGAGTATCGCCCAGGCGCTCGAATGGTTCAGCAACGAAAACTTCAAGCGCGACAACTTCGGGGGCGACAAAAATCCTGATGGCAAGATGACGGTTGCCGAACCTTTGCTCCGCGAAATTGTCGGGCGTCTCAACTTCCTCAAGGGCGTGGGGCTCGGCTATATTGGCCTCGACCGCGCGGGCGACACGCTCTCCGGCGGTGAATCTCAGAGAATCCGACTCGCAAGCCAGATTGGTAGCGGCCTCGAAGGCGTGCTCTATGTGCTTGACGAACCCACGGTGGGTTTGCACGAAAGCGATACCGCCATGCTCCTCGATACGCTTTACCGCCTGCGCGATTTGGGTAACACGCTCGTGGTGGTGGAACATGACATGAAGATGATGCAGGCGGCGGACCATATTATCGATATGGGCCCGGCAGCGGGCGAGTTCGGTGGCGAGGTTGTCGCCGAAGGCTCTCCGGAGCAACTCTCCAAGCCGTATGCCTTGCAGCAGTTCCCGCGCAGCGAAACGGTCAAGTACCTGACGCACACCATCCCGATGGCGAACGAGATTGCGGCAAAGCCCATTACCGATTCCACGGAATTCTACGAATTCGAAAAGTTGAATCACAACAACCTGAAGAATTTGTCTGTAAAGTTCCCGAAGGGCGCGATTAGCGTTGTCTGCGGCGTGTCTGGCTCGGGCAAGAGTTCCATGGTCATGGACGAAATTTACCCGCGCCTCAAGAAGAAATTCCAGGCCCGCGGTCGCAAAAAACAGAGCGGCGAAGTGTTGCTGGTGGACCAAAGCCCGATTTCGGGGACTCCTCGCAGCACGCCCGCCAGTTTTACGGGCGTGTTTGACGAAATCCGTAGGCTTTTCGCCAAACTGCCGCAAGCCAAGTTGAAGGGCTTCGATTATGGCCGCTTCAGTTACAACTTGGCTCGCGGCCGCTGCGAGGCCTGCGAAGGCCGCGGCGCCATCTCGGTAGAAATGCACTTCCTTTCGGACGTGTGGGAAGTCTGCGATGTCTGCGGCGGCAAGCGTTACAATCAGGAGACTCTCACCGTCACCTTTAAGGGTAAAAATATCGCTGACGTGCTCGACATGCGCGTCGCCGAAGCCTGCGAATTCTTCAAGGACCAGCCTAAAATTCTTCCGAAACTGGAATGCCTGCGCGATGTGGGCCTCCCGTACGTGAAACTCGGCCAGTCCGTCACCACGCTCAGCGGCGGCGAATCGCAACGCCTCAAGTTGGCGGCGGAACTTGCCCGCAAACCCGCCCAAGAAATGGTCTACCTGCTCGATGAACCGACTACAGGGCTCCACCTCAAGGATATTCAAATCCTCTGGAACATGCTCCGCAAACTTTCTGCCCGCGGCGATACGGTCATCGTTATCGAACATCATCCGGACATTATTCGCCTTGCGGATTGGAAGGTGGAGCTTGGCCCTGTCGGTGGTGCCGAAGGAGGTCATTTGCTCAAAATCGGGGCAAATCAGACCTAAAACCACCATCGTTGTGAGCGAAAAAAGAAATGTTTTTATATTTCGTTTAGAAATGTAGACAGGAGAAAATATGTCCCTTACCCGTTTGCTTCCGCTTTTGTTGCTGTTGCCGATTCTGATTTGGGCAGCCGACAGTGACAAGAATTTCAGGGTCGCCCCAACTATGTTCAAGGAAGGCGTTCTGATGGAGCCTGTCGCCAACATGGCGATTGTCAAGAAGGAAAAAATGATCTTGTCGGAATCCCCGATGGTTCCGCTGCGCCCGAACATCATGTTCATGCGCCATAAGAAGGGCCCCAAGGAATACCTTTGGTTCACAGGTCCCGTTGACGTCAAGAACTTTGAAAAACTGCACGCCTTTAGCCTGGCTGACAACTACCTGAGACCTGCCGAAGTGATGCTGTTGCGTTTCTACGGTTCCCAAACCTCCAGGGCATTCCAGGACGAAGCCGATATTTATTTCGATAGGGAATACATCTATTCTCCGCGTGTTCCGAAACTCTATTTTAGAAAGAATGGCCAGTGGCAGATGATCCAGGAAACGGAACGTCCGGGCATTATTTCGATCAAGTCCAATATTAAGGGGCTCGAAGCGATTTCGATTTCTGTTCCCATGAAGGAAGTTCCGTCCTTAGTTTATCCGGTTAACCCGGGCATGTATGCCTTCTCGTTTTCGGCTCCGAATTACCTGCCGTATGTCGATGCCATTTCTGTTCCGGGCGGCTCCATGGTTGAACTTAAACCACAATTGCCGGTTGTAGATACCGCTTCCAGGGTCAAAGCTACGACTACGGTCACTTTGCATGCGGTTACCGTTGCCAAGACCCTTGAAGAAACCGAACACCTGTTTGACGTGCTTACCCGCGATGTCCAGACCTCCATCGAAAAGGTCGATACCAACGAATTTGACAAGATTTACCCGCCGCTTCGCAAGCCTCTGCTTCTTGGCGTGTCTTCCGATGACAGCGTCTATGTCAAGTACCGTAACCGCTACAATGGTAAGCGTGAAGAAGCCAAGCTTTATTGGCGCATGAACAGAATGGGTTCTGCAAGTGCCGTAAATGTTGCCCTCCGCCGTAAAATCGATAGCCTGCAGGCTATTCCTCATAAGGTTTCCCTCGTGCCTACGTCTATTGAAGCGGTTAACGACGAAAAACTCTGCGAAGACGTAATCGATTCTGTTGCCATGCGTGAGCAGGCTAAACAGGATTCCATTGCGAAGGCAAATGCACCCAAGGATACGACGGTCAAGGACTCTACAGCCGCCGCTGCCGTTCCCGCCGAACCCGTAATCAAGACGAAACGTGTGTGCAGAATGGCCGCAGTCCGCATTAACTATGGTAAGAAGGGAGATCGTTATGACGTGTCCTGGGTCGGCAATGCCGAAGGCTATACTGCCGACTCCCTGTTCGCCCTGCTCACGTCGGGTGCATCTTCTCGCGCCTTTATCTCTATCGAAAGAAACAAGCCCGTCTGGATTTACCATGAAGGAGACTTGAAGGGCCGCCATCATTACCGTTACCAAAAACACGAACTGGTTGTGAACGACAAGCCGCTCCAGAGTCACGGTGCTTTTGAACTTCCGCAGTATATCTACGACGAACCCGAAGTTCAGGAATGGCTGAACCGCCCGATTGAGGAAGATGCCCATAAGGTGCAGGAACCCAAGGCGAAGGCGCTCAGGGTGGACGAGAGTGGCGTTGCGCTCGATGTTTCCATGAAGGTTCCGCGCGTCATTCGCGACCGTGACCGTGGTACGGTGGCCTTGATCGATTCCGGTTCCTTCCGTTACAAGGGCAAGGTGGTTTCGCTGTCTCCGTTTGCAATCCACACGACCGAAGTGACTCAGCAGTTCTTCAAGGACGTGATGTCCAAGATTGATTCTACGAAGCGCATCAAGGATCGTTCCTCCTTTACGGGGGCCCGTCATCCGGTGCACAATATCACTTGGAACGATGCTCAGTCCTTCTGTAAGGCTATCGGTGGCGACCTGCCGACCGAAGCCCAATGGGAATTTGCTGGCCGTGCCGACAACAACGAAGGCGCTCTTTGGAACCTTGACGAAAACCCGGATCCTGGGGCATACGCCATTTACAAGGCGAACTCCTATAGTCTGGGCAAGAAGAACCCCGCATACGGTCCGCAGCCGGTAAGCACCAAAAAGTCCAACGCCTGGGGTATCTTCGATATGTCGGGTAACGTTGCCGAATGGACTCGCGACAAGTACTTCATGTTCTCGGTCTGGGTAGAATCTTCTAATCCGACGGGTGCCATGATGGGTTCTTCCAAGGTGTACAAGGGTGGTTCCTGGAAGGACAAAGAAAGTCTGTTGAACCTGACTGAACGTGATGATGAAGATCCGCGTTACTGGTCTGATGCCATCGGTTTCCGTTGCGCATTCCCCAGGGATCTTTTTGAAGGAAAATAATGTTTAAAGGAATGCGTCTATTCAAAAAGCTTACGGCTATCCCGTATCTGCTTGTTATTGTTGCTTTGCTGATGCCTTTGGCTAATGTTTCTTGTGCCGACGACGTAATTGCCGAGCCCACTCTTTACGAGCTTGCGTCGGGCCTCGATTTGCGCCAGGAACTGAAACAGCCTGCCTTGGGTATTCTTGAAAAGATGGAAACGGGTAACCCGAGCGCCATGGAAAAGTTCCGGCAGACCATGCCGCATTTCCCGCAAATGGAACCGGTTCCGTTCCTCTACGTGATTCTTGCGGGTGCCGTGATTGCGGGCTTGTTTGCGTGCTTTACTCCGCTGGGCTCCATTGCAATGGGAATGCTTACGATGGTCTCGCTCTGGTTCTTCCTCTCGAAACTCGGACAGATCAATTCAGCCATGGGGATGTCACTCTTGAAGGTGGAACCCGGCATCGGGATTCATGCGGCATCGTTCATGATTCTGATAGGAACTGCGATGAACCTCGCGACAATCATCCGGCCGATTGTAGAAGAAATCAAGGCAAAACGCGCCGCGAAAAAGAAGTAAAAAAATTCGCCAAAAGAAAAAAACTCGCCACAAGGCGAGTTTTTTAATGTGTAGTGTGAAATGTGTAATGATTAATTCCACATCCCACATTCCACATTATACATTGAATAAGAAGTACATGATGTCGCCATCCTGTACCACGTAGTCCTTGCCTTCAGTGCGGACGAGGCCTGCTTCCTTGGCTGCGTTCCAGCTGCCGTGCTTCAGGAAGTCGCTGTAGCTCAAGGTTTCGGCGCGGATAAAGCCGCGTTCGAAGTCGGTGTGGATGACGCCTGCGCACTGCGGGGCCTTGTAGCCTGCGTGGAACGTCCAGGCGCGGCATTCCTTTTCGCCGGCGGTAAAGAAGGTGCGCAGTCCGAGGATTTCGTAACCCTTGCGAACCACGGCGTCGAGGCCCGATTCCTTCATGCCGAGTTCCTTGAGAAATTCAGCCTTGTCAGCGGGTTCCATAGCGGAAAGTTCTTCTTCGATCTTGCCGCTGATCATGATGACTTCGTGACCGTTTGCTGCGGCGTATTCCTTCAGCTTTTCCACGTAGGCGTTACCGGTCAGGATATCGTCTTCCTTCACGTTGGCGCAGTAGAAGAGCGGCTTTGCTGTCAGCAGCGCCAAGTCCTTCACGATGAGTTCCATTTCTTCGCTGTCGTGCATCACGGTGCGGGCGGCCTTGCCTTCCTGGAAGGCGTCGCGGAGCTTTTCGCAAGCGGCGAGGCGGGCCTTGGCTTCGGCACCACCCATGCGGGCGGCCTTGGCTTCGGTGGCGAGGCGCTTTTCGACCGAGTCGAGGTCCTTCAGAATCAGTTCGGTTTCGATAATTTCGACATCGCGGACCGGATCCACGGAACCGTGCACGTGCACGATGTTTTCGTCGTCGAAGCAGCGGATGACTTCCATGATGGCTTCGCATTCACGAATGTGGGTCAGGAACTGGTTGCCGAGGCCTTCGCCCTGGGCGGCACCCTTTACAAGACCTGCAATATCCACAAATTCTGTAACGGCGGGGACGATGGATTTCGGATTGTAGACCTTGACCAGTTCGTCGAGGCGGCTGTCCGGCACGCTCACCATGCCCACGTTCGGTTCGATGGTGCAGAAGGGGTAGTTGGCCGCTTCGGCGCCGGCGTTGGTGATGGCGTTAAAGATGGTGGACTTGCCCACATTGGGGAGGCCTACGATACCGCATTTAAAACCCATGATAATCTCCAGTTTTGGCGGCTACCTATCTGCCGCTCGTTTTTTTGCGATGTAAAGGTAGAAAAATGCCCTTGGAGGCAGCCCCATGAAAATCTAAATTTACGCCCGTTTTTAAGGTTCACGGTCAAGAAACTTATGGCTAGCCACTCGTCAAAGACGAACATCGATATGCTGAATGGCCCCCTTGGGAGAAAAATCCTGAGGTTTGCCATTCCTATTGCCTTGAGCAGTATTTTCCAGCAGATGTTTAACTTGGCAGATGTCGCCGTGGTGGGGCAGTTTGCGGGTGACAAGGCTTTGGCGGCCGTGGGCGCGAATACCTTCGTCATCAATTTGCTAATCAACTTGTTCGTGGGCATTTCGGTCGGGGCGAATGTGGTGGTAGCCAATTCCATTGGCGAGCAAAGCTACCGTTCTATCACCCGCAGCGTTCATACGTCGGTGATGGTATCGTTCTTTAGTGGGATTTTACTTTCGTTTGTGGGAATCTTTTTTGCAAGGCCGATTCTTGAGTTGATTTCGACTCCGGCAGACATTCTGGACGACGCCGTGCTTTACCTGCAAATCTACTTTGTGGGAATGCCTTTTGCCATGGTCTATAACTTTATCGCGGCGATCCTGCGCGGAAAGGGCGACACCAAGCGCCCGCTCTATGTGCTCATGGTGGCAGGTGCAGTGAATGTGGTGCTGAACCTGATTCTGGTGGCGGGCTTTGGCTTGGGCGTGTCGGGCGTGGCGATTGCGACAGTGTTTGCAAACGCCATCAGTGGCATTACTTTGTTCTATCTCCTGTTGCATGAGGTGGGCCCTTTCAAGTTGGAATTCTGGAAGTTGCGCGTGACACCCTTCTTCTTGAGCCGCATTCTGCGAGTAGGGATTCCGACAGGGCTTCGCGGAGTCGTATTCTCGTTTAGCAATGTGTGCCTGCAGTCGGCTATCAATAGCCTCGGTTCTGCTACGGTGGCGGCTTCGTCGATTGCTCTCAATTACGAATTCGTGGTGTACTATTGGCTGAGTTCTTTTTCGCAGGCGTGCGTGACTTTCGTGGGGCAGAATTACGGCGCGAAGAATATGGAACGCTGCCGCCGTACGGTCCGCTGGTCACTATTGCTGGGGTGCTTTTCTACGGTTATCTTGAGCGCCCTCTGCTGCGTTTTCGCATTCCCGATGCTGTCGGTGTTTACATCGAATACCGAAATCATTGAAATTGCCTCCATTCGCATGTATGTGGTGGTGGGGCTCTTGTTCATCAACGTGTTCCTGGATGTGTTTTCAGGAGCGCTTTCAGGAATGGGCAAGTCCCTGGCGCCTGCGCTTACCTGCATGGTTGGGGTCTGCGGAATCCGCATTCTCTGGGTGATTTTCGTGTTCCCTCGGTACAAATCTTTCGCTTCGCTGATGGTTGTATACCCGATAAGCTGGATTCTTACGATTTCTGTTATCGCGGGAATCTATTTCTACCATGTGAGACGTGTCAAGTTTTAGTATATTTCGGACAATGCGTTATTTAAAATTCGCCTCATTGTCTTTATTATTTGCCCTTTCGGCTTGCGTTTACGAGCCGGAACAGTTTGCGGGTTCTGAAACCTCCAATGAAAAGACTGAAACGGGCTCGATTTTTGCGGTGAACGGTGGCAAGCAAATTTGCAACCCTTCCGTTTCCCAAGATCCTGAAAATTATCCGGCTGCAATGCTTTGGCTGAACTTTGGCGGCAAGCTGAATGTAGAAGCTCCCGATTCCGTGTACACGACTTCGAAGGTGGTGCAGCATGACCGTCTTTCTGTGTCAGACACCTCGGGTAAGGTTCTTTGGTACTTGATGCGCGATACCGAATCGGGCGATTGTCAGTTCCAGGATCCGGAATGGAGTACGCACCCGAACTATATTGTGGCGCTCCGTGCTTACGATACCAAGGGGAACAAGGCTTGCGAAAACCTGGATTATGGCGTTTTTGCGGTCCGTATGTCCGACAAGAAGAAATTCTTCTTCTACGACAAGGACATGAGTGAATTTGCGACTCCGCACTTGTGGGTGAATCCCGATGCCGTGCTTGATTCTTCGGCCGATGATTCCAAGGTTGAAGGATTCTTCGGCACAAGCGATGTGCGTCTGGTTTATGTGAACAAGAAAGACCAGATTGTATTTGTGGACTACGCCAATGGCGGAGCCAAGAAGGCCATTACGCTCAAGAAACCCTCTGGTGTCGATGGCTGGATGATGGATAGCCCCATGATTTCGCCCGATGGCAAGTATGTGGTCTACAACGTGATTAACGCTGCGATGACGGGTTGGCGCTCCTTTATTCAGGAACTTTCGAAGGACGCTTCACCATTTGAAATCGAAAAGAATTCCGGTATGATTTCTGAACCGGTTCAGCCGCACTGGTTCACTTTTGCCGGGCGCCTATTTGTAGTGTGGGCGGAATTTCCGCAGGGTTCACAGTACGTGAACAAGAATGATTTGACCGATGCATCGGTGCAAAACGGTAGCGCAGGTCGCACGATGATGCGCGAAATCAAGTTGGCTGCCAACGCCCCTGCAGACCTTGCGTTTGAATGGGTCGATAACGCCAAAGAAATTGCTTCGGTCCCGATGATTGGTGGCCGTTCGCCGGATGGATTCTTCTTGGCGACTGGTGCGAACAATGGCTATTTGCTGAAGCTCCCGTGAGGTAAACGATGAAGAAGAATTTATTTAGCGGGATTTTGTCTGGCGTTGCCTTGGCTCTTGTGGCAGGTGGTGCGTTTTATGCCGGTTTTAATTCGCCTGTAGATGTCGCTACTCCGTGGGCGTCCATTGGTGGTTGCGGTGCGGGCGGTTCCGGTGGCGGTTCTGGCGATGGTATCAAGTGGATTGGCCAGGGTGTTTCTGGCGGCTACCTTGAAGTCGAAGCATTTACCAAGTACACGGTCGGCCAGAATTTCACGGGTGTCTCGTTCACGCCGCATCTGTCTATCAAGCCGACTTGGTCGACCAAGCTTGGTGTGTCTATTCCGTGGACGAGCCATAGCGGCGAAGTGCAGTACCGCAGTAACCAGATTCCGGCAGACCGCACTACGGGCGGCGTGGGCGATGTGTCCATTGACTTTAGCAAGACAATCGGTAGCGGTGGCGCCGCATCGCTTTCGGCAAGCCTCACCATTCCGACTGGTCAGTACGACATCAAGCGCGGTACCGATTCTGGCAAGGAACTGTTGCCGAGCAGTTTCCAGAAGGGCTCGGGCCTGTATTCGCTTACGCTCGGTTGGGACTACAGCCGCGATACCGACAAGGGAATCTGGCTTTACGGCCTTAGCTACACGCACCCGTTTGCCATGCACCTGATTTCGGGAGAGAACGAATTCAACGATTCTTACTGGAAGGACATGGAACACGAAGGCGACCGCTTTGAATACCGCTTCAAGCCTTATGGCGAAAACGATTTGGGCGCCTACACTCCGCCTTCGGTGGGCGGCTCTATCGCTTACGGTTACCGTGGCCGTCCGGGAATCGTGCAGAGCTTCGGCGTGAATTTCTCTGTGCCGCTCGGTGTCGCCTGGATCAATTCCGAAAAGGTCGGAACTTACGACCCGCGCCCCGACCCCGATCATCAGGCGTGGTCTCTCGCCTTTGCTTATGGCATCGAATTCTCGAATGCGGACTTCCCGGTGTTTCTTGCGGTCTCCTTACCGCTCCACGACAAGAGTAACGCCGCTGACCCCGATGACGAATACGACGAAAGCCCCATGCGCAAGTGGGATGCTCCCGACTGGAGTGACTTTGGCCAGCAGTGGACCATCGCCGTCGGCATCAAGGGAAGCTTTTTCTAATTCGGATTTCGGAATTATGAGTTCAGAATTATTTTTCAACTCCGAACTCTGAACTCGCATTATTTAACTCCGAATTCTGATCTCTGAATTCAGAATTCGCCTACGCTCGCGGGTGTGTTTTCTTGAAAGCTTCTCGCAGGCGTTCTGCATTTACATGAGTATAGACCTGAGTGGTGGAGATGTTCGAATGCCCGAGCATCTCTTTGACGCTCATGATTTCGGCGCCGTTTTCGAGCAGGTGCGTAGCAAAGCTATGGCGGAGCACGTGCGGGCTCGCTTTACCTTCCCAACCGATTTCGCGGAGCAGGTGCTGGATGTCGTTTCGAAGCGTGCGCAGGCCGAAAGGCTTGCCGTCTTCGCTCAGGAATACGTAGCCCGTGGCAGTGGGCATGTGCCCCGCCTGCATTTGTATTTGTCTGTAATTTGCGATGCGGTCAATAAAGCTTTCGGTAAGTGGAACAATGCGTTCCTTGTTACCCTTGCCGAGCACGCGTACGAGTTTGGCGTTAGTGTCGATGCGGTCCCAGGTGAGATTCTGGCATTCCGAAATGCGGAGCCCGGATCCGTAGATGAGCTCGAGCAGAATGCGCGCCCGTACCTGCGGGAGTTTTGCGTCGGCAGGCAGTTCCGGAAATTTTTCTTCGGCCAAGTCCTTTTGTCCAAGAACGTTCACCAAGCGCTTGGGGCGTTTGGGCATGGGGACGTTTTCGGCCGGATTCTTTTCGCAAATTTTGCTCTTGACCAGGTACTTGCCGAAACTCTTTAGGGCGGCCAAGTGTTCGCAAATGCTTGTGGGCGCAAGTTTCTGCTTCATCTTCAAGTCCCACACGAACGTCTTGACGCTCGATTCCGAGAATGCGTTTAGCGGAAATTCGGCTGCGCCTTCGCCGAGATGTTCCAGAAATTTTGTGAGCGACTTGCGGTACGTGTCGATTGTGCGCGGCGAAAAACGTCGCCGGTCCGCGATGTACTGTAAATATTGCTCGATGTGTTCCGAAAGGTTCATCTAAAATACTTTTTCACTGGTCTGCAAACCAAAAATAATCTATCTTGAAGGTCAAAGTATGACATTTGCGAAAAATTCTGTTTGTATTGCTTTAATTGCTGTTGCGAGTTCTTTTGCCGCCGACCGAGTGGTAGGTGCGAATGCGACCTTGGATATTGAACCGGGTGCGCGTTCTGCTGCATTGGGTTCTGCGACAATGGCCGTCGATGGCGATTACCTGGGGCTCATGTCGAACCCCTACCAGCTTGCAAATGTGAATTACGCATGGGCTTCTTTTTCGCATACCGAATACTATGAAGATACAAAGTATGACTACGCCTCGGCGGTGGTGCCGCTCGGGGTGGGTCAGGGCTTAGGTATTTCTTTTTCAAGATTCGGTGCAGACGATATCCCGTACATTAAAGAGGGCGAACCTCTTCCCGAAGGTTCCAACTACAACACGCTTTCTATTGCAGACTGGGTGTTCTCGGCAACCTTCGGCCGTAAGCTCACCAAGCGCCTGGATTTAGGTATCGGGTTCCATGGCCTGTACCGCGAAATGGACCAGAGCGGCTGGGGCTTCCGCGGCGATGCCGGACTTCGCTTTAATGCGGTCGATGAACTTTACTTGTCGGCCCTCTTGAAGGGCTGGACGTCTTCGGCGACCAGTTGGGAATCGGGCGAGTTCGAATACTCTTCTCCGGAGTTGTATGTCGCTGCCAGTTACGGACTTCCGGTGCCTTACCTGTATGGCAAGTTGAACCTGTATTGGCAGGGGGCCGAACTTTTGCACCGTGAAGCTCGCGACCTGGATTACGAAATGGACCAGTCCCGCGGCAAGCGCGTGTGGGAAAATCCGCTGGATTGGCTTTCGGGCGGTCGCGGCGGTATCGAATACACCTTCGACTTTGGCCTTTCGCTCCGTGCGGGCCTTTCGAGCTTTACCACGCTCCAGAGCGTGACCGCGGGTGCGGGTCTAGTTATTGCAAAATTTGTAAAAGTCGACTACGCGTTCGAATCGCACCCGGTACTTTCTCCGGTGCATCGCGTAAGCGTGAGCATCAGTCCGTACTTGTTTAGTCATGCGCCTAGGCCGGGCACGCCGGAGGCAACTCCGGCAGTCAGCAAGAACTTGACTGAAGAACCCGATGAAGACACCTCTTACGAGGATATGGAACGCGAACCTTACGAAGCCTCTCGCTCTACCGAAACGGCGTCCGAGCAGCCTGCTCCGGCGTCTGCATCCGAGCAGGAACAGGGTTCGTCTGCGGCTCAAAACGAAAGTCCGGCTGCCGCTTCGCCGGCCGCTCCCGCTCCGACTAGGAACGCCATCATCGAAACAGACGACGAAGTTTTAGAGTAATTTGGGGTAAAAACCGCGATTTTATCGAGTTTAGGAGCGTTTTTTGGTGATAGGTCGCACACGTTGAACCATAATTAGGCTATATTTTTACCATGCCGCAATTAAAGAATTATCGCGAAGTTGGAATATTTGATTTGATGTCCGCCCCCCTGAATCCGATTGGGGCGTTCGATGCCGAACAGTTTAAGAAAGATGTTCGCGATCTTCTCGCTGAAAAGCCTGACGAAAAGTATTTGGCCGTCGATTTGACGGGTCTCGACTTTGTCTATAGCGACGCCTACAATGCCTTTATCCAGTTCCAGCAGGAAATGGAAGACCGTAAGGGCATTTTTGCCGTCCTTACCAATAACCAGACGATTCTTGTTGGCCTCAAGAAGGCTGGTCTCGACAAGAGCATCATGGTCTTCGCCTACGAAGAAGACTTGATGTCGTTCTCGTTGCAGGCTCAGTCTCCGGCTGCAACTGCCGAACCCGAGATCGAAGTTGTTCACGAAGAACCGGCTCCGGTTGCATCGCAGAACATGGGCTCTACCATGGGCTCTATCGATGTGACACCGTCTCATTTGGATCGCCGTACCGGTCAGCATCGCAGGTTCACCAAGAGCTTCAATGCGATTGCCAAGGAAGAACCGGCTGAAAATTCCAAGAAGAAGGGCCTCGATGTTCCGTTCGACGAAGAACCGTCTTCGGCCAAGACCGTAATCATTGTTGCCTTGCTTATGTTGGCTGCTGTGGGCGGTGCTATCGCGATTTTCAGTCTTTAGTCCGATGCCTGTCGAGTTCCACGAATACACACGTAAGCAAAAAACTTTTAATACTCAACATAAGTTCCCGTTAATCCGACTCGTGCTTGTGGCCGTGGCGGCCTTGACGGCATATTTTTCGGGCTTTGTCTCCAAAATCGCAAACGCGTTGCCGCTTCCGGGCAACGAGGAAGAAAAGCCAATCGAAACTTGGGACTACCGCTGCAAACTTTACGGTGGCAAGCCGTTTGTGCTAAAGAAGGGAATGGCACAGTGCTCGTGGGTGCTGGTTGATTCCATTCCCATTTCGCGCTTGCCGAACCCGTTCTTGCGTTACGTGGGTTCTCTCCGTAAAACTGAAAAGTCCAAGCTCCATTGGATTGCCCCGATTACAGATTTCAGTAATGCATTGCTCGTGATGCACGAAGACAGCGTGCGGTCGGTGTATTTACGTTATATGAAACCGGACTCCAGCTACATTTGGGTTTCCAAGAATACGGGCTGCAAGTTCCCCGGAGTATGTCCGAGGCTTCCGCTGGAATGGTCTGCGCTTTCGATTGACGAAGGCTTTGACTTCGAAGGCCAGGAATCGCTTTTGGCGATGGATGTGTTTAGTGGCGTCGGTGAAGCTCCGATTTATCCGGTGCTTGCAGGGCGCGTGCTCGATGCGGGTCGCGACTCGCTTGGTTACTTTGTTGAAATTGACCACGGCTATAATGTTACGAGTAAAACATTGGGCATGGGAGCACCGAGCGATTCCTTGTCGGTAGGCGATACCGTCGGCGTGCAATCGGTGCTGGGCAGGCTTTCTCCGAAAGACAGCGCGACATTCTTCTTGTCGGTCCGCTTGAATGGACAGTTTGTTCGCTGGAACGATTTTTACGCTTCGACGCATCCTGTCGCACCTGATTCGCTTGCGTCGTTTGAAAAGTTGAACGGTTTTTAATACCTTTGGTCTCATGAACCGCATTCGCTCTAAATACATGGGTCTTGCTTTGCTGTGGATTTTGTCCGCGGTCGTTTTTTTTGCCGGCTGCGAAAAAGACACCGATGGCCCGCTGAATGTTTCGAAAGAAGACTTTAGCTACGATGGCGAAGGGTTCTTTGCCTACGCCCGGCTCGATTCCGGCAAGACAATTCACTTGTCCAAGGACACCCTGTATTTGGACATGGGTAAAATGTGGACGTTCTCGAATTGCGCCTTGAAGTCCATCAATCTGGATTACGACAAGGAAGATTCTGTCCTTTGGATTGCGCCGACGCTTTCGATTCACGCGACTGCCGAAGACTGCGCCGCTCCTTATTACCGCCCCGATACGACTCTCAAGCTTCTGCTTTCGTCGAAGCAGATGTCCGGTATTGGTGTCATCAAGGTGAAAAACGATGCCGACACGTCGCTGGATTCCATTATCCTTCGCCGCGGAAGCCTTTCGAGAGATACTTTTGAAATGTATCTGGATTCCGCTTTTGCTGACGTGCAGGCGTTCCCGCTTCGCACTAAAGACAAAAAGCACGGAAAAAATTACCCGACGGTCATGCGCGTGCTTGATTCCCTTACGCCGCGTGTGTTCTTCTGGCGCACCATGAAGTCTACTTGCACGCACCGTGTGGACATGTGCAAGAATACGGTTTCCGATACAATTTACCCGAGCTCCTGGAATATTAACGACACGAACTTGGTGCCGGTGCATTATGCCTGCGCCGATTCCGATTCGGTGTATTGCATCAATTCCAAATGGGAAAACGATTCAACGGAACTGGGCAAGTTGCAGGAACGCCCCGATACCATTTGGCATTACAGCACTTACTATACCGAAAAGATTCCGGAATGTGGAACGTACAGTCACTTTGCGATCAACTCCTTTGTGATCGGTGGGCAGGCCCGCTTTATTCGCGAGCTGTTTACGCCCGATAAAGACGAATCGTTCTGCGGTCCGAATTCTAAGAAAGATTGGATGGTCTATAACTTGTCGACCAACAAGATGGTGGTTGATTCCGACAGCGTTACGGTGCTAGACTCTCTGTATAAAATCTGGAAGAAGGCGACGGTCGCTCCGGATGCCCCGAAAGAAAAATGATTGAATATTCCTATTCTCCTGAAATTGCCGAGGCGGATCGCCCGATTATCCTTGAATCCCGTATTTACAAGGATTGGCTTGAAAAATCTCAAGAAAAGTTCGTGGTGACCAAGGTCCACTTTTCGTCGGTGGATTTTTTGCGCAAGGGTCGCCAGCCGCTATTCATTAAGCTCGATGCGACGGCGACGCTCCCGGACGGACGCCCGGTGCATGGCATTGTGCTTGTTCGCGGGAATGCCGTTGGCGTTTTGGTAGTGTTGCGTTGCGAAGGCAAAAAGTATTTGTTGCTGGTAAGGCAGCCGCGCTTTGCGATTGGCGAGCAGGCGTCGCTTGAAATTCCGGCAGGGATTTTGGACTGGACTGGCGATTACCGCAAGGTTGCCTTGAGCGAACTTGAAGAAGAAGCGCAAATTAAGGCCGACGATTCCGAACTGATTGATCTCATGGACTTTTGGTACAAGGGTAAAAGCGACGGCTTTGCGGCAAGCTGCGGACTTTTGGATGAACGTATTCGTTTGTATGCAATCGAACGCGACGTGACGCCGGAACAGTTGAAGTCCATGGACGGCAAGGATCAGGAATACACCGAAGAAATCGAATGGATAAAGACGGTGGTGCTCTCTTACGAAGACGCCGCCCACGAGTTTATCGATGGAAAGAACTTGATCGCTCTCTTCTTGTACGAACGCTGGCTTGAGGCTAGAAAAATGTGTAGTGTGTAATGTGTGATGACTAATTATAATTCCGCATCTTACATCTCACATTCCACATCCCACATTAGTCCCTGTTTACCATTTCCCGATGTTGTTGATGGTCAGGCCCAGGAAGAAAATGGTCAGGTAACCGTACCATAGACCTGTGAGGACGTAGTTCAATTTGCGCTTGTAGGCCTTGGGTTCGTTTTTATTCTTTTCGCGAATCACGAGAATGTTCTTGCGCAAAAAGTAGGCGCAACCAGCAAGACCAATTAAAGTAGCGAGAATCAAAAGTACGTAAGCCATGCGCCAAATGTAGTAATTAGAGCTTAGAACTTAGAACTTAGAATTTAGAGTTTCTATCTAAGTTCTACCAACTAAGCTCTACTAACAGGGTTTTTAAGCCTCATTTTCTAAAATCCAGTTGCCTAAGGCTTGAAAAATTTCTCTATTTGGTCTGTCTTGACGTTCGTGGACCCGATTTAGGCTTAAATGAGCAGATTTCGGGGCCGTATGCGAACGCCGTTTATTATACGAGGTCTATTTGGTAGCCCAGAAATTGGATACATTGGTCGCCCAGGCATGCGAAGCCGCCGGCGTTACATTGGTGGAACAGGACATGTTCCGCGCAGGCAAGAGAAAGACGCTGCGCCTATACATAGACAAGCCCGAAGGGGTGACGATTGACGACTGCTCTAACGTGAGCCGCCATTTGTCTGACGCCCTGGATGCCGATCCGGATATTATTGAAGGTGCCTACACTTTGGAAGTGTCGTCGCCGGGGCTAGACCGCCCCCTCAAGTCGGTTGCCGATTTTACCCGCAATATCGGACGTTTTTTGCGGGTGACCCGCAGTACCGGTAAGCCTGTTACGGGCAAGCTCGTTGCTGCAGACGAAGAAAATTTGACGCTCACCCTTAAAGGCAATGCCGGTGACGTGGTCGTGCCCCGCAGCGAAGTGCTGGTGGCAAAAGTGGATGTACAAATATAATAGGAAGGTCATTTTATGAAGAACGAACCGAAAGTTAACTTGCTCGATGTGCTGAAAGATGTGGTCGAAGCCAAGGATATGGATGATTCCATTGTCATCAACGCTTTGAAGGAAGCCTTGGTGACGGCAGCACGCAAGTACTTGCACATCGAAAAGAAGATCGATGTGGATTTCGATACTGAAACCAACGAAGTCCATGTGTTCTTGCGCGTGGCCGTTGTCGATGACTATCCGGACTACGACCCGAACATGACCGCTGCCGAAGTGGAAGAACTCGACAAGGGTTACATGCTGGTCGAAGAAGCTCGCGACTTTAACGAAGACGCTCAGCCGGGTGACTTCCTCGAAATGGAAATTCCTATTTCTGCATTCGGTCGCCAGGCCATTCAGACTGCAAAGCAGCTCCTGAACCAGCAGATCCGCGATGCCGAACGCCAGAAGATCATGGATACCTACCGCAGCCGTATCGGTACCATGGTGAGCGGCGAAGTGCTTCGTCTTGAACAAAGTAACATCATCGTGAAGCTCGGCAAGCAGACTGAGGCCATGATTCCGGCTCGTGAACAGATCCGCCGCGAACGTTGGGCTCAGGGTAACTCCATCAAGGCCGTGATCGCCCGCGTGGAAGAATCTTCCAAGAACGGTGCCCAGGTGGTGCTGTCCCGCGCTAACGGTGACTTCCTCAAGGAACTCTTCCGTCAGGAAGTTCCGGAAATTTACGAAGGTACTGTCGAAATCAAGGGCGTTGCCCGCGAACCGGGTTTCCGCGCCAAGATTGCCGTGTATTCCCGCGACGAAAAAATCGACCCGGTCGGCGCTTGCGTCGGTATGAAGGGTGCCCGCGTGCAGACGATTGTGCGTGAACTCGGTAACGAACGAATCGACATCGTGCAGTGGAATCCGGATCTGGATACCTTCATTACGCGCGCCTTGACTCCGGCTAACGTAATCAAGCTGATTCACGTGCCCGAAACCCGCCGCACCGTGGTGATTATCAGCGACGAAAACCTCGCTTTGGCGATTGGCAAGAACGGCCAGAACGTGAAGCTTGCTGCAGAACTCGTGCAGCGTAACCTCGACGTGTTCGGTGAAAACGAATGGAACCAGAAGGACGACGAAACGAAGGCTAAGATTACCTCTCCGTCCGCTGCCGATTTTAATCAGAACCGTAAGGCTGCTCGCTAATTTTTAAAAAAGGAACATCGGAAGCTATTCATGGCTAATGAAGAACAAATCAAACCAGTAGACTGGGCAAAATCCCACGGCATCAAGGTTGATGTCGTGATGAAGCTGCTTCGCGATGCGGGCGTTGCTGTCCGTACTCAGGTGTCCAAGCTTGATGCTAAGGATTATGAGAAGATCGAAGCGGACGCCGAGGCCGAACGCCAGAAGGCTGAAGCTCGCAACAAGAATCTGAAAAAGGCGTCTTCCGCTGAAACTTCCAATGCTTCTTCTGACAAGAAGAGTGAGTCTGCTTCGGCTGGCGATGGCAAGAAGTTGAAGGCCACGCTCATCAGGACTAAGAAGCCGGCGAAACCCGCTGCCGCTGCTGCCGCACCGGCCGCTGCAAAGCCTGCCGCTACGGTGAAGCCTGCTGCCCCCGCCCCCAAGGCCGAGGCGCCTGCCGCTGTCGAAGCCCCCGCTGCTGCTGCTGTTGCACCGGCCGCTGTAAAGCCTGCCGCACCGGCCGCAGCTCCTGCAGCCCCGAAGGCTGAAGCTGCTCCGGCCGCTCCCGCAGCTCCTAAGGCAGAAACTCCTGTCGCAGAGAAAAAGCCCGCGCCCGCAGCACCTGCTCCGGCACCGGCCGCTCCTGCTGCAGTCAAACCTGCTGCTCCGGCTGTAAAACCTGCCGCTCCGGCCGCCCCCGCAGCCCCCGCTGCTGCCGCACCGGCCGCTGCAAAGCCTGCCATGGTGACCCCGGGCATGGAACTCAAGCAGCCTCCGATGAAGGCCCAGGTGTTCAAACCGGACGAAGCTATTCTCGCTCGTATCAAGAAGTCTCAGCAACAGGCCCAGTCAAACCGCGGCGGTCACCGCAACGGCGGTGGAAACCAGCAGGGCTATACAGGAACTTTCGGTCGCCTCTCGAACAACAATGGCGACAACCGTAACGGCAACCGTCGCAATGACAACCGTAACGGCAATGGCGGCAACAACGGCGGTCGTACCTTTACCGGCCGCACGGGTGGCTTTACCGGCAACTCGATGCAAGACGCCTTTAACGCTTCCAACAATGCTGCCCAGGGCTTTGGTGGCCAGAATCAGGGTGGCAAGGGTGGCAAGCAGCAGAATGGCCGTCATGGTGGCAATGACAAGAATCGTCGCAATAACGGCAAGGACCGCATGGAGCAACAGAAGGAACTCCAGCAGGAAGCCGTACGCCAGAACGTTTCTCGCGTGATGGCCGACCTTTCCAAGAAGCCCGTTAAGAAAGTTTATCGCAAGGAACACAACGACAACAATTCCGGCGAAGAAAAGAAAATCCTCAAGACTTCCGACTTCATTACCGTGGGCGAACTCGCTGGCCTTATGGACCAGATGCCGGCCCGCGTGATTGCGAAGTGCATGGAAATGGGCATGATGGTGACCATCAACGCCCGCTTGGATTTTGAAACCATCCAGCTGTTGGCCGACGAATTCGGTTACGAAGCCCAGCTGATGGAAGAATACGAAGAAGAAGTGCTCGGCGTGGAAGAAGAATCCTCTGAAAACCTGAAGCCGCGTCACCCGGTGGTGACGGTGATGGGCCACGTTGACCACGGTAAAACTTCTTTGCTCGACTGGATTCGTAAGACTCACGTGGTGTCCGGCGAATCGGGCGGTATTACGCAGCACATCGGTGCATACGAAGTCACGACCAAGCAGGGCAAGGTGACCTTCCTCGATACTCCGGGTCACGAAGCGTTTAGTGCTATGCGTGCTCGCGGTTCTCAGGTGACCGACGTCATCGTGCTCGTGGTGGCAGCCGACTCCATGGTGATGCCGCAGACCGTTGAATCGATTGAACTTGCCAAGCGCGAAAAGGTGCCGATGGTTGTTGCCATCACGAAGATCGACTTGCCGACCGCTAACCCCGACAAGATTCGCGCCCAGCTCGCTGAACGCGGCGTGGAAGTGGAACAGTGGGGTGGTTCTACCAGCTGTATCGAAGTTTCTGCACGTACGGGCCAGGGCATGGACGAACTTTTGGAAACGCTCGCCCTCGAAGCCGAAGTGCTCGAACTCAAGGCGAACCCCGATGCTCATGCTCGCGGCGCCGTGGTGGAATCCAAGCTCGACGTGGGTAAGGGTTCTATGGCCACGATCCTCGTGCAGAATGGTACACTCCATGTGGGTGACCCGTTCGTTTGCGGTATTTACGCTGGTCGTGTCCGTGCCATGTTTAACGAACGCGGCGAACAGATGAAGGAAGCTCCTCCGTCTGCTCCGTGCCAGGTGCTCGGCTTTGACGGTACTCCGCAGGCCGGTGATGATTTGATCGTGGTCGAAGACGAAAAGACTGCACGTGAGATTGCCTCCAAGCGCCGTATGGCTGCCCGTGAACGTGACTTGCGTTCCCGTAACGTCAAGACTTTGGAAGATACCTTCAACGATCGTAAGGAAGGCAAACTCTCTGAACTCAACCTTATTGTCAAGGCCGACGTGGGCGGTTCTGCAGAAGCTCTTGCAGCAAGCCTCGAAAAGCTTACCAACAAGGAAGTGCGCGTCAACATTATCCGCAAGGGTGTGGGTACCATTACGGAATCCGATATCCTCTTGGCTACGACCGCACAGGCAATCATTATTTCCTTCCACTTGATGCCGTCGCTTTCTATCCGCGAAATGGCCCAGAAGGAAGGCATCGAAATCCGCAACTACCGCGTGATTTACGACTGTATCGAAGATATCACGAACGCTGTGGAAGGCCTCCTCAAGCCGACTATGCGCGAAGAACTCTCCGGCGAAGCCGAAATCCGTCAGGTGTTCAAGATTCCGAAGATCGGTCTCATCGCAGGCTGTATGGTTACCGACGGCGAAGTCGACCGTACCAGCCATGTGCGCGTGTACCGTAACGGTGTGGAACTCGGTACGACCGTGGTCCAGTCCTTGAAGCGCATGAAGGACGACGTCAAGTCTGTCGCTCGTGGCTTTGAATGCGGTATCGGCCTTAAGGGTTACGAAGACATCAAGGAAGGCGATAGCTTGATCTTCTTCAAGGAAGTCAAGGTTGCCCGTACTTTGAAGGATGTGGCCCGCGAAGAAGCCGAAGAAAAGGCGAAGAAAACTGCGGAAGAGGAAGTTAAGTAGACGGTAGAAAGTAGACTGTAGGAAGGGCTAGTTTGACAGCGAAGCTGTGATTATAAAACTTCTAACTTCCTACTTCCGGCTTCCTACAAAATGCCGAAGGCATAAATGAGTAGAAGAACAGACAGATTGGACGAACAGTTCCGCGAGGAAATCGGCAAGCTCTTGCAGAAGGGCTTGAAGGACCCTCGCGTGAGCAGCCTCGCAAGCATTACGCGCGTGACGATTACCGATGACCTTAGCTACGCAAAGGTGATGGTCTCGGTGATGGGTTCCGACAAGGAAAAGCGTGATTCGCTGATTGGCCTCAAGAATTCCGCCGGGTATATCCGTACGGTTTTGGGTAAGGCTCTCAAGATCCGTAAGATTCCCGAATTGAATTTTGTTCTGGACGAAAACCTGGAACACGCCATGCATATCGAAAGCATTTTGGCTGAACTGAAGCAGAAAGGGGACTTGTAATTGAGCAATTCCGGCTTCGTTCTGTTGGACAAGATTGCTGGTGAAACTTCTTTTAAGGCCCTTTTCCCACTGAAAAGGGTCTTTTCTACGAAGCGAGTAGGCCACGCAGGCACGCTGGATTTGCGCGCCTCGGGCTTGATTATTGCGGCGACTGGCCGCTGCACGCGACTTTTGCCCTTTATCGAAGCCAAGGACAAGTGCTACAGCTTTAGACTGCATTTGGGTTACGAAACCGATACCCTCGAATGGGACGGTGAAGTGGTGGAGCAGGATGAGAGAGAATTCGGAGTTCGGAATTCGGAATTCAGCGTTGACAAAGAAGGTGTCATCCTGAGCGAAACGAAGTGTAGTCTCTTTGACCACTTGGCAACTTGTTGCCTTAGTGGGCATGATCCCCGAATGGGGAGAAGGATCTCTCGTGCTGATGTCGAACGTGTATTGCCGCAGTTTACGGGCGATATCGAGCAGATTCCGCCGAAGTATTGTGCCGTAAAAATCAACGGCGTTCGTGCAAGCGACCTGATGGAACGGGGCCGTAACATTGAGTTGAAACCCCGCAAAATTCACATTAGTGAACTCAAGGTGATTGGCGAGGGCGAAGTGACGGAAGGTTGCTCCGGCAAGGAATTTGCGACCTTCGACTTGGTTTGCGAATGCTCCAAGGGAACTTACATTCGTGCGCTCGGTCGCGATATCGGGCGTGCCCTCGGGACCTACGCCTGCGTATCGCAAATACGCAGACACCGCATCGGCAATGTGACGCTCGATAAGGCGGTGCGTGGCGAGAACCTGACCCGTGAAAACCTGTTGCCGGTCGATGCGGTGCTCGATTTTCCGGTGGTGCGCCTGACGCCGGAACAGGTGGCTGTGATTCGCCAGGGTAATTGGCTCCCTTGGAAAGAGAAAATCGAGGGCGTAGGCCCCGAGGGCCATGTGTTTGCCGCGGACATGCAAGGCGAAGTCTTGAGCCTGTGCTTTTATGAACCGGGGCGAATTAAGCCTAAATTTTATTTGGGTGAGGACGAAAAATGAAGCGTGCAGTGACGATGGGTAATTTTGACGGATGCCACCTGGGACACCAGGCTCTTTTTCGCACGCTCAAGGCCGTTGCCGAAGTGAACGGCTTGACGCCTACCGTCATTAGCTTTGAACCGCATTCCAATTACGTGTTGCACACTCCCGGCGATCCGCTGCTTTTGACGACTACCGAAGAAAAACGCGAATTCATTGAAAGTCTGGGTCTTGAATTTCTGGTGCTCCCGTTTACGCCCGAAGTGGCGAAGCTCCCGTTCGATGTCTTTGTCCGTCAGGAGCTGATTGAAAAACGCGGCGTTTGTTCCATGTTCTTTGGCCACGACCATTGCTTTGGCGCCGGCGGCAAGGGAAACTACGAAACCATTACGGCTGCCTTCCCGGAACTTTCGACAGCCATGCTCTCGATTGTGCTGCATAAGGGCGAACGCGTGAGTTCTTCTGCTGTGCGAAATGCCCTGCTGAATGGTGATGTGGCTCGTGCGCAGACTTATTTGGGCCGTCCGTATCGTTTGTCTGGAACGATTGTCGAAGGCAAGCGCCTCGGGCATACCATCGGTTTTCCGACGGCGAACCTGCAGGTGGAAAAGTACAAGTTCCTGCCCAAGCACGGCGTGTATGTGGCTACCGCTCGCTTGCCCGATGGCAATGGGGGAGAACGTTCTTTCCGAGCGGTGGTAAACATTGGAACACAACCTTCTACGGGTAACCAGCAGCTTGCCATCGAAGCCTACCTGCTCGACTTCAGCGAAGACATTTACGGTCGCCCGATGGTCCTTGACCTGATGGCATACTTGCGCCCCGAACAGAAGTTCCCGAGCTTAGACGATCTGGTGCGCCAGATTGGCATGGATGCCGATACCGCCCGCAATTACAACGGCAATCATTGGGCCGAATAGAGCCTGCTTTAGCAAGAAAAATAAAAAAAAATTACAAAAGCGGTAAGAATATTATATATTTCTTGCCATGAAATTAGGTTGTATACACGCTTTATTCCTTGCTGCATCAGTTTATGCCGCAACATCCATTACCCCTGTAGTACCCAAGCTTTCGGACGGATGCTATCAAATTGGAACTGCCGCAGAACTTTACGGCTTTGCATCCATCGTGAATGGAAGCAACGGAATGACGCAGAATATGGCGGCGTGTGGCAAACTCACTGCAAATATCATAGTCAACAAAAACGTGCTTGCAAACGATACGCTCAACGGCGACGGTTCGGCTTTTATAACCTGGACTCCGAT
The DNA here is from genome assembly GCF_900142495.1 of Fibrobacter sp. UWOV1. Classification (NCBI taxonomy): domain Bacteria; kingdom Pseudomonadati; phylum Fibrobacterota; class Fibrobacteria; order Fibrobacterales; family Fibrobacteraceae; genus Fibrobacter; species Fibrobacter sp. UWOV1. The sequence continues at coordinate 654,688 of NZ_FRBA01000001.1, read as the reverse complement.
AAAAAAATTCAGCGGTACCTTGGACGGCCAGTACCACACCATTTCGGGCCTTTACATGAGTGGCGACGAAGATGCCGCCCTGATTCTGTCTGTCAAGCCGCCCAAGGACGAAGACACGGTGACTGTCAAAAATCTAGGCATCGAGGATTCTTACTTTTTCAGCCGCGGAAGCGCTTCGGGTGTCATTGGTAACATCGATACTGGCACGGTCGCGATATCCAATGTCTATAGTGTCGCCTTTGTACGCGGTTACTATGGGTCGGCTGGCCTGGTCGGCAATGCGCATAAAGGTCCGCTCTATGTCCGGAATTCATATACGTTACCCCCGAAAACTGTCATCAAGGATGTAGGGCTTATTGTCGGAGCTTATGCGGAAACAATCGATGAGGTCGTCAATAGCTACGAACCTTATGAGCATAACGTCTATTCCAGTACCAACACCATTTCGGTCAAGTCTTCTCAATTCGCCGACGGTACAATCGCACAACGCCTTCACAATTCCCTCGGCGGTAGCGCCTGGGGGCAAAACGTAGGGGCCGATCCGCATCCCGTATTCAGCGGAACGGTAACTGGTTATACAGGTGCAGACTCGGTCTTCAGTCTTTCTTGGCATAACGTGACCATGGATAATGAAATTTATGCCGTCGGCTATATAAAGGGGGCCAGGACTACTTTTCCGATTCCCGTCCGTGATGGTTACGCTTTCCTAGGCTGGTTCAAAAATGCTAAGCTTACCGGGAATCCGATTGCTGGTCTTGATTACAAGACGTCGGGTAATTTAGATTTGTATGCCATGTGGACTCCGCTCCCCAAAAAGAACGGGGACTGTTATGAAATAAGTACAGAAGATGATCTTTATGGTTTTGCCGCCATAGTGAATGGAGCCCCTGGGACTGTTCAGGAGCCTTGCGCCTGTGGTAAGCTTACGGCAGACATTGCTTTGAACGTAGACGCCGAAAAGGAATATAAGCCCTGGTTTCCGATCATGAATTTTTGCGGGACATTCGATGGCAGCGGCAAGAGCATTTCGGGATTGTATCGTAACGATACGTTGAGCAGTATGGGATTTTTCGGATCCGTAAATGAAAAGGTTATCACCTATACGGAACGCTACAGGGCAACCATCAAGAACTTGGAAGTCAAGAAAGTGCATTTCGAAGGCGGTGACTGTATAGGTGTCCTTGTGGGTAATGGATCGGGCGTGAATATCGATAATTGCCATACCAGCGGCAGTGTCGTGTGGGGATCTAGTGCGGGAGGATTTGCGGGGTGCCTGCGTGATGCGTCCATATCGCATTCGTACAACGAAGCCCATGGCTCTGCTAGGGTTTCTGTAGGCGGTTTTGTCGGTAACGTATCCGGTGATTTGCTCGTTACGAATTCCTATAACTTGGGGCGTTTCGAAAATTATAGGGATTGTTGCCAAGATAACAACTTTGCCATGTTTGGTCGAGTCGGTGGTAAGATTACTGCTGAAAACTCATACAACATGCCTATTGTCGATTTCTGGTATAAAAAGGAGCCCCCGTCTGCAACTTTGACCGACGAAGGCGACGTGGATTCCGCTTTTAACGTTTTTTACTACGGAGCGAAAAAAGATTCTAACGGAACCTGGGTGAGTGAACAGGAATTCCGGGATGGAACTGTCGCCAAGTTGCTGCACGACTACAAGAGCGAACGTACTGACGGCTCCATTTGGGGGCAGGACGTATGGGTCGACCCATATCCGACTTTCAAGGACGGTATCATCGTAGCATCGTCCATTACACCCAAGACACCCAAATTGGTTGACGGTTGTTACCAGATCGGTTCCAGGGAGGAACTCTTCGGCTTTGCGAACATCGTAAATACATCCCTTTATAACATCGTTCCCTTCTGTGCAAAACTTACCGACGACATTACCATGAACAAGAATGTCATGGCCTCTGCAGAACATCTCAGGGATGGTAAAAACGACTTTATCCAGTGGACTCCCATAAAAGAATTCGATGGCGAATTCGATGGGCAGGGCCACACGATTTCGGGACTTTATTTCAACGACTCGACAGTTGCAAACGCGGGCCTTTTTGGCTCGGTATTTAGCAAGGATTCGCTTTTCCCCACAAAGATCATAAACGTCGGTATTACGGATTCTTATATACGCAGTAATGAAAATGCAGGTGGCCTGATCGGAAAAATTGACACGCTCAGCAAGAGGGTGATTGTAAAGAATTGCCACAGCGATGCCGTTGCCGATGGCTACTATCATTTTTCCGGGTTGATCGGTGCGCACCTTGACGGTGTTCTTGATGTAAGCGAGTCTTATGCCACGCGTACGACAGACATGGGGGTGGGTAGCCTTGTCGCCTATACAACGGGAAGGTTGAACATTCTCAATTCGTACAGCATCGATGTGGGCGGTAGAGGCCTGGTCGGGTCTACCCCCTCACTTCATTTCATAGGGTCTGATTCCATCGTTGCACACATCAGCATCGAAAATTCCTATGCGCTTTCCAAGAATAAATCTACGGGAGAATGGGACTGGGTTGGCGTAGTCAATGCCCCCTATAATGTTCCGGTTGTTTATAGAAACGCCTACCGCTACGAAAATACTCAAGGGTTTATAGATCCGGATTCAAACAAGGCCCTTTATTTTGAGGTGACAGCAAATCAGATCAAGGATGGTTCTCTTGCAAGCGCCTTGCACATGTACAAGAATAAAAATGTAGATGGTACCGTATGGGGCCAAGAAGTCGGAGTGGACGAATATCCTAAGCTTACGGGGGTCATCAGTGGTGCTGCCACCGTGAAAACGTCTCCGCTGGTCCTATACACCTTTGACGGCGATACTGCCGACTATCCAGATTCCTATGTCAATGGAATTGGATTGTCCCTTCCTGTTCCTGTTCGCGCAGATTATACATTTAGGGGCTGGTACGACAATGCCGAATATTCCGGCAAGCTGTATGAAGTCATTCCTGATACTGCCTCCGGAGAACAAGTCTTTTATGCAAAATGGTGGCATATTCCGCAGGTCACTGGCGGCTGCTACGCAATCGGTGATGCCGGAGAACTTCTCCAGTTCGCAGAAGACTACAACAGGGCTTCCCGCGGCGCGGTTTGCGTAAAATTGACTGCCGATATCGTAATGAACAAAAACGTGACGGTTGATGATCAATTGAATGTGGCTGATACCGCATCCTTCCAAGAATGGACTCCGATCAAGAACTTCCGTGGGACTTTTGATGGTCAGGGGCATACCATATCGGGGCTTTACTATGACAACGGCTACGTGGTCAGCGCAGGGCTTTTTGCTTCCATAGGCGATGAGTACGAATTTTCTACCGTCACTATCAAGAACTTGAACATCAAGGATTCTTATTTCAAGGCCGCCAGCTGGGTTGGAAGCTTGGTCGGTCTTTCCAGGAAGAAAACGGACCTTTTAGTGGAAAATGTTACCAGCGAAAGCATTGTTGAAGCGATGATTTACCAGGGTAACCAAGTCAACGGAACGAAGGTTGGTGGACTTGTCGGTTATTTCTTCGGGGATTCGGATGCGGACGAATGCAGAACCCTAGAAATGGTGAATGTAAACCACAAGGGGCGTTTGTCCAGTACTTCAGAATGTGCTGGCGGACTTGTTGGTGAACTTTTTTCCGCAAGAATACTCATTGTACATGCAAGTCATGAGGGAACTATTTTCGCAAGAGAACATGCTGGTGGACTGATTGGTGTAGCGGACAAAGGATGTCAGGTTGATTTGGCATATGTGTACAACGAGGGCTCTGTGGATGGGCGCTATATCGGGGGCCTGGTGGGGCGCAATAGGACTTCGCTTAACATATACAACGCGTATAATGTTGGCGAATTGAAAACCTCAAAATATCCCGGCGGCATTGTTGGCGATATTTATGAAAAAGTGGATTTGGTCAACTCCTTCAACATGGGCAAGGGAACATCTTCAACGAGTCCTTTCTACGGTTACAAAAGTGAAGGCGCTGTAATTCAGGTCGATAACGCATTCCACTTGGATTCCATCGATGCATTGGATGGTTCTACGCCCGTATCCGAAAAGGAATTTACGGACTTGACCTTGGCGAAGAAACTACATGACTACAGCAAGGGCTGGGTCACGGGCGAAGGCTGGACCCAAAAAGCGGGGGATTCCCATCCTGTATTCGATATAGCTTACTTGAATGAACACTCCGCAGAAATTGTGAAGAGTATTCCGGGGCAGTCTAGCAGTTCTACTGCATCCTCTTCAAGCAAAGAAGAATCTTCTTCGAGCGAAGAAATTTCGTCTTCCGGCGAAGCTGTGTCTTCTTCTAGTGAAGTCGCATCTTCTTCGAGCGAAACGGTCTCCTCTTCGTCTAAAGAATCCAGCTCCAGTTCTGTTGGAAAATCCAGCTCTAGTGAAGCAAAGTCTTCGTCTTCTGAGACGCCGATTGCAATTGCTATAACGGCTGCACCTCGATTCGTGATTCAGACTGTAGGTCGAACAGTCCAAGTCAATGGATCCAAGGCCGGCAAAAAGTACGCCGTGATGGACCTTCAAGGTCGCATAATTACTCTCGGCTATACATTAGAGAATTTCTCCATCGTGATTCCGGCACCTGGAACCTACCTTCTCCGAATCGATGGAGAAATTGCCAAGGTAGATGTTGAGTAGAATAGATATTAAAAAGGTCTGTATGAAACATATCCTTCAAAAATGCTTGATATTGTTCTTGCTCGCTTACGGTTTTTCAGGTGCAAGTTTCTATTACGAACATTCTGGTAACAGTGATGTTGCTGTCGAAAATGCTCAGCCCAAAATCGAACCCCAAAAGGGCGAATGTCGCATGAGCAATGATGAACTTTCGAATGGTAAACGGAAGCTGCTTCAAAAATATAACGAGTGCGTGAACGCCTATTCTGTTAATTCGGTACATGTTCTTTGGTTTAAGGTTTGGGAGGGCGAGTCTGGTGTAGATGAACGTGCGACATGCTTTAGGGAACTCTCTCAGGAAATTATCCGGATGAGTGACTGCGCAGAACAGAGCCTTGACAAAGGGGCTTTAATGTCGCTCGATGAATTTACGGGCTACATGCTGAATTTGGGATTCACGGAATACTTTTTTGGAATTATCCTCAACTATGATTCGTTGAAGTCTTATGAAGCGGAAACCAAAATCGTTGATGAATTCGACATGGAAGATGAAAAGTATTTGTTCAAGGATCGGGATTATTCCGAACTTATTCAAAACATGCCCGTGGATAGAGAAAGCAAGGATGTTGCGTTGCTGTACTTGAATTACCTTAGGTACAAGTATGGCGATTATGGTTGTGAGCAAGTTGCATTCCATTACGAGTGCTCTTTTGATAAAGTTGAAAACGATAAGAAGGCTTTCTTGAACCGTTATTCCGATAGCAAGTATAGTGATTTCGTAAATCAAGTCATCGTTGATTATGAATCAGAACGCTCCCGTATACAAGCTGGAAAACAACATGAAAAAGATTTGAAGACGGCCCAAAGTATTGCGAATGACTTGAAAGAGAGAAAACTCTGGATGGCGTTAAGTTTATTTGGCATGATTGGTTTTCCTCAAACGGATGGTCCAATTTCTATTGATAACGAGTATGATGTCTCTACCATGTATACTTTGGGGCTGAAGTGGCAATACCGGAGATTTTTCCTGCAATACCAGTACTATATGGCTCCCGGGACAACATTTGATGATTCCTTTGCCGAAAACGGATTTTTTGTGATGTTGGGAGGATCTATCGGTACCCTTAAAAGTTGGTCGATCGATTTGTTCCTAGGAGTGAATTCTGTGAACACGCATGGTAAATATCCGAATTTGGAGGATTCTGATTTCGAACCCTTGGTTGGTTTGCAGTATAGCAAAGCGATCCAATTGACGGATTGTATTAGCTTGGTTCTTTCTGCACAGGCCGCGTGGACAGGCTTTTATTACCAAGAGCTCACTGCTGACGATCGACCTAGCGCCCAAGAAGCTGCTACGCAGCTTCACTTGAATTTCGGCGTGGGAGTTCGCTTCTGGACACCGAAACCGCGCTCGATGTATGATGAAAAATATTTGGATTTGATTGAGGAATAGTTTATGCGTCAAATGGGCCTTGCGTTTGCATTTGCGGTGTTGTTCCTTGTGGGGTGTTCCGGTAAACATTCCCTGGTGAACCCGGAATGGAAAAATGCTCCAGATTCATACACAGTGCTTGTGAGCAGACCATTTGTTGGAAATCCTGACGATGTGGCAGATGACCTTCCGGAATACACATCAAATTTTGAAGAGTGGTTTAGCGCAGAAATTGCGACGGCACTTGAAAAAAGAACCGAAAAAAAGCCTTCTGTTAAGGTTGAACTCGATGAGAATTTTAATTTAGTTCCACTGAAATTTGGAAAAGAAGCCTTTTTACAGACTCCGATTCCGAATTTGGATCGTATCAGCGGTCTTCACGGTGTAGTTATTAGTATACACCCAATCAAGTTCAAACGTAAAATGGAAAAACATAACAGTGCAAGTGGAACAACAGTCGATCATTGGTTAGTGGTGAATGGTACATATAGTATTGTTTCTGCAGATGAAGAAAAGATTCTCGCCTATGGATTGTGCTATGGAATATCGAGCTTCAAGTTTGCGATGACCAAGGGGGACTGGGAAAACGTTGTAGATGACCTTGCGAAAACGGTAATTCAAGACACTCCGCTCGAAAAATAGCGATAACAAAACTATCGTTCATTCTGCTATGAAATCGCCTTCGAAAATCTAAAACGTGTAGCGCACGTCTAAAAGCAACGATTTACCCGTAGACGCTCTCTTTGACACCGGATTAAACATCATTCCATTGAGTCCCCAATGTTCATTGAAGTCCCAGTTGAAACCGGCTGCGACTTCGGTCTTGGTGTCTGCGCCCTGGGCCTCGTTAATCAAGGTAAAGCCCGTGAGAAAATGGAAATTGTTGCCGCCCAAGTAAATCAATGCTGGAACACGAAGATACTGCGTGCGAAATCGTTGCCACATCATATCGAATGTCATGTACACGCCGTTTTCTTGACTCAGGCGAACCTTTAAGCCGAGGCCTGCATCCAGTAACCCCGCATGCAAAAAGAAGTGGCATCTGGATTCACTCCTTGCAGATTCAGTTTTTTTTGCGGCAAAGCCAGAGGCCGAAAAAAACATCAAACAAACCAAGACCATCTTTAACTTATTCATCACACCCAAAATAGATAATCTTTCAACAAAGCGTGTTCTAGATTGAAAGACGAGAGATTTCTTATCAAGCGCTTTTTTTGACGACTGTGCTGCGACATTAATGTGTTGCACCTTTTTGTGTAGTGAACTAATGTTCACTATCTATTAGCCGGACCTGGAACCGAAGTATGCTTTTTGTATGCTTTCGGGGTGAAAATGTCAGCTCTATCTTGCCAAAGTGGTAGAAAATGGTAGATTTGTACTGTGTTGTGGTAAAATGTGTCAAACTAGTATGAACTTTACGTCTTTCATAGGTCAAGCCCAAACGGCTATCGATGGAAAGGGAAGGTCTTCCTTCCCCAGGGAATTCCGTCGTCAGCTCGGGCCAACCGAGGGCGAAGAATTCGTGATCACTCGTGGTCCGAATCGTACGCTTCGGTTGTTTACCTTGCCGGAATATGAAAAGTTCATGGCGGACTTGGACTCGAGGTCCGACCGCCGTCAAGCTGACCTAGTTCGGAGAGGCCTCGCGCCCACGGTAGTGGAGCTCGATGGTCAGAACCGCATTTTACTTCCAAAGATCTTGTTGGAGTATGCTGGTCTTAAGGGCGAAGTCCTTTACGTACAAGCTAGCGGAAAAACTCTTGAACTATGGAATCCTGAACGTTATAACGAAAAGTTCGGCTTGCAGACAGAAGATGCAATTGCCGCCTTCGATGCCGCGTTCTATGGAGAAAGCTTGACGGAGGGGTCCGATGTCCATTAATAGCCTCCGCAAGAACGAATTACATACAAATGAAATTTTGAGCGGCCGCGCAGCGGCTGCCCATTCCGAAGCAGCCCTCGCTGGCATCGAAAACGGCGTGTTCTATCACGATCCGGTGATGCTCAAGGAATGCCTTGAAGGTCTGAACATCAAGCCGAACGGTACTTATAGTGATTGCACCCTGGGTGGTGGCGGTCATTCTTACGCTATTGCAAACAAGTTAAATGAAGAAGGAACGCTTCACGCTTTTGACCGCGACGAAGAAGCCGTTGCCTTTGCCACAAAGCGCCTTGCTGGTGTAAAACCCAAGTTCATTGTGCATCCGGTTCGCTTCGGTGAACTGAAGAACGAAATTGCGCCGAATACCTTGGACGGCATTCTCTACGATTTGGGCATTAGCAGCCACCAGGTAGATGCCTCGGACCGCGGCTTTACTTTTGTGGGCGACAATCCGCTGGACTTGCGCATGGACCGCCGCGAAGGTGTTTCTGCACAGGAATGGCTCAAGACGGTAGATGCAGATACGCTCGCCGCTGCACTCCGCAAGAATGCCGATATGGATCGCGGCTTTAAGCTGGCGACTCGCCTGATTGAAATGGCTGCCTCCAAGGGTGACCGGGAAATTTTGCCTTCTGACGTGAAGGCTGTCATAGAATCCGTGTTCCCCGACAAGAGGCGCGAAGTGAACGGCCTTTTGGCCCGCGTGTTCCAGGCGATTCGCATGGAAGTGAACGGCGAACTCAAGGAAATCGAAGATAGTCTGCGTGCTGCCGTGGACTGCCTCAAGGTGGGTGGCCGCCTAGTGGTGATGAGCTACCACTCCGTGGAAGACCGCTGCGTTAAGGAAACGGCCGCTGAATTTGAAAAGGCCTGCATTTGCCCCGAACACTTGCCTGTGTGCACATGCGGTGGCAATCACCAGCGCCTGAAAAAAGTGAATCGCAAGCCGATTCTGCCTTCTAACGAAGAAATTGCAAACAACAGCAGGGCTCGCTCTGCAAAGCTTAGGGTGTACGAACGGGTATGAGCGAAAAAAATCAAAAATCCCTGTTCAACTCTAACCGCACCATTGTGTGGGTGTTTATCTGCGCCGTGCTGGTGGCAGGGCTTTTGCTGATTTTGCCGTTGTATATGCAGAACTGCTTGTCCAAGCTTTACTTGAAGTCCCAGGATCTTTCTTATAAGATCGGGCAGCTGCAGCGTGAAAGAACCCTGCAGGAACTTGAAATCAACAAGTTGTCTTCTCTTGAAAACTTGTCTGTCTTTGCAGACAGTGCCGGTCTTGACTTGAATGGCGTGCCGACCAAGGTTCGCGTAACGGGGGCTCCATGAATATAATCAATATGGACGCTCTTTCGGTTGCGAAGATGATTGTGCTTGGCGCAATCGGTGTTCTGGCATGGCAGACCTTTAATATTCAGGTGCTGAACCGTGAAGTGTACCAGGCCGAAACCAAGAGCATGGTAACCCGTACCAAGAGCATTTATGCCGAACGCGGTGAAATCCTGGACCGTAACGGTGTCGTGTTTGCCAAGAACCTGCGCGACACCGGCAAGGCCGAAGACTACAGCCGAATCTTCTTGCAGGGCAAGCTTGCCTCGCAGATTGTGGGCAAGGTCGGTTACGATGGCGAAGGCAGCATGGGCATGGAGCGCATGTACGACTTGCGCCTGCGCGGTAACGAAGGATTCCGCGTGGGTATCAAGGATGCCAGGGAACGCGAAATTTTGGGACGCTCCGAAAACGTGGCCGAAGCAAAGCCCGGCAAGAATCTGGTGCTCACGATTGACCGCGACATGCAAGAAATCGTGGAAAAGGCCCTGAAGGATGGCGTGATTGAATTCAGCGCCGCCAGCGCCTCTGCCGTAGTTGTGGACCCGTACACGGGCGAAATCCTGGCCATGGCAAGTTACCCGACTTTCGACCCGAACTCCAAAAAGCAGGGTGTGGGCAAAATGGCGAAGAACGACATCGTTGCGATGTCTTATGAACCGGGCTCTACCTTCAAGGTGATTACGGCTGCGGCGGCACTTGAAAACGACGTGGTGCCCGAAGATACCGTGTTTGTGAACGAGGGCAAGTGCTGGAGCTGGAGCGCCCGAGCCGAACGCATTTGCGACACGCACATTTATGGCGATATGGATATGGCCGAGGCAATGGTGCAGTCTTCGAACATTGTCTATGCGAAGGTTGCCGACAAGGTGGGCGCCGAAAAGCTTTACCGTATGGCCCGTAACTTCGGCTTTGGCATGAAGACTTCTGAAAACCTGGCGGGTGAAGAAGCCGGTCGCCTTTACATGCCTTACGAACTGACTCGTGATGACCGTACCCTTAAAACGATGGGCTTTGGCCATGCTGTTTCTGTAACGCCAATCCAGATGGTGATGGCTTATGCGGCTATTGCGAACGGCGGAACTCTGATGGAACCGATGATTGTAAAGGAATGGCGTGATTCCGACGGAAACCTGGTCGAAAAGAAGGACCCGGTAAAAGTGCGTCGCGTGATTTCGGAACGCACGGCGGCCTCGATCCGCAAAATGCTCAATCGCGTGGTGAACAGCGGTACGGCAAAGCGCGTGGCTAGCAAGAAGATTCCGGACGTGATTTTTGGCGGTAAGACCGGTACGGCTGAAAAGTACAACCAGGAAACTGGCAAGTATGACCGCGAACACCAGGTGGCATCTTTCATTGGCCTTGCTCCGGTCGAAGATGTGCGCTACGTGTGCATGGTCCTGGTGGACGACCCGAACGCGGACAAGCTTTATGGTCACACGGGTGGCGCAACGGCAGGCCCGATTTTCCGACGCATTATGGAAGGCATTTACTACCATCCGAAGCTTTCGCCGGTATCGCATGATCTTGAGTTTGTCAAGATGAATACGGCTTGCGAAGGCGACTACGTGGGAATGCTTGGAGAGACAGCAAAGTCTGTGGCAGCAGGCAAGAAATGCCCGGTGACTTTTGAAGGCGAAGGTTCTCGAGTGATTGCCGTTCGCCGCGACAAGACGGATTCTTTGGCGCTGGTGCTCAAACTTGGCGATGTCGACGCTTCGACGATGCCGGACTTGAAGGGCCTTTCGCTGAAAGATGCTCTTGAAATTGCTGGAAACATTCGCATGAATGTGGAATATACCGGAATGGGCCGCGTTGTGTCTCAGACGCCGAAAGTCGGGGAAACGCTCCATAAGGGTCAAATTTGCAAGCTTACGCTCAAGGAGAGGGGCTAAATGATTTCTGAAACGTTGATGCAGAAATTGAATGTACAGGGCCTGTGCGACGACTCCCGCCGCGTGAAGGCTAAAGATTTGTTTTTCTCGATGCCGGGTGAAAAAGCCGATGAATTTGCAAGAACCGCTTTGGCATCGGGTGCTGTGGCCGTGGTGAGCGAAACGGTTGCTCCCGAAGGCTTGACTTCGAAGTGGATTCAAGTGGCCGACGTGAAGGCCGCCCGCCTCGAAGCAGCACAAGTTTTCTACAAGAACCCGTTTGCAAAGCTTAACGCTCATGCCGTGACGGGTACGAACGGAAAGACCACCAGCGCATTCTTGATGGATGCGATGCTTACGGCTGCTGGCCGCAAGGTGGCCCTCCTTGGAACGATCAAGAACAAGATTGGCGATACTTCGGTACCAGCCACCCTAACTACACCGGGACTTTTGGATTTGTATGCCTTTGCCGCGAAGGCGGTGGAGGCCGGTTGTACGGATTTGGTGATGGAAGCGTCTTCGCACTCGCTGGATCAGGGACGTATGGCAGGCGTGCTTTATAAGAGCGCCTTGTTCAGCAACCTTACGCAAGACCATCTCGATTACCACAAGACAATGGATGCCTATTTTGAGGCAAAGAAACTTCTGTTTACGCGTTATCTGGCAGATGACGGCGTTGCTGTTGTCAATATCGATGATGCGTACGGACTGAAACTATACGATTCCCTAGCCGGGATTGGAGCGGACCGGAGGGTGGCTGTCTCGCGTCTAGGGGTCGTTAGTGCTCTTGTGAAGCCCGAAGGGGCTGTGAAGAATACCGAAGACGGACTCAAGATGCTTTTGCCCGCCATTAGCGCTGAGCCGTTTGAAACTCCGTTGTGTGGCGACTTTAACGTAGACAACGTGATGCTGGTGCTTGCTTGGGCAAAGACAATCGGTGTGGCCGAATCTGCCATGCGCAAGGCTCTCTCCGAAGTCCGTGTTCCGGGCCGTTTCGAAAAAGTCTGGAACAAGAATGGCCGCCACGTGATTGTGGACTACGCCCACACTCCCGATGCCCTCGAACGCGTCCTTACGACCGCGCGAAGCCTCTGCCGAGGCAAACTTTCGTGCGTATTCGGCTGTGGCGGTGACCGCGACAAGACCAAGCGCCCGATTATGGGTGCGATTGCCGAACGCATTGCGGACAAGGCTTGGCTCACCTCGGACAATCCGCGTACCGAAAATCCGACCGACATCATCAACGACGTGCGTGCCGGCATGAAGACGGACAAGTTCAGCGTCGTCGAAAAGCGCGAAGAAGCGATTGCCAAGGCTTGTGCCGAACTTAAAGATGGCGACTGGTTGGTGATTGCGGGCAAGGGCCACGAAGACTACCAGATTGTGGGCAAGACCAAACACCACTTTGATGACCGCGAAGAAGCGGTGAAGGCGATGGAAAATGTATAAGCTGGATTTGAAAATCAAGGAACTCTTGGAAATCCTCGAAACCTACTCGGTAGGTGTCGATGGCCGTACCAAGAACCGCAAGGTGAATCTTTGCATGGATTCCCGCGAACCTGCCAAAGGTGTTGTGTTTTGGCCAATCAAGGGCGCCCGTTTTGACGCCCACCAGTTTGTAACACAAATGGAAAAAAATGGAGCATTGATGAGTGTCGTGAATGCAGATGCCGAAGGCATTGAAAACTTCAAGATGTATGCGCCCGTCGACGATACGACGAAAGCGCTCCTCAAGCTCGCCAAGGGCTACCAGAAGAATTTCAAGGTGAAGAAAGTTGCCATTACGGGCAGCAACGGCAAGACCACCACTAAGGAAATGGTGAAGGCCGTTCTTTCGCAGAAGTACAATACGCACGCTACCGCCGGTAATTTCAACAACCACATCGGTGTGCCCATGACGCTGTTCCAGCTCAAGCACAGCCACGAAGCGGCTGTTATCGAAATGGGCACGAGCGGCCCGGATGAAATCCGTCCGCTCTCGCTCGCTGTCGAGCCCGATGTGGCCGTGATAACGAACATTGGCGCCTCTCACCTGGAACGCCTCAAGGATTTGGACGGCGTGTTCGCCGAAAAGAAGACGATTGTCGCGGGCCTCAAGAAGAACGGCGTGCTGATTGTAAACGCCGATGACCCGCGCCTTTGCAAGTGCCGCAGCAATACCAGCTACAAGGTGGTGACCTTTGGCGTAAAGCGAGGCATTATCAAGCCCGAAAAGCTCGAATGGAACGAAGACAACTGTGCCACTTTCTTTGTAGACCGCACCAAGTTCACGCTGAACGTACCGGGTATCCATAACCTTTACAATGCCCTTGCCGCTATTGCCGTGGGGCTCCAGTTCCGCGTGCCCAAGGCCGAAATCGCAAAGGCTCTTGCGAATTTCCGTTCGACCAATATGCGCATGGAAATCAAGAACGCAAATGGCTTCAAGATCGTGTCGGATTGCTACAATGCGAACCCGTCTTCGACCAAGATGGCCTTGCAGACCATTGGCAACATGAAGGTGAACCGCCGTATCGCTGTTCTTGGCGATATGCTGGAACTCGGCGCCCAGACCGACGCCCTGCACCAGGAAATGGGTGCCATGGTGCCCGAAATGAATTTCGATATGCTCCTGACCGTGGGCGAAAAGGCAAAACTTTATGTGAAGGGCGCAAAGGCCAAGGGCATGAAGGCTGCTCACCACTTTGCAAACGTTCAGGAACTGATTGACACCCTCACCGAAATCGTGGCCGAAGGCGATGTGCTCCTGATCAAGGGCAGCCGCGGTATGCACATGGAGACTGTGGTGGATGCCATGCTTAAACTCACGAAGGTCAAGGCTTAAGGATATAACGAAGTAATGGAAAACACAGTTGCAAATACCGGCATGAACAAGCTGCTCCTGGTAGTTGTGTTGCTGCTGATTTGTTTGGGGGTGCCTATCGTGTATACGGCATCGGCCCATTTTGCTGTGTCTCATGGACTTCCTGCAGAATACTACTTGCAGAAGCACCTGATCAAGGCTGTGTTTGGCTTGATTCTGATGCTTGGCCTTGCCCGATTCCTGGATTACGGTCACTGGGTCTGGCTCGGTCGCATTACCTTCTTTGTAGGCGTTGTCCTTACGATTGCGGCTCTTGTGTCGGGCCACGGTGTCAAGGGTGCGAACCGCTGGATTTTGGGCATTCAGCCTTCTGAAATCATGAAGCTCGGCATGCTCATCTGCATTTGCGGAAAGTTCTCGCAGGCAGGCGACAACATCAAGAGTGTCGCTTGCACTATCATTCAGCCGGGAATCTTCTTTGGCATTACGGCGTTTCTCTTGATTATGCAGCCGAACTACTCGATGCTTATGATGCTTTCGATGGTCGTGATTTGCGTGATGCTCACGGCTGGTGTGAATTACAAGTACCTCGCCATTGCGATTGGTGCCGCCATTCCGCCGGGAATTATCATGCTGCTCATGACGGGGCATTCGAGTAAGCGTATTCAGGCGTTTACGGCTGCCGAAGGCGAAATGGTCGCTTCGAACTGGCAGGGTGAACATGCTTTGCTCGCTTTGGGTAACGGCGGATTCTCGGGAACCGGATTCGGCATGGGTGTGCAGAAACTGGGTTACTTGCCCGAAGTTCACAAAGACGTGATTTATGCGGTGGCTGGCGAAGAATTCGGATTCTTGGGAACCTTCTTCTTGCTTGCCTTGTATGCGGTTCTGTTTGCGCAAGGATTCTCGATTGCACGCCAGTCTTCGACCCGATTCGGAAAGTACTTGGCCGTGGCTCTCACGTTCTCGCTTTTCTTCAACTTTTTGGTTCACGTCTGCGTTTGTGTGGGTCTTTTCCCCACGACGGGCCAACCTCTCCCGTTCATAAGCTTTGGCGGAACCAATTTAATTTACAGCTGTGTGGCGGTGGGTATTCTTTTGAACATTTCTAGACCAAATACAGGCAAGATGATCAAGGAACCTTATATGAGCGGAGCTTCGCTCGAAAGCAGTGCCTACAGAAACTATGAATATTCAAGGAGTGGCGTATGAAAAAGTTCCTTTTCGTATGTGGCGGTACCGGTGGCCATATCTTCCCGGCCGTAGCCATTGCAAATAGCCTTAAAAAGATGGGCGTGACCGACATTACTTTTGCGGGCCGTAAAGATTCCATGGAAGAACGCTTGGTGGCAAAAGACTGGCCCTACGAATACATTTCGGCTGTTCCTCTGCACCGTGGCCCGTTCCTCAAGAATTTGGCCTTGCCGTTCAATTTGTCCAAGGCTTTGGTGCGCGCCAAGAGCGTGATTAAGAAGGTAAAGCCCGATGTTGTCGTGGCAACCGGTGGCTATGTGTCGCTCCCGATTGTGCTTGCCGCAGGCACTGCCGGCATCCCGGTTTACCTGCAGGAACAGAATGCGGTGGCAGGTGTCGCCAACAAGGTGGGCGCCCGCTACGCAAAGACCATCTTTGTAACCTCCGAAGAAGCTGCCAAGTTCTTCCCGGTAGAAAAATGCATGATTTTTGGCAACCCGGTTCGTGAATTGCCGATTGGCGATTCCTTGCCGCGTCCGGCAGAATTTGCTCCGGGCAAAAAGGCCGTGTTTATTGTTGGTGGCTCTCAGGGGGCAGTGGGCATCAACAACAAGATTGAAGAAAGCATCAAGACCATTGCCGCCCGCGACGATGTTTCCGTGGTATGGCAGGTGGGTGTCAAGAACGTGGAATCCATCAGTTCTCGCGTGGGTGAAGTCAAGAATGTGGCAGTTCGCGGTTTCCTGGATGGCATTTACGCCTACATGAAACATGCCGACTTGATTATCAGCCGCGCCGGTGCTTCTGCCTTGGCCGAAATCTTGGCCTTCGGTAAGCCTTCGATCCTCTTGCCGTTCCCGCATGCAACTGCGAACCACCAGGAACATAACGCCCGCGTGGTAGAGAAGGCGGGTGCCGCCCTTGTGGAACTTGACGCCGAAGAAAATCACCTGTGGGAAAAGGTGGAACAGCTCTTGGCTGATGAAAACCGTTTGAATTCGATGGCCATCGCGGCGAAAAAGCTCGGAATGCCCGATGCTGCCGACCAGATTGCTCGTGTTATCCTCTCTAAGGAGAATGATTAATGCAGATTAATGATTGTAAGCGTGTCCGTAAGCTTCATTTCGTAGGTATCGGTGGCGCCGGTATGTCCGGTATTGCCGAAGTGCTCCACGACAACGGTTTCGTGGTGAGCGGCTCCGATACCGGTGAAAGCCAGGTGATTGATTACCTGAAGGGCCTTGGCATTAAGGTATTCTCGAAGCACGAAGCTTCTAATGTGGAAGATACTGACCTCGTTGTTTATTCTTCTGCGGTTCCGCACGATAACCCGGAACTTGTTGAAGCCCGCAACCGCCGTATTCCGGTGATTCGCCGAGCAGAAATGCTGGGCGAACTCATGCGCATGAAGTACACGCTTTCGATTGCCGGCACTCACGGCAAGACCACGACCACCTCTATTGTGGGAGCTATTTGGGAAGAAGCCGGCCTTGACCCGACCATTATCGTGGGCGGTGTAGTCAAGGGTAAGGGCAGTGGAGCTAAGGTCGGTAAGGGTGACTACCTGATTGCCGAAAGCGATGAATTTGACCGCAGCTTCCTTTCGATGATGCCGTCTTCTGCAATCATCACAAACATTGACGCTGACCACTTGGATACCTACGAGAACATTGAAGACATCAAGGATGCCTTCGTGCAGTTCGCAAACAAGATTCCGTTCTACGGCCAGGTGATTGTCTGCCTCGACGACCCGAACGTGCAGCAGATTTTGGCCCGCCTCAAGAAGCCTGTGATTACTTACGGCTTTACTCGCCAGGCCAAGTACCGCGTAGATAACCTGCGCTTTGAAAAGGGTTTTCCTGTATTTGAAATTTTGAATGACGGCGAAAGCCTGGGTGAATTCAAACTCCAGATTCCTGGCCGCCACAACGTGCTGAATGCAACCGCTGCCGTAGCCCTCGCCATCGAGGAAGGCATCTCTGCCGATATCGCCCGCAAGGCCTGCGCCGAATTCGAAGGCGTCAAGCGCCGCTTTGAATTCATCGGCGAAAAGAACGATGTCCTGGTCTTTGATGACTACGCCCACCATCCGACCGAAGCAACGGCGACCTTGCTCGGTTTCCGCGACGCCTTCCCGGACCGTCGCATTATCGTTGCATTCCAGCCGCACCTGTTTACACGTACCCGCGACCAGCACGATGCCTTTGGCGGTGCCTTTGCGAACTGCGATGTGCTCTTGGTGACTGACATTTACGCTTCCCGCGAAAAGCCGATTGAAGGCGTGACGGGTGCGCTCGTGTCGAACAGCGCTTCGGACCGCGGCCACCGTGACTCCCGCTTTGTGGGCGACCAGCTGAACTTGCTGCCGATCCTCAAGAAGGAATTGCAGCCGGGCGATGTGGTGGTGCTCATGGGCGCCGGAAACATCTGGAAACTGGGTGAAAGAATTTTAAAGGAATGCCTCTAAGGGAATTGTAGAAAGTACTAGGGATTAGAATTGACTGGACGTAAGACAACATTACTCGGCCGTCGAATGGGCTATAACGAACTGAAGCGCAAGCAAGAGCGCGTCCGCAAGGTAAAGGACGGCGTGTCTTCGGCTTGGCATTGGTTCAAGCGCCGCGGCTGGATTTTCTCCATTATCTTGGTGGTTCTTGCAGTCCTTGCAATTCATAACCGCTTCTACTTGCAGCATTTCAATCCGCTGGAACTGCGCCACTTGCAGTATGTGGAAATCGAAGGCAACCGTATGCTTTCTTGGGAAGACGTGATGCAAGGTGCCCAGGTTGAAACGGGAATGCTCATGTCGGAACTGAATGCCGATTCTGTCGAAGCTTCGCTCATGCAGCTTCCGATGATTCTTTCGGCAAAGGTCGAAAAGAAATTCCCGTCTTCGCTCTACATCAAACTGCACGAAACTTCGCCGGTGCTTACGGTTCTTTCGGAGGGCCGCGCAACGATCTATTCCGAAAAGGGCTATCCGCTCCCGTACTCGGTGGCAACGGCAATGAGGCTCCCGGTAATGGATATGGCGGCAATGGAACACGTGAAGGCTGTAACCCAGTTCCTAGTAGAAATGCGTAAGTACGATGCAGAACTTTATAATCGCGTGTCGCAGGTGACCTGGTCTACGGAAGATGAATGCATGAAGGTCTATTTCAGGGATGTGGGCTTTACCGCGCTCTTTAGGGATCTCAAGTCGAACAAGGACCAGTTTACGCTGTACAAGTCTCTTGAAAATGGGTTTGCAAAGGATTTACTTTGCGCAGGTGAAGTCGATATGCGCTATTCGGGCTTTGCCTATGTAAGAAATTATGATAAGAGGTGCGTCAATGGATGACAATAAACAGGACAAAAGAAAAGACGAATACATCTTTGGCCTTGACATTGGTGAATCGAAGATAAACCTGTTCGTGGGTGTTTCCGAAGGTGAAAACGTTCGCGTTGTGGAATGCGGCGATTTCCCGCTCAAGAATGCCGACGAGTTCGATTCTGTAGTGGAAACATTACAACAGGCTGTCCAAGTCATTGAAAATACGACTCGCGTCGATGTGCACGATGTGTACGTGGGCATTGCCGGTAAGCATGTGCGTTCCTTGGATACCCAGGGAATCGTGACGCTCCCCATGGGCGAAGTTCGTGAAGAAGACATTGACAACGTGACGAAGCAGGCGAGTACCTTGCCCGCCTCGGCCGGTGAAATCATTCATATCTTCCCGGGCGAATACAACCTCGACGACGAACCGCATATCCGTAACCCGAAGGGCCGTTCGGGCCGTCGCTTGGGCGTCGATGTCCAAGTGGTGACCGTGAAGCAGAATGCCTTGCAGAATCTGGCCAAGTGCGTGAACCGCGCAGGCCTCAATGTGGCAGGCTTTGTGCTGGAACCCTTGGCGGCAGCAAGTGCCGTGCTTACCAATGACGAACGCGAATTGGGTGTTGCCCTCGTCGACATTGGCGCCGGTACGGCAGACATCGCCGTGTTCGTGAATGAATCCGTTCGCTTCACCTTCTCTTACGAATATGCCGGCAACTCGATTACGAGCGATATCAGCCGTTGCCTCAACGTGCCTATCGCTCTTTCGAAGGCCGAAGAAATCAAGAAAAAGTTTGGAACTTGCGTCATCAGCAACTTGATCGAAGACGATACCTTCCCGGTTCCGGCCGTGGGTAACCGTGGCGATGTCTCTTGCTCCCGCAAGCTTCTTGCCGAAATTATCACGGCGCGCGTAGGCGAAATCTTCTACAAGCTCAATGAACAGCTCAAGGTTCACCAGCTCGATTCCATTATCAATGGCGGTATCGTGCTTACGGGCGGTTGCTGCGCATTGGAAGGCATCGAAGATGTCGCATGCAAGGTGTTTGGAAAGCCGGTTCGTGTTGGCCGCCCCAAGGGCATGAGCGGTATTCAGGAAGCCTACCAGAATCCGTCTTACGCAACGGGTATTGGCCTCTTGTATTATGCGAACAAGCAGCACCGCGAAAAGAAAAATCGTGAAACGGGAACGCAGATCGCGGTTTCCATGAAGAAAGGATTCCAGCGTGTTCTCGAAATCATCAGGACTTATTTATAACAACATCAACACTCAACATCAGGGAGATAAAAACATGAGTGAAATCGATAACTTCAACTTCGAGGTAAAGTCTCGCGTAATGGGCGAGGAACCATCCTTCAACAATGCCAAGGTCAAGGTGTTCGGCGTCGGCGGAGCCGGCGGCAATACTGTGAACCGCATGAAGCGTATGAATATTGAAGGTGTGGAATACTATTCCATCAATACCGACGCAATGGCGCTTGATTTGAGCCTCGCTGACCACAAGATTCTGATTGGCGAAAAGACCACCAGAAACTTGGGTGCCGGCATGGACCCCGAAGTCGGTCGCAAGGCTGCTGAAGAAAACTTGGACGATATCAAGGAAGCCATGAAGGGCGCTGACATGGTGTTCGTGACTGCCGGTATGGGCGGTGGTACGGGTACAGGGGCTGCTCCGGTGGTGGCAAACATTGCCCGCGAACTCGGTATCCTCACGGTTGCCGTGGTTACCAAGCCGTTCCGCTTCGAAGGTAACGCTCGTTCCACTATTGCACAGGAAGGTATCAACGCCCTCCGTGCCGCTGTTGACACCATCATCGTTGTCGAAAATAAGAAACTTTTGACTCTTCTCCAGGCCTCCAACCAAAAGGCCACTATGGATGAAGCCTTCAAGATGGCTGACGAAATCCTTGGCAACGCAGTGCAGAGCATTTGTGGCATCATGTTCCGTCATGGCCTTGTGCATGTTGACTTTGCCGATATCCGTAAGGTCATGCTCAAGGGTGGCTCGGCTCTCATGGGTACCGGTTATGCTCAGGGCGAAAACCGCGGTATCATGGCTGCTGATATGGCTCTTGCCTCTCCGCTTCTCGAAGACATCAATATCGAAGGCGCTTCTGGCGTGCTCGTGAATGTTGCCCACGGCGAAAACTACTCCTTGCTTGAACATAGCGATGCTATGGATCACATTTACGAAAAGGTCGGCGAAGCAGGTAACCCGAACATCATTATCGGCGATATCACTGACCCGGCTCTCGGTGACAAGGTTTGCATTACCATTATCGCTACTGGTTGCGGTGGCACGGCCGTCAATCAGCCTAAGGTCAATACTACTTCTGCTGGTTTTGGCTTTGGCAACTTCACCGTTCCGCAGCAGACCATTCAGCAGTCTGCTCCGGTTCAGCAGGCTCCTGCCGCTCCGGCTGGCATCCAGCAGGCTACTCCGCGTCCGACCGGTTTCAACGTGTTCGATTTCCAGACCGTTAAGCCCGAATCCACGGAAATGTTTACCCGTCCGCAGTACACGCCCGCTTCTCAGCCGGCTCCTGAAGCTATGACCTCTTCCATTCCGTCTCTGACCGAAACGTCCGTGATGCGTTCTGTGAATGCTGCCATGTTCAGCTCTCCGGAATTCAACGCTGCTGCTCCGGCCGAAGAAGAAGTGGTGTCCCAGGGCTCCGAAACTTCTGAAATGTCTGCTGTTGCCGAAGAAGACCGCATGAACGGTGGTGTTCCGGCTTACGAAGCTCCGTCTTACGAAACTCAGTACGACATGCCTGCTTACGCTCGCAATGCAGCCAATGGCGCTACCGTGACCATGGAACGCCCGGCTGCTACGCGTCAGGAAGTTGTTGAAGAACCGGCTCCTGCCACTCCGGCAACGATCGACTTCAGCCTGCCTGCCTACCTGCGCAACAGAATGAACACGAATAACTTCTAATGAGTCTTGCTGAAAGAATCAGCAAGGTCTGTTCCGCGGCGAAAGCCCCGGTGGGTTTTGCTGAATTCCCCAAGAATTAAACACACACACAACGAGTGCGCGGGTGCGCACTCACCACAACACAAAAGGGTCACCTGGGTCTCCCTGCCTGGGTGATCCTTATTATGTCCGCTCGGCTCTATAGTATTCATGAAAATGTGATATCGCCTCGCTCTCGCCTTCACGACCAACTTACGTTTGGTCGTTCCGGCTCACGTAATCTATATATACCGCAATGCTCTATAGTATTCATGAAAATGTGATATCGCGTTGCTCTCGCCTTCACGACCAACTTACGTTTGGTCGTTCCGGCTCACGTAATCTATATATACCGCAACGCTCTATAGCATTTATGAAAATGTGATATCGCCTCGCTCTCGCCTTCACGACCAACTTACGTTTGGTCGTTCCGGCTCACGTAATCTATATATACCGCAACGCTCTATAGCATTCATGAAAATGTGATATCGCGTTGCTCCCCCCGCAAGGGGGGCCATGTCCACATAAGCACTAAAGTGCTAAGTGGCCAAAGGTCGCCAACACGCCACGCTTACGCTGTGCCGCTTATGGCTCGCGCCCAATCCGCTCGCGTTATGCCGGAAAACCTTAATTTGTCATGCCCGCGGAGGCGGGCTTCTCCTTTTTTACTTAAATTTCTTTCTATGAAATTGAAGTCCTTATTTTTTGGTTTATGTGCTCTTGGAACGGCTTTGGCTTTTGCAGAGTCTTCAGATTCTGCTACGTACAAGGGCTATTTCCAGATTGGTACGGATTTCAACTTCGGTTTTAACGGTGGCCCGACGGATCCGACGTTCGCGGTCGATACGGCTGAATATTACGGCAACAACTGGCGCGGACTTCGCGTACCTCTAGAAAACGCCCGCAGCTACGAAGAACATATCGATCCGTTCTTTACGCTTAGTTTTCGTGCGGGCTATGGCGATTTCCATTTCTTGATGGAAGCGCCGCTGCGCAAAGATATCGAAGCCTGGTACGATAGTAAGCTCAAAACGAATTTTACCTACAAGCCGAGCGAACTGGACATTGGCGTGCCCATTAACGCTTATGCCTTGTGGAACAACCCGGTGGGTTACGTGCAGTTGGGTCGCTTTGACCCCGATCTCAAAGTTTCCCCGAATGATCTCGCTTTGGGAGGAACCCCTTACCATGATGGATTGCACTGGAAGTTCAAGGCCGGTATTTTCCGCTATGATTTCTTGGTGAGTTCGCTGAATGCTTGGCTTTTTGACGATGTCCCGGGCGCTGCGGACGAAACAGGTTGCGTTTACCCGAAGGGCTCCGAAGCGGCTGAACAAAAGTGCCCCGCACACGGCAAGCAGGCGAGTAACCAGCGCGACCGCATTTACGACGACAACGTGAAAAATCTCGTGTACCACCGCATCGGTGTCGAAACGTCGCACTTTTGGACTTACATTATTGAAGAAAGCATGGTGGGCGGCAAGGATTTGGAATTCCGCTCCATGAATCCGTTCATGTTCCTGCACAACAATTTTGCGGGCGGCTACACCAAGGCGGTCACGACTTTTGAACTCGGCTTCACCCCGATTCGAACTTCCAGGTTCTATGGACAAATCAACATGGAAGACATCAACAGCCCCGTGGGCGAAGATGACGACAAGGGCACGAACCGCAGCATGATCAGCTTCATGGCGGGCTACTACCAGGAAATTCCGACGCGCCGTTATGGTACGTTCTCTTGGCGCTTCGATGTGGTTCGCACTGACCCGTTGCATAACAACGGCCGCTTGCCTTTGCTGGAATATTCGAGCCGCCGCCTTTACCGCAGTAATTACCGCGAACAGGACGACCCCGATTACGCCGATATGTACTTTGTCGATTACCCGATTGGTTACCGCCGTGGCTCCGACGCTTTGGATATGTGGCTTGACCTCGGCTGGAAATGGGGGAGACATTCCCTCAAGATGACGCTTGCCTGGCTGCAGCAAGGCGACAAGGAACTTTACACTGACTACGATGTCGCCATTCAAGAAGAAAAGGCCCCGTCTGGCGTAAAGGAATCGCAGGCATTGGTCGATGCGCTTTATTCCATGCAGTATAACAGCTGGTTTGGCTTCTACCTCGGCGGCGGGTTCCGCAGTTACGAGAATTTAGCTCACGACAAGCACGAAGACGGCAAGGATGGCTGGATCCGTTCCGGCATCAAGATGACCTTTAATCCGGTCGATACGAAGTTCTGATTGAAAACAATCCCTTTTTCCCTGTTAACTTCCTACTTCCAACTGTCTACTATATCTATATTTTCCTTGTAAACCAAGGAGTTTAATATGGCAGAAATCGGTACACCTCTAAGTTCTAGTGCCACCAAGGTGCTGTTTTGCGGAGCTGGCGAACTCGGCAAGGAAGTTATCATCGAGATGATGCGTCTCGGCGTCGAAGTGATTGCCGTGGACCGTTATGCCAATGCTCCCGGCATGCAGGTGGCTCACCGCAGCCACGTGATTAACATGCTCGACGGTGCCGAACTCCGCCGTGTGATTGAACTGGAAAAGCCGGACTACATTGTCCCCGAAGTCGAAGCCATTGCGACCGACACGCTCGTGGAACTTGAAAAAGAAGGCTACAACGTCATTCCGACGGCCAAGGCCACCAAGCTTACCATGAACCGCGAAGGCATCCGCCGCCTTGCCGCCGAAGAACTCGGCATCAAGACGAGCCCGTACCGCTTCGCCGACAATTTTGAAGACTTCAAGGCGGCCGTCAAGGAAATCGGCATTCCGTGCGTCATCAAGCCGGTCATGAGTTCCTCGGGCCACGGCCAGAGTGTCATCAAGACCGAAGCCGACATCCAGAAGTCTTGGGACATTTCGCAGCACGAAGGCCGCACGGGCCACGCCAGCCGCGTGATCGTGGAAGGCTTCGTGCCGTTCGATTACGAAATTACATTGCTCACGGTTCGCCATGTGGCGGGCACGAGTTTCCTGGAACCGATTGGTCACCACCAGGTGGGCGGCGACTACCAGGAATCTTGGCAGCCGCAGCCGATGAAGCCGGAACTCCTGGAACAGGCCAAGGTCATTGCGAAAAAGGTGACCGACGCCCTTGGCGGTCGTGGCATCTTCGGCGTGGAACTTTTCGTTTGCAAGGACGAAGTCCTGTTCAGCGAAGTCTCTCCGCGTCCGCACGATACGGGCATGGTGACGCTTATCAGCCAGGATCTTTCTGAATTTGCGCTGCATGCTCGCGCTATCTTGGGCCTGCCTATCCCGAACATCGCGTTCCACGGCCCGAGTGCCTCGAAGGCAATCGTCGTGGACGGCAATTCCGATCATGTGAAGTTCGGTGGCTTGGAAGAAGTCCTTGCAGAACCTGACACGGCACTCCGCCTGTTCGGCAAGCCCGAACTCAAGGGCCACCGCCGCCTGGGCGTGCTGCTTGCCCGCCGCGACACGGTGGAAGAAGCCAAGGCGCAGGTTATGGCCATGCGCGAAAAAGTCAAGGTGACGCTGTAGTTTTTTATTGCGAGGGGAGACCCCCGAGCGAACCATTACATCGTTTGGTGATTATTGAGAAGAGGATTCTATGAAAAAAATCCTATTTCTCGCTTTGACGTCTATGGCGTTCGCGGCCAAGACTGTTACGTCGTCGGTTCCCACGCTTGATACCGACGGTTGTTACGCCATTTCGACAGCCGAAGAACTGTTCGGCTTTGCAGACATTGTGAATGCGTCTGAAACTCACGACGAATGCGGCAAACTCATGAATGATATTGCCGTTAATGAATTTGTCGGTAAAGGTGGTATACTCAGCGTAAAAGGGAATTCGGTTTTGTGGACACCGATCAAGCTTTTTAGCGGTGTGTTTGACGGACAAAATCATACTATTTCGGGCTTGATGAACGAGACGCAGGATTCTTCGGATATAGGGCTGTTTGCAGAACTTCGCGGAAATCTAAGCGATAGCAATGCTCCTGAAAAAAAGGCAGTCGTGAAGAACCTGCGGTTGGTCCAAACGTATTTTTGGGGAGGTGAGGGTTGCGTTGGTGGAATCGCCGGAAAAGCCGAATCCGCTGAAATCCTGAATAGCCGATCTTCCAACTTTGGGACTATAAATTCTCAAAAAATTACCGGTGGCTTGATTGGTTGTGCGAGTGATGTTAAAATAAGCGAATCGTCCAATCATGCCTATGTTTCTACATCGTCACGTGATACGGTTAATTCTGCTTCAGGAGGCTTGGTGGGCTTTAACAGCGGTAGTCTCTCTATTGTGAATTCTTACAATTCTGGCTCTGTCCGCGGTAACGTTGTTGGTGGTTTTGTTGGTTCTTCGGTAGGAAAATTAAATATAGTCAACGCAATTAATTTGTATGCAGTTTCGGGTACCTTTGAGTCAACGCCTATTCGCATTTTAGGTAAGTACAATGAGGCCGAAACCTATGTCGATAATTGCTTTTATTATGGAGATCATGAGCATGAGGCAAATTCTTTTGCGGCTTTGGCAGATGAAGATAATCTCAAAAATGGCGTGATAGCAATGTTGCTGCGTGGCTACAATAAGGATGGTGTAGATGGTTCTGTATGGGGACAACATATTGGAGCGTCCGGTCTAGAATTAAGTGGAAAAATGTTGGTAGAGTATCATATAGATATGTATGATTTTGATTCCCTGGTTGTCAAGACTCCTGCACTTGTTGATGATTGCTACCAAATCGGCTCGACAGAAGAACTTTATGGATTCGCTGTTATCGCGAACATGTATTCGTATAAAAAAGTTCCTGTGTGTGGTAAGTTGACGAAGGATATCGTTGTCAACAAGGATATTCTCAAGAACGATACGTTGAATGGAGATAGGTTCGGTCGAATTCGTTGGTATCCGATAAAAGATTTCAATGGATCATTTGATGGAGCAGGACATACGATATCGGGTCTGTTTTTTGAAAATGATTTTCCTGGCACCGCTGCGGCGGAATTACATATGGGACTATTCGGCTCGGTTAAGGGAACCGATAGCCTTCGCGAAGTAAAAATTGAAAACCTTGGCATCGAAGATTCGTATTTAATGAGTGACAACGTTGCGGGAGCCTTTGTCGCGCTTGTCGATGCTAACCATAAGGGAACTTTGTCCATAAAAAATTGCCATTCTTCATCGTACGTGGGTTCGCTGACTTCGGGTGGACTTGTTGGAAAACTGAACGGAGGAAATCTCGTTATCGAACAGTCCTATGCGACAGGGCGAGTTGACGGTACTTTTAGCGGAGGCTTAATCGGTAATGCGTATGCGAATTTTAAAATTGTCAATTCCTACAGCGTTGCCAGTCTTCAAAATGGAAACGGTGGTGTGTTGATTTCCGGTGTCGGATATAACTCCAAGGGCCATGTTATCAATTCGTATGGACTCGATTTCGGTGCCAAGAAAATGTCACGAGAAGTTTTACCGTTAATCGGTCAAGTCGATGACGGTTCTTCTGTAGAATACGTCAATGCGTTCTCTGATAAAACGCTAGGTGCCGAAAGTTTCTCGGATGGGACTGTGGCCGTACAGCTTCATTACTACAACGCAGACGGCATCAATGGCGATGTATGGGGACAGAATGTGGGAACGGACCTTTATCCGGTCTATAGCAAGACCGTCCCGGATAGCACCGGAAAGACTTCGTTTGTCGTTTCCCGCGCGGCGTCGCCTGTGAATGTTCGTAGCGCTGGCCGCATGGTCGAAATCTCGGGCATGCAAGCGGGCGAGGGCTACGCACTCATGGATATGCAGGGCCGCCTGTTGCAGCGTGGTTTCGCAAGCGGTTCTGTTGTCGCATTGCGCGTGATGCAGCCGGGCCGCTACTTGATCCGGGTCGCGGGTCAAACGAAAGCGGTTACAATCCGGTAAGTGAAAACCCACGTCATTGCGAGGACCGCAGGGACGAAGCAATCTACTAAAGAATTTTTCCGAGTGCAATAATTGCAGCGGTGCGCGCACGCAAGCGCGTATTGCCCAAGTTCAGCAAGTGGACCTTCCCGTTCTGGAAGGTCTTTATGGCTTCTATTTCGCGCGGCGAGAATCCGCCTTCGGGGCCGACGAGTAAGGTGATGGGCGCATCATTCTCATTTGCGCCCGGGCCGTCGCCACTCAAGTTCAGTTGGCGTTCTCCGTCGATGTCGCAGAGAATCAAGTCGCCCTGGTAGCTTGCGAGCCACTTGTCGAATTCGACGGGGCCTTCGATTGCAGTCATCCAGGCCTTTTTGGATTGCTTGAGGCTCACGAGGCTCTTGAGTTCCGCGCGGCGCACGGTCTTCTTAAGGTCGGAATTCTTGGGTTCTTGCGAAAAGTCCGTGCGCAAAAAGATAATCTTGTCTATTTCGGTCTGCGCTGCATGAAAAACAACCTCTTCCAAGGCGTCGTCCTTGAGGCATGCGATTCCAAGCGACACCTTGGGCCGCGCTCTCTCCGATTCAATCACCGTATCCACCCGGACAACGCAAGCCTTGGCGTCGGCCACCTCGATGACTGCGTCAGCGAAGTGCCCCACGCCATCGGACAGCTGCAAGACATCGCCCACGCACGCCCTGCACACGCGCACGGCGTGGCTGCTTTCGTTTTCGTCAAGGGTAATGGTGCCGGCTGTAATCAGCGGGCAATAAAAGCGGCTGTCAGGTGTCTTCATATTATAAAAGATAAAAAAGACTGATTAAAACATCAATTCCTAACCACTAACCACTGCCTACTGTCTACTTCCGACTGTCTACTAATTACTATATTCATTCACATGCCGAAGCATGCTCCCGTAAAAGCAGTCGTATTCGATCTCGATGGTACCTTGTACCTGAGTGGCCGCCCTTACCCCAAAGCGGTAAAGACTGTCTGTCGCGTGGCAAAGCAAGTGCCGGTCTACTACTTGAGTAACAATACCAGCAAGTCGCCGGTCTTCTACGAAAACCGCCTCAAGGTCATGGGCCTCCCGCTCACCGATGATGCAATCATCTCGGCTTTGTACCTTTCGCTCGACGCCATTCACGAAGAAGGCATCAAGAACGTATTCTTCTTTGCAAACCCCGAAGTCACGGAATGGTTTGCCGCGCAAGACCCCACGCTGAACCTGCACCCCGATGTCGCCGACACCGAACTCGTGCTCATCGCTTACCATAACAGTTTCGACTACCGCGAACTTTGCGAACTCTCGTTCCGCGTGCAACGCAAGATTCCGTTCTGGGTCACACATACCGACTTTGTCTGCCCCGATGCAAACGGCCCCGTGCCCGATATCGGAAGCTTCATGGCACTCCTCAAGACCGCTTACGGCGTAGAACCGGAACGCAGCTTCGGCAAGCCGAACCCCGCCATGCTCTCGGGACTTTTAAAGAAGTACAAGCCCGAAGAAATCCTGTTCGTAGGCGACCGACTGTATACCGACTTTGAACTTGCCAAGCGTAGCGGCTGCCGATTCGTGCTCCCGCTCTGTGGCGAAACCAAACAGCAAGATTTGGACAAGCTGACCATTAAGCCCGAATTCGTGGTCGACATGGTGAGCGATATCGATTTTGATTCATTCTTCAAGGGTGAAATCTGATTTTAAAAAACGGAGAAAATATGATTAAGAATGTTGTATTGGCGCTGGTGCCGGCGATTGCCCTGGTTGCTTGCGGCGACGATTCCTCTTCCGGAACATTCAGCATGGAAAAGTCCTTCGAGATGGTTCTCGACAAGGCAAAGTACGACTATAACAAGAAGGATTCCACCTTCAAGCGAATAGAACCGGTCTGTAAAGAAGGCACGCTCGGCAACTTGGTCGGACCTGCCGAAGCGGACATGTGGGATACCCTTAAATACAAAGCCTACGAAAACAAGGGCATTGTGACCATCTTGAAGGGTAAAGATGTTGTAGGAAAGTACAACCTTAGCGATGGCTCTTTCCCGAGGGCTTTCTGGGGCGACGAAGATAATACCTCCAAAAAGATTCAGGGCGGTTACCGCTTGACCAACAAGAACGTGATGAACCATGTGATTCGTTACGACGGCAACTGCTTTATGAAGGATTACTATTCCGTATTCAACAAAGAAGTCAACGCGATCGAAAATATCGACGCCAAGCTCAAGGAATTCTACGGACGCTTCCAGACAAAAGAAGGCCCGGTGGATGACAAGCAGATGCTGGCCGACATTCGCGCTATCGACTGCGATGAACTTTCCCTGTACGACGGTCTCGTAAAGATTCGTGTCCAGGACTTCAAGGAGTCTAAAGGCAGGATCGTTATTTCTTACGACAAGCGCTCCTGCAATGTGGACTTCCACCTGCGTTACGCTTTTGAGCAACAGGATTGCGAAGCCGCCTATGCCGACTACAAGGACAGCAAGAGCAAGGAAACGTTTGATTTCAACGATTTCTTCTTTGATGTCACTTACAGCGGCAATGACGAAGAATACTGCCTTGACTACCTGATTCTCGACCTCAAGAAAGAAAAGGGAATTCCGACCACCAAGTCAATCCAGCCGAAGGAATTCGCACGCGGAATCGTGAATTTGATGATTGGCGGCATGAAGTAAAAAGCGAAACAGTTGATTGGCGCACTTGGTGCGACACATCGCATTAAAAAAGGCTCCCTTGCGGGAGCCTTGATTTTTATACGGGTAAATTCTTATCGGAGGTCGGCCACGCAGCGCACGTAGAGACCTTTAGAGAGGCTTTCGTCGGTGCGGTTGATGCTGTGGGCCATGCTGCGGAATTCCCAGGAACGGGCGGTATTCTTTTTCACCTTGGAGGCAGACCAGTAGTGACCGGTGTTATCGCCTTCGCAGTAGCCGTCCCAGTCCTTGCAGCCGCCCTTGCCCAGGTTGTTCCAGTCAAGCTTGGACTGATCTTTCTGGTAGTCGCGCCATTCGCCGTCGTTGGGGAGGTGCCAGCCGTTGGGGCATGCCTTGGAGGCTTCCTTATGGCTGTAGAAACGTCCGAATTTCTTGCAGTTGCCTTCGTCTTCGAGCAGGCACTGCTTGGGGGTAGAAAGGCTGTAAGAGAGATTGCTCTTCATCCATGCCTTGTCGCCACGAATTTCAACTTTGTAGGTCTTGCCGTCGCGGGTGTCGGTGAGCGTGTTGCCGTCCTTGGAAATGTTCTTGCTTTCAAGGGCAAGCGCAAAAAGTTCTTCTTCGCTCAAATTCTGCTCGGGCTGTTCAAGCTTGGCGGCCTTGTCTTTGTGGACCAGGTTCGTCTTCTTGACAGACACCTTCGTCATCTTGTGCATGCCCATCTTCTTGGGACCGGCAGCAAAGCTTGCGCCGCAGCAAAGGGCGAAAACTGCAGTTGCAGCGACCAGACGATTGAACTTGATTCCAAACATTTCCATACTCCTGAGGCAATTTGTTGCGCCTACACTTTTGAATATATACAGGAGTTTTTGGAAAAGATTCTTACAAATTTATTTCAAAATCGGAGTGTGATGCCGGCAACATTTGGCCCTACCCAAAATGAGTACTTTTCGTCCCGTTTTTTGTGCATTTCCAGAATTCCGAAGCTTACGCCGGTGCCGACAAGCGCTCCGACCAATACATCCGTAAAGTAATGTTTACCGGCGGCGATGCGGAGCACGCTTTCGAGGGTGGCGAGTGAATAGGCGCTAGCCCTCATGATTCCTTTGTAGGGGGAGTTCGGGTAGGCAGTCCTGAACCATTGGTCGGTAAAGGTGGCGACTGTAAAAGCGGCGGTCGCATGCCCCGAAAAGAACGACCCGTAGGCTTCCGATTTGGCGCTTTCGGCCTTTTCACGCCCTTCGCCCGATTCGGCATACATGTAGGGGCGTGGCCAGATTTCAAGCGAGCGCATGGCCACGTTGATTCCGTTTCCTATGCCAATGGCCTGCACAAACATCACGGTAAAGGTGGCGAATTCTTTCCCGGTGGAACTTCCGTCGTGCCAGGCGATGCCGCCGACCACCAGCGGGGCAATGGCAAAAACGGACCCGATGTCGCTTGCCTTGTCGGCAGTTCCGCTGTAGCGACCGGCCAGGGGCTTGTCCCAGGGCAAAAGGTCGTCTTTGTCTTTTAGCGTTTCGGGGGTATCCATGCGGGAATAAAGGAACATGCCGATCCCGAACATGCCGCCCGCGGCCAATGTGACCGGGAGATCTGTTTCAAAGTTCAGCTCGTATGTAGGGAGTTCCACTTCAGAAGCTTGCGCAAAAACCATCAGGAACAGTATACCTACAATCGATGACCTTTTGAAAAATTTCATACAGCCCCTAAGCTAAAAAAATTATATTGCTTTATCGTAAACGAATGGAGCTTTTGTGGCAGATTCTTTAAATACTCGCGAACCGATTGTACCCAGCATGGACCTTTTCGGAGCCATTTCCGACGAAATGCGCCTCAAAATCCTGTTGCTTCTGGACCAGGCGGAATTCACCGTCAACGAAATCAAGGATATTCTTGACATTCACCAGAGTAACGCGAGCCGCCACCTGGCAAAGCTTTCTGCCTGCAATTTGCTCAAGGACCGCCGCGACGGCATCAAGGCCTATTACCGCCTGAGCGAAGAACTGTACCTGAGCACCCGCATGCTTTCGATGATTCGCGATGCCTACGAAGAACTGCCGGACAAGGATATCCTCAAGTGCCGAGCAGAACAGGTGCTCGAAGACCGCACCGACAAGACCAAGGGCCAAATCCACAAGTTGGATCAGGCAGGCGGTAGCCTCAAGGCGCAAATCAGCTTGTTCAGCCAGCTCATGAATCCCTTCGAAAATGCAGTCGATGTGGGCTGTGGCGAAGGCGGCGACCTCACGCTCATGCTTTGCAACCGCTGCAAGCATGTGACTGCCCTTGACTGTGACCCGAAAGTGATTAGCGGACTCCAGAAGATTTTAAAGCAGAAGAACATCCAGAACGTGTCGCCCAAGGTGGCCGATATGGTCAAGACAGGCCTTCCGGATAACTTTGCCGACCTCGTTCTCATGAGCCAGGTGCTTCATCATGCAACAGACCCGCGCCTCGCCCTCAAGGAGGCTGTCCGTATCCTCAAGCGCGGTGGAACGCTTGCCCTGCTTGACTTGGCGCAGCACAAAGAAGAATCTTTCCGCACCACGCACGGTCACATTTGGCTTGGCTTTGACCGCAGTCAGCTCGAATTCTTTGTCAAGGAATTCAACTGCGATGTCGTCTCCAGCGAAATCATCCCGAGTGAAAACGAAGTCGACAAGAAGCTGCCCGTTATCTGCATGATTCTGAAAAAGAAATAAATTTTCTATTGCCTCTAGATAAAAAATTGTATATCTTTTGGTAAAGAGCATTTTATAGGAGAATATTATGGGAAAGATTATCAAGTATGTCGCCATTGCCGCCGCTTGCGTTATTTCGGCATTTGGTGTGTATTGCCTTATTAAGTATTCTTCTGCCGACGACAAACTCGAAAACAAGTCGGAAGAGTAGTTTTGAAACATTTTTTTGATTAAGACGGCCGGATTCCCGGCCGCCCTTTAGTGTTTACTGTTTTTTAGCGGCTCTTGTAGCTTGTATATAATAGTTCCTAATAATTCTGAACTCCGAATTCCGAACTCCGAATTATCTACATTATCCGCATGAATTTCCTAAACAAGAAGCCCGCATTTTTCGTGGCGGTTTCCGCCATTTTCCTTGGAATTTTGCTGATCGTGTTCCGCGACTTTGCGTTCGACAGCAACCAGCTCATGCTCAACAGCGACCAGCTGAACGGTATCGGTAGCCGCATTCTGCGTGCCGAAAGTGCCGTGCTCACGGAATGGGACGATTCCCGCCTGGGAGGCGTGCCGACGATCGACGCCTTGTTCGCCGACGCCTACCATCCGCTGGTGTGGGTGCAGTTCCTGATGGACCCGGCCCGCGCCGTGGGCTTCAAGTTTATCTTGACCTTGTGGGTGGCCTTTATGAGTGCCATGGCTCTCGCCTGGGACCTGACGGGGAACCGCTGGTGGGCGGGCCTCCTCGGCATGCTTTACGCCTTCTCGCCGGAATTCTTTACCTACCTGTACGGCGGCCACGACGGCAAGATGATGGTCTTTGCGATTGCGCCTCTTGCCTTGCTTGCTATTCGCAAGATTGTGCGTTCGGGTAGCATTCCCTATATGATTGTGCTTGCGCTCTCGGTCGCCTGGATGATTTTGGGTTCGCACCTGCAACTTACGTACTTGTTCCTGTGGGGCGCTGGCCTCTATACGCTTTACGAAGTTGCCTTCCATTGCGATGCCCTGAAGACTCGCGGCAAGCGCCTGGGTCTTGCTGCGGTGGGCCTCGGTTTTGGCCTTGCGCTTTCTTGCTTCCAGATTGTGCCGCCTTACATGTACACGACCACGCAGTCGGTGCGCGGCGACGATAGCCACACCAATTACGGCCACGCCGTGAGTTGGTCCTTGCACCAGGAAGAAATGGCGCAGATTCTGTTGCCGGGCTTTGTGGGTGTGGACGTTTACGAACAGAACGAAAAGACGGGTGACCTCGAAGGTTCCTCTTTCGTGAGTTTCTCGATGGACGAATACCGCAAACTGCAGGGCGGTTCGCCGTTCTATTGGGGCCACAATGCGTTCAAGTTGGACCATAACAATGCGGGCGCGCTCCTTACCTTCCTCGGATTCCTTTGCCTGTTCCTCCCTGGCAAGCGTCGCTATGCGGCTTTCTGGGGCTTGGGTGCTGTTGTCGCCTTGAGTTACGGCATGGGCGACCATTCTCCGCTGTTCAAGTTGTGGTACAATGTGCTTCCCGGTGTCAAGAATTTCCGCGCTCCGGGCATGGCGCTGTTCTGGTTGCCGCTCTTGCTGGTGATGATGGCGGGCCCGGTTTTGAAGGCTTTGAGTGCCGAGGGCAAGACTCCTGAAGAAGCCGCCGAAGCCGAAGATAACCGGCGCGCCCTGTTACATGGTTCTGCCATGTATGGTGTGCTCCTGGTGCTTGCCTTGATTGCCCGTTTTGCCTGGACGACCTTTATTGGCCCTGTCGGCTTGGTGGTGATGATTCTTTATGCCGCCCTTTGCCTTGGCGTGATGAGCCTTGATGATCAGAAGAAAAAGTTCACGGTCGCAAACTTGACCGAGGCTTTCCAGAAGGGCCTTCCGGGAACTCCGCGTGCACTGCAGGCTTGCATCTTTATTGGCTTTGCCTACCTCGGCGTGATGCTCATGAGCGGCCAGAAACTTTTGGAAGACCCGATTACGGCTCCTTACTTTAAGCCGCTGAACGAAATCGTGATGAATGCGACTGCCGGCAAGGCCGTTCCTGGTTTTGTGCTGGTGCTGGTGATTGTCGCGGTAACGCTCTTTGTGGCAAAGTGGAAGGCTCCGGTGGCTCACAAGGCGGGCGTTCTTGCGCTTGCCGCAGGTATCGAACTTTTCTTTATCGATGGCGCGTTCGTTCAGAATGTTCCGGCAAACGAATACTTGCAACCGACTAATCCGGTGGTTGCCGCTATCAAGGCTCCGTACAAGGCTGATTCCTTGAATACGCCGCGCGTGCTTTCGCTGTCGCGCAACAAGGCCTTGAGCGGAAACATTTTCTCGCAGTACCACATGCGTAATGCTGACGGTATTCATGATAACGAACTGGCGAGCTACCGCGCTTTCCGCGGCGGTCAGCAGGATGCAAACTACCTGATGAATATCAATGACCCGACGGCAGTGCACCCGTTCCTCGACTTGATGAACGTGGGTGCTATCATTTTCGATAGCCGTCAGGGAACGACCTACATGCCGATTCCGACAGCGATGGGCGAGGCCTACCTCTACGGCGAAGCCGTGGTGATGGATGATTCCGCTGCCATCAAGACTCTCCAGACGCAGGCCGCCATTCGTGAACAGAAAACCGCCGAACCGGTGGCAGAATCCGTTGCAGACTCCGCCGTGGCGACCGCCGATAGCGCTACCGCTGATTCCGCTGTAGCTGTGGCTCCGGCAAAACCAGCTGCCCCTGAATACGGTGATGAACCGGGCAAGTTTTTCTACCGCGAAAAAGTTATTTTGTCCGAAACTCCGGAATTCGACGGCAAGGGCAGCGTGGCTGCCAAGGGTCCGATCCAGGGGTCTGCAAAACTAGTCGCAAGCCCCAAGATGGATACGCAGGTATTCAATGTGACTGCGGACCGCGAAGGCTTCATGGTCGTCGCTGGCAACTATCACCCGTACTGGAAGGCTTATGTGAACGGCAAGGAATCCAAGGTCTACAAGGCCTTTGGAACCTTGCGTGCCGTGCAGATTCCGGCTGGTAACTCCGAAGTCCGCATGGAATACCGCAGCGTTCCGTTCCATAAGACCGTTTGGGTAAGCTTGGTCGCCGCCGTGCTGCTGATAGCTCTCGGCGCAGTGGCTGCCGTGCCCTGCCGCAAGAAGTAAATCAGGAATTGAACGTTGAAATAAATTTTAAAAGGACTGTTGTGAAACAGTCCTTTTTGCTATGCCGGTGTTATTAGCCGATGCGTTCGCCCTTGTTGTTGGTTCCGGGGGGCGTCTTGATAAAGTAGATGACGCACGGGACGATAATGCAGGCAAAGTAGCAGACACTCATGAAATGGTTGAAAGCGTCGTTCATGTAGAGGCTTTCGGGAACGAGAAATTCATTGATGGCCATCAGGATGGCGGCCATGAAGATTCCGACAAAGATACGTGCGATCAGTTTGCTCATGCCTTGAATGTAGTATTTCTTGAGGCCCTAGCGGGAATTCTAAAAATAATTTTGCTAAATTAGGGGCATGAATATCCGAATTTCTGCGATTGCATTGGCATGTTTGGTGGGGCTGTCGTTCAGTGCGGACCCGCGAATGGAACAGGGCGCCCGTTTTGAGGCGAAAGGCGACTTTGAAATGGCGCTCGGTGAATACCGCGCTGTTCTGGCCGAAAACCCGAGAGATGCCGC
The DNA here is from genome assembly GCF_900142495.1 of Fibrobacter sp. UWOV1. Classification (NCBI taxonomy): domain Bacteria; kingdom Pseudomonadati; phylum Fibrobacterota; class Fibrobacteria; order Fibrobacterales; family Fibrobacteraceae; genus Fibrobacter; species Fibrobacter sp. UWOV1. Next base: position 618,421 of record NZ_FRBA01000001.1, on the reverse strand, counting down.
CGCTTACTATGCCGCCGCGCAAGTTCGCATGAAAATGAAGGATTACAGCGGGGCACTTGCAAACTTCCGCCTCGCCTACAAGTTTGAACCGACCATGAGTGCCGCCTACGAAGGTGCTGCCAAGGTTTACGAGGCTCTCGGTCAAAAGGCGAAGGCGGATGCCGAACGCGCCAAGGATCCGAAAAACAATCCTGTGGTAGAAGAACCGATTGAAGCGGCTTCTGTTGCTGAGCCCGCTCCGGAGCCTGTGAAGGCTGCTGAACCTGCCAAGGTCGCCGAATCCAAGCCGGAACCGAAGCCTGTGGAAGTGGCTAAGCCGGAACCTGTAAAGGCTAGCGCTCCTGCTGTTGCAGAACCTGTAAAGACTGAACCCGCAAAGGTTGATGCCGCCTCGAACGATCCGTTTGAAAAGGGCAAGGCTCTCTATGCCGAGGGCAAGTATAAAGAAGCTGCACCCATGTGGCGCGAAGTCTTGCGCAAGCAACCTGGACACGCCGGTGCATATTTTTATGCGGGCCTGACCCGTTACCAACTCGGCGAAATGGACAAGGCCGAGTTCAACCTGAAGAAAGGTCTTGAATACAAGGAAGAAGGCAACGATGCTAACTACTTCTTGGCCTTGATTGCAAAGAACAACAAGAAACAGGATCAGGAACTCAAGTTCCTGGCTGCCTACATGAAGAAGGCCGCTCCGAGTGCCAAGTACCGCGCCGCTGCCGAAGCCCGCATCGCCGAAATCAAGGCCGAAAAAGAAGCGAAGAATCAGCCTGCCGCTGCTCCGGCAACCGAATCGGTGGCTAAGGCCGATGTGAAGGCAGAATCGAAACCGGTCGAACCCGCTCCGGCAAAGGTAGTGGACGAAACTCCGGTTGCAGAACCGAAGGTGGCCGACATTGCCGATGCTCCGTCTGGCACTCCGACGCTTGCTAACGCAAACTTGCTCTACAGTGCCGGTAGCATTGAATCGGCTGTCAAGATGTACAAGGCCTTGCTCGAAACTGAACAGCAGCCCGAAGAACGCTACTTTACCATGCTCCAGTTGGGCAATGCTTATCGTGAACTCCGCGATTTCCACAGCGCCGTGGTGCGTTACCGCGAAGTCGTGCAGCAGTTTCCGGATTCTGACTGGGCGGCCGAAGCAGAACGTGCGCTTGAAGATGCCGTGTGGCTCGAAAAGCATGCTTCTGAGTTGCCGCGCAGAACTAGATAGTTTGATTGTCTTCCCGGGCGTTAGATCCGGCGGACAGCACTTAGAGCTTTGCTCTTTAGTGCGCATGGCCACCAGGGTGGGGATCTCCTTTTACGGATTCACAAAAATGAACGCTTGCAATCCTTATTGCAAGCGTTTTTTACTTGCTACCGATTTTTTTCTTTGTGAAAAGGCTTTTTAAAAGTATATTTAAGAGGCAAGTGTTGGGTGAGGATTGGATATGAAAAATCTTTTTGTTATATCAAGCATTGTGGCGTTGTCGGCCTCTTTTGTGTTCGCCGACCCGCCGGCGAATTTTAGCGGCTGGGAAAAAGTGTTCGAAGATAACTTCGACGGCACCAGCCTCGACAAGAAAAAGTGGAACCCCACGTACAACTGGGGCCCGACGCATAACCACCGCGCCTACTGCGCCGAAGAGAACGTCATTGTCTCTGACGGCACACTCAAGCTGAAGGGCGAAAAGAAAGTCCACCCGAATGCCAACGGGAAAAAGGCGAAGTTTAACAACAAGGAAATTCCGGTAGACTACACGAGTGGAGCTATTGATACCAAGGGTCACTTCGAAGTCAAGTACGGTTACATTGAAGGCCGTTTTAAGGCCCCGTCGCAAAAGGGAACGTGGCCTGCCTTCTGGACTTTGCAAGACGGCTGGCCTCCGGAAATTGATATTTTGGAAATTCCTGCTTCGCGCAAGCAACACCATTACTACTTGCATTACACGGATCCGAGCTGGTACAATAGTCACGGCTCGGCGTGGGATCATGAAGCGTCTTTCGGCGGCCACAAGGATGACGACGTGGATCGTTCTGCGGGCTTCCACAACTATGCCGTGGAATGGGATGAATCTACTTTAAGCTTCTACTTTGACGATAAGAAATTTGCGAGCTACAATCGCCCGATCGAAATCAAGCAACTCTCGGCGCAGTACATTATCGTGAACTTGGCGATTGGCGGCTGGGCTGGTGACGACATCGCCATCACGGCTGACAAGCCTGCTTATTTTGAAGCGGACTGGGTGCGCGTGTGGCAGGCCAAACCTGCAAAGCCCGATACGGTTCGCATTTTCTCAATGAACTTTGGAACTTGCATGGTTAGAACCGCTGAAGACAAACTTGCTCTCGGCGATTGCAATTCCGATGCGGCCGTCGTCACGATTACTCCGCTTTCTTCGACCACGTACCGGTTCGGCTTTGGCGACTTGTCCATTGACACACCGAACGAGTCGACCGAAGCGGGTATTACCATGGGCCTGTACAAGTGGAACGGTGGTGGACATCAGAAGGTTGTCATGGAGAAACAGTCCGGCTACGAAGGCTCCGTGGTGCGTATGAAGATGCAGCACAGCGGCTTGTACTTGCGTGCAACTACGGACGGCGAACGCGTGGTGCAGAGTTGGGCCGATGACTGGGAATGGAACCAAATGTGGCGTTTGCTTGGCAAGGGCGATGTTGTTCCTTCGAAGGATACGACGAAGAAAGATACGTCTGTTACGGATACCGGCAAGACCGCAATTCCGTACCTAGGCAACTATGCCAGCGTGTACGGGACATCGGTCCATTACGCTGACGGCCAGTTGTTTGTCGAACCGGCAAGTGCGTTTAAGAATGGCGCGACTGTTCGCATTCTGGATTTACAGGGCCGCGAAGTCATGCGTAAACATGCGGAACATTCAGCGGTTCTCAATGTAGAGTCGCTTGCTCCAGGAATGTACCACGTCGTGGTGCAAAATAAGAACCGCACGGAAATCCGGCGGTTCAAGAAGTAAGATAGCAACTTTCGCGAGCCCGCTGTCATGCCCGACTAAGTCGGGCATCTTCTATTTTAAGAGAATGGTTAAACAACCTGTACGAGTAATCCCTTGAGGTACTGACCTTCGGGGAATGCCGTATTCACGGGATGGTCGGCGGGTTGGCCGAAGCGTTCAATGATTTGAACGCGCCGCTTGGCATCGGCGGCGGCATCCGCGATAATCTTCTGGAACAAGTCCATCTCCATGAGGCCCGAGCAGCTAAATGTCGCGAGCATGCCGCCTTCGGCCAAGAGCTTCATGGCAAGCAGGTTGATGTCCTTGTAGCCGCGGGCGCCCTTCTGCAGGTTGTCCTTGCTTTCGACGAACTTGGGCGGGTCCAGCACGATGAGGTCGAAAGTCTCGGCCTTGTCGCGGCACTTGCGCAGGTACTGGAATACGTCGGCTTCCACGTGCGTGGCGTGGGCGGTGCTGAGCTTGTTGCGCATGATGCCTTCCTTGGCGAGCTTGAGAGCGTCCTTGGAAACATCCACCTGATAAACTTTTTCGCAACCGCCGCGGAGAGCGTAGAGCCCGAATCCGCCGGTATAGCAGAAGCAGTTTAGCACCTTCTTGCCCTTGGAAAGTTCTCCGATGCGGCGGCGGGCGTCGCGCTGGTCGAGGTAGTAACCGGTCTTGTGGCCGTTTTTCACGTCGATGGGGAAGAGGATTCCGTTCTCGTTGATGATGACGGGCTCGTCGGGCACTTCGCCGTAAACGCAACCGGTGCGCAGCTGCAGGCCTTCTTTCTTGCGTACATCGGAATCGCAGCGTTCGTAAATGCCACGGCAATGCGTCTTTTCGGCAAGCAGTTCATAAATCGTTTCGCGATGGATTTCGGCGCCGGCGGCCAAGATTTCTACGGAGTAGATGTCGGCGTACTTATCGATGATGCAGCCCGGGATGCCGTCGTTCTCGGCGTTAATCAGGCGGAAAGCGGATTCCTTGTCTTCGATGTCAAAGCCGCGGCTCTTGCGCGCGGCGATCGCGCGGTCCAGTAAGTCACTAAAGAATTCGCGGTCAATGTTAGCCTTTTCGCCGAACGTCCAGAATCGCCCACGGATCTGGGACTTGGGCGAGTACGCCGCAAGACCCAGAAAATCGCTCTTGTAGCTGTAAACTTCAACGGTGTCGCCAAGTTCCGGGTCGCCGATAACTTCGTCAACGGCTCCGCTAAAAATCCAGGGGTGGTAACGCAATGCGGACTTTTCGCGTCCGGCTTTCAGGGTAATCGCTTTCATGGATTCAAATTTAGAAATAATGTAGACTTTTGAAGATGCTCTCTTTTTCTATCTTTGGGCCCATACCTCAAAGCGCCAAAGGCGCGACCTCATACCTAAGATGTTTGAATCGCTATTTGACAAGTACCCCTTCTTTAGAGCCGTGCCTTGCGTGCTCTGCATGGCAATCATTTTTAAGATTTCTTCGCTGACGAATGAACAGCTTGAAGATTTTCCGCATGTTTGGGACAAACTGGCTCACTTTTGCGAATATGCGACTCTTGCCGGTTGTTACGCCATGCTCTGGACTCGGGGCGAATGGTCCAAACGCCAGTGGCTGCGCGTGCTGGTGGTGGGCGTGCTTGCGCTTTTGTACGGTTGCACCGACGAATACCACCAGAGCTTTGTCGAAGGCCGTGACAGTAGCGTGCTCGATTTGGTGGCCGACTTGACAGGTGGCCTCACGGGCGGTGTTGTTTACGCCATCGTTACGCGAATCTTGAATCGCTACGACCCCGTGCCTGAAAAAGAGTTGGAAGTAGACAGTACGAAGTAGACAGTAGACGGTAGACAGTAGGAAGTTGATAGTGATTAGTGGTTAGGGATGTGAAATGTGAGGAGAGTAATGAGGTCGTTCATTCCACATCTCTCATTGTATCGCACTCCACATTAGTTCTAAAATTTTCCTAACAGGATTATTTCTCTCTTCAGTTGAATGCCGAATTTCTCGGCGACTTTTTGCTGAACAAATTCGCTTAACTGCTTGATGTCGGCGGCGGTAGCGCCGCCTGCGTTTACGATGAAGTTTGCGTGCACGGTGCTGACTTCGGCGCCGCCGATGCGGTAACCCTTGAGGCCAGCTTGTTCAATGTAATAGCCCGGCGCGATTTGTTGCGGCATGTCGCCGCTGCCGTGCTCGAGGCGCTTGAAGGTGGAGCCTGCGTTCGGCATGTTCAACGGCTGGCTTGCCTTGCGCTTGGCCATGCATTCAGCGAGTTCCGCTTCGAGGTCGTCGGCAGTCTTGCCTTCTGCGCTTGCGGCGGGCAGCTGGAATGTGGCCGATAAAATTGTTTCAAATGGATTGCTTCGGCTTTTTGCCTCGCAATGACGTAGCGAAAAAATACTTTGTCTATACCCGAAGGCGCAGTCGGCGTTAGAAAGTTCGCGAATGCTTCCGTCGCAGTCAAGTACGGTGACTTGTGTGCAGCAGGGGCCGATTTCTTGACCGTAGGCTCCTGCGTTCATGTAAATCGCGCCACCTAAGGTTCCCGGAATTCCTGCGAGCTTATGGATGCCTGCAAAACCAAGTTTTATGGCGCTGCGGGCGAACCTGCCGAGTGGGGTAGCTGCGCCGACTTTGAACGCTCCGTTCCCCAAGTCCTGAATTTCTGAAAACTCCCCGGCAAGCGTAATGACAACGCCGTCAAAACCCTTGTCCGAGACAAGCAGATTCGTTCCATTACCCAAAATAAAGGAGGAAAGTCCCTTTTCGCATGCCATTTTGAGCGCGCTTTGGAGGTCCTGTATGGTTTCCGCCTTCACGTAATAGCGTGCGGCTCCACCCACCTTAAAAGAGGTGTGCTTGCACATCGGTTCGTTTTCAAGAATTTGCATAGTGATAATATAGCCAATTCTCTCTGATTTTCTATAATTCACCGAACATGACCAACGAAGAACTGAAACAATTCAAGTCGGCGATTTCGATTACCGCCGTCGCGCAGAGCCTAGGAGTAGAAGTATCCCATGGCAAATGCCGTTGTTTCTTTCCGCAGCGTCATTCGCATGGCGACCGAACGCCTTCGGTATCCATTTCCGAAGAACGTGGAACGTTCCGTTGCTGGGTTTGCGACGATGTCCGCGGCGACGTGATTTCGTTGGTGCAGGTTGTAAAGGATTGCAGTTTTACCGAGGCGCTCAACTGGCTTATGGAGCAATACCCGTTCCTGGTGCCTACTTCTGCCCGTAAAGAAATGACGAAGATTGCTGAACGTGCCGCTAGCGCCGCTGCGCGTTCGCATGCGCCGGGTCCGGCTATGGTTCGTATACCCGAAATGGCACCGCCTGAACCCGAAGAGCCTCCTCTCGTTTCCGAAGACGACCGCAAGAAAATCATCCTCTCGTTCCTCAAGCGTTTAAGCCCAGTCGACAACACGACTGCCGGCAAGTGGCTCGCTCGCCGCCGCATCTACAAGCCCGTGTGGGACAAGATGCTTTTGCGTACGATAACCAACTACGAAGAGGTGAACAACAGCCTCAAGGCGGACTTTGGCGAAGAGGTGCTAAAGTACGTGGGTCTCTTTAACGACAAAGGCCACTTGCGCTACTACAAGCACCCGCTGATTTTCCCGTATCTTGACCCGCAACGCAGGGCGTTCTATTTCCAGTCGCGTGCGATTGACAATACGGTAGTCCCCAAGGAACTCAATCTGCGCGGCACGGTGCCGTACCCCTACAATATGGTGGCGCTGGACCAAAAGCCGGGCTGGGTCTACCTGTGCGAAGGTGTCGTGGATACGCTCACTTTTTTAGGACAAAAGATTAACGCGGTCGGAATTCCGGGTGTCCGCAGCTTCAAAGTGGAGTGGTTGAATCTTTTTAGAAACAAAAATGTGGTACTTTGTCTGGACCACGACGAAGCGGGCCGTTCTGGCATGGAATATATAGGCAACTTGTTCACACAAGCGGGCGTTCATAATGTAATTTTAGGCGAAGGAATGGAAAACTTGCCCACGGCCATGAAAGAAGGTGAAGACATCAATGATTGGTTCGGAGGAAAGAAGTAATGGATAAAGTGAAACTGTATTTTGGTAAGGTCAAGGACTTTTTTAAGTGGTTCGTAGGAACTAGGTTTGCGCGGATAACCGGGCTTATACTCAAGTGGCTTTACCGCACGATCAATTTCATAATCCGCCAGGCCTTGTTGATTCTGATTATTTATTCGGCGATTTTCTCGGTGGCGGCCTCTTACGCCTTGTACCGCGCCTTTATTTACGGCTATGATATTTACGACGGTGTGGCGCAACTGAAAGATACTCAGCCCGAAATGAGCAAGTACATGGAAGCTTTGCGCGATTCCAACCCGAATATCGAAATCAAGCATACCTACGTACCACTCGATTCCATCAGTCCGTACCTGCGTAAGGCGGTCATTGCAAGCGAAGATGCAGGCTTCTACTTCCACCCGGGATTTGATATTCGTGCCATTGCCGAAGCCTTGGATGCAAACCAGATGGCGGGCAAAACCAAGTTCGGAGGTTCTACGATTACGCAGCAGCTCGCGAAGAATCTCTTCTTGAGCGGTGAACGCTCTTTCAATCGCAAGTTCAAGGAACTCGCCTACGCCCTGTTGATGGAACATGAACTCGGCAAGGACCGCATTCTGGAACTGTACTTGAATTACGCTCAGTGGGGCAAGGATATCTTTGGCTGCCAGGAAGCCTGCCGCACCTATTACAAGAAGAGCTGCGCCAAGCTCAGCGTAGACCAGGCAATCAACTTGGCCGCCATGCTCGCAAGCCCGGGCAAGCACCACCCGCACATGCGCGAAAGCCAGTTCATGGCCAAGCGCCGCGCCGTGATTTACCAGAACATGTTCCCCAAGAAGGACAGCGTGCTGGTGGATTCTCTGCGCCAGCTGATGGCTCCGATTCCAAAGGACACTTCCGCAAAGAATGCCGCGAAGGGTGATGCTAAGGGTGCTGCGAAGGCATCGGAAAAATCTATGGAAAAGGCCCCGGCTAAAAACCTGGACAAAAAGCCCGAGAAGGCTTCCGCAAAGCCCCACGCAAAGAGTGATTCGAAATCAACGGTAAAGAATTCAGCGAATAAAAAACAGTAAAAATTCTCTCGTCTCTCGTCTTTCGTCTCTTGTCTATTTCTATATTTGACTTGTCTAAAATTTTCTTAAAGGACGCTAAAAATGGCTAAGAAAGAATCCAAGAAGAAGGTTGTCCTCGCTTATAGCGGTGGACTCGATACTTCCATCATCATCCCCTGGCTCAAGGAAAACTACGACTGCGAAGTGATCGCTTTCGCCGCCGACCTCGGTCAGAACGACTTCCCGGACGCTAAGGCCCTCGAAGACAAGGCTTTGAAGACTGGCGCATCCAAGTGCTACGTTCTCGACCTCAAGAAGGAATTCCTCGAAGACTACGTTTGGCCGACCGTTCGCGCCGGTGCCAAGTACGAAGGAACCTACCTCCTGGGTACTTCTTTCGCCCGTCCGCTCATCGCCAAGTACCAGGTGAAGATTGCTGAAAAGGAAGGCGCCTACGCTGTTGCTCACGGTGCTACCGGTAAGGGTAACGACCAGGTCCGTTTCGAACTGACCTACGCTGCACTCAACCCGAAGCTCGAAATCATCGCCCCGTGGAAGGACCCGAAGTGGACGTTCCATAGCCGCGAAGACGCTATCGACTACGCTGCCGCTCACAAGATTCCGCTGAACGGCATCAGCAAGAAGAAGATTTACTCCGAAGACGGTAACCTGTGGCACCTCTCTCACGAAGGTGGCGTCCTGGAATTCCCGGAACAGGAACACAAGTACGAATTCCTCAAGCACACCAACACGTATGAAAAGGCCCCGAACAAGGCTGACCACGTGACGATTACCTTCGATAAGGGTAATCCGGTGGCTATCGACGGCAAGAAGATGGGTGCTGTCGAACTCCTCGAATACCTGAACAAGATTGGCGGCAAGAATGCTTGCGGTCTCCTGGACATCGTCGAAAACCGCCTCGTTGGCCTCAAGAGCCGCGGCGTGTACGAAACTCCGGGTGGCACGCTCCTGTACAAGGCTCACGAATGCCTTGAACAGCTCGTGCTCGACAAGGAAACTTTGTTCGAAGCCCAGAAGATGTCTATGACGTATGCGAACCTCGTGTACAATGGCCAGTGGTTCACTCCGCTCCGCCAGGCTATGGACGCCTTCTTCGCCGAAGTCAACAAGGTTGTTACCGGTGACGTGACCCTCAAGCTTTACAAGGGCAACATCATTCCGGCCGGCATCAAGAGCCCCTACAGCCTCTACGACATGGGCCTCGGCGGATTCACCGATGTGGACATGTACGACCAGAAGGACGCAACGGGCTTCATCCGCTGCTTCGGCCTCCCGCTCAAGACGCGTGCCCTGTTGCTCGGCAACAAGACCAACGTCGACTTCGGCAAGCCGGTCGTGCTCCCGAAAAAATAACAAGACCGCTCGGCTTTATCGCATTCAAGTCAATGTGATATCGCCTCGCTCTCACTGCAAAGGCTCGTTAATACGAGCCTTTTCCGTTCACGGAATTAAGCCACGACATTCGAAAAAAATCCCTCGGTTTAAAACCGGGGGATTTTTTTACTTTCTACTGTCTACTTCCTACTAAAATTCAAACATGTATCCAGCGCCCCACAGGAGCTTTTTTACGTCGTGTTCACGGTAGCGGTTGATTGGCACGCTAATTTGTGTGTACACGCCATAAAGGTGCGTCCATAGTTCAAGCGAAAGCTCTGCCGATTCTTTGTAGTTGTAGGGGAACGTGTAGCGACCTTCGTTTGCCTTGTTGATCGCCTGGTGCATTTTATTCGGGGCTTCGGAGTATTCGTAGCCAATGCCAAGGCCTGCGTCAAAGTGGAAGGGGAGTTCTTTAAAGAAGGTCCAGAGCACGCTGCCGCGGTAGCCACACCAAAAGTGGTTCTCGCCTTTGTTCATACCCATTCCCTGCAGGTAGACCATCAAGTTGTTGTAGCCGACGCCTCCAATCAGAACGACGGGTGTTTGGTTGCGTAGGCCTGCGCCAGCGCTAAAACGCCAGTCTCCGGCATGGCTAAGTACAGCAGTAAAAAGGATTAAAAAAAACAGGGACCTAAAAACAGTGCGAAACATAGCCCAAATATAGACAAAACATACAGTTGTACTCGCAAAAACCTGTTTTTATTCCTATATTGTTTCGCATAAAACTCGGTCCGCCGTAGCGCGGACCACAAAAAAGGAATCAATATGAAGATGAAATCACTTATCAAGGCTTGCGCATTTGCTTGCGCTTTTGCCGCTCCTGCAATGGCTGAAGGTGGCATGTTCGAAGGGGCTCTCCCGGAAAACTGGACTGCCGACGTTGTCGCAGCTGTTCGTTATAACTGGTACAACTTCAGCAACTGGCAGAAGGACGGTACCTCCAACTACACTTGGCTCGTGACCTACGATGCCGACGTGCAGGGGAAGTGGAAGGTCGCCAACTGGCGTAACCTCATCGATATCGATCTCGGTCAGACATGGACTAAGGGCGTGGGTAAGCGCAAGTCCAACGACCGACTCTTCTGGGAATCGATGCTTGACTTCAATTTGAGTGAAGTTCTGAAGCCCTACATTGGTAACCGTTTCGAAACTCAGTTCATGGCTGGCTACGAATACAGCGAAGACGAAGATGGCAACGAAGTCAAGAAGGCAATTTCCAGCTTCATGGATCCGGCCTACGAAACTCAGCTTGCCGGTCTTGCTTACGTTCCGAACGACAACTTCTCTCAGCGTCTCGGCTTTGCTAACCGCATGACCATTTCTAATGGTTACGGCTACGCCGACGACAAGGATACCGAAAAGTTTGAAAAGTTCCGTGACGAACCCGGTCTCGAATCTATCACCGAAGCCAAGTATGCCTTCTCTGACATCGTGAGCTTCAAGACCCGTCTGTGGGCCTTCTGCAACTTCGAAGGTGTCGAAAAGATCGACGGCCTTTGGGAAAACTTGCTCTCTGTGATGATTGCACCGCTTGTTGAACTCCAGGTTGGCTTCGACATGGCCTACGACTGGGATCTCGACGAAGACACGCAGTACAAGAGCATGGTGCTCTTCGGCCTGACCTGGCGCTGGTTCTAATGAGACCGCTCGGCTTTATTGCATAAACAAGAATGTGATATCGCCTCGCTCTCGCAAACGCGACCCGTTAACACCGGGTCGCTTTTTTGCTCACGTGAGACCGCTCGGCTCTATCGCATGAAAAAAGTCCCCGCTCGGGGACTTTTTTGTTTTTGAAGTCGTCAGCATCGGCTTTTTTTATTTCTAGCCCTTGGCTTCTAAATCCGCTTTCATGGCGCGGATGGCGTTTCCGCGGTGGCTGATGCCTTTCTTTTCTGCAAGTTCCATCTGCGCGAAGGTGCGGTCGAATCCGTCGGGAACGAATAGCGGGTCGTAGCCGAATCCCATGTCGCCAACGGGGGCAAAGTTGATTTGTCCACGGCATTCGCCTTCGTAAATCTTGGGCTCGGTCACGGTCCACTTGCCGTCGACTTCGCCGACTTTCTGGTAAGAGAGTGCGCAGAAGTAGCGGGCGGTGCGGTCCTTGACGCCCTCGAGCTTTTGCATGAGCTTGTCGTTGTTTGCCTGGTCGTTGCCATGGTAGCCGCAGTAGCGGGCGCTGTAAATGCCCGGTTCGCCGTTCAAAGCGAATACTTCCAAGCCGGAGTCGTCGGCAAGCACGCTTGCCTCGATATGCTTTTCGCAAAGCCACTTGGCCACTGTACTAGACTTGATGATGGCGTTTGCTTCGAATGAATCGCCATCTTCAACGATATCGTCTGTAAAGCCGATGTCCTTGAGTGTCTTGAATTCCTTGTTCTCGGTTCCAAGGATGTGCGCAAAATCCCTAATCTTTCCAGGATTTCCCGTCGCGATAACGAATAAATGTTTCATGTGTAATTTGATTCCCGATACTTAGTTCTAGAATTTTTAATTCCGAACTCTGAATTCCGAACTCTGAATTCCGAATTAGTAGTGTTCCGGCTTCATCACGATAAGAATCGCGTCGACAACGACGCCCACGCCGCAGAGGCCTCCGGTGCACAGCCAAAGAATTCCGGTCCAGATTTTACCTTCGTAAAAGCGGTGCAGTCCCAGGTATCCGAGCAAAATGCAAAGGGCGAGGGCAATCCACTTGTTATGTTCACCTTGTGCGGGCATAAGACCTCTTTTTGTTTTTTGTGCGACCCAAATATAGAAAAAGCGGACTCTTGAATTTTCTAAATTTATTGATGGATAATTGCTATGTTCCACGTATTCAAACATGAACTTCGACTGATTTTTAGGGATCCGCGCTTCTGGATTCCGTTCATTATCCCGCCGGTGATTCTTGCGGCGAGCCAGGGCATTGCCGTATCGCGTTATGGCGGACAGATTATGCAAGGTATGGAAGGCTACATGATGCTCTTGCTCGGTTGCCTGATGGCGCCCATGGGCTCGCCCCTTGCAGGCGATACCTTTGCGGGCGAACGCGAACGCAATTCCCTTGAACTTTTGCAACTTGCTCCGATCGCTCCTGCAAAACTTTTTTGGGGCAAGCTTTTGGCAATCCTTCCGTTCCCGGTGGTGTTTGCGATTCTGGCACAGCTCGGTTATTGGGCCTCGCACTCCGAAATTTCGACGCAAGTGGCGGTGGCGTCCGTCCTCGGAGCGCTTTCGGCGGTGCTTCTTACGACCTCGTTTGCCTTGATTGTATCGCTACGCGTACGTACGGTGCGTGCGGCGACGCATATTACTTTATTCTTGATAGTGCCGCTGCTCCTTTTGGTGCAACTCGGTCACGAGGCCTTCTTGAGCGGGCTTTTCGTGCCTGTTGTAACGCTTGCCGTGTCGGTGCTGTTGAGCATTTTGGCGACGTTCGCAAGCATGCGCAAGTTTGTGTGCTTGTAACTCGACTAGTCTTTCAAGTAAATGCTTCGCCCGTCGTTCAGCATCAGAATGACGGGCAATTTTTTTGCTGAAAACACGCCGTTATTCAAGATGCCGCTTTCGATCAGTTGACCGTTCAGGCTGAACGCCTTGTACGGGGAGTTGGGCCTAGCGCCTGCAATCTGGTAGCGGTTCTGGCTGAGCTTCGTGAAACTGGCGTTCGCTTGTGAAAACTTCGGGGCGATTGTGGTTGTAATAGTGTCTGCCGCGAACCTGTAATCTGGGCAGAAGTTCAGCGTGTCGAGGAGGAAGGCGTGTATTCCGGCCACAGCCGAGCTTGCTAGCGGTACATCAGCCTTGTCGATATCCTTACCGTCGTTTCTCCGTCTTAATTCGGGCGGATTGAATTCGCAGCCGGAGTAGCCTCCTTCTTTCCAATAGTATCTACCGCAGAGTTCAAAAACATGGTTCACCAGGGAATCCGCCTGTTCCGCCGTGCCCTTGAAAACGCCCGCCTTTTGCAACCGTGCGAACTCGTCTTTGAATACGGCGTCGTGATGCACGCTGAAGAGCGAATCAACGAAGTCGTCTTGGTTGTCGGAATAGGCGACGCGCGCCACCTTGACCACCTTCTCGGAAGCGATTACGATCATGGTTGAGTCCAGCTCGGATCTGTACATCCATATCGTGTCGGTGCCGGAAACGTTCTTTACAGTGGGATCGCGCTGATCCATCTTGGAGAGGTCCAGGTAGCTGCCCTCGAATAGATAGAGAGATACTGCTGGGTATTCAAAATAAGCTCCGGTGCTTCCTGATTCCCTGACGGGGGGCTCGTAGCTGCATTCTGTCGCATGTAGGCTTGTGGCTAAGGTGCATGCGCAAAATGCGCCCGCAAATAGAAATTTGGTGAATTCCATACTCTTTTCTCCTTTTAATCCATCTCTAGAAAATAGTAAAAATAACCCGCAATTTAAGGGGTGCGCAAAAAAGTGTGATTTTGGACGGATTGAAAGCCTCTATTGTTTGGACGTCCCCCGCACGGTCCATGCTATATATATATTTATTTGTGATGAAATTTTTATTGTTGTTGCTTGTTGCTTTGCTTTTTACGGCTTGTACCTATCCAAGCCATTTAATACGTGTTAATGAATCCTTGCCTAAAAATGCCCCGATTGAAAAAGAATCTGTTGTTGCCTACGTTCAAAGAGATTGTTTTAGTGGAGATTGTCCTTTAGAAAATAAAAATGTTCATTGGCACGCTCTGAATTATGATGGAAATACTCGTCAAATAGAATTTTATCGGTATGGGCCAAGGTCTTGTAAGCCTGGCAGTTCTTGGGGTGATAATAGTCGTGATAGATATTTTGTGGTGTGGCACAAAGAGGGTGTTCCATACCGAACCATAAAGATGTTTTGTGATGAGTCGTCTCAAGTTTTTAAGGCGATTCTTCTCTCCGATAATGAATCCAAGGAACTGCCTATTTTGAGAACATCGGGTGATGAATTTGCAGACTGGGTTGTTGAGGTGAAATGAAAATTGTTTTCTTCTTTTTGCTTGCGTTTCTAGTTGCTTGTACGGGAACATCAAATTCTGTGCAGTCGAGTCATTCTGGAATGGCTCCACAAAGGATTGACTTGATGGATACGATTCTTACTGTTGTCGGAAATCTCCCTGATGGAGTTTCTCCCAAAGATTTTCAGGTCGTGGCGTATCAAACAAAGACTGCCAAAAGAATTGTTTCGTATCGCTTTGTCTTGGACCAAGAATATCGTGTTCCGGAAAATGGAATTCGAAAAGAAGGAGAGTTTTTCTCTTACAAAGTATATATTGACGGAAATGCTCCAGCTGATGAAATTGTTTGGTATAATAAGGGAATTGCTTATCAAACCTTGAAAATTGAATATACGATAAAGCATGGTGAAATTGTTTCCATTCAAGCTCTTTGGAATGGAGAACGAAGACTTTGTATGAACGCTTACTTGGATTTCGATGGAAGGAAGTTTATTCATATGCCAGACTATCGAACGCCAGAGGATGAACGACGACCCTGGGCGATCCGATACGCGATTTTTTACGACGACCCCAAGTGCCGTGAAACTGAAAAATTTAAGGAACCTAGTTATTAAAAAGAGTCCGTTGTAATGAAATTTTTGATTGATGCAGTATTGATTTGTCAATACGTTTTTATACAATTTTATTGACTTGTGCTTATGAATAATGTATATTTATGGAAAAAGGAGCTTGATTATGGCTACATTGCAAATGAGGGTCGATGATGACCTGAAAAAGAAGTCGGACGACTTGTTCCAGTCTCTCGGTATGGATACCTCTACGGCTATCCGCATATTCTTGACTTTTGCCATTGAGCGTAAAGGGATTCCTTTTGAAGTCCGTCATACACCCGAGGACTTATCCTTGGAAAAGGCTATTGAAGATACACGTAGTCGCAAGAATCTCCATGGCCCTTACGCCACGGCTGCAGATGCTGTTGCCTCTATGCTGGAGGAATAGCCTTTGTTCCAAATTAAGTACACAAGCCGCATGAAACATGACGTCAAGGTCATGAAAAAGCGCGGCAAAGACTTAAACAAATTAATCGCTGTACTGGATAAGTTGTCGAAAGGTGAACCACTTCCGCCTAACAATCGAGATCATCAGTTGGTTGGAACTTTGTCCGATTTTAGAGAATGTCATATTGAGCCGGATTGGCTTTTGATGTATCAGATATTTAATGACGAATTGATTCTTTCGGCGACTGCGACTGGTTCACATTCGGATTTATTCGGAAAATAGATGAATGCAAAAAGAGGTGCCCTTGTGGGACACCTCTTTTGAATTTGTATGAACGTCATTCCGGCCTCGAGCCGGAATCTGGATTACTTCTGCTCTTTAAGGGTAGCCTCAATCATGTCCAAGTAAGCTTGGTCGCGATACTTGGCTTACTTGTAAGGGCGTTCCCCACTTCGTGGGTCGGGTTATATTTTAGGGGCTGTCGCCTTCGCTTGTCGCCCGCCTCCTAAAACGGAGCCCTGCTACGCAGGTCTCCGCCCAAGGGGTCACTATCCCTAACGCAAAAAAAACATTTTTCTGTTTGCTTTGTAAATTATGGTATATATTTGAAATGTATGAATATGTTGGATAACCAAATCAATAATGAGGTAAAGTTATGAGTATATCAATGGATAAATATCAACTTTTGAAAGAGGAATTTGGATCTCTTGCTAGCTGGGTACTCTGGGATAAAGCTTGCGGAAATCCAAAATCAAGAGAAAATGTTGGCTCTATGAATTGGGCAAAAGATGAGAAAAAGTTGATAAAGAAAATAAAAACAAAATTTGTTTTTGTTGCATTTAACGGGTCTTCGTTGCATGATGGTAAAACTGGTCATAAACAGAATGTTTGTTGGTCAAATTTTCATAGTAGCTACGAGTACGGTAGGGATCACAAGCTTCGCTATGCAATTCTAGGAAGTATTGCTGAAGGGTCTTATATTACAGATTTAATCAAAAATGACAAATCGAAGACGGCTAAGGAAAGGGTGAATAAATACAAGAAAAATAGAACTTTACTTGAAAGACATATTGATACGCTCAAAAGGGAGATTGTGCTTCTTTGTGGGGCGAAAAAGCCATGCTTGATAGCTCTTGGTCGTGATACGGAAAATTTTTTAAAGCAGACTATTGAAAAAGATGGATACAAAGTCTTCTATTTGCCCCACTACTCGGCGACAAAGCCCAAATTTGATGATTATAAAAAATTATTGAAGGAAATATTGGAAAAAAGCAAATAATCAAAATGGAACGCTTAATAACGATAAGTTAATAAAAAAAAGAGGTGTTCCGTTAGGAACACCTCTTTTAAATTGCTTGGGAGATCCCCGCCTTCGCGGGGATGACGAGTGGAGGCTTACTTCAGTTCCTTCAGCGCAGCCTCATTTTTCACAATGATGTCTTGCTGCGTAGCGAGCTTCGTCCTTTCGGCGTTGACTACCGCCTCGGGAGCGCCACTGACGAACTTCTTGTTCGAAAGCTTCTTCTCGATGCTGGCAGCGAATGCCTTGGCCTTTTCGATTTCTTTTTCGAGGCGGGCGATTTCTGCTGCCGGGTCGAGGATTCCTTCCAGCGGGATGTAGAGTTCGCCACCGGGCACCACGGCGCTGGCACTGAACTTCGGCTTCACGGCCTTCACGGCAACACTCAGGTCAGAAAGACCCGAAAGTTCGGTGATGATTGCCATGCAGTCCTTCACGCTTGCTTCCGTTGCGGCGTCGTCCACGCTCACCACGGCGCTGAGCTTGGTGGCGGGGCTCACGTTGTAGCGGCCACGCACGCCACGCACGCTTTCCACCACGGCGAATGCCTGGTCGAATGCGGCTTCGATTTGTTCGTCAATGAGCGATTCGTCGGCCTTGGGCCATGCGCGGCTGATGACCATTTCGCTGCCCTGGAACAGGATGCTGTTGAGCTCTTCGGTAATGAACGGCATCACCGGGTGCAACAGGTCAAGTACGTTCTTCAGCACGTAGCTGAGGATGGCCATGGCGTTCTTCTTCTCGGCGGTGAGCGTCTCGTTGTTGATCACGGCCTTCTTGATTTCCAAGTAGCTGGAGCAGACGTCGTCCCACACGAAACGGTATAGGAACCCGGCGAGTTCGGCGAAATGGTATTCTTCGAGCATGCGGGTCGCGTCCTTGATGGTTGTCTGCAGGCGGCTCAAGATCCACTTGTCTTCCAAGGCGAACAGGCTCTTGTCCATCGGGAGTTCGGCGGCAAGCGCACCGGCCTGTTCGAGCTGCGGGTAAAGGAAGCGGCAGGCGTTCCACAGCTTGTTGCTGAAGTTACGGCCGATTTCGAACTTTTCGCTGGTGTTGATTTCGCGGCCATCCGGCTGCTTTTCTTTCTTCACCGGCAGGCGCACGTCCTGGTTGTCGGTGCAAAGGCTTGCCATCACAAAGCGGAGAGCGTCGGTACCGTACTTCTCTTCGATATCCATCGGGTCCACGCCGTTGCCCTTGGACTTGCTCATGGTCTGGCCATTGCCGTCCAGAATCTTCGGGTGGATGTACACCGTGTGGAACGGGACCGTGCCCATGTTTTCCTGGCTAAAGAGCACCATGCGGGCGACCCACAGCGTAATGATGTCGCGGCTCGTCACGAGCACGCTGGTGGGGTAGTAGCGCTTGAGCGTGTCGGTGTTTTCCGGCCAGCCCATGGTGGAGTGCGGCCAGAGTCCACTGGAAAACCATGTGTCGAGCACGTCTTCTTCCTGCTTGAGTTCGTGACCCGGCACCGCGTCGGGCTTCAGGTCTTCTTCCTGGCTGCACACCAGGTAGCCGCCGTTTTCGGCCTTGTAGAAGTAGATGTCGTCGCGGCCGGCAAATGCGGCCTTCAGTTCGTCTTCGCTAGCGTCGGTATGCCAGATAGGAATGCGGTGGCCCCACCAGAGCTGACGGCTGATGCACCAGTCGCGCTTTTCGGCGAGCCAGTCCAGGTACTTGTTGGCGTAGCGTTCCGGGATAATCTTGATTTCGCCCGACTTCACGGCGTTCATCGCGTTTTCGGCGAGCACGTCCATCTTCACGAACCACTGGTCGCTGAGGTACGGCTCGATCACAGTCTTGGAACGGTCAGAGTGGCCCACATCCATTTCGTGGTCTTCCACCTTGATCAAAAGTCCGAGTTCTTCGAGACCAGCCACCACGGCGTCGCGGGCGGCCTGGCCCTTGAGTCCCTGGAACTTGCCGGCGTTCTCGTTCAGGCTGCCGTCATCGTTCATGATGTTGATCATCGGGAGCTTGTGGCGCAGGCCCGTCGCATAGTCGTTCGGGTCGTGTGCGGGAGTCACCTTCACGGAACCCGTACCGAAGTCCTTGTCCACGAGGATGGCGTCGGCAATCACCGGGATTTCGCGGTCAACGAATGGCACCTTGAGCATCTTGCCGATGTACTGCGCGTAGCGTTCGTCGTTCGGGTGCACGGCGAGGGCGGTATCGCCCATGATGGTTTCCGGACGGGTCGTTGAAACGGGGATGAATCCCGAACCGTCGGCCAGGGGATACTTGAACGTCCAGAAGTGGCCCTTCACGTGTTCGTAGTAGATTTCGTCGTCGGCAACGGCGGTCTGGAGCTTGGTATCCCAGTTCACCAGGCGCTTGCCGCGGTAAATGAGGCCCTTCTTGAACAGGTTGAAGAAGGCGTGGCGCACGGCCTTCGCGCAGACCGGGTCCAGCGTGAAGCGCTGACGGCTCCAGTCGCAGCTGACGCCCAGGCTCTTGAGCTGCTTCGTAATGCGGGCTTCGTATTCGTCCTTCCACTTCCAGATGCGTTCCACCAGCGCGTCGCGGCCGATGTCGTGGCGGGTCTTGTGTTCGTCCTGGAAAAGGCGCTTTTCGACAACTGCCTGCGTGGCGATGCCCGCGTGGTCCGTACCCGGAATCCACAGCGTGTCGCGGCCCGTCTTGCGGCGGTAGCGTACCAAAATGTCCTGGAGCGTATCGTTGAGTGCGTGTCCCAGATGGAGCGCGCCGGTAACGTTCGGGGGCGGAATCACGACCGAGAACGGTTCGCCCTTTCCGCTGGGTGCAAAACTGTTATTCTCTGCCCAGGTCTTATGCCACCGGGCTTCCACATCTTTAGAATTGTAACGAGTTTCCATAGTGGGCACAAAGATAGTATTTAGACGAGAGACGAGAGACGAGAGACGAGAGAAATGCTACCGAAAAACGCCCTTATTGTGTCATTCTGAGCGGAGAACCGCAAGGTTCGGAGTCGAAGAATCTAGTTTTGATTATTTGAAAGGGGAAAGCCTTCCCCTCGCTCCTGCTACGTCGTCATGGCGGGCAGAGCCTGTCCTGAGCGATAGTCGAAGGAACCCGCCATCTAGCCGTATCATCCGCTACCCTTTCGCCTAGGGGCTACGCCCCTAAAACCCCTGAAATTGCAAAAGCTAAGACAATAACCTTACAGTTGAGAAACCAGTGTCAATTGCTTATGTAAGAAGACATCAACAGCATCTATGTGGAAATGAAAGGCTTTGATGGTCGTTTCTCTCAATTCCTCTATGGTTGGTAGGGCTTCTTTAAATTCGGTGAGATTTGCAAGGGTATCATTTGTTTGCGATAGTTCAATTATTTTATTGAGACAATGTATGCATTGTTTGTATTTTATTCCAGCATCCATTGCAGGAAACAAGAACTTTTGCTGAAAACAGGGTTCAGTGATGTAAGACTTTGGGTCTGTTATTTGTGCTTTCTTGCAATAAAGTTCATGAATTTTATAACCCGCTTCTTCAAGTTCTCTAGCGTTTTCGCAAGGAATGTCCCTTGGATTGAGTTGATTGGGGTTGATAGAGTGTGGTTCAGAAACAAAAGTTAGTTGATTTCGCAAAAAACGGATGACTCCATCTATATGCTTGCTAAAATATTGGATTGATGATTGCCTCTGTCTCTCTATGGTAGGAAATGCTCTCTGAAAGCTAGGAAGGTCTGCTAGTTTGTTGTTTTCCTGGGATAGTTGAATGATCCGATTGAGACTATAAATTCCGCTATAGTATCTTCCGCCATCTTCCATGGCAGTGATAAACGATGTGCCTACATGACAAATGTCATTAAAGATTGAATCTAAGTTAGGAATGCTCACTTTTTTACACAAAAAAGACAAAAAATGCATAGCTGCAAGTGATGCTGATTCCGCTCCGTCTCTGGGAATATTTCTTGGGTCAGTTTGATTTGAAGGAACTTTAGCCATTCCCGAGTTTTCTTGGTCTATCGCTTCCTTGGCCAACCTTATAAAGTCTTCGGATGATTTTATGTCGATTTTCATGAAAAACTCGCTATTTCTGCTTTATAATATACATTTCTTATAGTGTCAATAAATGGCAATAAAACGTTTTTTTATAAAAACAAACGTTTTATAAGACAATTATTTGTTTTTTTTCTAAAAATTTAACCTATATTCTCTCTAGATGTTAGTTCAAAAATGTATTTCAGTCTATTTGGCAAAGGAGTTTCAAAATGGATAAACTTGAGTATTTGGCTTTAATGCTTAATCGACGAACAAATGGAAAAAAATACGAAAATTTTGTAATAAATGCGATATATGCCAAAGTTGCTAATCCAGATTTAATTCCAATGACTCAAAAATATGTAAGAAATCCAAATTATCCTAATTCGGATAACAGAAAATATTATTTATTAGATTTGTATTTCCCTCAATTAAATTATGGCATTGAAGTTGACGAGCCCGCACATGAAAAGCAATCAAATCAGGAATTAGATGCCAATAGAGCAAATGATATTCTAGATGCAGTTAATTGCAAAATAGATAGAATAAAAATTGGTAAGGATAAAAAGACATTAAAAACAATCGAAAACGTAAATGCACAGATTGATGACAAGGTCGAAAAAATCAAGAAACTGATTGAAGAATACGAAAAGAGAAATAATAAAAAATTATCCTGGAAAAACGAAGAAACGCGAAAGAAGGAAGTCTTTTCAAAAGGCGTATTTGATGTAAATGATGGTGTTACTTATAAGGGAATAACAGAAATATACAACATTGTTGGTCATTCTGTTACAAATCTTGGCAGGGGCTTCGTCAAGTTAAACAATTCTTATATGTTATGGTGTCCGTATTTGGCTATGCAATTGGACGATGAAACCGTGATAACAAGAAATGGCTGGAAAAATACATTAAACGAAGATGGATCAATCATAGAAGAAATTCCAAAGGAAATGGAAAAATGCAATACCAAAAATATTCCAGATGGACCATGGAATGAAAATAGGGCAAAAAGAATTGTATTTATGCATGTTCGAAATAATTTCGGAATAGACGAAGTTCGTTTCCTCGGTGTTTTTGAGGCAGTCCGTTTGGATACTATCAAAAAAGGACCGGCCAAAGGAATGCAAAAACGAACTTACAAGCGAGTCGAAACTAGCGTTAAAATAGATGATTTAAAACCATAAAATCTTGTAAAATTTAGAGTTTCCGCTCCTAACTGGCGTTAGGGATAGACAAAGTACTTGTTTTCCCGCCCTCCTTTTTGTATATTCCTTGCCAAACACCAGAAAGGGTGGTATTAAGGATCGTTTCCGCATAAGCGGAACGGTCTTTTTTTGTTTTTAAAAGGAACTAAAAATGGCGAAAAAAGAGAAAAATAGGGGACTGGTCGCAGTGGAACCGGGCTTTTCCTTGATAGACGAGAACATGCTTAAGTCACGGATCTACACTATCCGCGGGGTCAAGGTGATGCTTGACGTCGACTTGGCGGAGATTTACGGATATAGCACCGGGGCTTTCAACCAACAGGTAAAAAACAACATTGAAAAGTTTGACGATGATTTCCGCTTTCAGATAACGCAAACGGAATTCGCAGGTTTGATATCAAAATTTTTGATATCAAACCGGGGCGGAACAAGAAAAATGCCCTACGCATTTACCGAGCAGGGCATCTACATGCTCATGACCGTCCTCAAAGGCGAACAGGCGACGATACAGAGCAAGGCGCTCATCCGCCTTTTTAAACTGCTGAAAGATTATGCTGTATCTGAAGGCTTTCTGCTCAATGGATTGGAAGTCACTCCGCTGGCGTTGCAAACAGCCCAGAACACAAGGGATATCGCTGATGTATCGGCTGATGTCAAGGTTCTTTCTGGCGAGGTACATGAAATGCGTGGCGAGTTCAGCAAGATGAATATAGATCTCCAGAAAGTCATGAAAAATTTTGTCGATCCGAGTACCTACAAGCATTTCTTGATTTTGAATGGGCAGCGGCTGGACGCCGACATTGCCTATACGCAGATTTACGGCATGGCGAAGAAATCCATTACGATTATCGATGACTATATCGGCGTGAAGACTCTTGACCTGTTACGCCAAATTGCAAAGGGGGTCTCTGTGACAATCTATAGTGATAATCGCAGTTTTGAAACCCTGACGGAACAGATGAAGAAAGATTTTCTTGCCGCACGCCCCGATGTAAAGTTTGCCATGAACAAGACAAAGGACAAATTTCATGACCGCTACATCTTTCTGGATTACGGACTGAAAAGCGAGAAGCTTTTCCACTGTGGCGCATCTTCAAAAGATGGCGGCAACAAAATCACCACCATTATGCAGATTGAATGCACGCAGGCGTACCACAGCATTATGGCGATGCTGAAAAAGCGTGAATAGTGCCTTGGTTTCGGCTATTTTACTTTTTTCGGATAATACGCCCCGTGTGCGGCCTTGCCCGGTACGCTTCGACCCTTGAGGTCGGTTCGCTTGTCTGTACGGGTCTTGCCGAGGTCGTTTTTGCCGGAATTTAGGTTGCGAGTCCCCGCGATTGCGGTCGGGCCGTCCTCGTCGATAAGCCCTTCGATGACTTCGGCGCTGGCGCTGAGGTTTGCCTTGTAGGGGATGGTCGCGCCTTTCAAAAGCTTGTCGCCGGTGATGGTGAGTTCGGGCGTTTCGCTATCGCCGATTGTGAGGCCCGCGACGGTGAAGGTCGCTTCTTCGCCGGGGAGGAGGCCCTTGAGCGATTTTTCGCTGCGCACGCCGTTCACGGTCACGTAGGCGTTGTGGTAAAGCGGTGCGATGCCGATGTTCTTCACGCGCACGGCTGCAGAAATTTTGTTGACCGCATAGCCCGTGATTTCGAACTTGTAGCCCGCATAGGAACTGGCCTCGTACACACGCTCCTTGGTGGCGTAACTGCCTTCGGGCGCATCGTTGCCTATCACGTAGGTCATGTGGTATTTGGCGGCGGCATCTTCCCAGGTGACTCCGTAAAGGCCTGCCGGGTTCAGGAACTCGCGCTGGTCCTTTTCGGTGTAGTAGCTGATTTCGCCTCCGCCGGGAGCCGTTTTCCAGCGATCCGTACCCAGGTCGCGCCAGTTACGCTCGTTGTCGCCGTTGCCCTGCGAGATATCGTGTTCCTTGTGCATGAAGGAATCGTCGAACAGCCCGAAATTGAGCCCGAGCAAGGTCTTGTTGCCTGCGACGGGCGTGTAGTTGTTGTCTGCCGCATCAATGGAGATGCTCCATGGGGTCTCTTTGAACAAACTATCAAGATGCGTCAGGAATTCGGCCTGGTAATCCTTGGTAGCGAAGTTGACTCCGAAATTGAGCTTGGTGCCGTAGATGTGGTATTCGCCCCAGTGCCCGAAACCCGCCTGCACAAAGGCGATGCGCGGATCCTTGTCGTATTTTGCGGCAAAGTCTGTGTAGAACTGCTTGTAGAACCACAGGAGTTCCTTGTTGCTCCAGTCGGCGTAGTAGGTGGGGCCGTCGCCGCCCGGGTCTTCGGAATACGTCTCGGTGTAGGACTTGTTTGCCTTGATGTAGTTGGGGACTGCGGTGGCGCCCTTTACCTTCTCGGTGCAGCCCGATGCGTTCGTGATGGTTGCGCTCGGGTACTCGATGCGGAAACGCACGATGGCCTGGTGCCCGCGGCTCGCGATATCGTCAAGCATTTTTTCGAAGCTGCTCCAGTCGTAGTTAATCTTGTCGTCGGTCTTGCCCTTCACCACGGCGCAGGGGAGGCAGTACGAGAATTCGAGCGAAATTGATTTTTGAAGGTCCTTCTGGCTCTTGGCCTGGTCGGGCCAGAACACGATACCCTTCATGGGCTCAAGCGTCTCGATTTCTTTGTTGAGGGCAACGGAACGGTCCGCCGCGAATGATGCAGTTACCAAAAAGGCAACCGCGCTACCTGCGATTATCAAGTTTTTCACCATACACACTCCTGTCGGGAATACCCGTTACTCTAAATCTATCGTGTTGAATGGCTTAAGTCAAGTAAAAAATGAATCTTTTAAGGTTCGAAAATACGGATAAACTTCGGTTTGCCTTTCACGCTTTTGCCGAGGGCGTCTACCTGCTTGCCTGAGGTGCCTTGCGCCCGGGGCTGCGATGTGGTGCGGATCTTGCGGGCGTATGGAATTGCGTCGGTGGAACCGTCGCGCAAAACGACCGCGATGCTGTCGAGGATCGGGTTCCCGACCCCTTCGATGTAGTCGTGCGAAACTTCCCACACCATGATGCCCGCGTAGCCGTTATCCTTGACCCAGCGGCTCTTGACGGCAGAAGAATGCGGGTCTTCGAAGGTCACGTATCCGGTACTTGATACGCCGTAAGGTGACACGGAGACGCTGTCGAAAAAGAATTCCCATTCGGAATTCGCGACGATGTCCTTGTACGGGACCTGCTTGGCTGAACCCTTGGTAAAATCGGTGCCGGGGCCCGTTGCGCCCTTGAATTCAAATCCGAACGAGGGGATTCCGAAGACCATCTTTTCGGTGGGGACGCCGCGTTTTTTCCAGTAGTCGCGGGTCTGTTCCCACGACCAGGTGGTGTAGCCGCTGTGCGGGTAGAGCGGCGAATCGAACATGGCTTTTTCGTCCCAGTCGCCGGTGATGTCGTAGGTCATGAACCCGAACCAGTCCAGGTTCTTCACGAGGACTTCGGGCGTGAAGTATTTCCCGTAATATTGTGAGCAGGGGAGCGCAGCTGAGAGCGTTTTGCCTTCGGGAAGTGCGGCGCGGAGCTCTGTGAGCAGTTTGTTGTAGGCGATGGTGTCGGCATCGGGTACGGGGTTGTATTCCCATTCCCAGTCCATGTCGAGGCCGTCCAGGTTGTGGTCGGCAACGAACTTCACGAGGTTCGCGATAAACTTTTGGCGGAGCGCGTCGTCCGATGCGACGGGCACGAAGTTTTCGCTCTGCCCGCCACCGCCGAGCGAGACGATGACTTTCGTCCCTGCGGCATGTCCGAGTGCGACCATTTCGTCGAGGGCGCTCGGGTCGTCTGCGGCATCGCCACGCAGGCTTCCGTCGGTATCGGGCGTGATAAAGCTCCACAGCACGTGAGTCAGCTTTTCGTACGGCACCTTGTCTACGGTGTAGGCGGGCTTGTGCCATTTTCCCCAATCGGGGTAGTAGCCGATGAACAGCGGTTTTGCCCACGCCGTGCAAATTCCGACAACGGTTAAAAATGCTATCCAGAGTTTGTTGTTTCCCATTGGCACTCCTAACGAATGATCTTCAATCCGTCTTTAAAATAATATTTTTTTGTGATTTTAGTCAGCTTAGGAGTATTTCGTGTTGGGATTAGTTGTGTCGTTATCTAGGATTTAAACACTAAATTCCTATATTTGTATATGATGAAATTACCTATCGTATGTATAGTAGGGCGCCCGAACGTGGGCAAGTCCTCGCTCTTTAATCGCATATTGGGGCGTCGCGCCGCTGTCGTGTCTGACCGCGATGGCGTGACCCGCGATCGCCATTACCAGAATGCGAATTACAAGGGCCATGAATTTACGGTGGTCGATACTGGCGGTTTCTTGCCGGACGATTCCATCGATGTGCTCGCCGATAGCGTGCGCACCCAGATTTTTAACGCCGTCGAAGAGGCTGACCTGGTGCTCTTCATGGTCGATGTCCGCGTGGGCATTACCAAACTCGACGAACAGTTTGCGCGCATGGTCCGCAAACTCGACAAGAAGGTGATTCTTGTCGCGAACAAGAGCGAAAACGGTGCCGACCGTCAAGAAAGCTACGAATTCCTGAAGCTTGGTTTTGGGCTTCCGCGTACCATCAGTGCGCTCACGGGCTACGCCTGTCTCTCGCTCATGGACGAAGTCATTGCAGTGCTCCCCACACCTGTGCGTGGTGAACGCCGTGAAGAACGCCCGATTCGCTTTGCCATTCTCGGCCGCCCGAACGCAGGCAAGAGCACGCTCCTGAACCGCTTGCTGAACGAAGACCGCGCCGTGGTGTCCGATATTCCGGGAACGACTCGCGATTCCATTGACTGCGACTTTGCGGTCGACGGTGTCAAGTTCGTGGTGACCGATACGGCAGGTCTTCGCAAGAAGGCGAAGGTCGAAGACGAAGTCGAAATTTTCAGCAACATGCGTACGCTCGAAAGCATTCGCCGCTCCGACGTGTCGGTCTTGATGGTTGACTGCACGCGAGGTCTCGAAGTCCAGGACTTCCGCATCATTACCGAAATCCGCAAGGCCGGTAAGGGCCTGGTGCTTGTGCTCAACAAGTGGGACATTTTCCCGGACAAGACCGAAAAGTCCTTCGACCATATGGTCAAGGAAATGCTCGAACGCGAGCCGATGCTTGAATACGTGCCGATTATTTCGGCGAGCGCCAAGGAAGGCCAGCGCGTGAACCGCATTGTACAGGCCATTCAGACGGTGTATGCCAACTGCCGCCGTGTGCTTGGCCGCGACCGCGTTGCAACCGCCTTTGCTAGCTTCTTGGAAAAGAATCCGGTGCCTAGCCAGAACGCCCGCGTGGTGCAGCTTACTCGCGCCTGCCAGATTATGGTGGAGCCTCCCGTGATTGCTATCGAAACCCGCACGCCGGAACTGGTGGCCGATTCTTACAAGCGTTACTTGCTCAAACAGTTTTACGAAGAATTCCAGCTGCAGGGCGCACCCCTCCGCTTGAACTTCGACCAGAAATTAACCCTTAGAAAGGATGAAGATCTTGAACAGTTTACTGAGTCTTCCAATAGCGTACTTGCTGGGGTCAATCCCGAGCGCGATCTGGATCGCAAAAATCGCAAAGGGAAAGTCGTTCGACATTAGAGATTACGGCTCCAAGAATGCGGGCCTCACCAACACGTTTCGCGTACTCGGTTGGAAACCCGCGCTTCCCGTTGTTTTCCTGGATTTGCTCAAGGGCTTCTTCGGTCCGTGGATTGCCATGAAAATGTGCGAAGCCCAGGTGGCTGCTGGTGGTGCGGATTACTCCCACTGGGTTCCGCTTGTCGCTGGTCTCTTGGTGATTTTGGGCCACAGCTTCACCTGCTTTGCCGGTTTCCGTGGCGGTAAGGGCGTGCTCGCCGCTTTGGGTGTGTTCTTGGCCCTTTGCCCGATTACGGCACTTAGCGCTTTTGGCGTGTGGATCATTTTCACATTTGCATCGAAGTATGTGTCGGTGGGTAGCATTGCAGCGTGTGTGGCTCTCGGCGCCTTTGCCGTGATGGGTTACCTGAAGTTGCCGTTCCCGCCCGACGATATTAACCTTGGTCTGATGATTACCTGCCTTATTGTGGCTGTTTTCGTGATTGTGAAGCACAAATCCAACATTAAGCGCCTTATGAACGGCACTGAGAACGGTTTTGGCAGCAAACGTAAGACTCCCAAGGCGTAATTATTGTAGATTGTTATAAAAGGTCGCTGAAACCTCAAAGCGAAGCGTCCTCAAACCTCAAAGGGAGCCGAAGGCGACCGCGCTCATAGCTTTTATTAGGAACGAAATTATGAAGGTTACAGTTTTAGGTACAGGTGGCTGGGGCTTATCTCTTGGCCAGGTGGTGTACGAGAACAAGAATGAAGTCATGTTCTGGACAAATTCCCAGGCCGAAGTGGACCTGCTTTCTACGGAACACCAGTACAAGGACAAACTTCCGGGCGTGATTTTCCCGGCAGACTTTAAATATACAACCGATATGAATGCGGCCCTTGAAGGTTGCGAAATGGTTCTGATTGTGGTGCCGAGCCAGTTTATGGGCGGTGTCGCCAAGAATCTCGGCAAGTGGACTCCCGCCAAGGGTAAGGAACCGGTGGTGGTTTGCGCTACGAAAGGTATTCTCGAAGGCACGAATCAGCTCATGAGCGAAGTCTTGCTCGAAAACGTTCCTTGGCTCACCGAAGACAAAATGGTCGCCTTTAGCGGTCCGTCGCATGCCGAAGAAGTCAGCCGCCACATTCTCACGGCGATTGTCTCTGCCTGCGTGAACGAAGAATCCGCCAAGCTCGTCCAGAAGACCATGAGCTGCTCTTACCTGCGTGTTTACACCTCTACCGACATCGTGGGCGTGGAACTTTGCGGTTCTGTCAAGAACGTGATTGCTATCGCTTCTGGTGTGCTTTACGGCCTTGAAGCCGGTGGCAAGTACAAGATTGGCGACAATACCCGTGCCGCTATCCTCACTCGCGGTCAGGCCGAAATGTGCCGCCTCGGTAAGGCTCTCGGCGCAAAGCCCGAAACATTCGCTGGCCTTGCCGGCATGGGCGACTTGATTGTGACTTGCCTTTCGCAGCATAGCCGCAACCGCTATGTGGGCGAACACATCGGTAAGGGCGAAACCATCGAACAGGTCCTCGGCGGCATGAAGATGGTGGCCGAAGGCGTTCCGACTTGCAAGAGCACCAAGGCTCTCGCTGACAAGCTCGGTGTCGAAATGCCGATTGTAAACGCCGTTCACGCCCTCTTGTTCGAAGGCAAGAATGTGGACGATGTCATCAAGGAAATGTGGGGTCGCGAACTCAAGACGGAAGTCTGGGAGTAGTATAGAACTTAGAATTTAGAGCTTAGAACTTAGATTATTTTTCTAAGCTCTACCAACTAAGTTCTACCAACTGAGCATCCCGTTTAGAATTTTAATAATAATCTTAAGTGGGTCGCAAATCCGTTACGGAATGCGGCCCCTTTTTCTGTTTCGAGGTCTCCGGATTTTTTCTTGGATTCCTGCTGTACGTCAGAATCCTTGGAATTAGAAGAATTTCCTTTGCCGGAGCCTCCCTGTCCTGAATTGCTGTTGCCGGAATCATTGTTGGCCTTGTCGTCGGGCAAGAATTCCTTGTAGCTGATATATACCGGAATCAATTGCGCAATGCCGTAATCGAGGGCAATAGAGACTCTTCCTTCTCGGCGAAGTTCCAACCCGAGCGAAGCTACACCGCCTGCGCTCTTGAGCTCTCGCGTGTAGATTTCATGCTGCTCGTTGTATGTCACCAAGATAAGCGTTTCGATTTTCTTGTCGACATCGAGGGTGCCGCTCGCATAATACGCTTCAATTCCAGCACTGGGGTTAATGGAATACTTGTTCCCGAAATGCCATTGGTAAAAAGCGCCGCCAAAGATTCCGCTTGCGTCAAGATCGGCGTCAATCCTGAACAATTTCTGTAAAAAGCTGAACGAAAGCGATTTCAAGACGGAGATGGGGAGCGCCCTATTAGGGGCGAGCGATTCGTAAAAGCGGTCTTGGTTGGCGCTTAGTTTGCCTGTAAGGTGGGCGTAATTCAAGTTCGTATTCAGGCTGCCGCGTTTCCACTCCGCTTGAATCAAGTGGAGCCTCGCTTCAAGCGGAAGGTACATAAAGCGCTTGCGGCTTTCTTCCTGCTGGTAAATCCCGTACAGGCGAGCTTCCGCATCGGCAAAAGAATAGCCGAGCTGCAAATGATTCTTGCCGAGGGCGGCGCCGTATTCGCCATGCAGCAAAAGCACGTTAATCGAATCCCTGACGTAGTATTCCTTGTCCGGGTTTCTTGGCGAAGACTGCAAGTATGTCCCTGACAGTCCAAAATGATGGATGTCTGGGTTGAATTCTGCCGAAAGGTTCCGGTAGAACAGGTGCGATTCCCAGCTTACTGAAATCTCGGGAACGATGGTGCTGTAGTCTTCGGACGCCCACTTAATGTCGCCCAAGTCAACAACCCCGCGGCCCATGCTTGTTCCAATGCGGAAGAGCGAGTCGGAGCGGTGTACGGCAATCGTTGATTTTATAAACGGCAGGCTACTGACATCGACTCCG
This sequence comes from Fibrobacter sp. UWOV1, assembly GCF_900142495.1. Lineage (NCBI taxonomy): Bacteria > Pseudomonadati > Fibrobacterota > Fibrobacteria > Fibrobacterales > Fibrobacteraceae > Fibrobacter > Fibrobacter sp. UWOV1. The sequence continues at coordinate 588,023 of NZ_FRBA01000001.1, read as the reverse complement.
AGGGTAATGTACTTGAATCTATTTTCGAAGCCGACACTTGCAATGTCTAGACTGTTTAGCCCTTTAGCGTCCCAGTGGTCCTTTTTTTCGCTGTAACGTCCTTGATAGGTTATATGGCGCAGGTCGCCATAGACTTTCAGGTTCTCCGCTTCAAAGGAATCGTGAACGCCGCATTGCCTTGCCGAAAACTGCTTGTCGCTCATGTGCAATAAAAACAGTCCGCTGCAATCGGCGAATCCTGCATTACTGAAAGAATGGGCCGCAATATTTGCGACCCCTAATGCAAGCATTATTTTATTGAAGAGTTTCACGATTAGTAATCGTAACCGTAATCAACCGGATAACCCCAATCGTCGTCATCATCGTCGTCATCTTCCGATTCAGTGGCGATGATGTCCCAGAACTTTTCGGCGGTCATGCCCGGGAGTACGCCACCGAAGGTGATATCCGGGAAGATAATGAATTTGCCAAGTTCACGGGGAGTGTAATCAACGAGTTCTCCGTTAACGATATGACCATTTTCAAGACCCTGCATGGAAATGGTCTTTTTACCGCTTGCGTCAGTAAAGTAGAAGAAGTTTTCTGTTTGATGTTGGTAAGCGGTTGCAAACAAGGATGTCCCGTTTTCCACCTTGCAGACTTCGGAACTCAGCTTAACCGGCGAAAGTGTGATGGATAAATCGGTGTCGCCATAGTAATAGCCAGAGCCTTGTTCAGGTTCGGTGAACGAAACGGTACAGTTGTTTACTGCAAGATTAAAGCACTTGTAAGAGTAGTCATCGGCCGTTTCGATGTCCATGCACATTCTTGCAGATGCATTGGATTCATCCGAGCTGTAATAAGGTGAACTAATCCATGCTTCAAAGTCTGTAATCGTCATAGACTTCTTGAGTTCGTTCTTGATTGCAACTCCGAGTTCGTGTTCTGCGTATGAGGTGTAGAAAAGGATATTTGCCCAATCGTAACCTTCATCGGGTTTGTACCATTCGGAAGCTTGGTTAATGTGGTGGTACGGCAGGTAGTCCTGGAAACCGTCGGTGATTTCAAAGAATTTTGCGATATTGACGGTAATCTTGGATCCGCGTGGCAACGTGACTTCAACACCGGTGCGCAGACCCAGACGATAGTATTCCAACGAATCGATTGCTTTTTGGAAATCCTTGGCGCTTACGTCGGACATTTCACCATCGCCTACAATGTAGGGATCGTTCATCTGGGTAGCGGTCCCGTTCTTGGATTCGTCAATTCCGTACTGGAGGCCGAGTTCTACGTAGCTAATGGCGCTGTCCAACAAGTTCGGAATATTCTTGTAGTTTGACTTCCAGTTGTCGTAAACAGTCGAGAAGGAACTCTTTTTGCTGAGGAGTCTTTCAATCTGCTGCATGTTGATTTTGGATGTTTCGTATTCATCCATATTTTCAAGATTGTTCATCCAGTCATAGTTGCCGTTGTCCGAGAAGTCGATGTTCAAGCTTGCACCGAACGTAAGGGCTGCCTTTGCAACAAAAAGGCCTGCAAGTGCCGGTGAAAATTCGCCGCGGTCCAGTTCAAAGGTGCGGTCCTTATAGGTGTACTTGCAAGTGAAGTCCTTGTTGTTGACGATGTTCCTTAGGTAGATGATTGCAGAATCCAGGGAAGGAATCGCTTCTGCCATGGCGGTCTGGGCCACGCTTGTAAGGAGCTTGCCGTCGGTAGTCATAAGGATTCTGTTGTAGTCATTGACGTTCATGTCGACAATTTCTTTCTTGTTGCTCACGGTGTCAATGAATCCCTTGATTTCCTTGTTGTTCACAAGGTCGGTGACAATGCTAAGGGCGTAACCGAGCTGGGCTTCGCAGCTGGAGGGGTACTTGTCCAAAACAGACTTGAATGTCGCCTTGGTTTGGGCGCTGATTTGCTGGGCGTTATGGAAATCGCCTTCGCCCAGGCTCTGCAGAATGTCTACGATAGTTGCCTTGGCCGATTCAAGCTGAGCTTGGGCGTTGGCATCGTTCAATTCGCTGCAGCCAGAAACATTAAAATTCGTGGTCTCGGGAATATCTGCCGCCGGGCTAGTAGGCTTGTCGTCGGAACTACCTTTGCTTCCGCAGCCAGCCAAGAGCATTGTTGCACCAAATGCGCAAACCAAAAGTTTGTTTGAAAATCCCATAAAGGAGGTCCTCCATTTTGTTTGTTCACTAAGATAACAAAAAAAACAGAAGATGTAAAGAAATTTTAATTATTTTTTGGCAAAGTGTTGTTTTTTGCCGCCAAAAGTACAACGGCCCCCTGTAAAGCCTGGAAAAGTAACGGAATGTAGCCCAAAAGTCCGGCCGAAAGCACGACAGGGGCGGGAATTCCGAGAATCCCGGTAAATAGGGCGACTTGAACGCCTTCGCGCACGCCGATTCCGTTCAGCGAAACCGGAAGCATCGAAATGACAATTGTAATACTTGTAAATACAACAAGAATGCTGATGTCGATCGTTAGCCCTACGGCTCTAAAGTAGGCATAGGCCATAAAAAGGGTCAAAAGCTGCAACCATAGGGAGTCCAGAGACGAAAGTAGAACTTGCTTTTTGTATTGCCTATAGATAGAAAGGCTCTTCTGCATTTTGGGAATGAATGTGAGTTTGTTCAGGATTACGTCCGGAACGGGAACTTTGTCCGAAAACAGGCAAAGAACCACGAACACCATGCAGACAAGCATCGCTATAGTCATGGTCATGGTGTAGGCAAAGGGAACTTCGGTCTTGCTCAAGGCGAAGGGGAGTGCAATAAAGAAACACAGGAACATGGCCAATAGTCCTTGGATTCGCGACAGGAGTACCGCCGAAATCGATTGGCTCGTCTGGTTGAATTTCTTGCCGAATGCAAGCGACTTGACGGCATCGCCCCCGAAACCCGTAGGCAGCAAGTTGTTGAAAAAATAGCCCATGGCGGTGTAGGCGTAGTAGGTCTTGAACGGGATTTCGGGCCCTTGCACCGAAAGACCCTTCCAGCGGTTCGCCTGAATCAGCATAATCAAGTTCGCGGCGACAAGCATCAAAAGGATCCAAGGAGTCATCGAAAGGCTCCAATTGTCTACGACGCTTGAAAATGGCACCTTGTAAAAGATATAGGCGAATCCTCCCACGCTTACAATAAGCTGGAATATCCGCTTTGCAAAGAGCTTGGACGCTGTTTTATCGGTTGCCATTGTGCACAATAATAGTATTTTTGATAAAAAAATTTATATTTGCTAAAAAAAAGAGGTTTTATGTACCCGAATAAAATACGTTACGACATTGCCATGCTCGTCCCGAAAGATGCCAAGAGTGTTTTGGAAATTGGTGCCGGCTCTGGCAAGAACTGCGTAATCTACCCGAAGGATTCCTACAAGGTGGCAATCGAACCCGAGAACCGTACCGACTGCCAGACGGCGGAAAATTTTCCGGGCGGATTCAACGAATACCATCATGTGCTTTACGAAGACTATAAAGAGGACCGCAAGTTTGACCTGATAGTCATGTGCGACGTGCTGGAACACGTGAACGATCCGGTAGACCTCATCAATTTCTGCAAGCAGCATTTGACTCCGGAAGGCCATATCCTTCTCTCGCTCCCGAATTTTATTTGCGTCGAAAACATCCTCAAGATTGTCTTGACCAGGGATTTCCGCTATGTCAAGGTGGACCAGGGCGAACGTGCGCTTGGCGTTCTTGATATCAACCACAAGACTTTCTGGACCAAAAAGAGCTTTATCCGCTTCGCCAAGGAAAACGGCCTGGAAGTGGAGCGCATCGTGGGTATCCGCAAACAGCTCAAATTCATGCCCAATATCCTGGCTCATTTGAGTTATATCCCGTTCCAGTACGGATTTTTGACCAAAATCAAAAAGTAGTTTACATTCCTACTTGCTTTCTACGTTGGAAAATATTATTTTCTTACAGTGAATGTTTACCCAGAATAAAGGGGTGAAGGAGACAAAATGAAAAAATGGTATGCAATCCCCGCGCTCGCCTCGATGGCGATAATCGGAATGGTCGGTTGCTCCACCGAGTCGTCATCATCTTCACTGACGGGTTCCGTGAGCGAAGAACAGAACGTGATCCGCGTGAATATCGCAGATGCCCGGACGCACCTCGCCAAGTACAGACGCTCCGTTGTGGAATCCTGGGATCTTTCCGGTCCTACTGCTGATTCTACGGTGACTGTCGATGTAGATACGACTCTGCAGAGTGACAATTTTGCGGTTGATGCTGATGTGCAGGTCGAAGACGATTCTACCTATACCGTTGCATCTGCCGGCGTCGATGGCGACGGTGCCGCTTGGATGATCCAGGTTGAAGGTGGCGCTATCGTGTATTCTTGGCGCAATCACGGCAACGGCGATTGGCACAAGTTTAAGACCGACAAACATATCGAAAAGAAGACTTTGGCCAACGTGCGTATGGAACGCGCTGGTAAGATTGTCGTGTTCTGGGTCAACGGCCAGATTATCGCTGCCTTCAAGGACGATTCCGGCAAGGTGGTCCAGGTGAGCGGCAAGCTTACGATTGGCTTTGATATCCTTGTTCCGGGCCAGTGCCACTGCGGTAACGGGTCCGTGGAACAGATTGGCGTCGAAAATATCGACGAAATCGAAGACACCCCGATTGATTCTGTCCAGGTAATCGATACCGTGGAGACGGTGGTCGACTCGATTGACCTAACCAAGGATTCCGTGATAACTGAATGGGTTGCCGAATGGGACTTCAACGATGCCGCAAATGTGGGCCTCGATGTAACGGGTAACGGACATAATGCCGCTGCTGGCGAAGGTACGGTTTCTTCTGATTCCGGCGTTGCTCGCTTCGATGGCGAATCCGGTCTTAAGGTGTCGCTCGAAAACGACATCAAGATCAACGAATTTGTGGTTGAAGCGCGCGTCAAGCCCACCCAGTTCGGTACCATGCAGAACATTGTCGTGGCCGAGCCTCCTGGACGTGGCGTGGACGGCTGGCAGCTCCGTATTGACGAAGGCGTCTTGACGGTTCACTTGCGTGATACCGACAAGGACGGTGACGACTGGAATATCTTCCCGGGCAAGGAAATGGCGCTCAATGAATGGAGCGATATCCGCCTGGAACGTAGCGCCGACAGCGTCAAGCTGATTCAGAATGGCGAAGTGACCGTTGCTGCCGCTTATAAGGGCGACTTGACCCAGATGGCTTACGACTGGAGCATTGGCTACGATGGCATGAACCAGTCTTTCCATGACCGCTACTTCATCGGCGAAATGGATTATATCCGCTTCGGCGTGTTCAAGGGCTTTACCGTGGGCGCCGTGGTCGAAAAGAGCGAATGGCTGCTTGCTGCATGGGAATTCAACGAACCTACGTTTGTGGGCCTCGATCGCATGGCCAACAATTCTACGAAGGTCGCAGTTGGTAACCCGACCGTTGCAGACACCACCGTTTCTCTCGATGGCAAATCCGGTTTGCCGATCAGCCTTTCCAAGGTGTTCCAGCGCAATACATTCGCAGTAAGCGCCCGCGTCAAGCCGGTCGAATTCGGTGAAATGCAGAACATTATCGCTGCCGAACCTCCTGGACGCTATGGTGACGGCTGGATTGTCCGCGTGGACGAAGGCGTGCTCACGGTTCATTTCCGCGATGCCGACGTCGATGGCACGGAATGGAATGTCCTCAAGGGTAAGGAACTTGCTCTTGGCGAATGGAACGACATCCGTGTGGAACGCACCGCCGACTCCGTGATCGTTTACCAGAACGGTCAGCGCACCGCTTGGGCTGGCGCCTCGGGCGATGTTTCTCAGCTGGGCTACAACATTGGCATTGCGTACGATGCTGTAAATCAGGCCAAGCACGATCGCTACTTTAACGGCGAAATCGACTACATCCGCTTTTACGGATTGTAATACTCGGTTGTAAGTTTAAACTATATTTGAAGGGACCCGCGGGTCCCTTTCTTAATTTAGGTGATTATGAAAATAGATGTCGGTATTATCAATTATAACGGCGGCTCGGAACTTTCGGAGTGCGTCAAGAGCTTACTTGCGCAAACGCAAAGTGTGCGAGTTCTTGTTTATGACAATGCTTCGACCGACAATTCTATCGCCCTTTTAAAGAATTCGGGGCTCGATTGCAAAGTCATTGAAAGCCCCGAGAATTTGGGCTATGCGGGCGCCTGTAACGGGCTCCTCGAAAATATGGATGCCGATATCCAGGTGCTTTGCAACATGGACCTGGAATTTGACCCGACTTGGGCGGAAAATCTTTTGAAGTGTTTCGATCGCCATCCCGAAGCTGGTTCTATCGCAAGCCTCGTGATGGAAAAGAGCGGGGTAGTGAATGCTGTGGGCGTACAATTTGGCCCGGACTTGTTTGCCAAAAACGAAGCGAGCGGTTTGAATATCGCCGATGCCGATGTTCGCGAAAAAGAAGTCTTTGGCTGCTACGGCGCCGTGATGAGTTTCCGAAAGGCGGCTGCTGAAGCGGCTGGCAAAATGGATGCCAGTTTCTTCTTGTTCTTCGAAGAAACAGAATGGTATTTCCGCCACAATCTTGCCGGATTCAAGACTGTCTTTTGCCCCGAGGCAAAGGTTTATCACGAACGCTCGATGACGACGGTGCGTTATTCGCCGCGCAAGTTATTTTATTCGGAACGCAACCGTTTGCGTACGGCGGTCCGCTTGTTGCCGGTAGGCGATATCTTGAAACTTCCGGTTCGCGGATTCGTGCGCTATTTGAATATGGCCAAGGGGGGAGTTCCCGGGCAGTCCGGCGATGGCAAAAAGCTTTCGAAAATTGCCATTTGCGGCGCCTTGGCAAAGGCCTGGCTGCAGGCTCTTGTGATGTTGCCCGATGAACTTGTTGTCCGAAAAAGATATCGTAAAAAATTCGGCGATGTAAGCTTTGCTACAAAGGCGATTCTCAACAAGTATCGAATCGACTGATTGAAAATGGTGAACGGCGTTTGCCACAACGAATCCGCGCGGCAATTTACTAAATTAGACCCATGGCTTTTGTTCACCTGCAAGTTCATTCTGAATTTTCTGTTTTACAGTCTTCCGCCCGTCTAGACGGCATTTTGGCAGCCGCCGCCGACGAAAACGCGCCTGCAGTCGCCCTTACCGACCATGGTGCCATGTTCGGTATTCTTGAAATTCAGACCCGCGGAAAAGACATGAACAAGGCCCGCAAAGAAAAGGGGCTGCCGCCGGTAAAGACGATTTACGGCTGCCATATTTATGTGGACACGCCGAGTGCTAATCAGAAAGATCCGATTACATTTGAACGATTGACGCTTTTGGTCGAAAATGAAGCCGGTTATTACAATTTGCTCCGCATTGTGAGTTACCGCTACGAAGACGGTGACCGCTGGGCAGAAATTCCGTCGGTGCCGCTGTCGGTTATCGAAGAGCATAAAGAAGGCATTATCGCCATTGCTGGTGATTTCTTTAGCAAGTACGGCCAGAGTGTCGCGGCCGGGCGCAATAGCGTTGCCCGCGAATACATGGAAGCCCTCGACAAGATTTTTGACCATGACCATCTGTACATTTCGGTGTGCGACAACGGCGTGCCTCAGCAGAAACTGCTGAACGATTATAACGTTCAGTTGGCTGGAGAATTGGGCCGCGAAATTGTGGCGGTGGCAGACGTTCATTACATTAAGGCCGAAGATGCCGAAGCGCACAAGATTTTGCGTTGCATTGCCTTGAAAGAGACGCTCAATGGTTTCGATGACAAACATTTCCCGGATAACGGTAAATTCTATTTCCGTAGCGAAGCCGAAATGGTGGAACTGTTCGGGCATATTCCGGGCGCCATCGAAAATACGGTGAAAATTGCGGAACGCTGTAATTATACGGTCAAGACCGGTATCGGCGATGAATTCTGGCCGAGGTTCAAGATTCCCGAAGATTTTTTGGCCTCGGATGAATACCAGAGCATCAAGGCGATTATGAAGGCGGAATACGACGCGGAATATCCGGTCGTGCGTGAACGTGAGCTCAAAGGTGTCATCAAGGATAAAAAGAAAAAGGTGACGGCGACCTATTGTGCAGACAAGGGAATTGCCGAAGACGCCCTGACCGATGCAGACAAGGCCGAAATTGAACGCCTGTCGCAGCCGGAATTCTTTGACGAAGATGACAATAAGGCTTGGGACAAGAGTGTGCGCCGTTGGTGTAAACCGGGTGGCGATGCCGATATTTATATTACGCACCTTTGTAATCAGCGTCTCAAGTGGCGATTCCCGAAAGAAGACTTTAAGTTCCCTGCCCACGAAACCGATGTGGGCAAGCGCATGTACAAAGAAATCAACTGTATCCGCAACATGAACGTGGCGGGCTACCTGTTGATTGTGTGGGACTTCATTAACTGGTCTCGTGAACATGGGATTCCCGTGGGCCCGGGCCGTGGTTCTGCCGCTGGTTCTCTGGTCACTTACATTATCGGTATTACCGACATCGACCCGCTCACTTTCGACCTCCTTTTTGAACGATTCCTGAACCCCGAACGTGTGTCGATGCCGGATATCGATACCGACTTTGCGGACCGTGACCGCGGTCGCGTGATTCAGTACGTGACGGACAAGTACGGCAAGGAATGCGTGGGCCAGATTATTACCTATGGTATGCTCAAGTCCAAAGCGGTGATTACCGACGTGGCTCGCGTTTTAGGGCTTCCGCCTGCCGAAGCAAAGCAGATTACCAAGCTGTTCCCGCAGCGCACCTTGAACTTTAGCCTTAAACAGGCTTGGACGGGTAAAGACAAGAAGGGCAACAACCTGGAAGACGGTTACAGCCCCGAACCCCTGCAGGCGATGATTGGTAGCCGCGCCAGTTACCAAAACCTTTGGGATATCGCGAAAAAGCTCGAAGATTTGCCGCGCCAGACGGGTGTGCATGCTTGCGGCGTGGTGATTACGCCGACCCCGATTTATAACCTTGCGCCTTTGTACCGTGCCGCCCCCGAAGATACTCCGGTGGTCATGTACGACAAGCACTACGCCGAAGACATCGGACTTTTGAAGATGGACTTCCTTGGCCTTATCAACTTGTCGATCATTCAAGACACGGTGAACATGGTCAAGAAGAATCGTTCGATTGAACTTGACATGGGTCATATTCCTTTGGATGACAAGGAAACGTTTGACCTGCTCGGCAAGGGCATGACCACGACGGTGTTCCAGTTCGAATCTCCGGGTATGCAGAAGTACCTGCGTGAACTGAAGCCCACCCGAATCTTTGACTTGATCGCTATGAACGCCCTATACCGTCCGGGGCCGATTGACCAGATTCCGCACTTTATTGCCCGTAAGAACGGCCAAGAAGAAATTGACTGCTACCACCCCGACTTGGAACAGGTACTGGGTGAAACCTACGGCGTGATTGTGTACCAGGAACAGGTGATGAAGCTTGCTCAGATTCTGGGCGGGTACACCTTGGGTGGCGCTGACAATATCCGCCGTATCATGGCCAAAAAAATGCCCGAAAAGATGGCAAAACTCGAACCGGAGTTTTTCCAGAAATGCTTGGACAAGGGCTACGACAAGGCCATGATTCAAAAGGTGTGGAATGCGGTGCTTCCGTTCTGCGGATACGCATTCAACAAGAGTCATGCTGCCGCATACGCTTACGTGGCTTACCAGACCGCCTACCTGAAGGCGCATTACGGCCCCGAATACATGGCCGCTTCGATGACCTCGAAAATGGGTAAGACCGAAGACATCGTGACGATTATTCTGGAATGCAAGCGCCTCGATATCGAAGTAGTTTCGCCCAACATTAATGCATCGATGGGCGAATTTGTGGCCAATAAGGAAGGCCAGATTCTGTTTGGATTGGCGGGTATTCGTAATGTGGGTCTCGCTGTCGTCGAAGACATTATTGCCGAAAGAGAACGCCGCGGTAAGTTCAAGGATATTTTTGATTTCTGCAAGCGCGTGACTGAATACCAGGGCGAACAAAAAGAAAAACGTCCGCCCATGAACAAGCGCCTTATCGAAAGTTTGATTATGGCTGGCGCCCTCGACGAATTCCCGGGCAACCGCGCTGTACTCATGGCAACCGTAGACCGCGCCATGGAAGTGGCCGCCCGCAGTCAAGAAGATAAAGACCGCGGACAGATGTCGCTCTTTGACATGGGTGGTGGCGCACCTTCTATGGATAGTTCTGCCGAAGTCCTCGAAGAAGCGGAAGAATGGTCTGCCATGGAAATGCTCAACAAGGAGCGCGACGTGGTGGGCTTGTTCTTGTCGGGTCACCCGCTTGACGAATTCCGCCCGGAATTGCAGGGCTTTACCTCGTGCTCTTTGGACGAAGAAGAACTGACTCGCCACGAAGGCGGTACCGTAATCGTGGGCGGCGTGGTGACCAAGCTCCGCTCGATTGAAACCAAGCGCGGCGATACCATTGGCGCGGGCTCCATTCAAGACTTCCACGGTGACTTGGAAATGTTCTTCAAGAAAGACATGTGGGAAAAGTTCCGCGACACCGTTGCGCTCGACGACCGCGTGCTCGTAAAGGGAAACTTGGAACATCAGCGTATGGGCGACGGTATGCAGCTGGTGGTCGAAGAAGTCATCCAGTTGGATCGTGTGCGTTCGGACATGGTAAGCCACATTCACATGGTGGTTTATTCTTCGATGATCGATGATGACTTCGCCGACAAGTTGCTGACGGCCATGGAAAAGTACGAACCCTTCGAAGGCGAACGCGGTTGCGAAATCGTTTGCCATGTCGAGGCGGAATCCGGCAACGTACATGTGCTTGCCTTGAAAAACAAGAAGGTCGTTTATACTCCGGAATTGCTGCAGTTCTTGCGTAAGGAATTGGGCGCCGCGAAGGTCTGGGTTTCGAATCGTGCCAAGCGGTAAAAGCCTATGGCGTGCGAGCCGTACATTCTGATTTGCGCGGGCGAAGACTCCGGGGATTCCGTTGGCGAACCCTTAGTCAAGAGTCTAGTTTCAAAAAATTTTACCGTGAAAGGTTCAGGCGGCCGCCGCATGCAGGCGGCGGGAATGTTGCCCTTGGTCGACTTCGAAAACTTGCCGGTTTCTGGCTTTGGCGATGTATTGCCCAAGTACTTTAAATTGCGTCAGAGTTTTATTGCACTAAAGACGGCGCTTGAATCGCCGGAATGTCTCGGGCTGATTGCTGTTGATTATCCGGGCTTTAACATGAAACTCGTGGCTCTGGCGGGGGAACTCCGCAAGCCGGCTTTGTATGTGGCGCCTCCACAAGTGTGGGCCTGGAAACGCAAGCGTGCGAAGGTGCTTGCGAAAAATCCGTATGTCAAGCTCGCCGTATTTTTTGATTTTGAGGAATCGGTGTACCGCGAAGCCGGCTGTAATGTCGTTCGTGTGAAACATCCGTTTGCAAATTCGAAACTCGGAATTCGGAATTCGGAGTTGCATTTAGAGAGAAATAAGGCGTCGCATGGAATTGCGGAGACCGAAGCGGTTCCTAGTCCACGTTGTTTGTTGTTGCCTGGGAGTCGAAAGGCGCAGGCGCTCCGCAACTTGCCTATTTATTTGAAAGCGGTGCAGGGGCTTAAAAATGTAGCGGTGGTGGCAGCGCGCCAAGAACTGGTGGATGTTTTTAAGAAGTATAAGATTCCTGTGGTTGTCGCTCCCCAAAGTGCCGCAGAGCGAAAGGCTCTGTATCAAAGTGCGGAATATGCGTTGACCGCCCCCGGAACATCGACCTTGGAACTTGCTTTGTCGGGAGTTCCCTTTACGGTTTGTACCAAGCCCGACTTGTTGACTTATTGTTTAGGTCGCTTGTTTATCAAGACAAAATTTTTCGCATTGCCCAACATTATTCTGAATCGTCTTGTGTTCCCAGAATACATCGTTCCCCCGTGGTTGGGGGCCAATTCTTGGTCATTTGCTAAGGGTAAAAAAGAAAATGTCGCAGAAGAACTTTTGGAAACGCTCTCGGAGAAACTTGCCGTCGGGAGTTCCTTCGACCAACTAGCGCTTGAATTTCTTGGCCAGTTCGTCGAGCGTAAAGCGCAGTAACGTCGGGTGACCGTAGGGCGATTTAAGCGGTTCTTCGGTCAGCATGAGTTGGCTTACGAGAGCGGCCATTTCTTCCGACTTGAGCTTGTCGCCTGCCTGGTAGGCGTTTGTGTTTGCCCAGGCTTTGGCGATAGTGTCTTGCACCTTCACCATGTCGCCTTCGTTTTTGCCTTCGTCACCGATGCTGTCCAAAAAGTCCTTGACCGCCTTGATGGCGCGCGAAAGCGGGAGCGCGCTCGGAATCGCGCGAATTTGGTAGGTCTCGCCGCCGAAATGTTCAATGTAAAAGCCTAAACGCTTGAATTGGTCTTCGACACTCTTTAAAGCCTCGACCTCAAGCTTGGAAAGGTCCAGAAGTTCCGGAAACAACAGTTCCTGGCTGTCCAGGGCGGCTCCATTTCTTAAGGTGTCCAGCGCTTGTTCGTAAAGCACGCGCGAATGGGCCGCATGCTGGTCAATGACCAAGAGGCCATTGGAGTCATCGCCGGCAATGTAGGTGTCTGCAATCTGGAAGAATGTGGGCGGAACCCATTGGGTTACAGGCTCGGGAGTCTCGTTCACCTTGCCTTCCAGCGAAATGACCTTGCCTGCTTCAGGCGTGCTGAACAAGTCCTGGGCCAAATCATTTTGGCGCACAGCTTTGCGGGGCTTTTCAAAAGTGAATCCGGCAGTCGGAAAATTCGACATTTCGGGAATGTCGCCGCTCGATTCCTTTGTGCTAAATTCCCTGGGAGTAAAGCTCGGAGCAGGGGCGACGGCCGGTTTGGAAATCGGTTCTTCGAATCCGTAAGGAACTTCCGGCTTGCTATCTTGGAGGTCGCTCAAGTCGATCAAGGGCGAGTTGGCCTCCATGTCCTTGGTAAAGGCGTCGCGAATGGCGTGTGACACCACCAGAAATACCAAATTCTGGTTGGCAAAGCGAACCTCGCGCTTGGCGGGGTGCACGTTGACGTCGAATTCCATGTCCGGCATGTCTAAAAACAGGACCGAAACAGGCTTGCATTGGGCGCCGTAAGGCTCGTAGGCCTGCTGTACCGCCTTGCTGATCATCTTGCTTTCGATAGGGCGATTGCGGATGAATAAAAACTGGTGGTTGCGCTTGCCGTTGGTTTCGGTGGTGGGGGAGACGTAACCCCAAACGTGTACGCCGGCTTCGGTGTAGTCGACCGGCAAAAGCGCCTTTGCAATTTTAGAGCCGATGGCTTCGGCAATACGGTTGCGCAACTCTCCCGGGACACCTGTAAACAAGGTCTTGTCTCCGACTTTGTAGTCAAAGCGGATTTCGGGGTGTGCAATGGCCGTTTTTAGAACAACATCGAAAATTCGGGTGCTTTCGGCTGTTTCGCTGCTCAAGAAGTTGCGGCGGACGGGGGTGTTGTAAAACAGGTTTTCGACCAGGAAGGTGGTGCCTCGGCTAGCTTGTATGTCTTGTTTTTCGACAACGTTTCCGCCTTCCAGGATAATTCGGCCGCTATCGCCCTCGTCGGTGGCACTGGTAATGGTCAATTTGGACACCGCGGCAATGGAGGCCACGGCTTCGCCTCTAAAACCGTTTGTCTGCAAATGGAACAGGTCGTCTGCATTAAAAAGTTTTGAGGTGGTGTGTCTCAGGTAGCACAAATCCAGATCGGCCCCGTTCATGCCCTTGCCGTTGTCGGTAACCTGGATCTTTTTCTTGCCACCTTCTTCGATCGACACCTGTATACGGGTGGCTCCTGCGTCAATGGCGTTTTCTATCAGCTCTTTAACAGCCGACGCGGGGCGCTCTATGACCTCGCCAGCAGCAATTTTATTGATGATTTCATCCGATAAAACGTGTATTTCAGCCGATTTCATGCCCCAAATATAGCCTTTTGGGGGGTATAATACGTATTTTTTTGCTAAATTAATAGTCCGAAAAGGCTGAGTGGCGTTTTTCAAAATACCATTCAATAGAGTGAGGTAAAAGTGCTTTCTAACCTATTCCTTCAGTTGACTCACATTGAGTTGCTCATCTCGTATCCTGTCAAGGATATCTTGACTCTCATTAAGCGTGACCCTCGTTTCAATGTCAAGTTGCTAAACGACATCTACTTCGAAGATTCGTTCGTGGATGAAAGTGTTCACCGTCTTATGATGAACAATGTGGTAAACTGGCTCTATGAACGTGGCGAAAATCCGGACGAATTCGTACAGCGCATTATGGACCGTTGCGCCACTTTCGAAGCGATTCCCGCTCGTAGCGTGCTTCGTTCTTACCTTCCGTATGTTTCGCAGTTCTATGCAACTGAAGACGTCCGTCAACTCTGTCTTGATATTATTCCGAAGCGTTATCCGCTGCTTTCCAATGCGAAGTTCCTCCGCCGTGAACTGGTCGACGGTTTCCGCAAGGAATACTTCACCTACCGGTTTGACTCCCCGGGTATGCTGATTACGAACCCCATGCGCTGGTTCAACGGCTTGGTGCAGATCGGAGCAATTCTCCTGAATACGCCTCGCTACGAAAAAATTGAATATAAGGCTTGCCAGACCTCTTTTGTCGAAGCTCTTGAAAATCGTGCTACAGCCGAAGTTCGCGATGGCTTTGTGTTTGTGAACGGAAAACAAGTGGGTGAATACAAGACCTTTGGCGATTGCCTTGCCGAATATGGTCTCGAATGGGAATTTGAAGCCGAAAAGAAGATGGCCTGCATTCGTGCCACTGAAGATGTCATTGACGAAAAGGTTGGTGCAGTCCTGATTCAGAAGGGTTGCTATTACGGCGCACCGGCTAGCGTGGTCTACTTTGATTATAAGGCCAATGTGGTGGCTCCGGAACCGTTCAACAAGCTTATGAGTGCGGTCGTCAAGCAGGAATTCGATTCATGGGAACCCATCCAGAAGGCCCAGGAACAGTTGCTTGAAGCCATGAACGACTCCGTGACAATCATCTACTACAAGAGCGACGATTCTATTTCGGTGAACAACAAGCACTTGATGCGTAATGTGCCTGCTCGAATTCTCCGCAACTTGCTGCGCGAATACAGTGCAACTGGTCGTGAAGAGTTTGAAAACCGTGAATTCAAGCGCGATCCGTCTATTTGCATGGACCCGCTGCGTCCGAACTTCGAAAGCCGCTTGAACCGCGTGATTGCTCATATCAACGGCTCCGACGATCCGGAACATCCGTCCGAAGGCGTGAAAAAGTTCTTTGAAATCGAACGCCATCGTCGCGGTGGATTCCGCTTCGTACCGAGGTGCAAGATCATTTTCCGCGAAGAGTAAACGCCTGTTTACTAAATCCCAAATGTAATCGAAACGGATTTAGAAAATAAGCAAATTGGTAGTTCCCGCGGGCAAATAAATGGGTATATTTGGGATTGTGAACGGTAGAAGGGTAAATCCTCAAACGACACTATCATTGCTCCCCTCCTGATAGGTTCAAGGTTCCACATACCGATTCATATTTTCTCCTTCTTAGGAAAGGCTCCTCGTTTGAGGGGCCTTTCTTTTTTCATTGACCGGATGGTCAATGAAAAAAGAAAGGCCTTCGGCTCGGCAATGTCGGCAAACTTGTTTGCCGCCGCTGCGCTCGCCTTACGGCCTTTTCTACGCCTGTTCTGGGGCTCGGCCATGTACAAGCCTTTGGCTTGTCCGCGACTCTCGCCTTACGAGTTAGTCTTTTTACAAGAGTAAGAATCTCGTCTTATGTGTTAGTCTTACAGCAAATTCTTCGGCTCGGCAATGTCGGCAAACTTGTTTGCCGCCGCTGCGCTCGCCTTACGGCCTTTTCTACGCCTGTTCTGGGGCTCGGCCATGTACAAGCCTTTGGCTTGTCCGCGACTCTCGCCTTACGAGTTAGTCTTTTTCAAGAATCTAAAAAGGGACGGCTTGCGAACAAGTCTTTTTATAGCGGCTCGGAAATGGCAATGCAAGCATTGCCGCTTCTCGGTTTATTTTTGATTGATGACTTCGACGGTTAATTTGTTGAAGGCGAGCTTGCCGCCGTCGCGGATTTCAAGTGCTGCACGGAAGGTCGTATCGTTCTTTTTGAACGGCTCGAGGACCGGCGTGAATTTGTTCTTGAGCAATCCTTCGACTTCGTCGTCGGTGAGTTTGCGCTGATAGAATACTTGCGGAATTCCAAAACCACATTGCGGGTTCATGCACACGTAAGCGGCGTGATTCGCTTCGCCATTGCCTTGGTTCGATGTCCCGGTGCGAAAACGCAATTGGTCTCCGCAAACGGGGCAGGGGAGGTTCCTGCGTGCGAATTCAAAAACAGCGCGGCCCTTGTCGGCGCCTTCGCCCCATTTGAGGCGAGCGGCAAAATCAGAGCCTTTCTTGCTCTTGAAATCTTGAATCAGCGGTGTTTCGCCATTGGTAAAGAGTTCGTTTATTTCGGCGACGGTAAGCGTGTGGCCTGCGACGGTCTTGAATAGCGTGAATTTGCAGTCGACGCCATCGGTAGCATTGGTGCAGAATAGGGCGTTCTTGTTTTCTTCGAGGGGCTCGCCGCAGAGCGGGCACTTGTATTCTGTTTTTTGCCCGTGGAACTTGCCGTCGCTTTCGAATTCAAACTGGATGTTGAAATCTTTGTCAACCGAAAGTTTTGCCGAGAATTCGGTGCCTTTCTTGCTCTTGAAACCAGAAAGCGGGCCTACATGGCCTTCGGCAAGCAAGGTCTTCGTTTCAGAATGAGAAAGCATTTTGCCTGCCACAGTGTGCCCGAATCGGAATCCACATTCGGTCTTGGGGCACACGTAGCCCCAGGGGGCTACTTCGAGCGCGCTCCCGCACTTGGGGCATGGAATGCTTTCGGTTGCGGTTTCGCGCTCGAACTGGCAGCCGTATCGCGCGTGTAAGTCTGCGAACAGCTGCTTCACGTATTCAACGATTCCGTCGCGGAATTCGGCAGGCTGAAGCTCACCCTTTTCGACTTGCGAAAGTTTGTATTCCCATTCGCCGGTCATTTCGGGCGACTTGACTTTTTCGTCCATCAAGGCAATTACTTCGCGCCCGCGCTCTGTACTCACCAGGTAATTCTTTTGCGCTTCGATGAATCCGCGCTTCTTGAGAGTCTCGATAATGCCTGCTTGCGTTGCCGGCGTACCTAGGCCGCGGTCCTTCATGGCTTCGGCAAGTTCCTCGTTTTCGATCTGCTTGCCGGCGGTTTTCATTGCGGCCAAAAGAGTCGCTTCGGTGTAGTACTTGGGCTTGCTCTTCTTTTTCTTTTGCAGTTCTACGCTGTCAAAAGGCGCGTGTTCGCCAACAGCCCATTCCGGGAAAACTTCTACCAGGTTCGTGATTTCATCGCTGTCGCCCTTGCCTTCGGCTGCGGTACTCCCTTCTTCCGAACCGGAATCACCTTTCTTCTTTTTCTTTCCTTTTGATTCCTCTTTGACGAGGGCGCGAAAACCGAGATCTTCATTGCGCTTGAGCTTCAATCTGAATAAATCTGGATCCTTCGACTTCGCTGACGCTTCGCTCATGATGACATTGCTTTGCAATGTCACCTCCATTTCATCCCACACGTACGGCTTCAGCCACGCCTGCACAAAGCGTTCCTTGGCCAGGTCGTAAATCTTCTGCTCCATTTCGGGCAAATCGTTCGGAGCTTCGCCGGTGGGGATAATGGCAAAGTGGTCGGTCACCTTGCTCGAATTGATGAAGACGAAATTTTCATCGAAAGAACGGAAAACCTTTTGCTGCTCGGGTGTTGCCAATTTCTGTGCGAGGGCGAATGCCTCTTGCTTCATGGTGTCGGGCAGGTACTGCGAATCGGTACGTGGGTAGGTGAGCAGTTTCTTTTCGTACAGGTTCTGCGCGCAATCCAAAACTTGCTGGGCGCTGTATTTAAAACGCTTGTTGCCCTCTTTCTGGAGTTCGGTCAGGTCAAAAGGCTTCTGCGGAAATTGCTTCTTTTGCTGGTTATCGATTTTTGCTATAGCAGCTTCGGCAGGAGGGACGCATCGCGCTACAACCGCATTCGCTTCCGTTTCTTTTTCAAAAACCGCGACTTTAAGATTTGCTTCGCCTTTGGTGTCTTCTTCGCGTTTGACATATTGTGCCTGGAACCCTTTCCATGTGCCCACGACGCTGTAGTAGAACAGTTCCTTGAATTGTTCTACGATCGTGTCGCGTTCTACAATCAGGTTTAGGGTCGGAGTCTGCACGCGCCCCACCGAAATCATCTTGCCGCGCCCTGCTGTGAGCGTGTAGGCGCGTGTCGCGTTCAGTCCCACCATCCAGTCGGCTCGCTGTCTTAAGCGGGCTGCATAGCTTAAATTCACGCGCTGGGTAGCGTCTTCCAGGTTCTTCCAGGCCTTGTCCAAGTCCTTGGCCACGTAGCTGTTCACCCACAGGCGCTTAATGGTCTTTTGCTTAAAAGAGGGCGTGTAGTCGAGCACCAAGTCAAAAATCAAGTTACCTTCGCGACCGGCATCCGCGCCATTCACCAGCACGTCTGCTTGCTCCATCATCTGCCGCACCACATTCAGCTGTTTCTTGGTGCTCTCGATTTCCATGAGCTTGAACTTTTCAGGGAGCAGGGGCAAATTCGAAAGTCGCCAGCCGCCTTCAAAACCGGGGTAAGCGTCTAACGGCGCAAGGGTAATCAGGTGACCTACGCACCAGGTGATGCAATGGTTCTTGCCAATCAGGCATCCGTCGCCTTGGGTGAATTTTTCCCCTTCCAACCGCTCCAGCATAGGGCGGTAGTGTTGGTTTGCGACAGACGGTTTTTCGGCGACAAGTAGGATCACTGTTCAATATCCACTTGCAAGAGTTCTTTTTCCCAAGATTCCTTGGCGGCACGCAATTTTTTGAGCGATTCGTCGTCTGCTCCGCTTTGGTCACGCAATTCCATGAGGTCGCGGTACCCTTGGGCGAGTACCTTGGCTTTAGGGTAGTCTTGAACTAGGGAGTCCAGTTCGCTTAAAATGGCCCGATCCGAGTAAAGTCTTGCAACGCCTTCGAGCGAATGCAGAATATAGTCCTCAAACCGGTTTTCTTGCTTGGCGAGTTTGGCCTCTTCAAATTCCATGGGCAAAATCTGGTCGATCCATTCGGCCTCTGCGGTAAAGAGTTCGTTGTCTTCGGCAAGGGCGTCCTTTCGGCGGGTCAGTTCCTGCTGCTTTTTGATGAACGGCCTATAAGATTCGATGTCCAATTCGACACCTTGTTTCTGGGAAAACTCTTTCAGATTTTTCAGGTTTGTTTCGGTCGGATTGTTCAAAAGGCATTCTTTCAAGACTGAAAGCTGGTCTTTGGCCGGAAGCTGCTTAAAGGATTCGCTTTTCATGCTCACATCCTTGATTTTTAGCCAAAAAATGCGCGCAAAGATGAGGGCCATTACGATAGTAAATAGGGTCGAAAACGTCATTATGGGCCATTATTTAGAAAAATGTGGAGACCTGTTGCACTTGCAAGTTAAAAATAAGTGTTTTATGGCACGAAGTTACTGCAAACGGCCTGTTTAAACGAATTTTCACAATAAAAAGTTAATAAAATGCAAAAAAAAGGTGTATATTTATGATGGAATATTTTAAACCTATAATTATAGGTAAGGTGATTGGTTTATTATGAAATTGAATTCTGTTAAGCGACTAGCACTTAGTGCGGCGTTGTTTGGACTTGTTGGAGTTGTGACTTCGCAGGCTGTTCCGGTTGATCCTGAAAATCAACGCGAATTGGATATTATCAT
This sequence comes from Fibrobacter sp. UWOV1, assembly GCF_900142495.1. Classification (NCBI taxonomy): domain Bacteria; kingdom Pseudomonadati; phylum Fibrobacterota; class Fibrobacteria; order Fibrobacterales; family Fibrobacteraceae; genus Fibrobacter; species Fibrobacter sp. UWOV1. The sequence continues at coordinate 568,373 of NZ_FRBA01000001.1, read as the reverse complement.
TCGTGACTTTAGTGTGATTCACCCCGACTTTGAAAACTTCCAAGAAGAAGCTTATAACAGTATCAATCATGGTGGCGAATGTATTGGTAAAAGTTGCGTAGGCGAGTTCCCGAGTACATGGAACATTACTTATTCTGCAGATGCGGAATGGACTACTCGTCGCTCTAATTATCCTCTTTATGGTTGCGGTAACACCCAGACTCCCGAATACGGCATTGCGGTCGGTGTGAACGGTTATCCGCACGATATCAAGAGTCCTTCGGGCGCCGAGTCGACGACGCCTGACTATGTGCGTAGCGTGATTGACCAGACGGGTTACGCTTGGTACGGTGAATTCAAGGATTGCGCTTACGATGCAAAGTTGAACCCGCTTGGCCTTAAGGTGATGCGTGGCTTGGTGGCAGACCTTTGTTCCGATGCGTCGGGCTCTTGGAGTGCCAAAATGAAGGACGACCAGAAGTCTTGCTCTAAGACATGTAAGACTCACTCCTGGTCTCAGATTGTTTATACGACTCCGGGCATGGTGAAACAGAAACTGGTCTTCCCGCCTGATCCGGGTAATTGCAGTGCTGACGATCCGACCAAGTGCGCCCTCGACATGTATGAACCGATTATTGAGAAAAATCGTCCTGCTTGCGATAATGGTTATTTTGAACAGTGGTATTTAGATGTCCCTGGCACAAATATGCGCACCAATACAATCCTGACGTTGGATAAGGATGCTGCTGATCCTGCTTACTTTGAAATTGACAGGAACTGGAACAACGGCGGCTACTTCCCGTTGGATTCCCTGGATGACAACCAGCTTCGCGTCATGAATAATAATGCGCTTGTTTTCCCGTTCATGAAAGAAAATCAGTTCGGCCCGCAGTCGCTGTCTATTTTCTGTCCGCCTTATAGTTACCAGTGGGCAAGCTCCCAGACCGATTACTTGGGTAGCGAAACGTCAGCCCTTTGCGATGCATGGCTTGCCAGTGGTGGCCCGAAGAACCCGGATGCTGCAATTGCTGCCGCATTGAGTGGCGCCGGAAAAAATGGTAACATGGGTCTTCGCCACTTGCGCAATTACGGCTTTACCATGATGGGTTACGCCGCATTCAAGTACAAGAAGGGCAAGAAAGAAGTCTTTAAGTTCACCGGTGACGATGACATGTGGATTTTCGTGGATGGCGTGTTGGTGGTTGACCTGGGTGGTACTCACCTTGCTGCTGCCGGTACGGCCGATATGGACTACCTGTCTCAGATGGGGCATGGCTGTCATGCAGGCGATCCGCTGCTTGACTCTTGCGCCGTTAAGCTTGATGCCGATGGTTCCTGGTTGAACGATTCTTGGCACCACTTGCACTTCTTCTATGCAGACCGTCAGTCTGACGGCTCTAACCTGCGTATCCGCAGCTCCCTTTCTGAACTTGCCCCGTCTCGCTATGGTCAGCCCGCTATCGGTAGCGTGTCTGCAAAGCTTGACTCTGCAGGTAACCAGACTGTGACGATGTTCTTGAATACGACCTTGAATCCTGAAACCGTTCAGAATCTTGCCGCATACGGTTCGACTGTGCCGGCTATTATCGTAATGCGTACAGAGACGGATCCGGCAACGGGAGTTAAGACTGTCAAGACTTACGGCTATTATGTCACTAGCGTCAAGGAAGGCGCGAGCATGGGTTCTGCCGGCGTGCAGTACACCTTTGAAGGTGTCTTGATGGATGAAAACGGCAAGGTGGCCGAGAACCCGATTATTGTGGGTGGCGACAAGATTGCGTTTAACTCTCCCTATGACCAGGAATTTGTGAATAGTGACGAATACGGGATCCAAAAGGCTGACTATGCTGCTCAAGGTATCGATGAGGCTACCTGGAATTCCTTGATTGCTTGGAACAAGAAGATGACCTTCAAGATCACTTCTTCTTCGGGTAAGTCTGTGGTGGGTTATCCGGATACTCCGGAAGATTGGCCGAATGCTGAATTCAGAGCACCGACCGTTATCTCTCCATTCGTGTTGGATTCTGCAATCGTTCGCCCCGACTTTACCAACCAGGCAAACATTCTTACCAATATTGCCGAAAGCCACGATGGCGAACTGCCGCTGGACTACACTGGCGACCTCTTGTTCACCTCGGTGCCGAGTGGCGTGGGTAAGGACAACAACCCGCTGGCCCTCACGAGTGACGAAAAGAAGCTGTTTTCTCAGACAAGTGCCGATGGGTCCATGAACGGTGTGACTAAGGCTTATGTGGGCGGCCAGGAATCCCCAACCTCCATGTGCTATTCTGCAAACGGCACGGAAAGCTGCTTCAGCGTGTCTTATCCGGTGATGGGCCCGTTCCGCATTAACGTTCGCGTGTTCGACCACTTGGGTCACTTTGTGAGCCAGTATCAGAAGAGCATGAACGAAGATCAGTTCCATGCCGCTTTGGGTGCCGCTCAGGGTAGCTGCGACGATGGTTCGAAGTACTATGGTGAAACGGGTGCAGGCTTTATCTCTGTCAAGATGTATCCGGTGTCCCAGAATGGTAGAGCCGTTGCTACGGGTCCCTACATTTACCAGGTGACCTTCATTCAGGAAGCATATCGTCCCTGCATCAAGTCCGGTAACGGTACGTATGCCCAGACGGTTTACTACTCTCGTACCTCTGAAACTTACAGACGCGGTTACAAGCGCGCTAAGAACAAGTAGTAGGCACGTTACATAAAAGATTTAAAGCCTCGGCGAAGCCGGGGCTTTTTCGTATTTGTTCTCGAATAGGCGATGTGCGAGGGGAATGCCGGTTAGTTGATGCGGCCGATTAGGGCGAAGGGTTCGGCGTCCGTGATGGTGACGGTGAACCGTTCGCCGGGTTGTAGCGGCCGGTCGCTAGTGATTGCGACGGGGCGGTAGGCGGCGTTGCGGGCGATGTAGGTGCCCTTGCGGTAGCCTGGCTTTTCGATGACCACGGTTTCGGTTAGGCCAATCCAGCGGGCGTTATTTTCGGTCGCAATCTTCTGGAAGGCTTCGGCAAGGGTTGCCGAGCGCGTGTGCTTGATTTCGTCGGGAACGGCGCCGGCCATATGGTAGGCAGGCGTATTCGGGCGCGCCACAAAGCGCGTGATGTTGCAAACTGTGGGGCGCGTCTTTTCGAGAATGTCGAGTGTGTCGTTGAAGTCCTGTTCCGATTCGCCGGGGAATCCGACAATCAAGTCGGTGCTGAGCGTGAATAGCGGAATCTGGTTGAACGCTTCGGCAAGCATCACGTAGTCGGCGGCGGAATGCTTGCGGTTCATTGCTCTAAGAATGTTTTCGCTACCGCTTTGCACGGGCAAGTGAATGAATTTATAGACGCGGTCGTCTTTAAAGCATTCAATGAGCTTGTCCAGGTATTGCATCATGTGGCGCGGGTTTCCCATGCCAAGGCGCATTTTGTAATTGCCCGGGACTTTGGCTAGAATCTGTTGCACAAGTTCGGCGAGGTTGGTGCCGGTATCGAATCCGTAGCAGCCGCAATCTTGTCCGGTCAACTGGATTTCGATACAGCCGTCGTTTACAAGACGCTTTACTTGCTGGAGAATGTCTGCAGCAGGGTAGCTGCGTAAGCGGCCCTTGACAAGCCTTGTTGAGCAATAGGCGCATGCATCGAGGCAACCTTCCTCGATGTTGACGATTCCTACCGGCGAAGATTCTCGTATAAGCAAGTCACCCTGAACTCGTTTCAGGGTCAGCTTTTCCTGTCTGAGTTCTTTCAAACTTGTGAATACCACCTTGTCGGTGATTTTTGCGACTTCATCTCTAAAGTCTTTCGGGGCGCACCCTGTAATGAAAATCTTGGCTTCGGGAGCAGTACTTAAGGTTTCGCGCAGTAGCTTGAGCGCTCCTGCGTTCCCTTTTACGGTACAAACGTTCAGCACGAATGCCTGGGGTAGTTGCGCCTCGTTTGTTTGGGTTTCGGTCATTCCAAAGACAACGTGGTATTCGTCTGCGAATACCCGCGCAATCTTTTCGCCATCGCCAAAGTTGGCTGCACAACCTTGGCTAATCACGGCAAGTAGCGGCTTTTTGGGGGCGCCTTCCATCGTTTTACCGATCGAATTTTTCCAGAGTGATTCCCTGGTAGTAATGGCTTAAGATTTCTTGGTAGCTTTGCCCGGCCTGGGCACGAGCCCGCACTCCCATTTGGCACATGCCCACGCCGTGCCCAAATCCTGTGCCTGTAACAACCCATTCCTTGCCTTCTTTCTTTACGGTAAAGAAAGAAGACGGCAGAATGGTGCCGGCCTTCTTGAATAGCCAGCGAGTGCGGTCCGTCAGAACGTCAAAATATCCCTTGTCGGTTTCGACTCGGAGCGTCATGATTCGGCCGCTTTTTAACTTGTCTTTAATCTTGATGGATTTGACTTTCTTGAAGTCTTTTCCGTTTGTGCTGCCGAATACAGCCTTTGCTTCGTTGGCGTTCGCCTTGAATAACTTGGCGATTTCCTTGTCGGCAAAGCGGCGCTCCCATTTGATGTAGCTCGATTCATCGCACCAGGGCTTGCCATTCGGGCGCTTGTCCGGGACCGATTTTAGGTACGGAAGGTCTGCGCGATTCCAGGTGGCAAGAGTTTCGGTAACGCCACCGCATGTAGAATGGTAGTAGGCGATAATGAATTCGCCACCGTAAGTCATCACGACACCTGCGGTCGCCTTGACGGCGGCATCGGTCAACGGTGTTGCCGATTCCAGGCCCTTGTAGACCTGGTCCTTGGTGTCGGCGTATACGTCAAAGCCGACGGATTCGCGGCTGTTAAAATGCTTGTACGCGTAAGTGCGTGCGGCCACGGCCTGTGCTTTTAACGCTTCGATGCGGCTGCTGTCCAGCTTGCCGATTTCGTAAGGAATCACTCCACGCAAGTAGTCCTCGACATCGACCGAATTGATTGCGTCGAGTTTGCCGTTTGTATTGCGGAACATGATGCTGCCTGGGTAGCATGCCTTGCCGAGACTTTTCTTGTCGGCGGCGACGGCGAGGCATCCGCCATCTTCGCTGTTGAATTCGTGGGCGATGTCTTCGGTAGAATTGCCGTCGGCTTCAAAACGCACCATGTTGCCGTGCGGTGTGACGCGTACGGTTTCGCCTTGGTATTTCAGGTAGAGTTCCTTGACTCCGGTATAAATCCCTACGCGAAGCGGACGGTCCAATTCTTCGGGAATCAAATGCTCTTTGAATGTGGCAGGCACATCGGTAACGGGCACATCGGTAACGGGCTCATCTGCTACGGGTAAATAGCTATCGACAATAGCCTTTGCTGACCTGTTATTCAGAGGTGTGAGTTTTTTCTTTTCTTTATAAGAAGTGTCGCTCTTTGCAGAGGTTGCAGGAGCGATCTTTCTGGAATTGACATTTTCGGGTCGGTTGCTGGCGGGCGCAGGCTCGCTTGTCGTAGTCTCTTCAATGGGCGCGAAGTTTATAGGTCCTTCAGGAACTTCTTCGGCGCTGGCTGGCACCTCAGCTTTTTGCACGTCATCGGGCAAATCAAAATCGTCGTCTGCAAATGCAAACGATGCGCAGAAAATAAAAATAGGGAAAAAGAAAAAAGGATTGCTTTGTCGCATAGTTTCTAGCATAAATGCAGCTAGGTTATGCTTCTTACAATCCATTTTTTCCCTTTTGAACATTCGACTTGACTACTGAAGAATGATTCCGAACTCCGAATTCAGAATTAATGTTTCTTCAACTTTGCCTGCGTGTCCTTAGCCATTTTGCGCAGTTTTGACTGGTTCATGGTGCGGTCAGCAGTCGAAATCTTGTCTACGAACAGGTCGCCGTTCAGATGGTCCGTTTCGTGCTGAATGCAGCGGCCAAAAAGTCCGTCGCAGTTATGCAGTTCCTGGGGTTCGCCGTTGATGTCGAAAAAGCGTACGCACACTTTGTCGGGGCGAATCACGTTGCAGAAAATATCCGGCACAGAAAGGCAACCTTCATCGTAAGGCACCGGCTTTGCATCGGGTTCAGGTTCCCATTCGGGGTTGAACATGATGTAAGGGCGCGGGTCCTCTTCGCCAGGAATAGCGGTGTCAATCACGACCAAGCGGATGTTCTTGCCGATTTGCGGAGCGGCAAGGCCGCAACCCGGAGCGTCGTACATGGTTTCGAGCATGTCTTTGGCGAGCTGACGCAGTTCGGGCGTAATCTCGGTGATGGGCTCGCACTTTTTGCGAAGTACCGGATCGCCGTAGGTCTTAATTTCGAGAAGAGCCATGGTTTACTTCTTTTCTTCGGTCTTGGCGGTCGGAGCAGTTTCTGCGTTCAGAACGCGGAGAATAGCGGACTTTTCAAAATCGATGATGGTGGTAGAACCCGTGCGCACAGAAACCGTGGTGCCAGTTTCATCGATATTGGTGACGGTGCCGATAATGCCGGCGGTGGTAATCACCTTGTCGCCCTTCTTGAGGGCCTTGCGCATTTCTTCCATCTTCTTCATTTCCTTGTTCTTCGGGCGGATAAAGAAGAGCCACATTACTACGAACAAGAGGATGAGCGGCAAGAAGCTGCCAATGGCGCTCGGCTGCTGTTCGGGAGCGGCATCTTCGGCGAAGGCGGCTATGGAGGAAAGGGTCACGAGAAGTGCGGAAAGTTTCATGTTTATACCTGCTAGGGGGTTAGTTGATTTACGGGGTAAATATAGAAAAATTCGGATTTCAGAGTTCGGAGTACGGAAATCTTGAGTCCATTCTGAAATCTGAATTCCGAATTCTGAACTAGCTATTTCACTAATTTTTTATCAAGCAGCGGGTAAATGCGGTTCAGTTCCATCAAATCAAGGATAGTGTCGAAATCGCCAAAGAAGAACGGAATGGCCTCGATTTCGGGCAAAACGGCTCCGTCTCCAAGCGGAACGGACGCATTCAAAAGCTTGCGTTTCAGGAGCGGGAGCATCGTACGCAAGGTAAGCGTGGCGCCGAACATGGCGCGCTTGCCGACTTTCAGGAGCGATTCGGTGTTGACAGTAAATGCTCCGTTCTTGAGCGGTTCCGTACTTTGCTGGACCGTCTTGATGACGGCATTCAAGACCATCTGTTCGGTCATCGAAAGAATCTGCGGGGGAGTCTTCCTGTAACGCGCGCGGAACCGGATGGATTCGTATAGCAAGTGTACCACGTTGGCGTTCTTTACGTGAATCTCTTCGCCCAAAATTTTAAGGACTTCGAGTTCTTCAAGAATCTTCAGCAAGTCTTCGATGTTGTCTTTCGAAAGGTTGAAAAGCTTTTCGACTCCGTCAATGACCTCGGCGTGTGAGACTTTGGTCTCTTCGTTTGCCTTGACGCGAGACGAAAGCGAATCCAGAATGTAGAGCAGGCTCGGAAGTGCCTTGATCTTGTCGCTTTTGCGTTTATTCTCACCGGCAATCTGCAAACGCCCTGTCAGGAACGAAATAATAGACCTGAACCAGGCGGGTTCCTGTTCCAGTGATTCCTCCAGGGCGTCGGGCGTGATTTCGATCAGCTCGCAGTCTTCAGTCGCGGTAATGGTTTCGGTGTATGGTTCTTTCTTCAAAAAGGCGAGTTCGCCAATTAAAGCGCCCGGACCGTAAGTGTTGATGGCGGTGCCGAGCGTGCTCTTGCCCTGCAGCTCGCCGTCGCGCACCACATAAAGATTTTCGCCTGGGGCGCCTTCGCGGAATAAGATCTGTCCTTCTTCAAGCGTCATAGCACCCCTCGAATGTTGGTCTCGTAGCGTAGCGCTTTCAAGAAATATTGGACTTTGGCTTTATTGATTTTGAAGAGATCGCAATCGGGATTCTTCGGGTCGGTTTTCACGAACCACTGGATTTGCAACAAACTAATCCATTGCGAAACGTCGGCGTCAGGGAACTTCTCGTGAATGTAGCTGATCCAGTCGGGGCCAGTCTTTTCGGGCGAAACTTCCATGGCCGACAAAAACACGAGAATTTTTTTCTGCACAATGCTCAGCCTGTAGGGCGCGAATTCCGTTTCGGTTTCTTGAGCGCGGATGTAGTCCGTGAAAATGTGCAGGAGTTCCGGGTCGACAATCTTGCAGAACACGCGGCCGTTCTTTTGCGAAAGCTTGATCAAGTGCCTGCGTAAAAGCGACTTGAAATCTTCTTGCGCGGCCGTGGTCGAAATCTTGGTCAAGAAAGAAAATTCCCGAAGCAGTTCGGCGAGATTGAATTCTGTGTCGCTGGATTTATGGCTCAAGTATTCGGCGAGACTCTTGAGTGTGTTCCTGACGCGAGTCTCTATAGCGGCGCGCTTCAGCAAATGAGTCTTTGCAGAAAGGCTGCGAATCAGCGCCAACAGCCAAAGCGGGAGCCGCTTGAGTTCGGATTCCATGCACTCTTCGGTCACGAGCGTGATCTTGGAATCCTTGCTGGCCGAAAGTTCATACTTGAATGGTTCTCGTTCAAGGAGGGCGGCCACTCCGACCAGGTCTCCCGGTCGCATTGTGAACACGACGGAATGCGGGGGCGTGACTTCGCGGGCAATCAACTCTCCTTCTTCAAGGATAACGATGCTCCGGTATTCGCTCCCGGGTGAATAAACAACAAAACCCGCCTTCACGCTTTGATGCGTGGGCGGGATTAATTGTTGACGCGAGGTCATGTTCCTCGAGTGTTAAGCTGATTAAGCCTGACGTTCGTCGATACGAGCAGCCTTACCGCGGAGGTCGCGCATGTAGTAGATGCGAGCCTGGCGAACCTTACCGGCGCGGTCGAGCACGATGGAATCGATGCGGGGGGAGTGGAGCGGGAAAATACGTTCCACGGCCACGGAGCCGGACATCTTGCGAACGGTGAGAGTTGCAGAAATACCGGTGTTCTTCTTCTGGATCACAACACCCTTGAACGGCTGGATACGTTCCTTGGTGCCTTCGATCACCTTCACGTTCACGGTGACGGTGTCGCCAGCGCGGAGTTCAGGAAGGTCGGTCTTCAAGTTTTCGTTGTGGATTGCTTCAATGTTCAGGGACATTTGTGTACCTCGTTTTTATTTGATGCCAAATTTAGTATCTTCTTCAAGATTTTTAAAGATGTCTGGGCGTCTTTCTTGCGTTCTTTTTAACGATTCTTGGCGCCTCCAGGCTTTAATGTTCGCGTGATGGCCCGAAAGGAGCACTTCGGGGACCTTTTTTCCTTCAAAAACCTCAGGTCGGGTATAGACCGGCCATCCCAGTACGCCCTGCGCAAAAGAGTCCGTTTCGCCGGATTCCTTGTTGCCGAGCGCCCCGTCCAGGAGTCTAACTACGGCATCCGTCACGAGCATGGCAGGGAGTTCTCCCCCGCTCACGACAAAATCGCCGATAGAAATTTCCAGGTCGACCTCGGACTGGCGGATGCGGTCGTCGATTCCCTTGTAGTGCCCGCAGACAAGCACCAGGTGGCTTTCCTTGGAAAGTTCCTTGGCCATCTTGTGGGTAAAGGGAACCCCGTCAGCAGTCAAGTAGATGACTTTACCGCCGTCTTCCTTGACTCCCGTGCTGCGAATGGCTGCTGCGAGCGGTTCGGGTCTTATGACCATTCCCGGTTCGCCGCCATAGGGCACGTCGTCCACCTGGCCGTAATCGTTGATGGCAAAGTCGCGCAGGTAGACGGTGTTGAATTCCATCAGGCCCTTGCTCTGGGCGCGACCCATGATTGATTGCTTCATGGGGGCAAACATCTCGGGGAAAATGGTGATGCAGTCGATTCTCACCTTTCCTCCGGGCACAGGCTTTTTAGGTAGTCTGCGCTGAATACGATGTTCTTGCCATCTTCGTCCACGTCCAAGACACAGTCGTCTATCCAGGGGGCGAGGATTGTTTTCGCGGAAAATTCGCGTTGGAAGGCTGCGTCGAACTTGACGTGAAACGCATTCACGGTAGGCAGTTCCTCGACTTCAAGAACTTCGCCTATGTCGCGGCCGTCTTCCAGTTTTACGCGGAACCCGATAAGATCGTCCAGGTAATATTCACCTTCGGGGGCGGGGAGCCTCTCCGATTCGGGAATCATTACGTCTGCATTGACGAAATGTACCAGGGATTCCGGCGTGTCATACCCCTTGAACTTTAATAACCACAGATTGTTTGCAAGCCTGGAATCTTCCAGAGTCAATAGGACCTGTTCACCATTGGTCTTCTTTAGCATCACGTCCTTGAGCTTCTCATGACGCGTAAGGTCGTGAGTGAGCGGCATCGCCTTGATGTATCCCTTGACGCCATGCGTGCGCATGAGCTGGCATACGGTGATGTAATCTTCGGACTCAGACATGAAAGACTTAGTGGGGTTTTGAATCAGCGGAAGGTGGTTACCTTGGTTCAAGCGGCTTTAGCTAGACAAAAAAGCCCCGTGCCAATTTGTGTGGTCGGCACGAGGTTTCTTTTCAAGCGAAAATTATGCTTCGGCGGCAGGAGCTTCAGCGGCCGGTGCTTCGGCAGCGGCAGCAGCTTCAGCGGCGGCAGCTTCCTTGGCAGCCTTTTCAGCTTCGATCTTGGCGAGAGCCTTAGGACCGAGCTTGGCCTTCTTGGCCTTTTCTGCACGCGGAGTAGCGGTCTTGCCTTCGATAGAACGGCCAGCGCGGATTTCGTGGAACAGGTCCATGATGCCGACCTTCTTGAGGAGGCTGCGGACGGTGTCAGACGGCTGTGCACCGGTCTGGAGCCACTTGAGCACCTTTTCCTGTTCGAACTTGATTTCCGGAGTCTTGGAATTCGGGTTGTAGAAACCCACCTGTTCGATAAAGCTATCGTCGCGAGCCTTGCGGGAGTCAATCACCACGGCGCGGTAGATGGGGTTGTGACGCTTGCCGAAACGAGCGAGACGGATAACGGTTGCCATTTTAACCTCTTATTTGTTTATTTTCCCTTTTTTCAGGGAAAATGGGGTTTGTTTTTATTGTTTTGTGCCAAAGATAGCAAAAAAAATCTTGTGTGTAAAGGACGGAATGTAAAATTTTTCCGTTCTTTACAAATAAATTAATTGAATTTTAAAGGCGTAAATTCGAAAAAATGCAGTTTTTCGGTAAATTTCGTCAATTTTAGGTCATAAAAAGCAAACGCCCCCAGGGGGTACCCGGGGGCGCTTGAAAGTCCTAATCTAGGGCTGAACTACTCTTTATCCTTGCTTTCGTTGTCTTCGGAATGACAAGGACAATGGTAGCAGTCACCCGTTTCGGCGTAGTCCTTACCGCTCCAGCAGTAGGTGCAGAGCTGTTCGGCAGGGAGCCCGATAGCGTGAATCAGGTCGTCGATGCGCTGGAACGCAAGCGTCGTGAGGTTCAGCTTCTGGCGTATGTATTCCACCATGCCCTTGTAGGCGTCTCCATCCGGGTCGGTGTACTTATCCAAATCGGGATTCTCGCCTTCCTGGTCGCGGATATAGCGACGGGTAATCAGGTCGTATTCGTTCTTGGAACGGGAGAAGTTGATGAACTTGCAGGGGTAAACGAGCGGCGGGCATGCGATACGCATGTGGGTTTCTTTACAGCCGAGCGAATAAAGCTTCTGGGCCTGCTTACCGAGCTGCGTGCCGCGCACGATAGAGTCGTCGCAGAACACAAGGCGGCGGTCCTTGATGAGTCCCGGAATCGGAATCAGCTTCATGGAAGCCACGCGTTCGCGCTGCTTCTGGTCTTGCGGCATAAAGGAGCGGGCCCAAGTCGGCGTGTACTTCACGAACGGGCGGGCGAACTTGATGCCGGCTTCGTGGGCGTAACCGAGGGCGTGAGACGTACCGGAGTCAGGAATGCCGCAGGCGGCGTCGGCTTCGGTGGGGGTGCGCTTTGCGAGTGCGGAACCGCAGCGGTAGCGGGTCATTTCCACATTGCGTCCTTCGTAGCTTGATGCCGGGTAACCGTAGTAAACCCACAGGAACGAACATATTGCCATCTTCTTGCCCGGGGCGACGAGAGTCTTGTCGCCGTCCGGTGTGAGTTCGGCGATTTCGCCCGGACCCATGTCGCGGACGTATTCAAAGCCGAGGTTATGGATAGCGCAGCTTTCTTGCAGGGCGATCATGGCGCCGTCTTTTTTGCCGAGTACGATCGGCGTACGGCCCCACTTGTCGCGGCTTGCGTAGAACTTGCCGGTTTCGTCCATCAAAAGAACAGAGCAGCTACCCTTGATTTTCTCTTGTACGTACTTGAGACCTTCGACAATAGAATCTTGCGTGGCGATCAAGGCGGATACCACTTCGGTCGGTCCGACCATTCCGCTGGTCGTGGAGTACTGGAGCTGCATGCAGTTGTTCTTGAACAGCTCGTTCTTGATTTCTTCGATGTTCGTAATCAAGCCGACGGTCACGATAGCGAACGTGCCGAGCTTGGAGGTCATGACGAGCGGCTGCGGGTCCGTATCCGAGATAACACCGATGCCTACGTTTCCGGCAAAAGAGGGCAGGTCATGCTCAAACTTGCTGCGGAACGGGGTGTTCTGGATGTTGTGGATCGAACGATGGAAATGTCCGTTGGACTTGAGAACCGCCAAACCGCCACGGTGGGTTCCCAGGTGAGAATGGTAGTCGGTTCCGAAGAAGAGGTCGCTTACGCAATCTTCTTTAGAAACAACACCGCAAAAGCCGCCCATAAATACTCCTTGAGTGATTGGGGAAAATTTGCACTCAAAGGTAGAAATTTTGCGAGATATGGTGGAGTAAAATTCCTTATTATTGCTTTCCAAGAAAATTACAATCAAGACATAAATGGGGTTTAGGGCGCTTAAAACGCAATTCGAAGTGAACGCATGTGCATTCTCTTGTCGGAAGGCGGCTTTATCTAGATTTTTTTTGTAGGAAAATTCTATTTGCAATGCCCTCTTGTTAAAATAATGTTATTTTAAAGATATCTTGATTTTGCTTTGGACCTGTTTATGAATTCGCTTTTATCTATTGAAGATGTGTCGCTTGCTCTATCGCTCGATTACGAGTGCGTGTTTTTTGTCGATATCGAAAGTGACAACTATGCCATGTTCGCATTTGGCGGGAATCATAAAAATCTGGAATTGAGTGAAACCAGCAATTTTTGGGCGGATTCCCGAGTAAACCTCGAAACGGTTATTTATAAAGACGACAGGGAATGGTTTGCTCAAAACATGGCCAATAAGGAATCCTTGGTCGCCTCGGTGCAAGACGGTAAAGCCTTTAGTGGAAAGTACCGTATTATGGCAGGGGATAAACCTGTCTGGTATTCCATAAAGGTGGTTCTTGGGCGTGCGGAACAACGCAATTACCTGATTATCGGAGTGACCAATATCGATACCCAGGAACGTGAACGCTTGGCTCTTGAACAAAAAGCGACCAAGAGTGAACTTTATGGCCAAATCGTGATGGCCCTTGCCGAACGCTACGATGCCCTTTATATGGTCGATTTGGATACGAACCATTATGCGCTGTACAAGAGTGAACGGGTGTTCTGCGAATTGAGCGTGGCGCTCGAAGGCGAAGATTTCTTTAACCAGCTGAAAAAGGATGCTTTAAACGTCGTTTACAAAGAAGATATTCCCTTGATTGTGAATGCTTTGGATAGGCGTACGCTTTTAAAGGAACTTGATGATAATGGCGTGTTTTCGTTGACGTACCGCCTGAACACTCCGAAGGGACCTTTGTATGTAAACATGGTGGCGGTTTATGCCGATAAAAAGCATGTTGTTATCAGCGTGACCAATATTGATGCTCAGGTTCGCCGCGAACAAAAAATCAGGGAAGAGGTGAGTGCTGCTTACGAAAAGGCGCGCCGCGACGATTTGACCGGGATTAAGAATAAGACCGCATATGGTGAATTTGAATCTAAACTGAACCAGCAAATCCAGTCGGGCGAAAATGTGAAATTCGCGATTGCCTTGTGCGATGTAAACGGTTTAAAGACGGTGAACGACACGCTGGGGCACATTGCCGGTGACGAATATATTCGCTCGGCCAGTAGGCTTGTGTGCCAGATTTTTGCCCATAGCCCGGTGTTCCGTATTGGTGGCGATGAATTTGTTGCGATTCTGCGTGGTTCCGATTTTGAAAACCGTGAAAAGCTGGAAAAGGAATTTACTGAAGCGATTGAGAAAAACGCTGACAAACATAAGGTTGTGGTTGCTTGTGGAATTTCTGTATTTGACAAGGAACATGACAAGGATGTTTCGTCTGTCTTTGAACGAGCCGATGCGCTCATGTATAAAAACAAAGTGCGCATGAAGAATGGGCATGATGAAATTATCGGAACGATTATTCAATCGATTGGAGCCAAAGTAACTAATTAGAGCCTTGCCGTGCTCTTCATGGTAGATTGCAACGTCATAGCATTACCCGCAATGACGTTCTTTTTTTTATTTTTGTGCAGATAATTTTTATGATTTTTTAGATGGACAAAAAAGATGTTTAAAGTAGGGTTTGATAACGACGCGTACCTGAGGACGCAGTCCGAAAAGATTGCCGAGCGCATTGCGAAGTTCGGCGGAAAACTTTATCTGGAATTTGGCGGAAAACTGTTCGATGACCATCACGCATCCCGCGTGTTGCCTGGCTTTGCGCCCGACAGTAAAATCCGCATGCTTGAAAAGCTCAAGGACAAGGCCGAAGTCATTATCGCCATTAACGCCGGCGATATCGAAAAGAACAAGGTCCGTGGTGACTTGGGCATTACCTACGATCAAGATGTCTTGCGCCTGATTGATGCCTTCCGTGGCTATGGTCTATATGTGAGTTCCGTGGTGCTGACCCGCTGGCAGGAACAGCCGAGTGCTGTTGCCTATCAGAAAAAGCTTGAAGATCTTGGCCTCAAGGTTTATCGTCATTACCCGATTGCGGGTTACCCGAGCAACATTCCGCTGGTAGTGAGCGACGACGGTTACGGCAAGAATGAATTTGTCGAAACCTCTCGCGAACTTGTGGTGGTGACGGCACCGGGTCCTGGAAGTGGAAAGATGGCTGTGTGCCTTTCGCAGATTTACCACGAAAACAAGCGTGGCGTGAAGGCCGGCTACGCCAAGTTCGAAACCTTCCCGATTTGGAACATTCCGCTCAAGCACCCGGTGAACCTCGCATACGAAGCCGCCACCGCCGACTTGAACGACGTGAACATGATTGACCCGTTCCACTTGGAAGCCTACGGACAGACGACTATCAACTACAACCGCGACGTAGAAATCTTCCCGGTGCTGAACGCCCTGTTTACCCGCATTCTCGGTGAATCTCCGTACAAGAGCCCGACGGACATGGGCGTGAACATGGCTGGCAACTGCATTGTCGATGATGATGCCGTTTGCGAAGCGGCCAAGCAAGAAATCATCCGCCGTTACTACAACACGCTTTGCGACGTGCGTAAGGGCAACGCCGACAAGGACCAAGTTTACAAGCAGGAACTGATTATGGAACAGGCCCAGATCAGTACAGCAAACCGCCCCGTGATTGCGGCTGCCGTCAAGAAGGCCGAAGAATCCGAAGGCCCGGCTGTAGCAATCCAACTGAACGATGGCGCTATCATTACGGGTAAAACGTCCTCGCTGCTTGGCGCCTCTTCTGCAATGCTTCTGGATTCTCTCAAGCACTTGGCCGGTATCCCTGACGAAGTGCGTCTGCTTTCGCCGATGGTGATTGAACCGATTCAGAACCTGAAGACCAAGCAGCTCGGCCACAAGAATCCGCGCCTGCACATGGATGAAGTCCTCGTGGCACTCTCTGTTTGCGCCCTCACGGATTATAACGCGAAAATTGCCATGGAAAAGCTCCCGGAACTTCGCCACTGCGAAGTGCATTCCAGCGTGATTCTTTCGCAGGTCGACGTGGGCGTGTTCCGCCGCTTGGGTGTGAACTTGACTACGGAACCTACTTATCAAACGAGTAAGCTTTATCACGGGTAAAAACGCAGATTAATCTGCGCAATACAGCGTTGCTCGTCCCCTCACGTACGTTTTAGTACGCTACGGGGACTCGCGCCTTGTCTTGCTTGATTATTCAGCGTTTTTGATGGATTGATTCGCTAATCCGATTTTTTATAAACGCAGGCTAATTTGTGCTATTGCAAAAAAGGTCGCGACAATGTCGCGGCCTTTTAGCTTGTATGCAAACGCTTTGTTTGCTTGGAAGAATTACTTCTTCTTGGAAGCCTTCTTGCTAGAAGATTTCGGGGGGTGTACCGCAATCTTCTTGACGCTCTTGTCTTCGGCCTTGGCGAGTTCAGCTTCTTCGGCTTCGAAAATAGCCTGAGCCTGGCGGAGGGCGTCGGTCGGGTCGATTTCGATTGCTTCAGAGGCTTCGTCTACGAGTTCGGCGAAGTCGTCGTACCAGTCAGCGAAGATTTCGACTTCGAGGTGGTCAACGCCCGGAACGGTCAGACGTGCGCCGCAGGCTTCGCCCACGCGGTCGAGGTACTTGGCCATCTGCGGCTTGAGGAGAGTGAGGTCGAGACCGTCGAGGTCTTCGGGTTCGAAGTAAACGGCGTCGACATCGCTGTCGTCATCCTTGGCCTTTTTCTTGCTCTTCTTGTCGTCGCACTTGCCGCACTTGCATTCTCCGTTGCAGCATTCTTCGTCACCGTACAGGGCCATGTATTCTTCGTCGTCCATGCCGCTGTCGTAGTAGAATTCGTCTTCTTCGAGGTACAGGGTTTCAACAAAGATTCCCTTGGCGCCGAGAGTCTTGGCGGCGGCAATGAATTCCTTGAGGTCGCCACCGAAGTAGCGGGTCGTTTCCATGTCTTCGTTCAAAGTCTGAACGGGAATGGGGGAGAGTTTCTGCTTCTTGAGGTAGTCGCAGATTTCGTCACTGATGGATTTCTGAATCTTAGCCATTGGATTCTCCTGGAAAAAAAGGTTTGGGCTATGGGCACGCTTCGCTTTGAGGTCGGTCGCCAGAGGCTCCCTTTGGGCAAAACTTCTCGTATTGTATTTTACCTCAGAGCACCCGCAGGGTGCGACCTCATTCCTCAAAGCACCGTAGGTGCGAGCTCATTCCTATACGTGATACTTCTTGAGGCTCGGGGCCTTTTCTTCAATCAACTTCATGATGCGGGCGACAGCGTCTGCACCGTTTGCGGTATCCTTCACGCTCACGAGCGGCTGGAACAGCGGGCTGTTGAACAGCGTGCCCAGCGGAATCGGGTTCTTGCGGCAGAACGTGATGTCGATGAAGTCGCGGGCGTTCTTCTGCAGGTTGTGCGCCTTCTCCTTGTCGCCGGCCTGGAATGCCTTGTACAGGTCCACGAACGTCTTCGTGGCTTCAGGAATGTTGCCCGAAGCGCTGATGAGGCCCGTGCCGCCCATCTCGAGGAGGTCGGCGAACAAGCCGTCTTCACCGCTCATCACGGCGAAGTCCTTGCCCTTGGTTTCCTTGATCACGCGCATCGTGTCTTCGTGGAACTTTTCGCCAAAGCCGAATTCCACAGCCTGCTTGAGGCCGATGATGTTCTTGTCTTCGGCAAGTTCAATCAAGGTGTCGGGGTGCACGTAGCTGGAGGTACGGCCCGGAACGTTGTAAATCACGATCTTGGCGCCCGTTTCGCTGCTGAGCGTGCGGTAGTGCTTCAAAAGACCTTCTTGCGGCGGGTTGTTGTAGTAACCCGTGACGCAGAGGACTGCCACCGGGGCAATCTTCTGGACATTTTCGATCATCTCGATGGATTCGCGAGTGCAGTTGGAACCGGCACCGGCAATCACGGGCACGCGGCCGTCCACATAGTCGAGCGTAAACTTGATGACATCCAGGTGCTGCTGCGGAGAAACCGTCGCACTCTGACCCGTGGTCACGGCAGGGAGCACGCCACTTGCGCCGTTAGCAATCACGTCGTCGATCATCTTGCCCATCTTTTCGTAGTCGATGGAGTTGCGAAGGTTCTTGGGATCGTCGTTCTTGAGCGGGGTGAACAACGCGGGGAAAACACCAGTAAGTTGAGAAGCGTTAGTAATCTGCATAGTGACTAAAATATAGTATTAGAACTTAGCACTTAGAACTTAGAACTTAGAAAATGTACTCTGATTATTGCTCTCAATGCTGTGTTTTACACTTTGCGTCTAAGAAATCTCTTTCGTGCAATTCAATTTAAAAGTTTAGTGCTAATGCTCCGCCGTAAGTTTTGTTTATCGGGTCTATAATCGGGGCGAAACCAACTTTTGTAGTTTGCCGTACGGAGTATTTTTTTCGCCGTATATTGTAATTCGAGTAGTTGCTCTTTCGTATCGCGGCCGCAATTTCAAATCCGCCATAAACAAAGGCAGAGGTGGCCCCGATGCCGCATAATATAAATGTTGTGACTGCCCATGGGTGTGACATGGAAAGCGGACTTTTGTTGTCTTCGGAATATTGTTCGAAAACGTAAAAGGTGATTGAAAATCCTGACACCATCGCCAGTCCTACAGAGACCCCTGCTGTAATCAAGGCTATGTTCGCGGCTTTCTTGTCAAAATTGTACTTGTCCAGATTGTACTGGTACAGTTGTTCGTAGTAGGCGGCAGAATCGACTTCCTGTTTTACTGGGGGCTCGTTTTGGGCAAAACAGAATGTTGAGAGGAAAATCAAGGAAAAGAATACTTTGTATAAAAAATGATTCATGTTCGTAATTTAACAAAATCTGTAATATGATTTTGTGGGGCGTTGCGGGGGGGCCGCTAGAGGGGGTAGGTGGCAATGCAGTGCCGCCGAGGGGGTGACTTCCCCCCTTAAATCCCCAAAACACTCGTCCCGCACCTCTTTTTCTATCGTCAATCGTCAATCGTCAATCGTCTTTTTTTCTAAATTTTCCGCGTAAAAATTTAAACACAGGAACCCTTATGGAAAACATTACGCAGATTTGGAAAAAGATCCAGTCCCCCGAATTCAACCCGGCTACCGATATGGGCCTGGTCGAACAGGTAAAGCAAGTCGCACTGACCTCCCAGGAGCCCGCCAAGGTGAGCTTTGGTACGTCCGGCTGGCGCGGCGAAATCGGTTCTGAATTCACCCTCCGCAATCTGCAGGTGGTGGGTGCCGCAATCGTCCGCCTCTATAAGGAAGCTACACCTGAACTTTTTGAAGCTCTCGGCGTGAAGGATTTTGCCGAACTTCAGAAACGTGGCGTGGTCGTGGGCCACGACAACCGCTTGCTCGGTCACGAATTCTGCGAAGCCGTGGCTGACCAGTTCGCGAAGGCCGGCGTGAAGGTCTATTATGGTGGCGAAATGCCGACTCCGGAATTCAGCGCCTGCATCGAGATGCTCGGTGCCGCCTGCTCCATCAACATGACCCCGAGCCACAACCCGAGCCACTACAACGGTATCAAGTTCAATCCGGCCGACGGCGGTCCTGCAGGTCCGGAAATCACGAACGTCATTACCAAGCTCAGCAACGAAATGATGGCCACCTGGAAGTTTGAACCGGTGGGCAAGGTTGACTGGGAAATCATCGACTCCCTCAAGATTTACAAGGAATTCCTCGTCAAGCAGGGAACCATCAAGTTCGACCGCATCAAGGAATTCATCAAGAAGGGCAGACTCACTCTCGTGTGTGACCACGTGCACGGCTCTACCCGCCGCCGTCCGGCCGCGCTGCTCGACAATCCGGAATGCCTCATCACGCTCCGCAACGAAGACGATTCCCTGTTCGGCGGCATCGCCCCGGAACCGTCCAGCAAGAACCTCGAGAAGGTCCGCAAGGTGCTGGACGAAAGCAAGTCTTGGTTCCGCCTGGGCGCCATTTTTGACCCGGATGGTGACCGTATCCGTTTCTACGACGGCACGCGCGAAATCGACATGAACCAGTTCGGCGCTATCGCTTTCCACTACATGGCTACCTGGCGCAAGGAACAGGGCTGTGTTGCTAAGTCCGTTGCTACCTCTAACTTTGTGAACATCATTGCAGAAAAGCTCGGCGTGCCCGTGATGGAAACTCCGGTGGGCTTCAAGAACTTCCGCCCCTGGCTTTCCCGTAACGCCAAGCAGAAGGCCCTCATCGCTTTCGAGGAATCCGACGGTATCTCTGGCCTCAACAACACGCTCGAAAAGGATGCCCAGTTCGGCCTCCTCATCGCTCTCGAAATCATGGCGGTGACTGGCAAGAACCTCGGCGAATACCTCGACGCCCTCTACGAAGAATATGGCCGCTTCTACCCGACCCGTTCGGGCTTCGAAGTGGACAAGTCTCTCGTGGGTGCCCCGCTGAAGGCCAAGGTCGACGCCATCGCTACCATCGCCCAGCCGGGTGCAAAGATCATGGTCGGCAATAACGAGAAGACCGTGAAACAGCTTTTGACGCTCGACGGCGTGAAGGTCATTTTCGACGACGACTCCTGGATGCTCGTCCGCCCGTCCGGTACCGAACCGAAGGTGCGCATTTATACGGAATGCCGCAACCCGGATGAAAAGGACCCGATGTTTGAGGCAGCCAAGGCTCTGTTCTTCAAGAATTAATAAGCTTTTCAAAGGGAGGTTCCTATGAAAAAACTTATAGTGTTGCTTTGTTTGGTTTTTGCTGCGGTTTGTTCGGCGCAGACGCTGGAGCCTGAGTTCCAGGCTTTTTCGGGTGCGCTGCTCAAGCTGAAAAAGGCCGATAAGGGTTATCACAAGTTCCGCTTGACGGTGGATGTCGCTCCGTGGGCTTTCCAGGCTGACGGTGAAGTGCAGGCCCCGGGCGGTGACGGCGATGCCTTGATCACGGGCCTTTTCGATGGCGATGTCTATGCGATGCTTGCCTATGTTCCGTCTACAGCCGTTGGCTCCGACAACAAGGAATACCAGGTGGGCTTCTTTGACATGATGCTCTACTTTGAAGACGAACCGACCCGAATCCGTAACCTGCGCTTTAAGCTTTTGCCGCCGGCAAATGACGAATGGGCCATGGGCATTTTGAAGGATGCTCTGGAATCCGGTTCGCTTCTTGGTAACGTGTGGGGCGGTAAGTATGACAAGGCCATTACCAGGGCCTCCGCCGACCCGCTCGACAAGGCTAAACTCCGCACTCTGCAGAAAAAGGCTGAAAAGAAGCCCGAGGAAGAGGCTACCATTACCACTCGCAAGCGCCGTGTAGAAGCTAGCGAAGAAGAAGCTGCTCCGAAGAAAAAAAAGAAAAAAAAAGTCGAAGCCGAAGAAGAATCAACGATGAACAAGCGCAAGCGCCGCGTTGATGCTGCTGACGAAGAAACTGCTCCGACCAAGAAGAAAAAAAAGAAAAAAGTTTCAGGCGATGAATGCGACGATCCGAGTCTTAGCGTCAAGGAAAAGCGCCGTTGCCAACTCAAGAACAAGTAAATTCAGAATTCGGAATTATGAATTAGGAGTTGTTAGCTGATAAAAATTCCGAAATCCGAATTCCGAATTAGGTCGATTTTTTAATCTAAAAACTAGAGGTAATCTATGTCCGGTCACTCCAAATGGGCCACCACCAAACGCAAGAAAGCCAAGACTGACGTTGCTCGCGCCAAGGCTTGGAACAAGCTTATCAAGGAAATTTCTATCGCTGCTAAGCTCGGCGGCGGAAACCCCGACGCAAACCCGCGTCTGCGTGCTGCTATTCTTAAGTCCAAGAGCCAGAGCTTGCCGACTAAGAATATCGAAAGCGCCATTGCCAAGGGTACGGGTGCTAACTCCGGTACCGAAATGACGGAACCGCTGTACGAAGGACGCGGCCCGGGTGGCATTGCCATCATGGTGCAGTGCCTGACCGACAACAAGGTTCGTACCGTTGCCGAAATCCGCAACATCTTCAACAAGAACAACGGTTCCATGGGCGAATCCGGTTCCGTTTCTTGGGCTTTCACCTACAAGGGCGTGATTGTCGTCGATGCTGAAAAGTATCCGGAAGACCAGGTGATGGACCTTGTTCTTGAAGCCGGAGCCGAAGACATGTCCACCGAAGACGGCGTGCATGAAATCTCCACCTCTCCGGAAGCTTTCGATGCTGTTTCCAAGGCTCTCGAAGCTGCCGGTATCGAAATGATGAGCGCCGAAATCACCTACGTCGCTAACGACCCGGTGAAGCTCGGCCACGAAGATGCCCAGAAGCTCCTCAAGCTCATCGACAAGTTCGAAGACCACGACGATGTTCAGGACGTTTACCACAACGCCGAAATCGACGAAGCCGACTTGGACGCTGAATAGAGGCTTGAGGTCGGGCTACGCCCTTTGGGGTGTGAGCTCGGTCGCAGGCTCCCTTTGAGTAAAGTTTAAAGCCGATTGCCAAGTGCAGTCGGTTTTTTTTGTGCTTAACGAATACTTTTAACTAGTAACGCTGCGCTATGTGTGGCTTACCGCCCGAGCGTTTCGCGGTAGTTGTGGACGGCTTCCTTGTACATGCTGACGGCTTTTGAAACTCGCTTAGCGATGTCTTCTTGAGCCTTAGTCGTGATCATATAGGCTTCTTCTTCGGGGTTGCTGATGAAGCCGATTTCAAAAAGGACTGCGGGCATTAAGGCGCCTACGAGCACCATGAAGCCTGCACCACCGACGCCACCGCCCTGGCGCTTGATTTTGCCGTCGTCGAAGGCTTTGAGCATTTGTTCGGTGAACATGTAGCTGTTCTGCTTGTACTTTTCCAAGCGGGCTTCGAGCTTGAACCATTCGAGCGGTGAAAGTTCTTCCTTGGCGTTCTTTTCGCCGTAGAGCGTGGCCACCTTGTTTTCGCGGCGGGCAATCGCCTTGTCTTCTTCGCTTTCGGGGGCGCGGAGCACGTAAACGTGGTAGCCCTTGATTTGTTTTTTGCGCTCGGGGCTTGCGTCAATGGCGTTACAGTGCAGGCTAATGAAGAGGTCGCCGTCCCATTGGTTGGCGAGGTTTGCGCGTTCGCCGAGTTCAATGAACACGTCCTTGTCGCGGGTCATTTTGACCTTGAAGCCTTCTTTTTCGAGTTCCTTTTTCAGGAGCTTGCCGACGGCCAAGACGATGTCTTTTTCGTTGGAATTCTTGCCCTGGGCGCCGGTGTCCTTGCCGCCGTGGCCGGGGTCGATGACGATGGTTTTTACTTCGCGGGTGCCGGCGGTTTCGTTTTTCGGAGTCGCTACAGGTGCAACTGTCTTCGCGGACTTTGTAGCCGCGGGCGCGGCGTCGACTTTTACTGAAGACGAAGAGACTTTGGCGGGGGAGCTGCTGCTGGCTGGCGTTGCCGTTTGAGCTTTGCCTGTGTTGAGTAATGCGACAACGTCTGCGGAATCCAAGAGAATATGGCTGCCCGCGATTTCGGGCGCATGCTTGATTTCGACAGATTTGCCGTGTGTATTCACGAACGGTAGCCCAATGGCGAATTTAAGAGTATCGCTTTCGCTTGCGAGCAGGAATGTCTTTTGAACTGGGAACCAGTGGAAGCTGGCCTTGATCTCTTTGGCGAGTTGTTCGGCATCGACTGTGTTTGCGGCCCAGGCAGAGACTGCGAGAGCGAAACAGACAAGTATATGCCAAACAAAAGCCTTCATTACTTGTGTGCCTTTGCCGCGCGGGCCATTTCAAGTTTTGCGTCGCGGTTGATGATATCCTGGCGCTTGTCGCGCTGGTCTTTACCGCGGCAGATTCCCATTTCGAGCTTGGCGCGGCGGTTCTTGAAGTAGAGCTTGAGCGGGATGAGCGTGCAGCCCTTTTGCTCTTTTGCTTTGCGCATCTTGGCGATTTCATGCACATGTGCCAAGAGCTTGCGGCGCCTTGCCGGAAAGTGGTTGAAGCGGTTAGCGAACAGGTATTCGTCGATGTGCGCACCCACGAGCCAGATTTCGTTCTTGGTGTCGTCGATGTCGATCCACGCTTCGCCCAAAGTGCACTTGCCATCGCGGATAGACTTGACTTCCGAACCGATGAGCATGATACCTACTTCGAAGGTTTCGTCTACGAAGTAGAGGTGGTTTGCCTTGCGGTTTACGATGACCGGTGTACTCTGTTCTTTTTTCGCCATTCGTTAAGCCTTCTTCTTGCTGCGGGCTGTTTTTGCACTGGCGGCCTTGGAGCCTGTTTTAGCGGAGCTTTTCGCTGCCGGGCTGGCCTTGCTCTTTGCGATTTTCTTGCCGGTGCCGTCGATGCCGGTGGTGGCGCTGCTGAGTTTCTTGCTTTCCCAGCCGACTTTCTTCTTTTGCACGTGGGGCACCGCTTCGTCTAGAGCCAAGGTGAGTTCCTTGCAGCCGTCGCCCGTTACAGCGGAGGTTACGATGACGGCTTCCTTGTGGGCCTTGAACTGCTTGATCGCTTCGTCGATGCCGAGGTCGCTCTTGTTGAGGGCAATCACGTAAGGCTTCTTGGCAAGCTTCGGGTGGAACGCTTTGAGTTCTTCCTTAAGGACGGTGAACTGTTCGTAAGCGTTTTCGGCAAAGCCGTCGATCACGAACAACAGGGTGTGCGTGCGTTCGATGTGCTTCAGGAACTGGTGGCCGAGGCCCTTGCCTTCGCTTGCACCTTCGAGCAAACCAGGGATGTCTGCGACCACGAAGCTGTGGCCGTTCATCTGCACAATGCCGAGCACCGGTTCGAGGGTGGTAAACGGATAGTCGCCGACTTTCGGGCGACCGCTCGAAATCTTGTTCACGAGGCTCGACTTGCCTGCGTTCGGGAATCCGACGAGGCCCACGTCTGCCATAAGCTTGAGTTCCAAGAAGAGTTCGCGACGTTCGCCTTTTTCGCCGGGCGTGCACTTGCGCGGGGCCTGGTTGGCAGGCGTTGCAAAATGCTGGTTGCCCATGCCGCCCTTGCCGCCGCGGGCTGCAATCCACTTCTGGCCGGGTTCGGTAAGGTCTGCCAAGATGCGACCTTCGGCATCTTTCACGATGGTGCCGCGCGGAACATCTACGATCAGGTCTTCGGCGCTACGGCCGGTGCAGCGCTTGGCGCCACCGGGTTGTCCACTTTGCGCCTTGTACAGGCGAGCGTTGCCCATGTCGAGGAGTGTTGAAAACTGTTCGTTCACCTGCAGAATCACGTGACCGCCGCGACCGCCGTCACCGCCATCGGGACCGCCGAGGGGTACGAACTTTTCGCGGTGGAAACTGCAAATGCCATCGCCGCCCTTGCCGGAGCGAACTTCAATTGATTTTTCGTCTAGGAACATGGGAAGTGGTTCGTGGTTGGTGGTTAGTGGCTAGGAAAGGCTTACGCCTTCATCGATTCCCAGCGCGATATTCATGTTCTGAATAGCGGCACCGCTTGCGCCCTTGCCGAGGTTGTCGATAATAGTCGTCACCTGCATCACGGTTTCGTTGCCGAACACCTGGATGCGGGCGTTGTTCGTATCGTTGCAGACAGTTGCGTCAAGGCGGCCGTTAAAGAGCACGGGGGCAGCTTCATACGGCATGACCTTCACAAAGCGGGATCCTTCGTAATGCTTAGCCAAGATTTCGGTGAGTCCTTCGGGGCCGACCTTCTTGGTGAGTTCATTTGCAAAGATGGCGACGGTGACCGCCATGCCCTTGTAATAAGGGCCAAGCACCGGGTTGAAGAACGGCGTATTTTCAAGTTCGCAGTACTTCTTCATTTCGGGGAGGTGCTTGTGTGCGAGCGCGAGCGCGTACGGGGCGGGCGCCATGATGGCCTTTGATTCGCCGGCCTTATGTTCCATAGAGGCGGCTTCTTCGTATTCGGCGATCAGCTTCTTGCCGCCGCCGGAATAACCGGTAATGCTGTAGGCGGCAAGGTTTGCGCTCTTCGGCAGAATGCCTGCGGCAACCAGCGGGTGAACGCCGAGGATAAAGCCCGAGGCGTGGCAGCCGGGGTTCGCGATGCGCTTGGCCTTTGCAATCGCTTCGCGCTGGGCGGGGCTGAGTTCAGGCATCCCGTAGGTCCAGTCGGGGTTCACGCGGTGCGCTGTGGAGGCGTCAATCACGCGGGTGTTCGGATTTTCGCAGAGGGCGGCACTTTCGACAGCTGCTGCATCGGGCAGGCACAGGAACGTCACGTCGGACTCGTTGATGAGTCGCTTTCGTTCGTTAATGTCTTTGCGGAGTTCGGGAGAAATGCGCAACACTTCGATGTCGGTGCGCTTTGCGAGTCTCTCATAAATCTGCAGGCCTGTGGTCCCTGCTTCACCATCTACGAAAACTTTGAACATTTGCTTAATGATTTAAGGTTGAAGATTATTATTTAGTAGGAAGTAGACGGTAGGAAGTAGGAAGTTCTATAATCGCGGCAAAGCCGCCTAATTAAAACTGTTTACCGTCTACTGTCTACTGTCTACTTATTAGCGCCGCAGCACTTCTTGTACTTCTTGCCGGAACCGCACGGGCACGGATCGTTACGGCCAACGACCGGACCTTCGTGACGGACAGTTTCCTGCTTCACGGCACGACCGTCGTAGAAGAACCATGCGCCGCCCACCTTGTGGAATTCGCCGAGTTCGTGGTGGTTACGGGTGATGTTACCCTGCTTGAAGCGGGCGATGAATTCGACCCAGCCGATGTTCTTTTCTTCTTCGGTCTTGGTCTGCTTGATTTCGATGCCGAGCCATTCGGATTCCTTGCTCCAAGCGGTCACGCTCGGTTCGTCGAAATCACCACGCTGCGTGGGTTCGAGAGATTCCTTGAGCCAGCCGATTTCCTGCTTTACGTAAGCGGTGTAGCGAGAACGCATCAATGCTTCGGGGCTTGCCGCGAGAGCTTTCTGCTTGATAATGGGTTCGCAACATTCTCCGTATTCCTTACCGGAACCGCAGGGGCATAAATCTTTAGCCATAATTCAATCCTTGTGTCTTTGTTGAAGCGGCTTTGCCGCCGTTAAAATTTGATGAAAAAAATAGAAAAAATGAAAGAGAATTGACTCTGCCAAGTTGGTCTTGGTAACGAAAAAGACGAGAGTTTTCTCTCGTCTCTAAACATTCGTCTGTAGCTCGCAAAGCAAGCAATCTTACGTCAAGATTACAGGCACTTCTTGAGGAGCCAGATTTCTTCCTTGCCTTCGCGGCCGGCGATGCTGCCGGTAGGTTTGATGCGTTCGACGACATCGAACACGCCATCGAGACGGGCCATGAGTTCGCCTTCGCTGGTGGCATGCGGCGGACCCTGCAGAGTCTTGCCGTTCATGAGCGGGTACAAGAAGAGAATCAACAAGCCGTCATCCTTCATCATCTTGTAGCAGACTTCGAAGAATTCGTCGCGACGACCCGGGTGGATTGCCGTGAAGCAGCAGTAATCGTAAACAATATCGAAAAGCTGACCGCCGCGCTTGTCGTCCTTGGGAGAAAGTGAGAACAGGTCGAGGTCCAAAGAACGCAGGTTCTTGTGTTTGCGGCTCAAGTGGTCAAGTTCGTCGACGGCAGAGGGGGCAAAGTCGACTGCCAGCACGTCGTGACCGCGCAAAGCCCAAGCTTCGGCGTCGTAGCCAAAGCCAGCACCGGGAACCAGAACGGAGCCCGTGGCGGGACAAGAGGGGTGCTTGAAAAATTCCGTCAGAGCGGGCGTCACCTTCTTGAGATTCCAGTAGTCCTTGCCTTCGGCATAAAGATTATCCCAGAAATCCGGGAGGTTCTGCGTTAACATTATTTACCTTCCTTTTTGTACGCAAGCTGCCCGCAGGCGGCGAGAATGTCGCGGCCGCGCGGGTTGCGGATCGTGATTTGAATTTCGGCTGCCCTAACCATAGCCAAAAAGTCTTCTACCTGTTCCGGCGTAGGGGCGTGTAGTGTGGGGTCGTCGCCGTCGTTTAGGACGATGGCGTTTACCTTCACGCGGCGGGGGGCGCAAATGCGAATGAGCTCCTTGGCCGCCTTCGGGGTGCAGGTGATGTCCTGAATCAGGACAAATTCAAACGTTACATAATTGTCGGTTCTGCGAATGTATTCGTCAACCGCTTCCAAAAGTTTTTCGATGGGCCAGGTCTTGTTTACCGGCATGACAGACGAACGGTATTCGTTATTCGTGCTGTTGAGGCTCACGGCAAGGCAACAGGGGGTATTGCGGTCTACCAGTTCCTTGATTTTGGGGACCACGCCGCTGGTGCTTACGGTCATGCGCTTGGAACCCATGTTGAACAGACTCTGGTTATGGAGCGTACAGCAGACGCGGTGTACGTTTTCCAGGTTGTTCAGGGGTTCGCCCATGCCCATGAAGATGATGTTGGTGACCTGGGCCGTTTTGCCTTCTTCATTCAAAAAGCCGGATTCTTTCAGGTACCAGTTCACGTTGATGATTTCTTCTAGGATTTCGCCGGCTTCCAGGTTTCGGGTAAAGCCCATTTTGGCGGTACGGCAAAAAGCGCAGTTCATGGCGCAGCCGACCTGGGTCGAAACGCATACGGAATAGCGACCGTTTGCGGGAATCATCACCGTTTCGATATGGTGGTCGTCATGGGTCTTGAAAAGCCACTTGACCGTGCCATCTACCGACACCATGCGCTGTTCTTCGGTCAAGGCACGGAGGGTAAACTGTTTGGCCAATTTTTCACGTAGGGCGGGGGAAATGTTCCCCATTTCGTCGTAGCTTTTGACCTGCTGGCAAAAGAGCCATTTTTGAATTTGGCTTGCACGGAACGGCTTCTCGTCCTGCTCGCGGAGCCAAGCCTTAAGCTCGTCCTCCGTTAGCGTTTTTATGTTCTTCGGCCATTCCATCGGGGGGTAAAGATAGCAAAAAAATACATTTTTGTTAAGGGTAAAATACCCCTAAATGCCTTATCTCATTGGCATCTGCCAGTAGATTTGCTATTAGACTTTGGATTTCATTGGCGCTCCGCAATCCTTGCTTTTCTTGGCCGATTCGATGTATTCCGACATCCGTCTTTTTGTTTCGGCGGCGATATCTGCCGAAATTTCAAAGATTGGAGCTGCATTGGCCACAAGGGGGTAAAGGCGGTCAACTTCCTTGAACAGTTCCGAAAGCGACTTGTTGTAGACTCGGGCGAGTGCGCTTAAAGTGGTTATGGAGGGCATCCTTTTACCGACCTCGACCTGTGAAATAAATTGTCGGGTGATATTGGACTGTAGGGATGCTGTGTTTTGGGTGAGGCCGCTTTCGCGGCGGCAATCCAAGAACACTTGGCGGATAGTTTCGTTTAATATATGATCTTCGTATTCCACAAAAAAACACCTCTGAAAAAATGTGGATTACCAAGCACTCTCTGGGGTGAATTTTAGAATTCGTGAGGGTTGTAGCGTGCAAACAATAGATTGCAAACTTTGCAAAATATTGTTAACGGGTTTTACGGATTGTGGAAACGGAAGAATGTATACATGAAACAAGGAAGGTCAATCTTTCGATTGACCTTCCTTTCTGCGGGTGCCAGGACTCGAACCTGGAGCCTTTTGGTTCGTAGCCAAACGCTCTATCCAGTTGGGCTACATCCGCTTGATTGATGGCCCAAAGATAGTTTAAAGTGCGGGTGCTGTCAAGGGTTTTTGTTGAAAAATTTTTAAGAATTTTTGAATTGTAGACGAATCACCCCGCTTTTGCGTGGTTTTAAGGAGCGGTGCGTAATCGGATTGCCATACAATAACTATCTTTTTGGCCAAATTTTTTAACGGTATTGGACCATGGATAAAGTCAAACCCGTATTACTTTCGGTTCTGAATATTTTGAAGGGCTGGTTTACTGACCGCAGGGTGGTCAAGTGGCTGATCATTTTTGCGGTACCCGTGCTTGCGGCCTTTATCGCCGTGCTTGCGGTCTACAATCACTTTTCGCCGGAACTGCCTTCGCTTTCGCAGCTCGAGCAGATCAATCCGAGACTTGTCACGAACATTTACGACATGAACGGAAAGATTGCCCACGAATATTTCGTGGAACGCCGCGAATGGACGAGCTTCGATTCGATTCCCGAAAATGCGATCCACGCCGTGATGGCCACCGAAGATCGAGCCTTTTATAGCCACTGGGGCATGAACGTGTGGGCAATTCCGTCTGCCGTTATGGAAAGCGCCTTGTCGGGCAAAAAACTCCGTGGTGCATCTACCTTGACCCAGCAGCTGACTAAGCTCCTGTTCCTCACGCCGGAACGTACGATTTCGCGTAAGATCAAGGAAATGATGACGGCTATCCGCATCGAACAGACTTATACTAAAGAAGAAATCCTTGAATTCTACATGAACGAAGTGTACCTGGCTGGCGGTAACTACGGTTTCCAGGCGGCAGGTAAGTTCTACTTCGGCCGTCCGCTCGATAGCCTTACGATTCCGGAACTTGCTGTTTTGGCCGGTATGTTGCAGCGCCCGGAAGCTTACCGCCCGGACCGTCACCCCGAAGCCGCATTCGAACGCCGTAATACGGTGCTTTATGCCATGCGCGATGCCGGCTACATTAACGACGACGAATACCACGAATATATCAAGACCCCGATTACGCTTGCCGAAAAGGAAACTTCGAACGAATCGGGCCTGTACTTCTACGAAGAAATCCGCAAGTATATGGAAAAGAAGTACGGCGAAAACTCTCTGTATGCCGACGGTGTCTCGATCAACTCGACGATTGACCCGGACATTCAGGCATTCGCCGATAGCGTTGCCCGTGTGCAGGTCGAAAAGGTCCGCCGCCGCGTCAAGTACCGCGCTACCCGCCGCCTGTACCTGACTAAAAAGTATAACATGCCCGAAGATAGCGTGGTCGCTCACTTCGATAGCGTCTACACGCTCTTTAAGAAGGAATACCTGGCCGACGACTTGAAGCGCCCTGCCGACAAGCGCCGCTTCCCGGATTCTATCCTTTATCACCATCCTGAAATTGCGGCAATCTTGATTGAAAATGAATCGGGTGCAATACGCGCCATGGTGGGCGGTTCCGACTTTAACCAGTCCCGCTGGAACCGTGCGGTGCAGTCCCTGCGTCAGCCCGGCTCGTCGTTCAAGCCGATTGTGTATTCGACAGCCATGGATAACGGCGCAAGCCCTTGCGACTCGGTGAACGACCAGCCGGTGAGCATTCCCGACCCGGACGACAAGGACAAGAACAAGGTTTGGCGCCCGGCGAACTTCGAACACGACTTCGAAGGCATGATGACGCTCCGCCGTGCCCTTTACAAGTCCAAGAACTTGCCGGCTATTTTGACGGGTATGAAGTACGGCCTGAACAACGTGGTGAACTACGCCCGCAAGTTCGGTATCGTTCGCGCCCCGCTCATGGCCGTGCCTAGCCTTGCTCTGGGTTCCGTGGGTGCAACCCTTATGGAAATGACGTCTGCCTATACCGTGTTCCCCAACGGCGGTAACCGAATCGAACCTTACATGATCGAATCCATTGTGGACCGCAACGGCGAAGTCATCGAAAAGAATTCCAAGGTCGAACACGAAGTGTTGCGCCCGGCTTCGGCCTACTTGATGGTCGACATGCTCAAGGACGTGAACATCCGCGGTACGGCCGCCCGCGTGTGGGCGAACGGATTTACGCATCCGAGTGGCGGTAAGACCGGTACCACCAACGACTATACCGACTGCTGGTACATTGGCTTTACCAAGCAATATACGATGGGCGTGTGGGTCGGCTCCGACAGCCCGGGTACTTTAGGTGCTGGCCACACAGGAACCGAAGACGCCTTGCCGGTATGGATTGCGACCATGAAGCAATTGCACAAGGACTTGCCGCGTAAGCCGTTCCCGGTTCCGAGCGGTGTCGTAAGCAAGGGCATTTGCAACCATACGGGTAAGATTGCCGGCGAATTCTGCTCCGAAAAGACCTACTGCCTGTACACGGCGGGCTACGCTCCGACCGAAGTCTGCGACGGTAACCATTTCGAAGTCAAGACCAAGTCTGCCGACGACGCAACGCTCTTCAGCAACAAGGGTGCAAGTACAGCCCCCAAGCCGAGCAGCAGCGGTAATGGCCCCGCCAAGAAGAACACGCGCAAAATGTTCTAAATAATTCGGAATTCGGAATTCGGATTTCGGATTGTTTAGCTAGGCGGCTACGCCGCAATTATATTAGTTGGCGTTAGATTTATAATAACTCTGAATTCTGAACTCTGAATTCAGAATTCTACTTAAACATCTTATTGAGCGTGGCGCGCATGTGGTTCATGTTCGCTTCGTTCAAAGTTTCGTAGCGGTAGAAGGTCCCGTCTTTTTGCACTACGTACACGACCGGAATGTAGCCGGTGCCGTAAGCGGGGCCGAACTTGTAGTCGCTATCCTGGAATACGGGGATTGCTACGTGGAACTGGTCGATAAACAGACGGATGTCGTTTTTCTTGATGCCGCCGCCGAGACCAATGGCGATGCCGGTTAAACCCTTGGGCTCGTATTCCTTGACCAGGTCCTGGATTTCGGAAATGTGGCGCTGGCAGTGCGGGCACTTGGGGCTAAAGTAATAGATCAAAAGAGGCCTGTTTGCAAACTGGCTGAACAGAATCCCCGGATCGCTAATGCCCGAAAGCGGCTTAGAAAAGTCCATCTTCATGGGCTGGTTGGTGGTAGAATCCTGCATCAACTTCACGTCGGCCATCTGGGGTTCCGGAGCAAGCTGCGCAAAAGGCGCAACCGCTGCAATGGCTGCAATACTTAAAATTTTAGAAACGAAATTCATAACCCTTAAAATACGAAAAAATAGGTCGAAAGGACAGGTTTCCATAAAAAAAATGCGATTTTTTGCGAAAAATCACACTTTTGACTGCTGAATAAGGTTGCCTGACTACAGGTTGTAAGTCGTGATGATGGAGTAGTGGGGTTCGCCCTTGCGCACGCCGTTCAGCGGGAAACTCACATCGACTTTGTTCACGAGCCTGCTAATCGACTTGGTCTGCGCAAAACGCATGCCGAAGCCCACGAGGTAAACCAAGTCCTTGCGGTTGATATCCCAAAGGTCCCAGGCGGTTTCGCCGACGCTTTCGAAGATGGCGAATACGGGCATGAGCGTTGCAATTTCAAAGTCGGTAAAGTAGCGCTGTTCCAGGTTCGCGAATACGCGGGCCTGCCCGGCGTAGAATCCGGTGGGGAACCCGGCGAATCCGTTTACGCCGCCTAAGGTTAGCTGCTTGCCGTAGCGGGCGTCTTCGTAAAAGTCTACCAGGCCTGTGAGTGCCATCGAGAATTTTTCGTTCGGGTGGAAAATGTATTCGCCCGAAAGTTTGCCGTAGTAGTCGTGCTGCTCGCCATGGTCCAGGTAGAAGTTCATTTCGGATTTGAGCGTGAGGTGGTGCATGGAGTATCCGAGCATCAGGTCGGCCCAGAAGTCAAGTCGAATATCGTTGTCCGCGGCGCCTAGCTGTTCGTAGTTCTTTGAAATTTGCGCCTTGAGCGAGTAACCTTTTTCGATGTCTTCGGTCCACTTGGCGTTGTGGAAATTCCTGATTTTTTCGTAGCGGATGTTTGAAAACATCAGGTACATGCCGAGACGGGAATCTTTCTGTTCGGGGAGCCATTCGTTGACCGCGGTGGCGGAATCGATGGCATAGGTGGTGTCGCCGTCGGTGAATACGTAGCGGTAAAGCTTGCCTTCGCTTGCGGTGGTGTAGTGGTAGTCGTAGGTGGCGCCCACATAGAGTTTGCGCAAGGTGCCCCCGAACGAACGGCTGATTCTAAAGCTGAGCGAGTCGTCGATAAATTCCTTGACGGTCATGAGTTTTACGGTTTTGTTGCCGTTATACAGCGGGAACGAGTCTTGCAGGGCTTTCTCGTGATTGTAGATGGGTTTGTCTCCGTATTTCTTTTGGGCATCGTACATGGTGGCGCCTGGCGGCAGTTCTCCGCTACCATAAAAATAGGCGTCGCGCTTGTTCTTTAAGCCTTCGATGATGTAGGCCCACTGGTTTTGGCTGCGGCTGAGAAACGGAATGTACATCTTTCCGTAGGCGAGGTAGCCATCGGTATTGTAGCTGTAGAGAAAGTCCAGGTGGTTATAGCGGAACAAAAAGTGCGGATCGCCGTATTCAACCTGCCACATGTCGCGGAACTCGTCGTGCCCGAAGTAGAAACCGAGCTTTTGTCCGAGGCCAAGGAAGTTGCTTTCTTGGACGCCGATGCCCCAGTTCAAATTGTCGTAAGTCCACTGGCTGCCCGAAAAGCCGAAAGTAGTCGGGACGGCGAGCGTCCAGTTGTCGCTGGTTTTTACGGTGGCGATATTCTTGCCGTCTTCGTTCGAAATCTTGATGCTTGCATCCGAAAGGTAGCGCTGCGTGCGCAGGAACCGCTCTGCATCTTGCACCTGGACGTCGGTCACCACGTCGCCTTCGCTAAAAAGGAGCAACTTCTTGACCGTCGATTCGCGGGTTTCAATATGAATCCAGTTTAAAAGGTCAAGCGCCCACTTGTCGTACTTGGTATGGTACCTGGAATCGTCAAAAGCGTCGCCGATATTGTAGCGGATAGAATCAATCTTGAATGCGCCGGGAGTGTCCTGGGCAAAGGCTGCAAGAGGTACAAAAAAGAGAATGAACAAAATAATAGGCATTGCGTGGATAATATAGAAAAAAGAGTTGTTCCCTTCTGTTTGTGCAGATAGGAACCTGCTGTAAACGTAAAAAGAAATAAATTTTTCGGGAAATTGGTATTCGAACGCCCCAAAATGGCGTGTTAGGTAATAGGGAGTGTTCCATAACTTAACACGAAGGGAAACACATGTCAGACAATACCAATCATTCAACAAAAAAATACATCGTCACGAACGAACAGGGCGAAGAATTCCTGCTGCCCAAATACGCGGCAACCTTCCGCATCCTGATGGACGACAAGGACACGATCCGCGATGTGCTCAACAGCCTGCTCCAGCTGGACCATGACCATGAAATCATCGACCTCGAATACGAATTCGAAAAGCCCATCGACATCTTTATGCCCGAAAACGACCCCGCACGCCTCGACGTCTGGGTACACACCAGAGATAATCGCTACATGAATATCGAGATGCAAAACAAGGTTCATGCCTTCTTTTTCGACCGTATGCAACTCTACAATTCGTACCTCACACTGCGCGGCAAGTACGAGTTTAACCGTTCTGACTATTTCCTGGACCTGCCGGAAGAGGAACGCAAGTACCGTTACTACGAGCTTCCGGAAACGGTATCCATTTGGCTTTGCAACAATCCGGTACTCCGGTCGAAGGAAATCTATAAGGACGTATGGTCCACCTATAGCGAATACGAAGTCAAGTCGGGGAACGCCCTTCCCATTTCGCGAAAAAATAGATATATTGTAGTAGACCTGCCCAACTTTTTGCAGTTGCGCAAGGGCGTGAAAACCCGCGAAGATTTCTGGCTCCGGCTCATTTCGAGAGGACCGCTCCAGGTTCCCGAAACGGAAGACCCGATCTTTGCGAATGCACTTGACCGCCTGCGCGTAAGCCGCATGAACCCTGAACTTTTGAAAGCACTGGAGGCAAACATGTTCGACCGTCATGAATACGAAGCTCTCGAAGCCGAAGCCTTCCTGAAGGGCGCGGAACAGGAGCGCGAAAAGAACGATGCTGACAATGCAGCTCGCGACACCAAACGGGCCGACTACTTGCGTTCGCAGAACGTGCCGGATAGCGTGATTGCGGCAATGCTAGCCTTGAAATAGCATTTTATGCTAGGTTAAAAAATCTAAAGCCGATCCATGGGGTCGGTATTTTCAATTCTTGTGACATTTAACTAAATTTGGCAGAAACGTTTGAGGTTACTGGAGGTTCTGTGAAGATTTTTACAAACGTCATTGCGAGCCCTGTAAGGGCGAAGCAATCCATTTTTGGTCGGTTAGTATTTGCGCTTGTCTTTGCGTGTATTTTCATTGCATGTGGCGATGAGTCTGGTAGCTCCGCTCCAGCGCCGGACCCGGCCGACGGTTCTTCGTCTTCTGTTGCGCTCAGTTCGAGGTCTTCTAGCTCTGTAAAGCTTGATTCGAATAGCTCGCAAAAAAAATCATCTTCTTCGGTGCAGCCGAATAGTAGTGAAGGAAAAACGGTCTCGTCAAGTTCTAACAACGGACAAAATGGGTCTAGTAGCTCGTCTCGGTATAAAACTTGTACGAGTGAAAAAGAGGGTGTTGAAGCCTATATTTCGCAGGAACAAAGCTGGTGTATTTGTACCGATGGCTTCTGGATTCCGGTGTCATCTAGTTCCACAGAACCGTCTTCTAGTAGCAAGTATTACGACATGAGCCGTCTTTTTGTAAGCGAGAATGACTACAGCTACGGGGAATTTACGGACCCCCGTGACGGCCAGGTGTACAAGACCATTAGCTATGAGCTCGGTTATGAAATTTTAGATTCCATAACCTATTTTGCTCAGAACTTGAATTATGGCAAGATGATTCCTGGGGGCACCCAGATGACGGATTCTACCAAGTTCTGCTACGATGATGACCCCTGGTATTGTGATAATGGCTTCGGTGGCCTTTATACCTGGGCCGCGGTGATGAACTTTCCTGCGGCTTGTGACAGTTTTGCCATAGGCTCCGCGAAGTGCCCGGTGGAGTATGACCTGATGAAAAGTAAGATTCCTTACTTTCAAAACAAGTTCAACTATGTAATGCATCAGGGAATTTGTCCGGAAGGCTGGCATGTGATGAATGAGGAAGAATGGGCTATGGTTATGAAGGGCAGTGGCTCCAGAGATGGTGCTTCGTATTTGGGTGCAGTTTTGTGGGGGTCCAATCAGCGAGGATTCTCTCTTTTACCGGCAGGAATGCTTAGAACACAAAGGACAAATACTCCAGAGAATTATGTTATGTATACGGATTTTGATGAATATGCGATTCATTGGATTCCGGGAGATTATCATGGCAGTCTAGAGAGAGATTCGACTGCATCATATGGTAATGCTGTTACGGTTGCTTCTGATCGTATGGATAGAAGTGCTGGTTCAAAAAAAATAGACGGTTTGTCCATCCGTTGCACAAAGGATTATTAATCCCTAATTAATCATTCAAAAAAGTTTAACAAATAAACAGGGCTTTGGGGAAAGCGGCGGCGAATGCCTGGCCGCTAAGCGGACAGTAAAGGCCGAAGGCCGTAATTTGTCTGCGTGCGGAGCAGGCTGAGCCGGAGCGCTTTTTTTTGGACATGAAAAGCTGATGCCGATTTCCATCGGCATGACGCGGGCGGGGAAAGGAGGTGCCGCATCAAGTGCGGCAAGACAGTGAGCAATTCATTCCACACGGCTCATTTCTGGAGCCGTGGGCATTTGCAGCCAGGGCGTTACCCCGGAACACGTCCGGGGCAGGCTCTAGCGCGGCGATTGAGCGCCCGTTCGAGGGGGTGCTGGAAGACCCGGCTATGGATTGCTTCGTCGCTTTGCTCCTCGCAATGACGTGCAAGCCGAAGCGAATGTATTTACCAAGCGAATGAGCCACGGAATTTTCCGTCTGTGAGCAATAAGCCCCAAGCGTTAAGCGAGGGCGATTGCGAGAGAGAGGCTGTAAAGCCGATCGGTCGCTCCTTGAGCGGGTAACAACATCGCGAAGGCCGTGCACATATGCCGGGGCTGCAAGCAGGGGGATTCTTCCCCCCAAATAATGCCCCTTTAAGCTTGTTTTAAGAAAAATCTTTCGTCTCCTCATAGAGGATAACTCTACTAAGGTGCTTAAAAAGCACCAAGTATCGTATATCTCGTCTTGGGTCTCTCGTCTAAAAAGCTATATTTGGCGCGTACAAATCAAGGAGTAGCTAAATGCTCAAATCTACACTGCAACAGACCGATCCGGAAATCTACAACATCATCCAGGAAGAAGCCGAACGCCAGGAATATGGCATCGAACTCATCGCTTCCGAAAACTACACCTCCAAGGCCGTCATGGAAGCCATGGGCTCCGTGCTGACCAACAAGTACAGCGAAGGCTACGTGGGCAAGCGCTACTACGGTGGTAACGAAGTGATCGACAAGATGGAAGCATTGGCCATCGAACGTTGCAAGAAGCTCTTTGGTTGCGACCATGTGAACATCCAGCCGCTGTCCGGTTCTCCGGCCAATGCCGCTGTCTATTTCGCCGTCCTCAAACCGGGCGACAAGGTCCTCGGCCTCAAGCTCGACCACGGTGGACACCTTTCTCACGGCCATCCGGTGAACTTCTCCGGCATGCTCTACAACTTCGTGCAGTACGAAGTCGACAAGGAAACGGGCCGCATCGACATGGACAAGGTCCGCGAAATCGCCCTCCGCGAAAAGCCGAAGATGATCCTCGCCGGTTTCTCTGCCTACAGCCGCAACCTCGACTGGAAGCGCTTCAAGGAAATCGCCGACGAAGTGGGCGCGCTCACCATGGCTGACATTTCTCACATTGCCGGTCTCATTGCCGGTAAGGCTATCGAATCTCCGGTGCCGTACTTCGACATCGTGACGACCACGACCCACAAGACTCTCCGTGGCCCGCGTTCCGCTATCATCATGTGCAAGGACCGCACCATCCAGAAGATGGTGAAGGGCGAACTCAAGGAAGTTTCCCTCGCCAAGGAAATCGACAAGGGCGTGTTCCCGGGCATGCAGGGTGGTCCGCACGACCACATCAACGCCGGTAAGGCCGTTGCATTCCTCGAAGCTCTCCAGCCGGAATTCCAGACCTACGCGAAGAACGTCATCAAGAACGCTCAGGCTATGTCCGATGAAATGCAGAAGCTCGGTTACAGGGTTATTAGTGGCGGTACCGACAACCACCTCATCGTGGTGGACATGACCTCCAAGGGCGTTTCCGGTAAGGAAGCCGAAGTGGCCATGGAAAAGGTCGGCATCTCCTGCAGCCGTTCTACCATCCCGTTCGATCCGCGCAAGCCGATGGACCCGTCCGGTGTTCGCCTTGGCACTGCCGCTATCACGACCCGTGGCTTTGACGAAGAAGATACCCGCGAAGTGACCCGCATCATCGACCGCTGCATCAAGGCCAAGGACGACGATGCCGCTCTCGCCAAGATCCGTCAGGAAATTGTCGAACTCTGCAAGAAGCACCCGCTGTACAAGTAATTTTGCGGAGCAAAATTACTTGGGCTATGAGCTCGGTCGCTACGCTTCCTTTGAGGCGTGAGCGCGGACCTTCGGTCCTTTGAGTAAAATAATGGCGCCTTTGGCGCAAGATATTGAAAAAGTGGTTCGCGTGGGCGGGCCACTTTTCGTTTTCTATATTTAGCCTCATGTTTGCGATTAAGGTCCAAGGTGTTTCGTTTACTTATCCCGGCGCGTCGGAAAAGGCGCTTGACTCGGTAAAGCTTGAAATTCCCGAGGGGAGTTTCTTTGCGTTGCTTGGCCCGAATGGGGCGGGAAAGACGACGCTTTTGAGACTCTTGTGCGGGCGATTTGCTGGCTTTTCGGGAATTCTTGAAATTGCAGACACCATGCGCGGCAAGAACGGATTCTTGGATCCTCTTGCTTGCGGAATTTTGCTTGAAAATCCGGGAATTTACCCGAAACTTTCGATTGCGGAATACGTGGATTATTTCGAGGGCTTTTATGCGGCGCGCAACCCTGCGTGGAATGAATCTGCTGCCCGCGAACGCATCAAGTCGCTTTCGCAAAAGCTAGAGTTGCCGGATCCTGCAACCCGCATGGGCAAGCTTTCGCTGGGTAACCGCCAGAAGGTGCAATTGCTGCGTGCCATGGCTCCGAGCCCGCGCCTTTTGATTCTGGATGAACCGGTGGCAAACCTGGATCCGATGGCACGTGAATCCGTGTGGAGTCTGCTTGCTGACTGGCGCAAAAATGAAGGCGGTACCGCTATCGTTTGTTCGCATATTTTGGCCGAAATGGAAGAAGAAGCGACCGATTTTGCCATCATCGACCGCGGGCGAGTCCTTAAGAGCGGTCGAGTGGCGGACCTTGCCGGCGAATCGGCGACTTTCAAAGTGGACTCTGCCGCATCGTTAGAGCAAATCCGCACAGCTCTCGCTGCCGCCGGAATCAAAGCAAATGTCGTGCCCGAAAAAGCGGACCTCGCGAAATTATATCGCGACGTAGTGTCTAGTAAATGACTAATGTGAAATGTGTAATGAGTAATTAAACATTTCTCATCTCACATCCCACATTCCACATCGCGGCTCTGCCGCCTAGAATGTCTGCGACAGGTCGAAGGCGAATCGGCCGGAAGCAAAGTGTTCCAGATTCCAGTTGCTCAAATCTTTCTTGAAGGCGTAATCTAGGCGGAATGTAAGGAACTGCCATCGGTAACGGATGCCGAGTCCCAAACTTTCGTCTTCTTCGGCGGCGTACTTGCCGCTTTCGCTGTCGGTTACGCGGGCCCAATCGTAGAACTGCACAATCTGCCAGCGCTGCCAAGACTTCCACGGGAATGTCCAGCGCACTTCTTGGTTGAATCTAAAGTAGAGCGGCGTAAGGCCCGTGTGAATGTCGGTGACGGATTCTTCTTCGCCGGTTTCTTCGTCGCGCACGGTGTAAGTGCTGTCGTAGCTTGCGTAAATACTGCGGAATCGGTAACCGCGCACAGAACGCGTACCGCCCTGGTAAAAGATTCTAGCATCGTCTTCAAGGGCCTTGGCAAAGAATCTACCGACGCTTCCGCTGACGGCTCCGTAAAAAGTCCAGAATAGCGGGTGGTAAAGGTTAATTGTCATTTCGCCATAGGTGTAGGGGTCGCCCACCATGCCTGGGTTTTGAAGGTCGGCCTTCCAGTTAGAACCCGCACCGAATGTGGGGGCAAGTCGTATACCCTTTGTCGGGTTGAAGTAGTCGTCGGTGTAGTCAAAGGTGAGCGCCGTTTCGCCTTTCAGTTTGAAGAGCTTGTCTTCGTTCTTGTTCACGTAACGGGTATCGAATGTCCCGCGGAAACGAATGCGCTTGGTAATACCGAAGGTCAAGTCTGCGCGGTTGATGATTTCGTAACGTTCTTCCAAACTGTCGGGGTATGCCGGCGGGTTAATTTTTTCGTGGTTTAACGTGATGCGGTCTTCAAATCGGATTGCCGTCGGAATAAAGCTGAAGGAGGTCCCGAACAAGAGCGGGTTTGCGTAACCGACAGAAGCTTCTTGCTTATGCTGTGCAATTTGGGCACTTGTCGAAAATTCGTGGAAATGCCCAAAGAAGTTCTTGTGCTTTGCTGAGGCGAGCGCTCCGAATCCGTAGATTTCTTCGAAGAAGAATCCGTAGCGGGTTTCTCCGGGCATGCGCTCGGTTACGTTCAGGTAAACGTCCGAAAGGCCGTCTTCCCTGAGCGAATCGCTCATCTTGATTTGCGTAAACAGCTGGGTCGAGAAAAGCTTGTTTCTAAAGGTATAGTACTGGTTACCGTCAATGATTTCGCCTTCGGGAATGCGCCAGAGGTTAGAAAGCCATGCCGTATCCGTAAGGCCCGTTTCCGAAATGACAGCATTCGGGTTACGCCTGTCTTTTGTGCGTCGGCTAGAAGAGGCGATATTTCCCATCATGACTTTTGCGCCTGGGTCAACGGTAATCTGCACCAGAATCTTTTTGTGCGTCGTGTCAATCATTTCGATCGAAGAAAGCGTTGAATGCAGGTAGCCTTCGCGGCGGTAAGCCTTTTGA
The DNA here is from genome assembly GCF_900142495.1 of Fibrobacter sp. UWOV1. Classification (NCBI taxonomy): domain Bacteria; kingdom Pseudomonadati; phylum Fibrobacterota; class Fibrobacteria; order Fibrobacterales; family Fibrobacteraceae; genus Fibrobacter; species Fibrobacter sp. UWOV1. The sequence continues at coordinate 527,214 of NZ_FRBA01000001.1, read as the reverse complement.
ATGTCTTCCAGGTCTTCGGCAATGTCGTCTTGATTGTAAAGATGGTCTTGGGCGATATTCAATTTTGTTTCGTCAATTTCGACCCTGCGATCTTCGGGAACTATCAGCTTGACACCGCTAAAACGGTAACGCTCGCCGTCGCGAATGGTAATAAAGTAGCCGCGAATGCTGCTGTCTGCCGAAATGATGTCGCGCTGGATATCCATCGACAAATCGAGACTGTAATAACCGCGAGAATAGTAGAGCGCCTTGATGTTTTCCAGCGAAAGTCGCATCATGAAGTCTTGCTTGGTCGTATCCATCTTGCCGAATTCTTCGGGAATGTCAAGTTGTTCTTCAAGCTGGAAAGTCGAGAAGGCCTTGTTACCCTTGATATTTACGTACCACGGGTGTTTGTCGTCATCGGCGGCTAGGCATACGAAGGCGAATGCTAAAAGAAGGAATAGGATCTTTTTCATTTTGAATCCTCCTTTTGCTTAGAGGGCGATTCTATGGCTTCGCATCGTCCAAGGCCAAGAATACACGGATTCCAGAATCGGTACATATAGTTGATACCGATGTCTTTTTCGAGTCGGTCGTTGCTTCCGGCGCCGGTATTGGTCAAGTACTGCTTAGAGGTCAGCATGCCGTTCAAGTACAAAGTCGGCGACAGATGGTTTTCGTGCGAGTAAATTTCTTCTTGGAACACGGGCAACGTGTAGTTGATGCCGAATTGGAACGACTGGTCGTAAGTGGGGCTTACGCTTTGGTCTTGCGTGTAACCAAAGATCAAACTCAAGTCCTTAACCCAACGGTCCAGCGAAATCGGAATCTTGAAGTAGCTGGAGTCTTTATCGCCGGTGGTATTGTTTTCAAAGAACATCACCTTCATTTCAATATCGCCAATGTAATCGCCGCCCAAGGTCTTGTTCGCTGTAGTCGAAATCACTTTACCGATTGCCTTGCCTGCAAGCTTGTTCCAGTCGGCTTCTTCGCCGTTGTCGTTTGCGATACAACCAAGCAAAATGTTGTAGTAAATCGATGCTGCCGAGGCGTCGGTACCGCAGTTAGACGACGGTACCGCCTGCAAATTCGAAATGGTTCCCTGCAAGTCTAGGTTAATCGGGCATGTTTCTTTATCGGTCTCGTTTGATTCTGCTGAGCAGTAGGGGAGCTCCTGGCTACTGGTCACGTCGACAACGCCCTTTTGCCAGGGAACATCGTTCCAAGAAATCATGAACGAATTCAGGTCGAATTCATAGATATCCTTGACTCCAATAAATCCACTGTTCGTATTCGTTATGTCACCGCGCAATAGCGGGCGAACCGTGTTACCCAAAACCCAGATGTCGACTGTCAGCGGGAATGTTGCAAACGGTGTCACGATAGCGATAGAATCTCGCTGCGAGTCGCTAATGTGCATTGAAAGGTTGATGGGGCTCGAAACTGATATTTTTTCTTCTTGGGCGCCGCTCTTGCGCATCTTGGCGACAAAGTTGTTGAACATGGTCAGGTACTTGTCGAGAGCTGCCGGCGTAATGTCAATATCGAAATCGCGGTAGAACACCATCTTGTCAATCATGATATTTCCGGTAATGGTGCTGTTCTTGATAATGCCTTCTTGGCGGTGCGGAATTGCAAAGCCGATGTTTCCACGGGCAATGGCTTCGGCGTCGCCGTAAATTATGTTGTTGAACTTGTAAGAAATTTTCGGAATGTTTGCCGTCACCAGCAGTTCTTCTTCGCTGTCGGTCATGGTAGAATTGATGTCTTCAAGTACAAGGTAATGCGATTCGGTCTTGATCGAGTAACGGTCGGAATGCACATTGATAGAATCGATCTTCATGCTGTCGAGGTTGAACTGCAGTGTTCCCGAAATGACTTCGTCGTTTTCGTTCTTGGTTCTCGCTTCGTAAATGTTCAAGAGCCCGTTTTCCACATGGCCGCGCATGTAAATCGGGAACTGCACTTTGGTTCTGGGTGGTTCGTAAACGGTCGAATCCAGACTCATGTCCGCGGTAATTCCGGCAAGGCCCTTCCGCAAGTTGGCTGCAATGTCCACATGCAAGTCGGTATTCTTGATTTCGCTGACCGTTCCCGGAATGAACCAGGAACCGTTTGCGTCTACAGTGCCTTTGAACAACAGGTCGTTGTCGATAAAGCCTTCTGCCCAAACCGTGCCGCCGTTGTCGCTACCGTGCGAGAAACTGACGTGACGCTTGCCGCTAAACACGTTGTTGATAATCACCTGCGTATTGCCTGTCCAGCCGCCGCCGCCAATGTCCAGGTAAGCGTTCAGTTCGACCTTGTCGTTTTCGGCAAACACGTTCAGTTTTCGAATGTTGAACAGGTCGGGCGGAATCTTTCGGAACTTGATGTCTGCAAAGCTTAAGTTTCCAATGAGCTTGTTACCTTGGTTGTAGGTGAGATCACCATTCAGCATGCCCGAAGTGAGTGTGCTGTCGTTAAAGCTTTCAAGCAGTAGCGGAATACTGAAGTCGTGCGATGAAATGTTGGCGAACAACACTTCTACAGGCAAGAAGGTAGTAGGCTTGAAGTCCGGGTTCGAATCGTTAGGCAACACGAATACGGTCGTTGCGGTCACGGAGTTTCGGTTATGGATTGCCCTGAAGTTGTCAATGAATAGCGTGTCGCCGTTTGCACGAATCGATGTTTCAAGTCCAACTTTGAATGCGTCCAGGTCGCCGTCTACGGACACGTCCATGAATCCGAATTGGTTGTCAAAGTCGTGGTGCCATTCGCCGCTCACCTTTCCTCGAATGTTTCGTCCGAGTTTTATGTCAGAGAACGGAATCGTCTCGAAAACCACCTTGTCGGCCTGAACGTCAAGCGCAATCGAATCTCCGATGTGAACGTATGCGCTTGCGCTGCCGCCGTGTTGCTGCCTTACGTTCCAGGAGGTATGCGGGTGTTCGTCGTTCCACTTGACATCGCCGTCGAAATCGAAAGTTTCGTTCGGAGTGTAAATGACACCGTTCGTAAAGTCGATTCCCTTCTTGTTGATGGCGAGCGTCACCTGCAGAGAGTCTGCCGTTATGTGGTAGGCGTTTTCAATCGCATTGACTTTGGCGAGTATTTTCAGGTAATGTCCATCAAACGAACCGTACGCTTTTGTTCGGTCGCCCAAGGTCAGGTTGCCTTGCGTCCAGTCTAATGCCCACGGTTCGTAAGGGGAAATGTCACCGGTAAAGGTGAGTGAAAGCGAATCCTTGAGATGAACTTCTGCGTCGACAAGTGATCCGTGTCGGGTTTCGATTGAAACGGTCAGCTCGTTGTCGATCAGTTCGCCCGATTTGATTTCCATGTCGAGCGGCATCATCTGCGGACCGAACATCGCATTCATGCGGTCGATGCGCCCCGTGAAGAACACGTTCCTTTCTTTATCGACGTTTCCGTTCAGTACGATAGTTCCGCCTTCGTCGTTCCTGAGAACCACATCGGCATCGATGTTTTCCATGTCGCCCGAAAGGTTTACGGTCACGTTTTCGGCAAGCAGCGGCCAGAAGGCTCCGACTCTCGTTTCAATCGTTGCGTCGTAAGAGGTGCGGTTCTTTTGCAGGTCTACGTTTGCGGTTGCGGACACCTTGACCTTGCCGAGTTCGGGCACTGCCGGCGGTAGCTCCACCGGAATCCAGTCTTCGGGATTGGTGATGGTCAGGTCAGTACTTGTCTTGATTTTCCCGAGGTTGTCCTTGGGGGCTTCGACATTCAAGGCGATAGAATCTTTCTTCGTCTTGATCTTGCCGTCAATCTTCAAGTCGTCGCTGCTGAAGTCTGCGTTCAGGTTAACGCTTGCTGGTGCCGAAATGTAGTCGCCGTTGATGTTTCGTGCGCTGAGCGTGAGCGCTTTTTGTCCGCGGCTTTCCACGGAAATATTGCTTGCCTGCCAGCTCTTGCCGTCCGAAAGGTTAACGCGCGCCTCCTTGACATCGATTTGTGCCGGAATGTGAATTTTCAGTTTTTCCGGGAATTTGGGAATGCTGTCGGTTTTCTTCGGCTTCTTCTCGTCTTTATCCTTGGAAACATCGAAGTCTGCAATCACCGAATCCATGGCGAGTCGAATGCCCTTGGGTTCGCCCAGCAGGGTGATTTCCAAATTCGGGTTGGCCACCTTGATATCGGTGCCGTCCATCGAAACGCGGATTGAATCGAAATGGTGGGTCAGCAGGTCGTCCATACGGTGCCCGTGAGGGCTAATCGTAATGCCCGCGATGGTGTGCGGAGTCGACAGGAACCGTTCCGCAAGCGCATGCAGGAACCAGACGCCAAGGGCAATGGCGCCAACAACAGCCGTGGCGAAGGCGGCTGTTCCTAGAAATGTCGTCGGTCTCCTGATCAACTTGATTCCAAGTATAGAAAATACGCAGAATTTGGTCTTGGATTTCTGCGGAATAGAGGGCCTAAATCGTTGTCTGTCAACGAGTTAGAGACTTCTTTTTTGTTTCGGTTTACTTACAAAGGCGTGAAAACGCAATCGGGAGGTGATTTTTGTTACTTTGTTATGAAATAACGGGACGCTTTGCCCGGCTTGAAAGGCCCCAAGTAACGGCCTTGCAAATCGAACATTTTTGCAGGATCGCTTGGCGCTGTAAGCGGTTTCGTTGAATTCCGGAATTTCTTGATGATCGGAGTCGCAGAACCGCTATAATTGAACGCTCCCAAACCTAATTCTAGGGCGCGGCTCCCCTTCTTGAGTTTCAAGAAATCCACATCGGGCAAGCTGCCGTCGGCATTACGCGGGCCCAGGATTCCCGGAATCGTCGAGAGGTCCTTGCCGGTCACGGTCATGCTCGGGTCGTCAAGACTTTCAAAATCGTCGACCGTCAGGTCGAGATTCAGGTTCCAGGTGTTGTTCTCGCCGGCGGGGCATTCCACGTAATGGTCGATGCCCTGGCTCGGTATATACTCCCAGCACTCCCCGACTTGCGAATTCTTGTTCGGGAAGGCAATGTTGTTCTTGAGCACGTGGGCGTTGTCGCCGGTGAGCGGAGCCACCTCGGCAATGCGGTTCCCTTCAGAATCGAAGAGCGTCGATGCCATGGCAAATTCGCGGTCCTTGTTCATGTACGACGTATTGTTGAGCCACTTGCTGCCCACGCCGGTGTAGTTCGCGTAAAAGCCCGTCGTCTTGTTTTTCCAGGCGGCGCAGAACTTGATGGTATGGCGCCCGCCGCCGAGGGTACTTTCGCCCATCTTGATGCCGTGCCCGTTGCCGTTCTTCGGATTGCCAAGTCCGTAGTCGCTGTAGCCGTTCCCCATGGCGTAGCAGTTTTCCAGCACCACGGGGAATTCCTGGTTGATGAAGTCGAAGCCGTCGTCGCTGTTCCACCAGGCGCGGCACCCGATGAACTTCGTGGTATCGCCCTCGCCGGGTTTCTGGTAATGCGCGCCGAAGCCGTCGGCATTTTCGCCGTCGCCCTGCCAGCCCAAAGGATCGTAGTTGTCGTGGGCATCGCAGTTCAAGAAGATGTGTCCGCCGCCGTCTGCCGCGCCGTCGTTCGCGAAGAATCCGGGGCCCGCATTATGGTGGCTATCAATCTGCTCCAAAAAAATGTGCTTGCTCGCGTAAAGGAAAACGCCGGAATTCGAGTTGTGTTTCATGGGCGTGTTGCGCACCTCGAAACCCTTCAGGTGCAGGTACTTTGCCGAAATCACGATGGGCGAGGTGTACATCGCGCCCTCGGGCGTGCCGTCGCTGTGTTCCCCGCCAGCAGCCACGGGGAGGTTCGCGCCGTCAAAAATCGGACGCTCGCCCGGGTAGGCCAGGTAATGGATGCGTTTGTCATCGCTCTCGCCGCTTGCCGTCAGGAGAATTGCCGCAGTCATCTTGTACCGCGCGAAAAAAACGGTATCGTGCAGGTCGTAGATGCCGCCGCGAACCCAGACGGTATCACCCGCGCGCACCACGGTGTTCGCCTTATTGAGCGTCGCGAAAGGCTTGTCCTTTGTGCCTGCCGCATTGTCGCTACCGTCGGTCGCCACATAATACACGGCGCCGAACGCCTGAATCGCCGTTAAGGCGAAAGTCAAAAAGAACCTTGCTCCCATATACACCTTGAGTATTTGCTTAAAATATACTTGAATTTCTAAAAAAAGTGATGTTCTTTTTGATTTTGGCCCTGATTGTAGCTATTTCTTGTGCTTAGATTTCAGGGGGCTATAACACTATTGTTCTAAAAATACTATATTTTTGTGCAGTAAAACAAATGTTCACTATGTAACGAGGTGCACATGGCCCTAGAAAATATGGATTTGGAACAACGACAAGCGGTGGAAACCACCGAGGGCTTTGTGCGCGTGGTGGCGGGGGCTGGGTCCGGCAAGACCCGGACGCTGACCCAGCGTTACCTGTACCTGGTGAAAGAGATGGGCATTTCGCCGTCGAACATCCTTTGTGTCACTTTTACCAACAAGGCTGCGAACGAAATGAAAAAGCGCATCCGTACGGTGTTGGGCGGCGACGACAGCGGCTACATTTCTACGTTTCACGGTTTTTGCGTGCGATTCTTGCGCGAAGAAATCCATGTGCTGAATTACCCGAAAGAATTCATGATTCTGGACGAAGACGACCAGAAGTCCCTTTTGCACAAGGCCTACGCCGATTTAGGCTACTCGCTTAAGGATTTGAAAATCAGCAGCGTCATCGACTACATTGGGGGCCGAAAGGCGGCCGACATCAATTACGTCTCGCTTTTTGCGGAACTGCCGTCAGAGGGCATGACCACTAAAGACCACTTGCTTGCGCTTTCGGATGCTGCCGATGACAAGTGGATGCGGGTTTATTACCGCTACCTTTACGAACAGAAAAAGAATTACGCGCTGGACTTTGACGACCTGATTCTTTCGACGCTGTACATTCTCGAAAATTTTCCGGAACAGCTCGACAAGTGGCGCAAGCGCATGATGTACATCATGGTCGACGAATACCAGGATATCGACGGTCAGCAGTACCAGCTGGCGGATTTGCTGGCGAGCTACCACAAGAACCTTTTTGTGGTGGGTGATCCGGACCAGACTATTTACGGTTGGCGCGGCGCCGATGTCAACCGCATTCTGGAATTTGATAAGACCCACGAAAACACCAAGACGATTTTGCTGCAAAACAATTACCGCTCCACACCCAGCATCTTGAAGGTGCCGGATGCGGTCATCAAGAACAACAAGTTCCGAATTGAAAAAATCTTGAGGCCACAAAGGGTTGGCGGCAAGACGCCAGTCTTTTACCATGCCAAGAACACCCGCGAAGAAGCTAAGTGGATTGTGGAACAAATCCAGAATGCCGTGCAAAGCGCAGGCGGCGTGCATTACAAGGATATCGCGGTACTTTACCGCATGCACTCGCAATCGCGTTCTGTAGAAGAAGCATTGATGGCCGAAAATATTCCTTACAAGGTTTACAGTGGGGTAGGCTTTTACCAGAGGAAAGAAATCAAGGATGTCATTTGCTACTTGCGAATGCTGGTGTACGCCGACGATTTGTCGTTCATACGTACGGTGAATACGCCCAAGCGCCAGTTCGGCCCGAAGAAAATTGCAACCTTGCAGGCCTTTGCCGATGCCCGCGGAGTCGGGCTTTACGAGGCTCTGCTTGAAATTGTCTCGGAAGCGGGCATTTTGAACAATGTGGCGGCCGATGTTTCGTCGCAGGCGGAACTTTCCTCTGTCGGCAACGAAAATCAAAAGATTGATTTCGACAGCAAGGGATTCCTGGCCCGGAGCAATGTGGTCGAATACGTGAAGCTGATTGAAAAGTATCGTTCCCGCTACAAGGACATGTGTGTTTCTGAAGTCCTCGCGAAAATCCTGCGCGAAACCAAGTACGAAGAAATGCTGCGCCTCGATGGCGACGAAGACCGCCTGGACAATTTGGCCGAACTCAAGCAAGGGATTCTTGAATTCGAGAATTACTACGAAGAAGACGCCTCGCTGGATGAATACTTGCAGAACATTGTGCTGTTCACGAATACCGACGAAGATACCGAGGAAAAAGACCGCGTGCAGCTCATGACGATTCACAACGCGAAGGGCTTGGAATTCCCGTACGTATTCGTTTGCGGCTTGAACGAGGGCTTTTTCCCGGTCAAGCGCGTGCAGAATAAAATCCAGCTGGAAGAAGAACGCCGCTTGGCCTATGTGGCATTTACCCGCGCCGAGAATGTACTTTGCTTAAGCGATGCCGAAGACGGCGTTGCAGGCGAAAGCGGAACCCGTTACCCTTCCAGATTCCTGCTTGAAATGGATATGGGCGGTTTGAACATCGCCCGCGGTATTTCAGAAGATTTCCTTGAAGCCGCGAAAGCCTACATCGCAAACATCGATCGCGACCGCGAATTTTTGAGCGACGAAAGCCTTGGGCTTGTAAAGAAGGCGCCTTCGGCCGAGTTTGCCGTAGGCGACCGCGTGGTGCATAAAATCTTTGGTGCAGGAATCGTGAAGGCGGTAGACGAAAAGAACTTCTGTTACGAAATCGCCTTCGAAAAATTTGCGACCCCGCGCTCTATCCAGTTTGACTTTCCTTTGACGAAAATTCCGTAATTACTTTAGTGCTTTTTTGTGCAATTACGTGCGCTTGACATTTTGTGTCAGGCGCATTTTGTTATATTAGTGCACATGGTAGCACTAAACAAATCGAAAGCGAAAAAAGAAATTGAGTTCCTTTGCACCGAATGCGGCAACACCACGCCTAAGTGGGCGGGTAAGTGCCCGTTCTGCGGCGCATGGAGCAGCCTCAAGGAACATGTGGTCGAAAACATTCTTGAGGGCGGTCGTGCCTCTCGTGGCTTGGGAGGCCCGGTGCACAAGGTGGTGCCGCTCAAGGATGTCGCGACCGAAGATACGCGGCGGCTGAGCTCCGCCAATGCCGAATTTGACCGCGTGCTGGGGGGCGGGCTTGCACCAGGTTCCCTGGTGCTCATTGGTGGCGATCCGGGAATCGGTAAGTCCACGCTCGTGCTTTCGACGCTCGCCACCATGACAGCCGCCGGCGTCAAGACTCTTTATGTAAGCGGTGAAGAAAGCGCGGTGCAGGTCAAACTCCGTAGCGAGCGCCTGAATGTCGCGGGCTCCGATATGCTTTTGCTTTGCGAAACCAGCCTCGAAAAAATCTTGCAACAAGCCCAGGAACTCAAGCCGCAAGTGCTCGTGATAGATTCTATTCAGACAGTCTACAAGAGCGACTTGTCGGGCACTCCGGGCTGCGCCACTCAGCTTCGCGAATGCACGCTCGACCTGATGGTCTTTGCCAAGAATACGGGCTGCATCACTATTCTAATCGGGCATGTGACCAAGGACGGCCAGATTGCGGGCCCGCGCATTTTGGAACACATGGTCGACACCGTCGTTTACTTCGAAGGCGACCGAAATCATCAATACCGAATTCTCCGGACTATCAAGAATCGCTTTGGCGCAACTGATGAAATCGGCGTGTTCGAGATGACGGGGCACGGGCTCTCGCCTGTGGAAAACCCGAGCCGCGTGTTCTTGCAAGAAAACGTTCCGCCGACGCCAGGGAGCGTCGTCTGTTGTACACTCGAAGGCACCCGCGCCATGCTTTTTGAAACGCAGGCGCTTGTGAGTTCAACCACGTTCGCCGTGCCCCAGCGTGTGGCTGCCGGAATCGACCCCAAGCGTCTTACGATTATTCTGGCCCTGCTCGAAAAGTTCGGCGGGGTTATCGTTGGAGCCTCCGACGTGTTCGTGTCGATTGCCGGCGGGCTGAAGGTCTCCGACACTTCATCGGACCTCGCCTTAGCGCTTGCCATTGCGAGCAATCACCTCGCAATTCCGCTCGGACGCCAGTGTATTGTGATTGGTGAGCTAGGACTGTCTGGCGAGGTCCGCTCCGTGAGCCTGTTGGAACAACGGCTCAAGGAAGCCCGCCGCCTGGGAATTACCGAGGCGGTCGTGCCTGCGTGCGGCCGTTTGCCCGAAAATACCTCCGGCATGAAAATAGTCCAGGTTCACACCCTCTCCGAGGCTGTGAACTGGCTGATGGATCATAAATAACGCAGCCCGTTGCTAACCCACTAAAAAAGCCCCGGTTCTTCACCGGGGCTTCTTAAATCCGTTAAGGTTCTAGACTACTCTTCGTCGTCAGCGGCTTTTTTTCTTTTCTTCTTCTTGCCCGAAGAACCTGTGCCTTCGACCTTGATGTCGGCTGCCTTTTCACCACGCTTGGTGAAACCATACTGACGCGGGTCAAAGCCTGACGGGAACTGGGTCTTGTTGTCGTAGATTACCTTCTTGGCGGTGAACTTTTCAATCTTGGCGCCTTCGAGGTTTGCTCCAGAGAAGTCCACGTCTTCCATCTTGGTGTCGGCGTCAATCTTGATGCCCTGCATGTTGGCGTTGGTGAAGTTCACCTTTTCGAGCTTGGCACCGGCAAAGCTTACACCGGCGAGCTGGGCGAGAATGAAGTCGGAACGTTCGATGGTGGAATTCGCGAAGTTGGCCTTGGTGAGGTCAGCTTTGTCGAAGATGTTCTTGCGAACGTAGGCGCCGTCGAACACTGCCTTCAGGAGTTCTGCGTTCTGGAAAGCGTTCTTGCTCACTTCGGTATCGTAGAAGGATGCCTTAGAAAGCTTGGCCTTCGTGAACGAGTTCTTTGCGACGGAGCCCTTGTCGAAGATCACGCCGGTCAGGTCCTGGCCGTCGAACTTCATGTTCTTCACGGTGGACTGGGCGAACTTGGCCTTCTGGAGCTGAGTCTTGGAAAGGTCGACGTCATTGAAGGTCGTCAAGGAAAGGTCAGCGTCCTGCAGGTTCACGTTCTTGAATTCTGCACCGCTGAAGTTAGCCTGAGAAAGACCAGCTTTTGCGAAGTTCACGTCAACGAGGTCAACGCCCTTGAAGTTGGCGGCAATCAGGTTACAGGCGGTAAAGTCCGTCTTGACGATGGTGGCCTTGCGGAGGTCGCTGTTAGCCATCAAGGAACGGGAGAAATTTGCACGGGTCAGGTTGGCCTTGCTGAAGTCGGCTGCAGTAAGGTCCACATCCATCACGGACGCCTGGGTGAGGTCGGACTTGCTGAAGTCAGCGTTGTCGGACACCTTCATAGCGTCGAGGCGTGCGTTTTTGAAGTTGACTTTCGGGAAGTTACTGTCGAGAAGCGTTGCACGGTAGAGGTTGGCTTCTTCCATGTTGGCGCCTTCGAACGAAGAGCTGCGGATGTCGGCACCGCTGATGGTCGCCTTAGTAAGGTCTGCACCTTCGAAGTTTGCTCCGCTAATCACTGCATTCTGGAAGGAAACTTCGTTGAGCTTGGCGCCCTGGAAGTTCGGACCTTCACCGGTGGCACGGCGGAAGTCGGTGGTGTGGGCGACGGCTTTCGCATTTTTGAAGTTGAAACCGTCAATACGCTTGTTACTGAAAGATACGTTCAGGTCCTTACCTGCCCAGTTGTCTTGGGCGTAAACGTTGAGGGCAAGTGCGCTCAATAGGCACAGGCCGAACTTTGATACACTCTTCATATTCATATACATTCCCTTTTAAGGATAAACCAAATAACGGATAGCTCTAAAATAACTAAAAAAATTGCCAATTAACAATAAAAAAGAAAAAAACTTTATAAATAAATGCTAATTTGTTCCCCGAAATGGCAAATTTTACCTCAAATCGATACGATGTGGTGGTTTGCGGGGCCGGTCCTGCCGGTCTCATGGCTGCCTGTACCCTTGGTCGCTTGACCTCCGGTACTAGACGGATTTTGCTTTTGGACAAAAAAGAGCCCTGGAAAGAACCCATTTTCTGTGCCGAAGCTGTATCTAAGGATCGCTTGAATTCCCTTTGGCCGGTAGATGATACCTTTGTCCGTGGAACTCTTTCTGGAATTTATTTTACCTCGCCCAAGCGTTACCGTGCTGAATTCTATAGCAAGGACTGCGGCTTGATTCTGGACCGAGCCAAGTTCCACCATTCCATTTCGGATGGCTGTGTATCTGCAGGCGTGGAATGCCACTACGATACGGTTATCAAGAAACTTGAAAAGACCGAAGAGGGCTGGAATGTTACAGTGTCGGTCGGCGGCGAAATCGAAACCTTGTTTGCGGAGGCTGTCATCGACGCGACTGGTCCGAGCTGCAGGCTGACCCGCAATATCGATTGCCTTAAAGGCATTGAATCGGGCGATACCGATTTGGAACCCGCTATTTTCGCGGTGGCCGAAGGCATTGAACATAGCAAGGAACATATCGAGCTCTTCTTTGGTTCCGAGTTTGAGTCGGGCTACGGCTGGATTTTCCCGCGCGACGGTGTCGAGGTGAATATCGGCTTTGTGCTGGGCAAAGAGGTGGACCACAAGGTTCCCCTGCGCCAAAAACTGTTGGACTTTATCGCACGCGATTACCCGAAAGCAAAGGTCAAGGCCGTGTACGGCGGCATGATCGCTTGCGGCCAGTCACAAAAGCCCATGGCCAAGTGCGGACTCTTTAAAGCCGGCGACGCTGCCAGCTGCGTGAACCCCATTAGCCGTTCGGGCATTGTGGAATCGCTTCTGTGTGGTAAGATCGTTGCGGAATCGGTTAAGGAATGGCTCGGCGAACCGAACGAAAGCCGTAGTGCCGTTGAATCCAAGGTTCTTGACCGCTGGATGTCTGCCCTCGGCAAAAAGCATCTGCAGGTGGCCCGCGCCAAGGTCGGTTTCAATAAAATTAGCGACAAGCAGTTTGACCGTGCGGCATTCAAGCTTTCGAAGCTCCCGCGCGAAAAGCAGACGTTGTTCCGTATTTTCTTTAATGTTTTGTGGGCGGCACCTTCCCTAATTTGGAAGATGCGTTCCTTCTTGCGGTAGGTTTATGAGCGCTTCGATCAGTGAACAAATGAATGCGCGTTTAAGCGAAGTTCGCGAAAAGTTTGCAAGCTTTAGCGACCCCGATGACAAGTGGAAATTCCTCTTGGATTTGGCTCGCGCCCACAAGGGGATGGACGCCGCCTTGAAGGCGGAAAAGTTCATTATCCAGGGCTGTGCATCGACTATGTACCTGGTTCCGAGTTTTGACGGTGCTAAAATCCATTTCGAAATGGACGTAGAAGGCGGTACCACGAACCCGCTTATTAGCCGTGGACTCGGTGCTTTGGCACTCAAGGTGTATAACGACATGGCTCCCGCAGACATTCTCGCCGTGGATCCGAAGTTTTTCCAGGATATTGGTCTGAATGTAGGACTTTCGCCGACGCGCTCGAATGGTTTTGCGAGCCTTGTCAAGCAGATTTATTTATATGCACGGGTCTTTGCGGCCCTCACCAAAAAATAGGTATAAAAAAGTAGGTAGAACATGTTCAGTTTCTTGAATGGAAAAAGCCCCTTTGACGAAGCCGAAGAACGCTTGGAAGCGGGCGATACCGTCAACGGAAAGCCGAGACTCCCGTCGGGCCCGATCATGGGCTGGCAAGACGGCGTATTCCTTTTGGTCATTATCGGCCTGATTGTGGGCGGCTATCATTATTATCAGTACGTGAAGCGCAACTGCGCCGAAACGTTTGCCAAGTGCGACGCCTTGTACGCTGCCGCAGCCGAAGACGCTTCCAAGTTCGCCGAAGTGGAATCCTGCTACGAGGCTACCTGGGATCTCGCTTTCGTGAGCGATACCTTGGAGGTGCTCCGTCAGAACCGTCTGGGAGAAATCGAGGACATGCGCAATGTCCAGAAAGATTTGCTCACAAGCGCCAATGACGCTTTGGACAAGGGCGATACCGCCGCTGCCGCAAAGATCGTGACGGAATACAAGGGCGCCATGCTCCTTTACACCGGCGACAAGAGCGAATGGGACGAAATCGTGAAGATTGCCGAAATCCAGGCCGCCAAGGCTGCCGCAACCGCTGCCGCTGCTGAACCGGCTGCCGATTCCGCCGTCGCTAAGAAGTAAAAAACGCTAATTTAAACTTTTTGAAACAATGCCCCTCCCGGTTATCGGGAGGGTTTTCTATCTTGTATTCAATAAACGGAGACAAAATGATGAAAGGGATCGTTTTTTCCAAGAAATCTTGTGCCGCTTTGTTGTTCCTGGTTGCCGGGGCTTGTGCTGCGATTACGCCTGCCTTGCCCTCGACCGATGCAGACGGTTGTTACCTGATATCGAATGCCGAAGAACTGTATGGCTTTGCCGCAGTCGTGAACGGTTCGAACGGCATGACAAGGAATGCCAAAGCATGCGGCAAATTGACCAAAGATATTACTGTCAATAAAGATCTTTGGGAAACAATAGACAATAATGCTACAAATCAGGGCGCGTCAATTTCCTCCTGGACGCCTATAGTGAATTTTGAAGGGTCCTTTGATGGTAATGGTCATTCTATTTCGGGTTTGTATTTAGACTGTTTTTGGAGTACGGACCCAGCTCGTGTAAGTTTTATCGCGAATATTACCGGAACAAATAAAGTTGTCATAAAGAATCTCAATATTAAGGATTCTTTTTTTTCTGGTACCGGTCCAGGATCATTTAATATAGGCGTACTAGTTACGGAAGTTCCTCAAGGATCTTCCGTAAGTATTGAAAATAGTCATGTAGAAGCTAGGGCCATATGTAATACATATACGGGCGGACTTATTGGACTAATGTATGGTTCAGCTTATATAGAGGGTTCTTCCTTTACAGGGGAACTGTCTGGCGCAATAGCTGCAGGAGGTTTGGTGGCCACTGAAATAGGATCCTCAAAACTTACTATAACCAATAGCTTTTCAAAAGGCCTTCATAATTTGGATCCAAAGAGCGCTTACGCGCCGCACGTTGGTGGTCTGATAGGATATGCATCAGGAACTACAACTATCGAGAAATCTCATAGTGAGTTTGCTATTAAAAAAGGAGGACGATCGGGAGGTCTTATTGGATATGCTGTGGGTAAAGTGAACGTAACGGAATGCTATAACACAGCTCCTCTAAAAGGGGAAGTAGTTGGAGGCTTGATTGCTCAAGTAGAGGAATATGTACATCTATTCAATAGTTACAATATAGGTGCTCTTGATGGATCTAGAATTACGGGAGGTATCCTTGGCCATTCAGCTGGGGAAGCTGCAATCGTAAACAGCTTTAATATGGGGAAAAACAGTGAAGGCAATAAGCTCGGCTGCATCATAGACAGTCGAGTTTATAGATACGGTGAGAATAATCTTCTGGTTGAAAATGCCTATTGTCCGGAGGAAGGCGACCCTTATAATGGTGGAATAAATATTGTAGAAAATACGTTCAAATCCGGAAGCCTGGGAAAAAAATTACATGCTTTCCGTGCAGAGGATGTAGATGGTTCTGTGTGGGGGCAGGATGTCGGAAAAGACGACTATCCGGTTCTAACCGGTACAATCAAAAACGCAAAGGAAGATGTATTCCGTAAGTTGTCTTTTGTTACGTTTGAAGGTGATACAACGGCTTATCCAACGCAATACCAGGAAGGCTTTCCTGCGGAAATTCCTGAAATTGTCAATAGCGGTTATGTTTATGCCTGGTATGATAATCCTGAATTTACAGGAAAGAAATACCATGAAATTCCGGCTTCAACTAAGGGTGATTTAACTTTGTATGCTAGATTGCTCAAGATTACACCTCCCGCTAAAGATGGGGAGTGCTATAGCATATCCAATGCCGAGGAACTTTATAGCTTTGCGGCGATTGTCAATGGATCCAGTGGAATGACAAAGGATTCTTTGGCATGTGCAAAGTTGACGGATGATATCGTTTTGAACAAAAGTGTTCTTGGAATGAATGGAACTGTCGATTTTTCCGATACATCTTTTTTCTTCCCATGGACTCCAATGATGGGTTTTGGAGGAACGTTTGATGGGCAGAATCATGTGATTTCCGGTTTGTACGTTGATGATCCTTATGGTGATTGGGCGGGATTCATTGCGTACACAGAAGGAGATGCCGTCATCAAAAACTTAGGCGTTGTAGATTCGTATATTCGTGGTGGTAGTGCTGGTGGGCTCGTTGGATTGTCGAGCTATTATTCGTTGAAAATCTTTAATTGTTTTAACGCTAGCCACATAGTATCTGTTAGCACAAATGCAGGAGGCCTTGTTGGTCGTGGTGGGGACTCTTTGATTGTCCAAGACAGTTACAATTCCGGTTTTGTAGAAAGCGGTCGTTATGCTGGAGGAATAATCGGTGCTGCTGCAGATATTTCCATTATTAAGGGATGTCATAACGTTGGTACCATCAGAGGTTCTGACGCTGGTGGTATTATTGGGGAAGTTGATGGGAAAAAAATTATTTCATGGTGTTACAACGAAGGCTTGATAGAAGGAAGATCTTATTCTGGTGGAATTCTAGGAAGTACGTATCGCGGTTGGACAAGAATTTCTGAATCGTATAACAAGGGAGATGTTGGTTCTAATGATTTGGCTTCAAAACAACAGTATTATCATGCCGGAGGTCTTGTCGGCGGAAAAGCAAATACAGGGTATGCTGATATTGATACACTTTCAATTATAAATAGTTATAACGTGGGGAATGTCTTTGCTGGAGACAAAGACGCCGGAGGCCTAGCGGGTTCCTTGTATTCAAGTATGCATTTGATTGTTAAAAACAGCTATAATATCGGCGAATTCACCGCTTCTGACAGCAAGTATCATAGAGGCGGAATTTTAGGCAATAGTTGGAGACCTATTGAGACTGATTTTGACAACAGTTTCTACCTCGCAGGGGATAGTACGTCATTTGAAGGGCTAGAGATGAGCGCGTCCGATGTTGAAGATGGTTCGTTACTCCAAAAACTCCATAATTATAACAAGGATGAAATCTTCGGTACGGTATGGACTCAAGAAATCGGAAAAGATCTTTATCCGGTTTTGAAGGGGTCTGTTTACAATATTGAATTCATGGTTGCCACAACGACTGTAAAGACGATTTCTGTTTTTGCCGGAACGGATATGTCGTTGGTAAAACTTCCGGAAAAGGAGGGGTATACCTATGTTCCTGTTGAATTGCCGGATGTCATGCCCGAAAAGGACCTGGTTGTTTATGGAAAGTTTGTGGCGAACTCTTATACAATAACGGTATCCGTGAACGATTCGACGATGGGCTCGGTAACGGGATTGAACGAAACGGGCGTATACGTGTATAACGCAACGGTTTCCTTGAAGGCCGTTCCTGCCGAAGGCTACGAGTTCAGCAATTGGGAAGATAATTTGAACGCCCGCGCAAGCCGTACCATCACGGTGAAAAGCGATGCCCAGTATGTGGCCGTTTTCAAGAAGGCCGAATCGAGTTCCTCGTCTGAGGCTAGTTCTTCTTCCGAGACAAGTTCTTCGTCTGCGGAGGAAAAGTCTTCTTCGTCGGAGGCGAAATCTTCGTCTTCGTCCGCGAAGAGTTCCTCCAGCGAAACAAGTAAATCGTCGAGTAGTTCGAAAAAAGATGCTATTGTTGCGCTTCCCGAATCGCACTTTGGCATGATAGCAGAAGGTCGCAGGCTGGTGTTCTGGAATGCGGATGTTGGAGAAAAATTTGCCATTATGGATATGCAGGGGCGAGTAATCCGTGCAGAACGTGTTAATCAGTCTCGATTCGAGGTGTGCCTGCAGACGGCAGGCAGCTACATTGTACGAATCGGTCAATCCATGAAACTAGTTGAAATCAAGTAGGTTTGAAGGAAATGAAAAAAATTTGGCCTATCCTTGTAGCTCTTTTCCTAGTCGCTTGCGGAGACGATTCTGTTTCGTCAAATGCTGATGATTATTCTTCGGCGGAGACGAGTTCCAGTTCCGTTAGTTCTGTTAGCTCGAGTTCTGCGAAATCGAAATCAAGTTCATCTGAAAAAAGTTCCTCTGAAGACAGTTCTTCGAGTGAAAAAAGCTCCAGCTCAGTCGAAACGAGTTCCTCAAGTGAAGAAAGCTCCAGCTCAGTCGAAACGAGTTCCTCAAGTGAAGAAAGCTCCAGTTCGGTTGTCAAAAGTTCTTCTAGTGAAGCTGTGGCAAGCTCCAGCGCTGTAGAATCTAGCTCTGTAGAAGTAAGCTCTTCGAGTGAAGAAAGTTCTTCAAGTGAACTGAGTTCCAGTTCGGTAAGCTCCAGCTCGGTAAGTTCTAGTTCTGTTGTTGAGTCTTCGAGCAGCTATTACTTTGTCATTCCGGAAGGCCCGGCGCAAAATGTCTATACGATAAGCCTGGCCGAAGTCAAGCGGAATATCCAGAATACCTTGGAAGGGGGCCTTTTTGCGACAGATACCTTTGAAATCAAATATACGATGAGAGGCAATGCTTCGGGCATGACTTATGGTGCAGACTACTACTTTGTCTCGAAGGGGAAAGATAAATGTTATTATGAACAATCCATGGATACGGATTATTTAAAAAAGACCCGAATTATAATCAATGGCGACCGCCGGAAGGTAATCTTTTTCGATGGAACGGCGGCAAAGTTCTTGGCTACGGAGCAATCCTATACGGATTCTGTTAGGAAAACTCTTGGCATGCCTTTTAAGAATCCGCTAGATTCCCTGGAATGGAAGGAGCCTGTTCAGGTCGATGATAGTATTTTCCGAGTGACCCGGTATGATGGCGCTGAACTTTACTATAACGCCAACAAGAAAGGCTGGGAACTTTTTGTGGAACAGTATATAAGTGATGATGGCGATATTGTTGATGTGGAATACCGCCTGGAATATGAAAATGGCCTTGTTGCAAAGCAGAACTTTCTCGCTATTATTCATTCAAACAAGCTCGGGAGGGATGTTTCAAGCGCGTTAACGATAACGCCGCTCCTTTTCAGGAGTGCCGATAGTTTCCCGGATAGATTGTTCGAATTATAGAAGTCTTGATTAAAGCTTTTCGACTGTAATATCCCTCTCGGTTTCCGAGAGGATTTTTATTTCGATCTTGTGTGTTAGGCCGGGGTCGTTGTCTTCGAGGCGTTCGGGCCATTCGATCAGGCTGATTCCCTTTTCGAGGTAGTCGGGGTCGAGGCCGACTTCGTTCAAGTCGGCGCCGCCGTCCAGGCGGTAAAGGTCGAAGTGGAAAATCGGCGGGTTGTTGGGGTATTCGTGCAGAATCGTGTAGGTGGGGGAGCAGACAGACCCTTCGAAACCGAGACCTTTGCAGACCCCGCGACTGATCACCGTTTTGCCGGCGCCCAGGTTGCCATAAAGAGCCACCTTGTCGCCCGGTTTCAGGCTACGGCCGAATTCAACCGCCCAGTTATAAGTTTCTTGTTCCGACTTAAAAATCATAATGCAATTAAAAATTCATTGATCATTATTCTCGAAATCTGAATTTTCTTAGTTCTAAGCTCTAAGATCTGAATTCCGAATTCTGAAATCCGAATTAATTACAGCTTCTCCTTGAACTGCTCGTAGGTGAACTTGTGGAGTAAATGGAATTTGCCCTGTTCGTCGAACTTACCAATACTCGGGTGGCGCACGCCATTGAAGAACGTGGTTTTTACCATGGTGTAGTGAATCATGTCTTCGAAGATGATTTTGTCGCCGACCTTGAGCGGCTCGTCGAATGAAAAGTCTCCGAGCTGGTCGCCTGCCAAACAGGAATTTCCTGCTAGTTTGTATGTAAACTTCTTTTCGCCCGGCATTCCGGCGCCCGTCACTGCAGGGCGGTACGGCATTTCGAGGCAGTCCGGCATGTGTGCACTGATCGATACGTTCAGTATGACAATGTCCATTTCGTTATGAACAATGTCCCCGACGGAGGCCACCAGTTCGCCTGTCTGCCACCCGACGGCCTCGCCCGGTTCCATGATGACGGTCAAGTGCGGGTAGCGGTTGTGGAAGTCGTTCAGGAGACGGACCAGTTCTTCGCGGTGGTAATCCTTGCGCGTAATGTGGTGCCCGCCACCGAAATTCACCCACTTCATTTGCGGCAGGTACTTGCCGAAATGCTGCTCGAAGGCCTTCAGTACGCCTTCCAGAGCGTCGACGTCCTGTTCGCAGAGGGCGTGAAAATGGAGTCCTTCGATGCCGTCCAAGAGTTCCGGTTTGAACTCCGCTTCGGTGACGCCCAGTCTCGAGAACTTGCCGCACGGGTTGTACAGGTCGGTCTCGACGGTCGAAAATTGCGGATTTACGCGAATGCCTGCGCTCACACCTGCGGCTAAAGTCTTGTCTTTAAAACGCTGCCACTGGCTAAAACTGTTGAAGGTGATGTGGCCAGCGCAGGCGAGAATCTGGTCGATTTCGTCGTCGTCATAGACGGGGGCGAACACATGGACTTCTTTACCCATTTCCTCTTTGGCGAGCCTAGCCTCGTTCAGACTGGAGGCTGTGGCACCGGCCAGGTACTGCCCGATGAGGGGGAAAGAACGCCAAAAACTGTAACCTTTTAAGGCACAAATGATTTTTACGTTGCCCCGCTTCTGGATATCGTCCAGAATTTCCATATTATGGCGCAGTCTGGCCTCGTCAAGAACAAAACAGGGGGAAGGAACTTGGGAATAATCGAGTGTTTTTTCAAACATAGTCCAAAGATAGCCTTTTTTTGTATGTTATCCTTACCTTTTTTATAACGCTTTAACTACATTTACGATGATGAGTGTATCTATGTATAAGCATATTATTATTTCTTTATTGTCTTTGGCTTTCGTTGGAATGCCTTTGGCGCAGACGGCTCCTGCCGCAACTCAACCTGCAAACCTCGTTAAAGTAGAATCCCAGGTGGTGGCCACACCGCGTGGAGCTACGGCAACGCTCGACGAAATGATTCAGGCTAAGCTTGATTCAATGAACCATGTGGCACCGGCGGTTGGTCCTCGTAACGCGGATAGCCTTGCGAAAGTCCAGGCCGACAGCGTCCGCAAGTTGGTCCAGACGGGTAAGTACGTGCAGCGCGCTCGCTACGACAAGAGCAACTTTGACCACTGGCGCATCGACACTGTGCTCCAGAAGCGCATGAAGGACCAGGTGGTGGGTGTTTGGCGCACTCCGATTATCGCTCACGGTCATGCTTTCCGCGATGCTGAACTCCGCTTCGGCGCAAACGATACGCTAGTCGGTATTACTCGCACTTACTCCGATTCCGGTCGCTACCAGATGACGGGTGAATACACGTTCAAGGCCCGCTACCGTTTCGATTCCGACCAGTCTCTCGTGAGCCGCGAAGTCTTTAAGGAACGTCAGGTGGTTCGTTGGGACTACATCACGTTCGATATCGTGAACGACTCTCTGCGTTACAACTTGAACAAGTTGGAATTCCGTGACCTGAACGATAACTGGCTCAACGCCCTGCAGGGATTCGACAATATTCCGCCTGAACTCTATATCCGCGATCCGAAGCAGACTGCGGAATTGAAGCAGGCTGCAGCGCAGACCCAGAACAAGAAGAAAAAGTAAGTCTTCTTGGGGGCTAGCGATGCGCGGCATCGATCATAGAATCCTTGTTGGATTTGCGCTGCTCATCGCCCTGATTGCCATCCTTTCTTATTTGACTCTATTTTCTGGAGCGGTCGGACTGTCTTGGTCTGACCTTTCTTTTAAGGGCGGCCAATACGATTCCGTGGAAGCCCGCATTTTTTGGCAGATTCGCGTGCCCCGACTAGTGGCGGCGGTTCTCTCCGGAATTTCTTTGGCGGTAGCGGGTCTTTCGCTACAGACTCTGTTTAGGAACCCGCTGGCAGGCCCGTTTGTGCTTGGCATTAGTAGTGGCGCAAGCCTTGGCGTTGCGCTTTCGCTGTTGGCCGGATTCACCTTCGGGCATTTCGGAGTCTTGTCGGGGGCGGCTGCGGGCGCACTTGCTGTGACTTCGGTTGTGATGTTCGTTGCCTCGAGGTTTGAAAACTCGACCATCCTTTTGATTGTGGGACTCTTGATGGGCTACTTTATTGATGCCCTGGTGAGCCTCCTGATTATGGGAAGCGACGCGGAATCTTTGCGCGTGTATGTGTCCTGGGGAATGGGCAGCTTTGGCCGTCTGACCTTCGACGGCATTTGGATTTTTGCACTGTGCACGGTTGTCGGCCTTGTGCTTGTGGCGCTGTCAATCCGGTATTTGAATGCCGCCAGAATGGGCGACGACTTTGCAAAAGGCTTGGGCGTGAATGTACGCCAGGGGCGCGTGATGGTGTTGCTGGGAGCATCGCTTCTGGCGGCTGCATCGACGGCGTTCTGCGGTCCGGTCGCGTTTGTCGGAATCGCGGTTCCGCACCTTTCTTTTATGTTGTTCAAAACAAGCAACCATCGTGTCTTGATGCCGGCGTCGGCTTTGTGTGGCGTGGTGCTTTGTTTGGCTGCGTCGCAGTTTTCGAAATTCCCGCTGAATGCGGTGCTTAGCCTGGTGGGCGTGCCTGTGGTACTCTGGGTGATTGTTCGCGGGGGAGGACTCCGCCGATGAATCTGCCTTTGAATGCGACGCTTCTTCAGTGCGAAAATTTGGTGATCGGCTACAAGCAAGACAAGCGCTCCGATGCGGTCGGGCTTGTGACTCCCGTGGATTTTGAATTGAAGGCGGGCGAGGTGGTTGCCTTGCTCGGTGAAAACGGTTCGGGCAAGAGCACCTTCCTTAAGACTTTATGCGGACTTTTGCAGCCGGTATCGGGATCGGTTTTGCTGCAAGGAAAATCGCAATGGACTGCCCGCGAACGTGCCAAATTCATAACGCTGGTGCGCATGGGTGGTGTGGTATGCGACCGCATGAATGTTCGCGAATTCGTGGGACTTGGCCGTATGCCTTACGCAGGCCTTTTCGATGGGCGTAACCAGGAAGATGAAAACTTTGTGAGTGAAGCGCTGGCCTTGCTTGAAATCGAAAAGTTTAAAGACCGCTGGCTTACGGAACTCAGCGATGGGGAACGGAGCCGCGTGTATTTGGCGCAGGCGGTTGCCCAGCAGGTAAACGTGCTGCTGCTCGACGAACCGAATGCCTTTATGGATATTCCTCGCAGCCGCAAGCTGTTCACGCTTTTGCAAAAGCTTGCGAAAGAGCGAGACATGGGGATTCTAGTGTCAACGCATTCTGTGGAGTACGCCGAAAAGTATTGTGACCGAATCATGGTCATCGAAAAAGGATTCGCCCGTTGCGAGCGGGCAAGCGATGCACGAGCTAGAGGTCTGCTAGACTGGACCGAAGGGTAAATACAATGTTTAATGTGAAGTGTGAGGTGAGAAATCTCATTCCACATTACACATTTTACATCTTTTTTACGTCAACATTCAAATGTTTAAGGCGGTTGTAGAGGGCGGTGCGGAATAGCCCGAGTTTTTGTGCGGCTTCGCGCACGGAACCATTGCATTCGCGGATTTTCTTGATCAAGAAATCGCGCTCCTGTGCCAGTTGCATTTGCCTGAAGTTCTCGTATGCAGAGGTGTTTTCCGGGGTGCTCTCGGAAGAATCGCTTGCTTGAGAGTTGCTTGAATTCGGCTTGATTGCGCTTGCCGAGGTGGTGGGGCTCACGGTATCGATGTGAAGGTCTTCGGGCTGTAGGGCGCCTGCGCTTGTAAAGCAGAGGGCGCGCTGGATGACGTTTTCAAGTTCGCGAATGTTGCCCGGCCAGTCGTATTCCTGGAGCTTACGGAGGGCGGCGCTTGAAAGCGTAAACTTTTCGCCGGAACCCTGGTAAATCTGGATGAAGTAATTCGCCAAATCTTCGATGTCTTCTTTGCGGTCGCGTAGTGGCGAGATTTGCATGGGAATCACGTTCAGACGGTAATAGAGATCTTCGCGGAAACGCTTTTCGGCAATCTCTTGGTGCAGGTTTCTGTTTGTTGCGGCAATGATGCGGACATCGATATGCTTGGTCGTGTTGGATCCGAGCGGGCGGATTTCTTTATTCTGCAAGACTCGCAAGAGCTTGACTTGGGCATGCAAGGGCATATCGCCGATTTCGTCGAGGAATATGGCGCCGCCGTCGGCTGCCTCAAAAAGACCGATGCGTTCGTTTTGAGCACCCGTGAATGCTCCACGGGTGTGTCCGAAAAGTTCGCTTTCGAACAGGTTTTCGGGAATGGCGCTGCAGTTGACCGTGATGAACTTTTCGTACATGCAGCCGACGGCGCGGGCAATTAGCTCTTTACCGACGCCGGTTTCGCCTTCGATAAGAACGGGGCCTGTATGCACGATGGCGCGTTCTACGGTTTTGCGGAGCTGTTGCATGGCCGGGCTTTTGCCAACCAGGTGGCTCATGCGTTCCCTGAAAATCTGGCGCGCGGTATGAATGTCCTTAAGCTTTGCAATTTGAGACATCAAGTGGAGCTTTAGGGATTCCACCGAAAGAATGCTGTCGTAAAGCTTGTTGGATATTTCCCCGAATTGCTCGGGGGCTTCGGCGTAAACAAGAATCAAGGTGTCTGGCGTTTTTTTGCGGAGCGCCTTGAGCATTTCCAAGTTATGCGCAGAAAAAGAATCTAGATCCCAAATGACAAGCGGAACCTGCGGGATCGCGCCCGCTGTCGGAATTTCGCGGAACGTGTCCACCGGATAATCTACCGACGAAAGAACGTCCTGTATAAACGAGGACGTTGCATTTTCTTTCGCAAATAGATTGATGGTCGCCATTGTTAGAACTTAGAACTTAGAAGTTAGAACTTAGAAAAAAATCTCTAAGTTCTGCCAACTAAGTTCTACCGACTGCGGCGAAGCCGCTATTTTCCCAGTTCCTTGCTGCGGTCGGTGCCAGCCACAACAGCCTTGATCAGCGTGCTGCGGAAGGCGCCTTCTTCAAGGGCGTTGATGCCTGCGATAGTGGTGCCTGCGGGTGAGCAAACCATGGCGCACAAGTCGCTTGGGCTCTTGCCGGACTGCTTCACGAGTTCGACGCTGCCTTCGATGGTACCAAGCGCAAGCTTGAGTGCCACATCGCGGGTGAGGCCTGCCTTGACGCCGCCGCGAGTGAGGCCTTCGATGAATTCGAAGACATAGGCGGGGGCGCTGCCCGAAAGTCCGGTCACCGCATCCATCAGGGATTCTGCGACGCGGCAGGTCACGCCGATGTTTCCGAAGATCTTTTCGGCAATGGCGAGCGTTTCTTCAGTAACGCCGTCAGTAGCGAGACCCACGGAACCCTTGCCAACGGTAAGCGGCAAATTCGGCATCACGCGGAGAATCTGGTTCTTTTCGCCTAAAACTTCGATGAGGGCCTTGCGGGTAACGCCGGCCATAATGCTCACGAATGTCTTGACGGCCTTTTCGGCGGCAGCGGCGGCCTTCCATTCGGCGGCAACCAGCTTGAAAATCTGCGGCTTTACGCAAAGGAAGGTGACGTCTGCCTTGTTGAGGCCTTCGGCAAAGCTTGCCACGCGAACGCAGCCGAGAGCAGAAACTTCTGCGGCGGCCTTGTCGGAGGGGTCAAAGAAGAAAATGCTGGAGGCGTCCGTGCCGGCCTTCAAAAGACCGCGGAGGATTGCGCCACCCATGTTTCCAGTACCTGCGAAAAAGATTTTTTCTGACATAGAATATCCTTTTGTTTAGCGAAGGCTGTCCTTTGCTTTTTTCATAAATTCTAGTAATTCGGCATTGGTCTTGTTTTGCTTCATGAGCTTAATGAGCTTGTCCATAATGCCGTTTTCGGTATCGTTCTGGGCACCCTGACGGAATTTCCAGATGATATCCTGTTCGTAAAGGGTAAGAAGGCGGTCTTCTTTACGGGTGCCCGACTTGAATATGTCGATGGCGGGCCAGGTGCGCTTTTCGGCCAGGCGGCGGTCAAGCACCAGTTCCATGTTACCCGTACCCTTGAATTCTTCAAAGATCACTTCGTCCATGCGGCTGCCGGTTTCGATCAAGGCGGTACCGATAATGGTAAGGGAACCGTTCTTCTGGATGATTTCGCGGACCGGTTCGCCGGTAATTGTCTGGACAATCTGGCCGTTGGAATCTTTCTGGAAGTCGCCGAGCTTGTCGGCAATCTTACGGGCGGCACCGAAGAACTTTTTCGGGAACTGCATGGCGTTGGCATCCACACCGCCCGAAAGAATCTTGCCGGAGTGCGGAATCACCACGTTGTTCGCGCGGGCAAAACGGGTAATGGAATCGAGCAAGACGACTACGTCCTTCTGCTGTTCCACAAGGCGCTTGGCCTTTTCGAGCACCATGGTGGCCACGCGGGCGTGATGGTCAGGCGGTTCATCGAAGGTGGAGGCCACCACTTCGGCGCGCAGGTTCGGGTTTGCTTCGACCAGCTTGCCGATGATTTCACGCATTTCGGTCACTTCTTCAGGACGTTCGTCAATCAGAAGCACGATGATGATGATTTCGGGGTGGTTCTTGGCGATAGCGCGAGTCATGTTCTGCAACAGAATCGTCTTACCGGTACGCGGAGGAGCGAGAATAATACTGCGCTGGCCCTTACCGATGGGGGAGAACAAGTCCATGACGCGGGTGCTTAATTCTTCGGGATCCCATTCGAGCTGAATCTTTTCGTTCGGGTGAATCGGGGTTAAGTATTCAAAAGCAACGCGGCGCTTAATCTTTTCAGGGTCTTCGAAATTTACTTTGTCTACGCGGCGAAGCGCATAGTATTTGTCGTTCTGATCGCGCGGCGGACGGGCGAGTCCTGCGACGGTGTCGCCAATTTTGAGTCCGAGCTTGCGGATCAGGTTCTGGCTTACGTAAACGTCGTCCGGGCCCTGCTGGTAGTTGAATTCGGTATTGCGCAGGAATCCGTGGCCTTGCGGAGTAACTTCGAGAAGGCCTTCGGCGTATACGATGTTGTTTTCGTTTTCGAGGCTCTGCAAGAGAAGTCCCAAGGACTGCTTGCGGTAACGCCTGAAGTCTACGTTTTCTTTTTGAGCGGCAAGTTCCTGCAAGTCGCTCATGGTCATCTTGCGGTACTTGCTCCAGCATTCGCGAGCCTTGTTCCATGCTTCGGAATCCGGTTCCGGAAGCGGGGTGGTATCTTCTTCTTCGGGCTGGAATCTCTGGTTTTGACGGTTGTTCTTATCGAAACGGCGGTTGTTCTTGTTGAACTTGTCGAACTTGTCGAAGCGGCGGTTCTGCTGGTTTTGCTGCTGGCCGTTGTTATCGTTTTGGTTGGCGATTTGTTCGCCTTGGTTTGCAGCTTGTTCGACTTGTTCGGCAGGTTTTTCTGCAGATGCGGCTTCTGCATTTTGCACAGGCGTTTCTGCTTGAATTTTTTCAGCAGCAGGAGCTTTGGTTGTCGGGATGTTTGCTGCCGTTTTGTTTGCGGCCTGTTCATTGGCGGCAGGTGCTTCGGCTACGTTGTTTGCAGCTCTTTTTTCAAAAGATTTCTGTTCTTTAGCGTCGACAACTTTTTCTTTTGCGGCGGGCTCTTTTTCTACCTTGGCGTCTTTCACTTCGGCCTTTATTTCTACGGTATCTTCTTTAGCTTTCTTGGGACGTCCGCGGCGCTTGGGGGAAGATTCCTTATCTTCGGTGTTTGAAAAATCCATGTTCAGTTCAGGGGGGATTTCTGCGCCAGTAGGTTCTTGATCTGCCAAATAGGCATTTTTAGAATTCTTTTTTGTTGGAGCCACGATGGTGTCCTATTGAATTAATAAATGAAAATGATGTTGGTTAATATTTTAATGTAGTGAAAAAGCCCTAGTCGAATCGTTTGACCGAAATAATATAGTGGGCTCCGATAAAATAACTAAAAAAATCAAATTTGTCATAAGAAAACGACTTTTTTTTGAAAAATTTTTTTGAATCCGCCTGTGGCGGTTGGGTTTGCGTTTTTCGTCGGAAAAAGGACAATTTGAATATCTATATTTAATTCCGTGGATTCTTTAGAAAGAGTTTTTGTCGCCTTGGGTTCAAACCTCCCCAATCGCTCCAAACATTTGGAGGATGGTCGTGAGATGCTCCGCAAGATTTCTGCGGGCGGGTGGCTAGAAAGTCCCATTTACGAAACTCCACCGGTAGGACCGGCGGGCCAGGGTCCCTATTTCAATCAAGTCGTAAGTTTCTGGTATTCGGGAACGTCGACGCGCCTGCTGCATTATTTGAAAGGTGCTGAATTTGTATTGGGCCGCAAACCCCGGGGTCATTGGAATTCCCGCGAAATCGATTTGGACTTGCTGTACTTCGGCAAGGAAGTCCACCAGGGCAGGCCGAATCTTCCGCACCCCCAGATTGTGAACCGCCAGTTTGTACTGGTGCCCTTGAACGATATTGCTCCAGAATGGGAGGATCCCCAGCTGGGAATGAAGGTGACGGAAATTTATTCCAACCTTTTGCAGAAAGAAGAAAAAATCCCGTTCCGCGTCATTACCTCGGAGGAACCCTAATATGCTGACAGAAAAAGGCGTCCATTTTTTGGCCATCGAAGGGGCTATCGGTGTAGGGAAGACTTCTCTTGCAGAAATTATCGCCAATCGCTGGAAGGCGACTTTGATCGAAGAAAACTTCAGGGAAAACCCGTTCCTTGAAAAATTCTACCAGAACAAAGAAGCGTACGCTTTTCAGACGCAGTTGTTCTTTTTGCTCGACCGTTTAAAGCAGTTGCAGAATTCGGCACTCCAGAGCGACCTTTTCCGCGATTTGCTGATTAGTGACTATACATACGACAAAGACCAGATTTTTGCAGCCCAGAACCTGACCGAAAGCGAATACGCCATGTACGATCAGGTGGCAAAGGCCTTGAATCATGATATCCCGAGGCCTGATTTGGTTGTTTATTTGCAAGCATCGGTTCCGACACTTTTAAAGCGTATTCACGGACGTGGCCGCGCCATGGAAAAGACTATCGAAGGTTCTTACCTGAATGGTCTTCTGGAACGCTTTGACAATTATTTCTGGAACTATCCGTATGCGCCGGTGCTTATCATCAATACGGACCATATCGATTTTGTCCATAACGAAAATCATCTGCAATTGGTGCTCGATGCGATTGCCGCGTGCCCCAAGCAGACGACTTATTTTGTACCAGAAGGTAAATAATGCAAATCGTAACTACTGTTGATTCTCTTCGTCAAGTCATCAAGCCGCTCGCCAAGCAGGGCAAGACTATCGGGCTTGTTCCCACGATGGGTGCTTTGCACGCCGGGCATGGTGCTCTGATCAAGGAATCTGTCAAGGAATGTGATGTGACTGTTGTCAGCGTGTTCCTGAATCCGATCCAGTTTGGTAAAAACGAAGATTTGGATAAGTACCCCAAGCGCCTGGAAGCCGACGCGAAGCTTGCTGAATCGCTGGGTGCCGATTTCGTATTTGCTCCGAGTGTTGCTGAAATGTACCCCGATGGCGACCCGCTGACTATGGTTCGCGACGAAACCTTGGAAGGCATGTATTGCGGAGCCTACCGCCCCGGCCATTTCCGCGGAGTACTCACGGTTGTCTCCAAGTTGTTCCTGATTTCGGGCTGTAATCACGCCTACTTCGGCGAAAAGGATTACCAGCAGGTGTTCCTGATTGAACGCATGGTGAAGGACTTGAATTTTGATATCCAGATTCACCGCGTCAAGATTGTCCGCGAAGATTCTGGCCTTGCCCTTTCGAGCCGCAACGAATACTTGACCGACGAAGAACGCGCAAGCGCCTTGTCCATTAGTGCGGGCCTTAAGCAGGCTAAGGAAGCCTACGAAAAGGGTGAACGCGCCGTGAGCAAGATTCGCGATGTCGTGTTGAAGTCTATTCTGGGTGCACACGGTATTGTGCAGTTTGTCGAACTTGTGAACCAGAAGAATCTTCAGAAGTTCGCCGGAATCCTGGGACCCGAAGACAAGGTCGTGATTCTGGTGGCGGCCTTCTTCGGAAAGACGCGCCTGATCGACAATATCGAGCTGAACTAATTCTGAATTCCGAAATCCGAATTCGTAATTGAAAAATAGCGGCTATGCCGCTATTTTTCTGTAGCGGTGAATACGCCATCCCATACCTCGCCTTCTGCAACAGGCGGGGTAATTTTGTATGCTTCGCAGCGCTTGATGTAAACGTGCGAAGGCGTCGTCCTGCTGCCCGGATCGCGGTCGGGGTGGTGGGGTTCCAGTTCCAGACATTGCTTGAACAGTTCGATGGCGTCGTCCCATTGCATGTTCAGGTAGCAGGCGCGTGCTTTTTCCCAAATGCCCACGAGTTCCTTGAGGGATTCCTGATACTTGCAGTCGGCCTTTTCCAAGATTTCGTAGGTCTTGACCGGTTGGCTCTTGCCAATCACGCGGATGGTGTCCAGGGAACGGTAGATGAAGTCGCCTTTGACCAAATCTTTTTGCGTGTCTTCGCTAATCTGGATGTAGGCGCCGTATTGCTTGGCGGCACTTTCGAGACGGGCGGCGAGGTTCACGGCGTCGCCCATCATGGTGTAGTTTTTACGCATCGAAGAACCCATGTTACCCGTCACGATGTCACCGGAATTGATACCGATGCGCATGTGCATGTTGTGCACGACTGTAGGCCACTTGTCGTCTTCGGTAATCCATTTCTTGCGCAGGGCGATAAGCTTTCGTTGCATTTCGACCGCCGTTTCGCAGGCACTTTGGGCGTGGTTCGGGAGAGGCATCGGCGCGCCGAAGAATGCAATGATGGCGTCGCCTTCGTATTTGTCGAGAGTTCCCTTGTTTTCGAGCAGGGTGTCTGTCATGGCGGTCAGGTATTCATTCAACAAGTCAACGAGTTTACTCGGGTCGCCAATTTTTTCAGAGAAGGTGGAGAAACTTGCAATGTCGGTAAAGTAGGCGGTGATGTACGATTTTTCGCCACCCAGGGTCGGCATAATTTCGTTTTCCACCATGGCGGTAATCAGTTCGGGAGAAATGTACTGTTTGAACGCGTTGTTGATGAAGTTCTTTTCTTTGTTTTCAAAGTAGAACTGTACGACTAGAGCCGTAATACTGGTTAACAACATCGCGAGCAATTGCTTGGACGCACCGATGTAAAGGCCGCCCTGGAAATACTTGTAAGCGATGAAGGTGTAAATGGCCATCAAAATAAGAGATAGTGCCACAGAAATCGAGCTCGTAAAGTAGAGGCCTAGTACCAGGCACAGGAGCGCGAGCAAGATGACAATGATTTCTTGTTTCTTTTCGCTTAAGGTTACCAGGTAGTCGTCGGCCAGAATGTTCTTGATAATGGTGGCGTGGATCAATACGGCGGGGTAGTTTTCTTCGTGCGGGCCAGGCACAAAGTCGAATAGAGCCGCCGCCGCAGAACCGAGAATGAAAATCTTGCCTTGATAGAACAGGTTGTCGACACGTCCTTTGTAGACGTCGTAATAGGACAGGTGCTGGAATCGTCTGTTGTTGATTTCGTTGTAACGGCCTTTGTACTTGACTTGATAACGGCCTGCTTGGTCGATAGGAATGCGCTTGACCTTGCCGAAACGGAGTTCTTCGCCTGGTTTCAAGTTCTTGATGGTTTCTTCACTGGTGGCTTGAATATCGCGGATGACTGCGTCCGAAAGGATTGCCTGGTTTGAATTCCATTTCTTGATTGCTTTGTTGTAATGGATTTGCATGTCAAGCGAAAGAATCATCTTTTGGCCAACAGGCATGCGCTTGAGAGTATCTTTGTAGAAGTCTAAAGTCTTGATGGCGCTTCGGGTAAAGTCAATGGATTCCTGGTCGTCTTCATCCTCTTCTTCCTCTTCTTCCTCTTCTTCTTCATCTTCGCTATTGCTCGTGGCGACGGGCTTTCTTACAATCTGGTAGAATCCGTCTTCGTCTTCGTCCTTGCGGATGATATAGTCTCGGTTGAGCTTTACGGATTCCTGCTCTTCGAGGGCGTCTAGCATGTCGAGGGAAACCATCGTCAAGAGCTTGGACTGGTTTTCGTCGAAAATACTGCTGGTGCCACCGTTCGAAAGTTCCAAGGTGATTTTGCCATTGGCGTTTTTGGAGGCAAAGACTTTGTGCGAAATTTCAAGAATTCCTTCGCTCGCCTTGGACTGGATTTTCTTTTCGGCGAGGGCTTCGCGGAGCAGCAGGAACATATGGTAGCTGAAATTCGGGTAGGTCGTGTGGTAGGTACCGGCCGAATCGCGGTAAATGCCGAAGGGCTTGCCCACATCGATGTATTTACCCATCTTGACCGTGATGTCCTTGGGATCTTTGTGGAATAGGTGCAAAATAGTCATGAGCGACATGGTGGAATACACGTAGTTTTTGTCGCCGCCGCTAATGATTGCTTCGTATATCTGCTTGTAACTCTCGATGGTGGTATCCAAAAGCGAAATAATGTCAAGCGTGGGGTTCGGGAACCGGTAAAGCATCGAAACCTTGCGGACCACGCCGTCGTTGTCGGGGTAAGCGTTTACGGATCCGAATTTGGCTCCGGCCTGCGCAAGTTCTGGGAATATATTGTCCAGCAAGTCCTTGGGTTCGACGTTTTCAATCTTGTCAATCTGGGTCGTGTCCAAAGTGGAGCTGTAGCCAATGGCGTCGGCACGTACCAAGGTGCTCAGGGGAATCCATTGCGAGGGGTGCTTGTACGACTTGCGGTCGTCAAACATGTAGCAGACGATGGCGTTCCCGCTTTCTTTGACGGAGTTCACCAGCATGGAGTCGAAGTTGTAATTGGCGAGTAGCGAGGGGTAGAGGGAATCGACTTTGGCTTCGGGCGCGATTTTCTTGAGCACGCTCGCCGCCTGATCCGTTTTTTGCTTACCGAAGTCGGCGCTCTTGAACAGGATATCGAAACTGATTGCCGCCGCACCGCCTTCGCTCAAGTTCTGGATGACCTTGGCGTGAATGGAACGGTCCCATTCGTTATAGTTGCCGAGTTTGGTCAGGGATGGTTCATCGATATCGACAATGTAAATGTTCTGGTCAAGGCTGTCGCTAATGGATACGCGTTGGTGGGTGTTGTAGTCTTCTTCGTCGGCTCTTGCGGAATGGGTAGAGGTCTTGAAAAATAAATCGTAAAAAATGTTTTCAAGAGCTTCTGCGCCGTTACGCTGGGTCTTTCCGATGATGGACTCCTCGAGGAATTCCGGCAGAAAACTGCTTTGCGTGCTTCCGAAAACAAGAATTAAAAAAACAATAAGGGCTGAAATCAAGAAGCCCGATAAAACTTTCTTAATCTTTTTCGAAAACTTTATTTGCATAATAAAAAGATAATATAATACTATATTTAGGGGGTACTTGCGGAGGCATTTTTTGGCTACTCAAAAGAAATCATCATCAAAAAAATCGGGAAAATCGGCAAAGTCTTCCAAAAAAGACGATTTTGAAACCTCGGAACAGGGATTTGGCGCCATTCTCGGTGGCTGGGCCTTGGTCGGGTTCGGCACTATATTGATGATTGGCTGTATTTGTTCCGCCTATAGTGGCGTACGTGAAAACGTTTTGGGACCGTATCTGGGCAAGATGTTCCCCGATGCGCTGGCATTTGTGTTTGGCAGGGTCGCTTCGCTGTTTGTGTCGTCGGCGCTTGTTTTGTGGGGCGCTGCCTTGGTGTCTGTTTCGAGGCGTACGCGCTTTATCCGCCATGCAGTGGGGCTTACCCTTTTGTCGGTTATTATCTCGTTCCTTTGCTCGCTCAGAAACTATGGTGAAACGAAGGTCGCAAAAGACATGCTGATGCAGGGCGGCGGAGCGTTCGGGCAGTTCTTTAACCAGTTCGTGGCGGTCCCTATTTTTGGCAAGGCTTCTTTGTTGATGCCGCTTACCATTTCGCTGGTGGGAATAGCCTTGATTCTGGTGATTGCGTTTGGCCTTCGCCCGAGACATTTCAAGTTTGTGGTACAGACGACGGCTTGGCTTAAGTCGGTGTTCAAGAAAAAGGAGCCAATCGAAGGTGAAGTCTATGAACCGGTGGATACCCGCCGTGTGCCCCAGGTGCAGACCAATATGGATCTGGGTGGACTTCCGCGCGGTGTGTACATGGACGACAATACCGTGAATATCCAGCCGGACGGTTTCAAGATTCGTCGTAAGAACAAGGTGACGCCTTTCAACGGACGCAGCAACTGGATGGATGACGAGTTCAGCTTGAACGGAACGACGGACGAAGTGCCGAACCTTCCGGACGAAGTCTTGCAGACTGTAACGCCCCGCCGCGCAAAGGAGATGGCTCCACAGCCTGATTCTACGAATAACATGGTTGGCGGCTATAATTTGGACGAAGATCCTGAAATCCGCAGGCTCGAAGATTACTTGCGCCAGAACGGCGGCAAGATGAATGCCCTTGAAATCGTAGAAGTCAAGGAAAAAATTGCGGCCCTCAAGCGCGCACGCGACTTGATTGCTTGGGAAAAGGATCACCGCGGCCGTATGCAGGTGAAGGGCGATGTGCGTCGCGAAGGTTCTCCGGTGACGGGTTCTATGGCGACGCGCACGGTGGCTGCAGGTGCGATGCCGACCGGAACGATGCCTGCTGCAAAGGGTGTAACGCAAAGATCCATGACGCAACTCCCGACTCAAAATGCTGACGAACGCACTGTGATGGCGGGCGAGCCGACTGTTGGTAATGAGGCACCCTTTAATGCCGAGGACTTGCTCGGTGGCGATGGGGCCGAGACGATGGGTGCGCCCGCCTCGGATGATGATACTTTTGTACCGGAAGTTTATGGTGCCGACGATGTGGGCGATGTCCCTGAAATGCCGGATGGAACACTGGGGGCTTCGATTGGGAATGTGCCGAGCGGTACATCAACAGCGGGTATGAAGGCGGCCCCGATTCCGCAGCGTGACCCGACCACGGTTTACGACGAATACAAGGTGCCCGCGATTAGCGACATTCTGGAAGAGCATGAACCGCAGACCGCCGATTACAGCGAAGAGGAACTGAACGCCATCGGCAAGATGCTTGAAGAAAAACTTGAAAACTTCAAGGTGAAAGGCCGCGTGATCGGTTGCGAAACGGGCCCGATGATTACCCGCTTTGAAGTGGAACCGGGCCCGGGCATGAAGGTGAGCCGGTTCTCCGCCTTGCAAGAAGACTTGGCGCTTCCACTCAAGGTTTCTTCGGTGCGTATTCTAGCCCCGATTCCGGGCAAGGCTGCTGTCGGTATCGAAATCCCGAATCGCAAGTTCCAGACGGTGTACTGCCTCGATGTATTCCAGAGCGAAAAGTTCAAGCCCTCGCCTGAAAAGATTCTGGTGGCCCTCGGTAAAGACATTACCGGTGAAGCGTTTACGATGGACTTGGCCAAGGCCCCGCACTTGCTGATTGCAGGCCAGACGGGTTCCGGTAAGTCCGTGTGCATTAACGCCCTCATGGCTTCGATGCTTTTCAGCAAGACTCCTGACGAACTCCGCATGATTCTGGTGGACCCGAAGGCGGTGGAACTCAAGATGTACGAAAACATTCCGCACCTCTTGGCGCCTGTCATTACCAAGCCCGAAATTGCGATTCAGGCGTTGCAGTGGCTGTGCTATGAAATGGATCGCCGTACTGAAGTTCTGGCATCGGCGAAGGTGCGTAACATTGGCGGCTTTAACGCAAAGTTTGAGGCGGGCGAGTTGCCCGATGAAGTGCCCGAAGAAGACCGCAGCCATCGCATGGCGTTCATCGTGGTGATTATCGATGAAATGGCAGACCTCATGATGGTCGCTGGCAAGGAAATCGAAAAGAACGTGGCGCGCCTTGCCGCAAAGGCTCGTGCCGTGGGCATTCACCTGGTGCTTGCAACGCAGCGCCCGTCAGTCAAGGTGATTACGGGTATTATCAAGGCGAACTTGCCGACTCGTATCAGCTTCAAGGTGGCCTCTCAGATTGACGCCCGCACGGTCATGGACCATGCCGGCGCCGAAAAGCTCCTGGGCCGCGGCGACATGCTTTACAAGGCGGTGAACGATCCGGAACCGGTTCGCGTTCATGGAGCCTTCTTAAGCGACGAAGAAGCCGAAAAGCTTGCCGATGCCTGCTCCGACCAGAACGTATTCTACCCGCAGGTAGAATCGTTCGACGTTAGCGACGGCGAAGGCGACGAAGACGGCGAGGGCGGAGGCAAGGACTTGGGCAAGCTTGACAAGCTGCTCTACGATGTGGCCGTTTGGGCTGTCGAATGCCGCGGGCTTTCGACCTCGGCGGTGCAGCGCCACTTTAGCGTGGGTTTCAGCCGAGCCGGTAAAATTGTGGACCAACTTTACAGCCTCGGCGTGTGTGGCCCAGCTAAGGGCAACAGCAAACCCCGCGCCATGCTGCTCGGAATCGAAGAAATCCAGAACATGGAACGCTCCGGAAAATTCGGGTAAGTTTGCGGCTTTGTCTACCTGAGAGAAATGGACAACATGGTAATGTCGTCGAATTGTTCGGCATCACCCACAAAAGCTTGCAGGTCTTCCTTGATTTGAGTCAAGAATGCTTTGCCGCCACGGACATCGGCCGAATTGAGCTTTTTCAGCAGTCTCTCTTCGCCATAAAGTTCCCCTGAGCCGTTGTGCGCTTCGGTTAATCCGTCGGTATAGATTAAAAGGTTGTCGCCATCCTGTAATTGAATCTCGGATTCCTTGTACTGTGTATCGTCCATGCCTGCAAGGAATAACCCATGCTTGTTCTTCAAAAATTCAAAATTTTCGCCCTTTCTTGCAAAACAGGGGGCGTTGTGGCCTGCATTGGTGAATTTTAAAATGCGTGTCTTGGTGTCTAGAATGCCAATCCATGCTGTGGCAAACATTTCTTCGGGGTTGCTTTCACACAGGATTCGGTTGACATCGGTAAAGATCTGAGCCGTGGACAGTTTCATCGAAGCGTGGTCTTTGATCATCGTCTTCACGGTCATCGAGAAGAGGGCCGCGGGAACACCTTTGCCCGAAATATCGGCGATGACAAATGCAATATGCGTGCCATCGATTTCAAAGAAATCGTAAAAATCTCCGCCGACCTCCTTGGCAGTATCCATGGTCGCGTAAATGTTTACGTCGGGGTGGTTGACAAGAACGCCCTCTGCGGAAGGAAGAGAACCTGTTTGAATGTTTGCGGCGAGATTCAGATCGGTTTCGACGGCCACTATTTTCTCGCGATTCTTGACGAACCTATTCGTGTTCACGTTTGTTGTAAAGAAGGTGAGTGCGATGGCGGTTGAAAGGCTGGTTTCTAGATAATTTTCATCAAGATCCAAGACGAATAGTTGAATAAATTCAATTCCTGCAATCAATAAGGAGGTTGTCAAAATACATTGACCATAGAATTTCTTTTCTGCATTTGATTTTCGGCGTCGGATTAAGTAATAGAAGGACTGCAACAATGGTGAACCTGCGTACATGAACGCAATCGGTACCAAACAATAATCAAAGATGATGCCATATTGAATTTCCCCATGTTCGTCGATGGAGTATACTAGACCGGTCCAAGGTGTCGTTAGACATAAAATAACGGTAAGGACGGTGGGTGCGATAAATAGCGCGTGGTGCAATTTTTTTGAACTCATCTTGATTTCAAATTGATTCAACGAAAATCGCGTAAACATCGATGAACCGAGCATCATTGCAATTGCAAAAATATAGGCGCAGGCGTAGTTAAGGATCTTGTATGTAAGATTCCCATCTACAAAATGCCAGATTCCGTCAAAAGCAGACAAGACCGTTGCCGACACAAGCATAATGGAAAGCTTGTCCTTGAAGCTCATCTTGTACAGTACGATGTTGTTGTACAACATGAATGCGGTTAGCAAGGTCGTGAAAACGGATATTTCTACAAACAGGGTATCTGCAATTTGTTCATAGGTCATATTTATGCCTCGAATTTTACCTTGAATGTGTTACGGTTGTAACTCATGGTCGTGAGGTACATCTTGTTATTTTTCATTTTTTCCATGTAGCCCGAAACCATGAACTCGGTTATGGAACCCGCGATTACATCGTCGCTTGATAAGTCAAATAAAATGCCATCGTCCTTGGTGATAATCTGGATTCCATCTTCTCGAATAAAGACGGAACATTCCGCATAGGTTGCCGCGTTCCCGTTTTTCTCAAAAACAAGCATAAAAAGTTCTTCAATGAGCAATTTGACTTTGGCTATGATTTTTTTGTTGATGCCATTTTCCTGAAGGTATCGCTCTATCTGCTTTTGAACATCAATAATCAATTCCGGCTCCAGCTTAAGTTCGTAGAAGCGGTAGTTCAGTCGTTTTTCTTTATCTGCAAGTAGCAACGGGTAGTTTTCTTTGCCGTATTTGGTGCGGATAAATAGTGTCGAGACGATGTAGGCGAAAATACTCGAAAGGGCTATCCCGACAAAGAAACCGTAAATTCCAAATTTTTCGCCGAGAATGAATAGGAGGGGGGCGGCGACAATCACGTCGCGTAATCCGCAGAGAAGTGCCCCAAGAAAAATCTTGTCGATGAGCAGATAATACGAAGAGAGCAAGTAGAGAAGACTGGTTCCGGTGAGCCCAAGTGCAATAATGCGTGCCCCGTTGATGGCCTCCTCTGCGATTTCTGGATTCTCGATGCCATAAATTTTTACGATGAGTGGAGCCGCTGCCGCTATGATGGCGGTCATTAAAACCCCTTCGACAATAGCCGCTTTCTGCGCAAGCTTGTAGCAATTTTTAATGCCGCAGTAGGATTCTTCGCCTAGATAGATGTTGATGAGGGGTGTAATGGCCTCTCCGATGCCGTCAAAAATAATCTGAAACTCTTTTGCAAAGAAAATAACGGAGGCAATAATCAGCATTTCAGAACCGAATGCGAATGTGATGTATTTTTCGACAATCACGGCAAAGCAGGCGAAAAATAGATAGGTGCTCGCATCGATCGTACTGTATTTCGCTATGTGAAAAATTTTTGCAATTGAAAAGTGGAATCCGATTTTTAGCGAGTTTCCTTTCTTGAATAAGTGGAGGCTTGTCACTAAAAGCGCAAGTGCGGTACCGATAAACGAGCCCAGGGCAATTCCTTCGATGCCCATGGATTTTGCCAAGATGATGGAGAGGGCGATGTTGACAACTAGCTGTAAGATGCCTGCGATTGTGCTAATCGTGTCGTCTCCATCTGAAAATACGGCTTCGCACATCAGTAGGAATAAAGGCAAAATCAGAATGGTTAGCTTGTACCAAAAGAAATACTGCTTGGCCTGTTCAAAAACAGCGGGGGTCGCTTCAAAAAAATGGAGATAGGTGTCGCCCAACAGCGTAAAGGCAAAGAACAAGAGTACGCCTATGCTAACAGCAGCGGTCAATCCGACCCTGAAATACTGGGTTGCTTTCGCTTGATCGAATTCTCCCATGGCGCGGTTGTACAAGATAGGAACGCCAATCGAAAGGATTCCGCCAAAAAAAGCGGCTAGGGAATATGCAGGGGTTACAAGGCTGATGCCGGCGACGCTCGTTTCTCCTAAGGCAAGGCCTGCAATCACGGAATCCGACAGCAACAGGATTGGAACGACAATCATGTAGACTGTTCCCGAAACCAGTAGCGAAAGAAACTTTTTAGACAGAAATGTCTTGCTCATTCATTTAAATATAATAATAGGTTGAAAAAATGGTAATTTGATTAGGTACTCATCAAAAGGTTCAAATTCTTTTTTAACAGTTCCGCATACTGTAACGCCTGTTTTGGAGTGTATAGATTTTCCGCATACTCAATAAACAGGGATAGTCCCGAAGGGCTTTCGCGTACCTCTATTTCGAAAGGCATTGCCGCATTGCGGTTCAAACCCACTTCTTCAATTTGAACCTCCGGCGGAATCAGGTTCAGCATGGTGTTTTCATGGACTTGCTTTTGATAGATGATTTCCAAGGTGTATGTGTCCAGTTCGTCATTGTAGAAAATATCACCTAGGCATTCCGAATAGAAAATGCCCTTTAGGATTTGTTCTGAAATCTCGGAAAGAACTTTTGAGGGAGAATCCGTTATTTCAAGATCGATAAAGATGGGTAGATTTTCTTCGAAGCTGCCAATGGTTTCGAGGTACTTGCCTTCTTTTCGGTTGTCGTAAGTCCAGGTGTAGCAGATTTTCTTTTTTCTTGTCATCTCGGAGAGGGCTAGTATTGCCGCCGCAATAGAAAGTTCATTCCTGGATGTAGAACGTCTTTTTTCGGCTTGGTTCATTTGATCTAGGGAGATTCCTAAATCGTAATCCAAATAAGCGCTTCTCCCGAAAGATTTTGTATGGTCATATTCAAGTACGCAGCACCACTTGGAATCGCCCTTTAGGGATTCGTAATATCTTTTTGCCTCAGCATATTTTGTGGACTTCTTGGTGTTTTCTAGGTCTTGTAAGTACGAATAATAAAAGTCATCTCCTGATTTTTCTTGGTAATACTCGTTGAAGGTCTGTACGGCGAATATAAAACACGAGTAATAGTCTCCTAGAGAATGATGGACTTCCACAAAGAGGTACTTGTTTTTCTCTGTTACAATGACTTTGGTTCTATACAGATGTTCTCCGAATAAATTGAATGGACGCTCCGGCTTTTCTTTAAACTTGTTGAATTCTTTTTCGGAGGTATGCCACAATTCTGTTTTTTTCCTCAATTCAGGGCGGTATGAGACGGAATATTTTCCCGTTTCATCATTCGAAAAAACAGACATCATCATCGGATGCTTTTGAAGTGTCTTGTCAACGGCTTCGCATATTTTTTTTTCATCGTATTGATTTCCGAGTGTGACAACGTACGAAAAGTTGTAAACGTAATTACTGCCGGATTTTTGTTCTTCTTCAGATAGGAAAAATTCTTGCTCTGCCTTTATGTCGAATGTTTTTTTTCGGCATTGTTCTTCATATTTTTTATTGTCATCTGTGTTCTTGTTTGATTGTATTTTTTTTGCAATTCGATCGATTGTCTTTCCGTAGTAGATATCTGAAACCGTCAGCGTTAAATGATGCTTTTCTATCTCGATGATTAGCTCAACGGCTGATATAGAGGATCCGCCTAGCTCAAAGAAATTATCTTCTTTGGAAGGGTCTCTTTTTAGATCAAGAACTTTTTTGACCGCTGAACATAAGATGTTTTCGATGCCAATTTCTGAAGAATCTTCATTTAAATGCTTAAACGAAATGTCCATTGTTTTTAGGCTTTGCTTGTCAATTTTCCCGTGTTTATTTAAGGGCATTTTGTCAAGCGTTACAAAAACCGAAGGAATCATATAAGGTGGAAGAATCCTTGATAGTTCTTCCTTGATAGCCTTTGTAGATATGTCTGTGTCTGCAACAATGAACGCGACTAGGAAATTCTCTTTTTCGTTTGTCTTTAAAATAACGGTTGCTTGCTTAATGGCTTCAATTTTTAAAATGGATTGTTCTATTTCCTGGAGTTCGATTCGCTGTCCGTTTAACTTTACCATATCGTCGGTTCGGCCGCAGATCACAATTTCTCCGTTGTCGGTCCTATAGGCAAGATCCCCAGATTTGTATGTCCTTTCGCCTCTGTATTCTATAAAGCTCTTTGCCGTATCATCGGGGCGATTCAAGTAACCGCAAGAAAGCGTCTTGCCCTGTATTAAAAGTTCTCCCTTTTGGTTTGGTCCAAGTTCGTTTCCTTCTTCATCTACGATGAAGACTTTTGTCCGGTATGGAATTCCATTTGTGAAGGAACTTGTTGTATTTTGCAATACCTTGCACACAGCCATGGAGCAAGTTTCTGTTGTACCGTACCCATTGATGATTTTTACGGTAGGGAGTTTGCTGAAGATTTTTGCGGCATGCTCCGGAGAGAGCGGCTCTCCGCCCATGTAAAGGCCTATAATGCTTTCAAATTTTTCTTTGTCAGCCGCAGAAAGTAGAATTTCTATGAATGAAGGTATTCCGATTACGGAATCCAGTTGATACTTCTTAATCTGTTCTGAAAATTTTGTTAAATCTTTAAGTTCATTTTCTTTGTTAAGATAAAATAGGGCCCCTGCATAAATGCAATAAAAGAATCCTGTATAAAAAAGGATGAACGTGAATGGGGATATGTCGGCCAATCGATGAATTTGATATTGGGCAATGGCGATCCATTGTTTTGGAAAGAATTCTTCGTAAATGGCCCTGTGATTAAGCGTGACCCCTTTGGGATTTCCTGTAGAACCTGAGGTGTAAATGCACATTGCCATGTCATCGGGGCTTACATGAACAACTTGTTTTTTTAAATGTTCTTTTTTCGCTTTGGCAAGGAGTTCTTCTAGTGTGAAAATCTTGCAAGTGCATTTGCCTATTTCTAGAAGTTCCGCCTTGATTTTTGCGGTTGTAATGATGGCTTTCGATTTGGAATCGTTGATGCTGTATGCAATTCTTTCAGGAGGCGTGTCGAGTGTAAGCGGGATAAAGGCCGCACCCGTTTTTAAAATGCCCATGATGGCGATATGAATAGAGAAAGACCTGTCCAATACAAGAGTGATGAAATCTCCTTGTCTGATTTCTGGAATCAGGGCGAAAAGCGATGCCGCCAAATAATCTGATTCCTGGTCAAGTTCCTTGTACGAAAGTTCCTTGTCTGCGCAGATAACGGCAATGGCACCGGGCGTCATTTGAGCGTGTTCGGTAAGTTTGTCATGTACGGCGATAAATTTTTCTTTAGCCATTATGCATTCTCGATGAATTTGCCCATGTAGTCAAGAACTGAAATAAGTCCTTTTTCCAAATCAGTCTTGTTCAGGAGCAGGTTGATTCTAAAACAGAACTGTTTGCTTATGTCAAAACCGTGCATAATCCCCGGGAAAATCAAATATCCCTTTTCCTTGATTATTTTTTTTATGGCGAAAATAAAATTTTCGGTTCCTATACACCCGTCAAGAAAGATCATGGCGTAATGACCGGATATATCAGGTGACACATGAGCGAAATGGTAATTTGCTAGAATCTGATGAACTCGTTTGTAATTGTCGCTCCAAAATTGATTGTAAAAACGAAGGCATTCGTCGTAATTTTGGGAGATGAAGTGGCGTGCTCCCAATTCACTTAGATAATTTAGGGAGCCTCCGTAACAATCTTTGAGCCTATCAATTTCGTCAGTGAACTTTTTATGTGTGACAATGATAGAAAATTTAATCCCCTGAATTCCTAGAGCCTTATGTGGGCTATAGATATAAATTAATTTTTTTTGAATTCCTAGTGTTCTTGAAAGTTCCTTCCCGTTTACGCATAAGGCCTCGTCCAATATAACCCATTTTCCTGCATCTAGAAGTTCTTGAATGCCGTTTATGACATTTTGATTGAAATAAACGCTTGTCGAGTTGATGGGAGAGGTGAACCAGAATGCTTCGCAGTCCGAATTTATAAGGGGGCCGATATCAAAATTTTGATTGAAGTCGGGAATGAATTCGTTAAAAACGTGGTAGTCAACTTTTAAATCGTCTAGGCAAGTCTGTGCCGTAAAGTATGCTGGCGCAATGATTCCTGTTTTCAAATTTCTTTGTGAAAGAAATACTGCGATTGTTACAATTGAATGTGTGCTTTGCGAGAAGGCAAAACCCTGAGATTCGTAGAAATCTTCGCTTGAAAAGCCTAATTTGGTTGCAATGTTTTTTTTGATGGATTCAGGAAGATAATATTGATAGTCAAAAATATCCTGTACGGATTCGTATTTGAGGATATCTTTGAGCTGAGCCTTGTATTCGGAGCCGGCATTCCAGTAAGATAGATTTATAGATTGCGTTTCTTTTGACAGGGCTTTTGAAGCTTTGTCAAGTTCCATCTCTATTTCGTAGTTAGTCATTTA
This sequence comes from Fibrobacter sp. UWOV1, assembly GCF_900142495.1. Lineage (NCBI taxonomy): Bacteria > Pseudomonadati > Fibrobacterota > Fibrobacteria > Fibrobacterales > Fibrobacteraceae > Fibrobacter > Fibrobacter sp. UWOV1. Next base: position 483,877 of record NZ_FRBA01000001.1, on the reverse strand, counting down.
AATTAAACCGAAAACGGCGTCGAGCCCGGTTGCGTCCAGGACTTCCCTGAAGTTTTCGCCGATATTGAGAAGTTGCATGTTTCCCTGTTTCTTTTTTAAGACCTTGAATGTTGAAAGTAATACTCGGATCCCTGCCGAGGATACATAATCGCATTCTTTGAAATCCATGATTAGCGAGTTTATCTTTTCGATGTGAGCTGCAATTTCTGCAGCAAGTTTGGGCGAGGTGAGGGTGTTCAGCTCGCCAGAAAGAGCAATTGTCATTTCAGCATCGTTCAAAACAGTTCTAAGTTCCATTCTAGGCTCCGTATTATATTTTAGTAAAAAAATTGTGAAAAGAATTAAAACAGGTGCTTCCACTGGAATCCGAGTGTGTAGAATATCCATTCTCTACCGCTATAGGTCATTAGCGGCTCGTATTCTGCATCTTTGTATTTTTCGCGGAAACTGCGGCGCGACTGGAAATCAAAAAGCACAAAAAGCTTGTCTTTCTTGCTAAAAGTGATTTCGGCCATGGGCCAAATGTCGATGGTCATGAAGTCGCCTTTGTAGCGAGACGAATAGTCGCCGAAATCGCTGGACTCATAATGGCCCGAAAGCGTGGTACCGACGCCGATCATCGAAAGTTTCAAAGGCATTTGGTAGCCTACAAAGTATTCCTGCTCGTACACCCAGCCGCTCGCCAAGCCGTCGGAGGCCTGCCATAGCCAAACATCGCTGTCGGTGCCAGTCAATTTCTGGTAGCCGGCTTTGTAGGTTGCCGTAGCGACAACGTGGTGCCAGTCGCCTTCCCAAAGGGCGGCAAGATCGAACATGAAACATGCGCTTCCCCAGCCGTACAAGTACCAGTGCGCAAAGGGAGTCATGTCCTTGTATTCAGGCTCTGCTGCATTGTATGCAGCCATGCCTTGGAATAAATCGAACGCGTTCCAGCCGGTTCCTGCCGTGCCGCCGACGGCCAGTTCCAAAAAGGCAATGGGAGATACGGTAATTGATGCGACTGGTGCGAGCGTAATGGGCGAAACTTCCAACCCCGCGCTAAATGTCACATGGTTGTCGGCGGTGAATTCGTCGTCGCCACGCAAGAAGGGGAGCGTATAGGCCGCATCAAATTCGGCAACGGCCTCGATGCCGTCGTAAGGACCGCTGATTCCTGTGACGTGGCTTGAACCGCGGTGGTGTTCCACTTCGGGGTAGTAGGCGGCAGATACCGTAGACGAAATTTCCCAAGGGGATTTTTCTTGAGAGGCTTTTTCCGGTGCTTCCTCTGCGAAAATCTGATTACCTACGCAAAGTACGGCTGCGAATGCAAATAATGCTTTTTTCATGCTTTCCCCTCCAGAACGTTAGAATGACATTTTTCCTTTGAAAGTGACACTGCTGAAATCGCGGTATTCGCCGTACAGGCCTTCTTTGCCGTCGGGGCCTTCCAAGTACAGGTCTCCAATCAGGCTAAGCGTAATGGCATCGGTCAGCTTGTAATCCAGTTCCAGTTCGCTTGCCGTAGAAAAATCCCATAAGTCCAATGCACCCGAGGCCATAATGGTGAGCGTTTCGTTCAGGATAGATTTTTCGATGCTCATGGTGGCCTGGTGTTCAAATTTTTTCCGTTCAATGTCGCTATCGTAATCGATTACGGCGTCCGCGACATATTGTGCTGTAATCGTCCAGCCTCCGCTTGGAGTCCAGTCAAGTCCGGCAAGGCCTAAAACTTGATTCTTTCTCTTGCTTGCAGGGCGCGAGTCTTCCGAATACTTAAAGAGTTGACTGTTGACATCTGTTTGGAAGTGCCTCTTTGGGAAATAGGCTCCTTCAAGACGGAATACGAAATCTCCGGCAGGAATCGCTGCATCGGCACCGATCATGTACATGCGTTTGTATTCACCAGTCACATCAATTGAATAGCTGGTGGCAGGCATGTCTTCGCCATCGCCAAAAACAATATTGGGGTTGTATCGGATTAACGGGAGGTCATCCCAACCATAGAATCCGTACAGCGACAAATCTGCGACCGATGTGTAGGTACTAGCGCGCAGGGCGAGTTCGCTCTTCGAAAGTCTTTTTTTAGGGAGTTCGAAGTCGTCGTATTTTTCAGGATAATTGATCCCGATGCCATCCACTTCCTCCGGGAATACGCGCGAGTGTAGCGGATTTCCCTTGGCAAGAGGCAGAATGCTTGGCGTAAAGAACGGAATCCAGTAGGCGTCCACTTGCGTCTTTTCGGTTAACAGGGATAGGCGCACGGCGTCGATTCCCAGCTTAGATTCGTTGTAATCGGAGGCGACTACATTCGTTTCGTCTCGCGGATTCAATACGTCGGTAATCTGGATGTCGTCGGCCTTACCCCACGAAACAATTTGGCGGCCGATACGGAGCGCGATCATTTCGCCCTTCCAGTCAATATAGGCTTCGCGGAGTTTCAAGGCGTATGTTCCGTCGTCAGCCACAAATGCCGATGAGCCGTTTGTCGATTGAGCGCCTAAGGCGTCGTGGACAATCTGGCCGTTTACATAGACCATGGCTTCGTCTAGGTACGATTTGATTGTGCCGTCAAAGATCGTCTGGCCGAGCAGAAAGTCGCCCTTGTTGTGGTGAGCGTTCGGAAGTCCTACCCCGGCCTGCGAGGTTAGGCTCCCCAAGAAGACTGTTTCTTGGGCACAAATGGTTGCAGCAAGGGCTAAGCTGAGTGCGGTAAATCGTTTCATGCTTTCTCCTTTTCTTTGCCATACGGTTTTGACACTTGCAGAAGTGCGGGCGTAATCGTATAGTCGGCGAGCAAGGCGCTTGAAAGGCCGACAATAATCAACAGGCCGAGCACCATCAGGAAACGCAAGGGGCTAAACAGGTAAACGGCGAACATCGCACACAGAATCAACGTGGTCAAAAACATCGATGCCCCGATTTCGCGGAAGGTCGCTTCCATCGCCCTCGATAGAGAACCACATTCTTCGTATCGGACTTTCAAGTGTGTGGTCAAGTGGATTGTGTCGTCTACGGCAATACCCAGCACCAAGGGCATTACGGTGACAGTGCTAAAGTCCAGCGCAAAGTCAAAGTATCCCATGACACCGCCCACCAAAATGACAGGGGCCACGTTCGGAATCATGCCGATAATTCCAAGCTTGAAACTGGAGAATGCAAACATTAGCATGATGGCGATGATGATGAGCGAAAATCCGAAGGATTTTAGACCGCCAAAAACAATGCGATTGCTCATTTCGGAATAGCGAATCATGTCGCCAAGCAGTGTGCATTGGGCGTTCGGGAACAATTCGGCGAGTTTAGCCTTTAAAGCGTTCATGTTTTGGAGCGCTTCTTCGGTAGCGAATTGGGTCATGTCCACGCTGACTTCTGTAATTCTGAATTCTTCGTCCATCGTTTCGCTAAAGTCTTCGCGCATTTCGATAGACGAAAGCTCCATCAGCTGCGCAAGCACGTATTCGTCTTCGGGAACGGCGTAAAGCGAATCTTTGCCTTCGTTCAAGGCGCGATTCATTTCTTTCAAGATGCTTGTCGCCGAGGTCACGCGCGGTTTTCGACCCGACCACTTGGTAAGCGAAAGAGCGCCTACGTAATCTTCGAGTTCCAAAAGTGCTTTCATGTTTTCGGGCTTCTTGAATGCGCCTTCTTCGTCAAAAGAGATCATGATGGAATAGCTGTACTGGTTTCCGAGCTTAGTCTTTAGCATTTTCTTGATTTCTTGCACATAGGGAACCTTGTCGCCCGAAATACTCAGGTAGTCCAGTTGCGCCGTAATCTTGAACATTCCCGGAATAAATGCTGCAATAATCAGGGCTGCAGCCACAATAAAGTGCCATTTTCTTTTATAGACGAGATTGGACCAGGCTGAAAACATCTTGTCCAGTTTTGTAGCGCCGTCATTGCTAGTTGTGTCGGGCACGCCGTTCTTGCCGAACGACAGTAGAATTGGAATCAGGATTGTTACATAGAGGTAAATCGCGAGCACCACAAGGGCTGCGGCTTTACCCATCCATACAAGGGGTTTCATGTCGACAAACAGGAAACTGATAAACGAAGCCATGGTCGTAAGCACTGTAAACAGTACCGGCCAACCACATTCTTCGATGCATTTGATGGCTGATTCTTTACGGATGCCGGTGCGTCTAAATTGCAACTTGAACATGTTTATATAATGCACCGAATAGCCAACGGCTAATGCCATGCCCAGAACGACTGGCAAAGTGACGAGCGTAGAATCTGCCTTTACTCCGAAAAGGGCCATGCCGCCAAATACCGAGGCGATGGCACTGAGGGTAGTGATTGCCGGAACGAAAACGCCAAAGAAATTGCGCAAGAAAAGTGCCAGGAATAAAAGCATCACGCCGACGCTGCATAGTACCCTGATGCCGTATTCGGGAATTTCGTAACGGTCTTCGCAGGCGCTGTCGAACGGGATTCCTCCGCCATACAGTTTATAGTCCTTGTTCTGGAATTCGTCGCTTTCCATAATTTCCATCAGCTTGTAGCCGATAGCCAGGTTGACTTCTTCTACGTCGCCTTCGAATTTTTCTTCAAGTTCCTTGCCTTCGAATGGGTGGAGCGACAAGGATATCCAGGTTTCGCGTCCGTCGTCGCTGACGAGTGCGTTGATGAGAGCGTTCGTTTTTTCGTTCCCGCGCATCACGAGGGCACGTGCCTTGGCGAGTTCTGCGGAGTCCGAGGGAATCCCGTTCTCATAAGGCTTGACGATTTCAAAACCTTCTTCGTTACCTACGGGAATATTGACATTGATAATCGAGGTGAGCCTGTTTGCAAACGGAATTTCGTCTTGTAACCGTGTCCCGATTTTATCGATGACATTCAGGATGTCTTCGCTAAAGACATCGCCATCGCCTTGCTTTACGAGGAGGACTCCGACGCCGTTCAGGTTCCCGAAGACCTGTTCGTATTTTTTCGTATTGATGGTGATTTCGTCGGAATCGCCAAACCAGCCCTCTTCGCCACGCGAAAGAGCGAAATCGGCAAGACCGGAACTACAGATTACGGTAATAACGAGCAGTATGGCTAGAATGGGCCAACGGTAACGAATCTGGGTGGTTCCGACCTTGCGAAAAAAATGATTGATTCTAGAAACTCTCATTTTTACTTGACCTGTTCACGTTCCAACGCACTGACTGTAAAGTAACTTTCGTTTACTTTTTCGTCGTACTTAAGGTTCTTGATTTCGTAGACGGTTTTGTGGTTTGTCTGGACATTGGTCATGGTCATCTTGAGAGAGGTCCAGTAGCCGTTCACCTGCTGAATATTGTCGGCAACGAGTGTCTTTTGCAGACGATTCTGCTTGTCGAAGTATTCGCCCTTGTGGACCACGTAAGTTTTCTTGTTCACCCAGGACACGCGACGGCTGACTTTTGCTTTGGGATCCTTTGCCTTGGCTTCGAGAATCCAACAGTCAATTCCGTTCACCTTCTCTTCGCCGAGAATGGCGAAGTTGTCCTTGGAAAGACTGCGTGTGCCCAGGTCGTCGTAAGTAAAGTCTGTTCCCTGGAAATCGTCGTCCTTGCTGGAACCGGAAACGCGGCGCACCTTTTTCATGGCAGGGAGGTAAATCCAGCTGTCGCTATCGACGGTGGAACCATCGGCCTTGTCGGGGTAGTCGTAGGTGAGGTAGCTGATTCCCGCCACGTCCCTGGGTGTCTTGAAAACAAGGACCGTCTTGTCGGTGGTTCCGTCCTTCATAGTGTAAGATGCGATTTCGCGATTGCGGGTTTTCCCGTTTTTGTCAATCAGGGTAACCGAAATGGTTCCAGACGATGTTTTTCCGGAAGGCAAGTCGTGAACCTTCTTGGCGATTTCGTTTGCCGACTGGGCAAAGGTGGTTGCCGCATACAATAAGCTAGTGCCGAGCACTTTAATAAACAGATTCTTCATATTTTCTCCTTATTCCATCTTTTTTACTTTTTACTGCGTTTCCAATATTCCGTAGCACCCAAAAGTCCCCAGCGGTCAAGCGAGCCTCGCATTTCCAAGCGACCGTCCTTGGTGAGTGAAATCTTGCCGTGGTAGGTCTTGTTTTCTTCGGGGTCGTAAATGGAGCCGCCCTTCAGCATACCGTCATCTTCCTTCATGTCCTTGATGATGATGGTGCCGATGAGCTTTTGGTCGGCCGGGTCGTCGGAATCCAGAATTTCGGTGAGTTTGCCGTAATACAGCCCGTTGCTGCTTTTATAGATGAGTACGGTGGCGTAAGGCTTGTCGGTATCGGGGTCGATGGCGGTCCACGGTCCTAGAATTTTGTCGACCTGGGCTTCCGCCGCCAATGTGGCAAGGCAAAAGAAAATGGTGAAAACGATTTTCTTCATAATTTTCTCTTCTTTTGGTTTTACAAGCTTTGGGCTTATTTAATAGTTAGAAACTATCATCCCTTAATATATATTGTTTTTTTTTTACGGTAATGAAAAGTTTGCCCAAGGTATTCCAAATTGGAATATTTTTGCTAAGTTTAATGGCATGAAAGAATACGCTCCTGCTAAGATTAATTTGTTCTTAGATGTCATCCGCAAGCGTGAAGACGGATATCATGACTTGGGCACGCTGTTCCAGACCATTGACGCAGGCGACACCGTGAGTGCCGAACCGCGCCAGGATGGTCGAATTACGCTTTGCTACAACGAACCGCAGAATTATCCGCTGGAAACGGACTTGGTTTACAAGGCTGCCAAGCTCTTGCAGCAAGAATCGGGTACGACCCTCGGTGCAGATATTTATTTGAACAAAGTAATGCCCCTGGGTGCAGGCCTCGGTGGAGGCTCTGCAGACGCTGCAGCAACGCTCCGCTTGCTGAACCAGCTGTGGAAGCTCAAATTCAAATTTGAAAAGCTCGAAGAAATTGGAGCAAAGCTTGGTGCCGATGTCCCCTTCCTGGTGCGTGGCGGTACCGCCATGGCCGAAGGTATTGGCGAAAAGCTCACTTTTGTGAAACCGCTACAGTTGAACGACGAACAGTACCTGCTGGTGGCCACTCCGCTAGACTCCGTACCGACCAAGGATGCCTACGCTGGCGTTCCCAAGTCTGGCCCGGACCGCTGGGAAACATACAAGTCCAAGTGCATGCGCACGGGCAAGTCCGCATCGATCGACTTTGCACTTGCCAATACCTTCAATGCTTTTGAAGAGTCTGTGTTTCCTAGGCATCCGCTTGTCGAAGAGATGAAAAATGAGTTCAAGCGCCTCGGGGCGAAATCCGTCCTGATGTCGGGGTCGGGGGCGTCTGTTTTCGGCGTTTTCGAAACCCGCAAGCAGGCGAAAGAGGCCGCCGAAGAGCTGAAACCCATCTCTAGATACCAGGTGGTGACCCGCTTTTTTGAGGGTTTTTAGCCCTAACCCTTTGAAAAAGGCGTAAATTTGCTATATTTGCGCCACCATTGGGGTATCGTCAAGTGGTAAGACAACGGATTTTGATTCCGTTATTCGTTGGTTCGAATCCAGCTACCCCAATGAATTTTTTAACCATTTACTAATTGGAGTAAAATTATGGAACTCACAAAGCTCGCAGCAACCTCGAGAGTGCTAGGCAAGAGCCGCGACAACGCCCGCCTTCGCAAGGCTGGCCAGATCCCGGCTGTCTATTATGGTAAGGGTCAGGAGTCCGTGAATATCAGCGTTAGCGCAATTGATGTTCGCAAGGTCCTCGCCCCGGGTAAGCGTTACACGCTTCTCGATTTGGAAATTGATGGCAAGGCCGGCAACGCTGCCGTAATTTACAACTACCAGAAGAATCCGCTGACCCAGGAAATCGAACACATCGACTTCTTGAAGATTGATGACACCACCAAGGTCAAGGTTCGCGTTCCCGTTAAGCTGAACGGCCTTCCGATTGGTGTTAAGACTCAGGGTGGTACTTTTGCTCAGCAGAACCGCTACATCCAGCTCGCCGCTGTGCCGACCAAGATTCCGGCCGTGCTCGAAATGGACATCTCCGAATTCCCGGCTCCGACGACGTTCTACGCCAAGGACCTGAAGCTCGAAGACGGTATCGAACTCGCTTGCAAGCCGCGCACCGTGATCTTCACCATTTCTGCGAAGAGCGGTAAGAAGGCTGACGACGCTGCTGATGCTGCCGCTGCTCCGGCTGCCGCTGCTGAAGCCAAGTAATTTTCAAAAAAGAAAATTTCAAAGAACCTGTCCTGAACAAGGGCAGGTTTTTTGTTTACGGTTCTTACTGTTCGCTGGAACGGGTTGGTTAAAGCGCGAATACCCGCTTGATGTCGTCGGTGCGGCTTGTTTGCGTGAGCACGAGCTTGAGGAGGACTGCGGCCTTTTGAGGCGGCAGTCGTCCGGCGCAAATGCGGCCTGGCGCAAGGGATTCGTTGAGCGTCACGAGCCCGTGGTGAGTACGGCTTGCGATGACGACCGGAATGTCGATGTTTTCGAGGGCGCGGGCCCAGGCGATGCTGAATTCGCCAGCGCCGGCGCCCGCAATCACGAGGCCGTCGGAAACGCAGGCCGCGTATTCCAGAATTTTCGGGTTTGCATCTACGGTAAAGTAGACTACGTTCACTCGCGGCAGGCTTTCAAGCTTGGAAACGTCGAAGAAGTTCTGTTCCTTTAAGGCGTTCCAGTTAGAGCCTTCGCCGGGAGCGCTTACGCCCATCGCGTTAATCGCCGAGGCGCTACACTTTTGAACGCTCCGGGCGTCGAAAAGTTCGCCCGCAAAATACACCCACACCAAATTCGCCGGCGGGTCGTCGTCGACCGCGAAGCCGGCTGCCGCACGCACGGCGCCGAACAAGTTTGCGGGGCCGTCAGGGTCTTTGGCGGTAGCGGGCTTCATGGAGCCTGTAAAAATCACCGCCTTTTCGCACTTGACCGTAAGGCTTACGAAGTAGGCCGTTTCGTCCATGGTGTCGGTGCCGTGAGTGACCACGATGCCGTCCACCGAATCGTCCGCTTGCAAGTCGGCGATGCGGTTCGAAAGCGCAATCCACAGCTTGTCCGTCATGTCGTCGGAATTCACGTTGCAAATCTGCTCGGCCGTGATTTCGGCGTACTCCGAAAGCTCCGGCACGGACGCCACCAAGTCTTCGGCAGAAATCTGCCCGGACACGTAGCCCGTATTTTTTCCGGGCTCACCGACGCCGGCGATAGTGCCGCCCGTCGCAAGAATCACGATGTGTTTTTTCTTCGCCATAGAAACCTCCGCTACCTTACTTCGTCGAGCAACTGTTGCGTGGTGACGCCATAGAACTTTTGCAAGGCAGGCTCGTCGCCCAAAGTGCGCATGCTCTGGATGAATTCTCTGAAGTGCACGAGGCTTGCGTTGCGGGCCAAAAGGCGTTCCACCATGGCCTGCGAATACCAGTAGAGCTTAACGGCTGTGCCGGTGTTGTTCTCGTTCACGAATGGTGTCGTGAGAGCTTCGATGCTGGGGGCGCCACCTTCGGGCCGTTGCATTCCCGTGCGCGAGGCGTCAATCACTTGGGCAATTCCTTCGTTAACCCAAAGCGGAATGTGGTGGCGTGTCATGGCGCGGATGAAGGCGTGCGTGAGTTCGTGGAAGAACATCGGGCGGTAAATTTCGCGGTAGGCCATCACGTTTACAGGAATGCGGAGCTTGCCGTCAAAAACGGCGCCGACCCATTCGGGGCGCGGGCCAACCCCTTGGTATTGCGAGGACTCGTAAAGCACCAGGTGCATCTTGTTTTCGGGGTGAAAGTCGAACAGGTGGCAGAGCGAATCGTAGGCGACTTCCAGCACGGCGAGCGCTTCGGCGATGTCGCTTCTGGCGGGGCGGCCTTCGAATTCCACGCGAAAGTGCATCGAACGCTCCAGCTGCAATTCAGCCATCTCGCGCATCAGCGACTCGGACTTTTCTTTTAAGAAGTCGAGGTCACCATGCTTGAACTTACGTGACTGCACGTAGGCGATGCAGTCTTCGTAGCGTTCCTGCTCGAAAAGGATTCCCGCCAAATGAAGTTGTAAGTTTTGGTCATCGGGCGATTCTTTGAGGAGCGTGCGCACGTTTTTCTCGGCGCAGTTCCATTCGGCCATTTCAAGGCACTCGTTTGTCTCGGCGATTAACGCTTCGTGCTTGTCGAAAGCCTCCTTTGCCGCCGACTGCTGCATAAACCAGCGGACACCAATAAGGAGTACAATAATCAAAAGGACGATGTAAACGATATTCTTCATTGTATTCCTAGTTCGCTACAGTTCATTTCACATTTCACACTCCACATTTCACATTCCACATCTACTGCCTACAGTCTACTGTCTACCGCCTACTTCCTACTGTCTACTGCCTACTCTTCTTAAATTTCTCCCGAATGAGCTGCAAGTCGTGCTGGTACGGATTCCGCTTAAAGTCTTCGAATGCCCACGCTGTCGGGTGGAATTGCCCCTTCGCATAAGTCAAAAGCATGTCAAGCCAAACGCCTTTGCCGGCGTAAAGCTTGAAGGGACCGCGCTTGTAACTGGGGAGCACCACCTTATCCAAGTCCATGTAGCCGATGTCGATGTTCACGCGGCGCGCATCGGGATCGTTCGCCTGCGCCATCGTGAGTTCCAGCGCATTGCTGCGTTCCTTTTCGGCAGCAATCGTTTCGGGCGGAATTTCTTTTTCAAAAGAAACCACGCCGCGGTACAGACCTTCTCCCATTTCGGGGGTGTAATAGGGCGTCTGGTCGAATGCGAAAAGCTTGCCCTTGTGGCGGATTTTGCCCCAAGTGCGTTCCAATGCGTCAATCACTTCGGGCAGCCACTGCTCACCGGGCTGCAAGACGAATGCCAAAAGTTGTGCGTTTTCAGAAAATTGAGAAGACTTCATAAACTTAATGCGGGAAAATCATCAGGTTCTGGCGGATAATGGCCAGCTGTTGTTTGCTAAACGAGAGAGTTTTGTTTTCTACCGTGAGCGGGAACATGTAATTGCCTGCATCCGGGCAGTCCTCGATCTTGAACGAACTGTTGGCAAAAATGCGAATACGCGGCATCAAGCGGTTGATGCGGAAGTCGGTCCTTTGAACTTTGGTAAGGCTTGTCGCCACAAGTGAATTGCAAGAGGGCGTGTCTTCGAGCCCGTCTTCAAGGTTCGAATAATCGCCAAAATCGTAGTCGTCAAAGATGGTTTCGATATCGGCCCTGGTCGCGGTCGTGTGGCGGAGCCCAAAGAAATGTCCGGTTTCGTGTAGAGCCGTTTCAATGATTCCCTGCATGTCAAGCGCTTCTTCGCCAGCCGGAGTCTTGATGTGCGTACCCAGAACGACTGTACTTCCGAGTCCCTTGCCGAGGTTCGCGCTAAACAGGTTCGAATATCCCAGAATCCCTTCTTGGTCAATAAAGTGCACTAGGGTTATATCCAATGCGTTTTCGAGCCCGGGCCAGCCGCCCAGTTCCGAAACCATGATGTCGTCCGAAGATCGGCCCGCAATCCAGGGTTCGTTTGCCGGGTACGTCTTCCCGAGAGTCGGGTGCTCGGCGGCTTGGTTGATATAGAGCGTGTCAATCGTTACAGAAGTATAGAGCTTGCGGTATTCCGCCAAAAGGTTTGTGGCCAGTTCCTTGGCGGTAAATTCTTCGAGTTCGTCTTCGATATTGCCGACCAGAATCAGGTTAATCGAAAAATGGTCGGAGTAGGCACCTTCGCCCGTGAACCGGATGTTGGAAACGCGGCCTTCGTAGTAAGTATTGTTTTGAATCAGGCTTGTTGCCCATAAGGCGTTTTCGCGTTCTTCGCAAACGAAGGAGTATATATAACGGCCGTTTTTGACAACGGGATCCAGGGTGCGGACCGGTTGGGCGTGCAAATCTTCACCATTATCGCTCATGAAAATTCTGAAAAGCTGGAGCTTCGGGGCTTCAAAATTAGGGTCGACATCGAACGACAACTGGTAAGTGGCATTGGGGTGGACGATCAGCGTAATGCCGTGAGCCAGGTTTGCAGCCGAAGAATCGTTTTTGGCGTAGTCATTGGGGAACAGCCCGAAAGCAAGTCCGCTGTCCGGGTAAAGGATAAATTCCTTATCAGGTTCATCACCGCAGCCAGCCAGGAACAGCACCAGGCCTAAAAAGTACAATACACAAAATTTTTTACAAAAATTTTTCATAAAAAAACGTTCCAGTGCCTCAAAAAAAGCGTGTATAGAAGAGGGACTCTTCTGAAGGGCTTTATAATTATGAAATCTAGAAAAAAATATAAAATTCTGACTGATTTATACAACCTGCTGACTCCGCTCATGGGAAAACCGGCCTTGTTGAGCGCCGTCGTGATGACGATTTTTTTTGCAGGCCTCGATGAACCGCTGTACGCTTGTTTTTTGTGGCCCGTTTTATGCCTTGTGACGCATGTCTTTAAAAAGTCGCTGCAATGGGTTGTTCTAGTCAGCATCGTGGTGGCCTTTGTTTGTCATGAATACTCGGTGCGCAAAAACGTAAATGATTTGCCGGAGGCGGGTGCTTTTACAGAGGCTTGCGGGCTAGTTGAGACGACGCAATCCAAAAAGAGCGGCATGGCAATCGTCATTCAAACAAAGAAAACGGTCGCGGGGGAGCCGCTATCGCCTTATCGCGTTCGATTGACTGAAAAACGCTCGTTGCCCGAGTACCCCATGCCTGGGGATTCGCTTTGTTACGAGGCGTCGTACTATCCGGTTTTGCCGCCTACGGTGCCGGGCGCCTTCGATACTCGCGGCTGGCTCAGGTCGCAGGGGCTCTTGGCTTATGGCAAGTTTGTCCATTGGACTGTTTATGGCAAGAACTGGGTGCCGGAGCGCAGCTTTTATCAGTTCCGCAAATGGATTGGCTCGAGGTTTAGCGATTACTTGGATCCGTCAGAAACAGGGCTTTTGCTTGGGCTCTTGGCGGGCGACAGGAGTGGTATTCCCGATGCCTTGCGCAGCGATTTCCAACGCTCGGGGCTTGTGCATGTTTTGGCCATTAGCGGGTTCCATGTGGTGCTCTTGGCCGGAATGCTCATGATTTTTTTGAAGGCGACGGGACTTCCGCATCGAGTGGTGCGAATTGCGGCGATTGTCTTGTTGTTCCTGTACATTCCAGTGACAGGCGGGTCGCCCGCCGTAAGGCGGGCGGTGCTCATGTTCGCCGTGCCGCAGGTCGGCGCATTGTTCCAAAGGACTGCGAATACCCTGAATAGCCTCGGAGTCGCCCTCCTTTTCATTATGATTCCAGAGCCCTCTGTTATTTGGAATCCGGGCTTTCAGCTTTCGGTGGCGGCGACTATGGGAATCTTGATGGGGGGCACCTGGAACCCGCTTAAAAAGCTGCCCGAAGAACTCCAGAAGAATAAATGGTGGGCGCGCCTGCAAGCGCTTGTGGTGGAGCCGACTTATGTGACTTTATGCGCCACGCTATCGACGGCTCCGTTCCTGATACACCATTTCAAGACTCTTTCGCCATTTGCGTGGCTTGGCAATATTGTGGTGGTGCCTGCGATTTCCATGGGCATGCAGGCGGGGCTTTTTGCGCTACTTTCGCCGTTTGATTTTTTGCGGGAGCATTTTTGCTATGCGGCGCGGTTCTTTTTGCGACTAGCGTCGCTTTTGACTCGCTTGCTGTCGGATTCTTCGCAGGCGTCGGTGACTGTCGGGCCGTTCGAGCCTTCCATATTGCTTTTGTGCGGAGTGTTGATTGTCTTGATGCCCGTTGCGGGTAAAAACAGGATTGCCCGGCGTTTTTCACTTTGCTGCATGATTCTTTTTGCAATAACCTTTGCCTACAAAGGCTATTACGCCATTGTCGAGCCGAGCTGGAAATTGACGGCTATCGATATCGGACAGGGCGATAGCCTCTTGCTTACGACGCCTTCGGGCTCCCATATTCTTGTCGATGCCGGCGATATCAAACGGCAAGATTCCGGGAAAGACATCATCGTGCCGTATCTGCACCATATCGGGGTTTCCAAGCTAGACGCCTTGGTCATCACACACCCAGATCAGGACCATTTTGGCGGTGCAGCTTCGATCATCAAAATGTTTCCGGTCAAGGAACTCTGGCTAACAGATTGCGCAAGAATCGACGAAAAAGAAAACTGGCAGCAGGTAATTTCCGAAGCCTACCGGCGCGGCATTCTCATCCGCGACATTTCTCGCGGAGTACTGTACAAAGAAAAATTCTTTGAAATCAAGGTGATTCACCCCGATACCAAGCACTGCGTAGATGCCAACACGCAAAGCATTTCGTTTCGGGTAAAGGGCCTCGGGCGTTCGGCTATCTTGACCGGCGACCTAACCGTGCAAGGCGAAAAAGAAATTATGAAAACGGATGTCTATCTGAAAAGCGACGTGCTTAAACTCGGCCATCACGGCTCAAAGACGTCGAGCAGTCGAAAATTCCTGAATCGGGTCAATCCGGAACTGGCGCTGATTTCGAGCGGCCGCAAGAACCGTTTTCGCCACCCGAGCAAGCAGGTGATTCAAAGGCTTGATTCGCTTAAGATTCCGTATTTGAATACTGCAGAACGCGGAACGATCGATATTATCTTTCGTTCCGATACAATGCTTGTGAATACAATGCTAGAGAGTGGGTTCTGAGTTCTAAGTTGCTGGCTGCTAGATTGTTTTAAAAAAATCTAGTAACTATTAACTGTGTCGTAAGCACTATAATGCGGTCTGTACGTAAAGCCCGATGCTCTTTTGGTCGTTGTTGTCATCCTGCAGAATGCCGATGTCGAATTCCAGGCGCACGCGTGTGCTACCGAAGGCCAGTTCCATTTTCGGAATAATGTCGACCATAAAGTCATCGCGGAAATGTCCGACGCTTCCGCTCGAGGTAATTTCGATCATGCAAAGAAAGCTTCTGCCAAAGTGCAACGTCGGAATGGTGCCGAAAGCGAATTTGACATAGCCGTCATCTCCGGTAACGCCGTCAAAAAAGCCGGCGCGGGCTTCATAGGTATTCGAAAAACTACTTGCAATATAAACTTCTTTGCCGTAGGTCAGCACCATGGCGCTACCATTGTTGCGGTTGAGCCCAAAATAGCCGTCCAATTCGACAAATCGGCCGGCACCCATGCGGTATCTTCCGCCGATGTCGATGGAGGCTTCCATGTTGTCCATCTGGTTGTAGGTGTACATGTCCACCTTGGCGCCTAATTCCCATTCTTTGTTGAGCGCCCCTAGAATGTTCACGGGGAAGAGTACATTGCTTCCAAAGTCAGAACGCAGTCCAAGGCCTGCGGCAAATTTGGGGGAGGGTCTTGCGTCGGGGCCGAGAGTGTAACGCATGTTCCAAATGCGGTCCAAGGCGAAGGCGTTTTGAATGCAAAGGCCTATTAACACAAAAATAATGAAATGGGAAATTTTCATGTGCTCCAATTTAGCTAAATTTTAGGCGCAAAAAAAGAGGATATCATGATTGATCCGCGTCCAGAGCTTTTGAAACTTTCTGATTACGTTCCTGGCAAATCCATAGAAGAAATCCGTGCGAAGTACGGGCTGACCGAAGTTGTTAAACTCGCTTCGAACGAGAACCCGCTCGGTGCTTCCCCGAAGGCGGTCGAAGCTTACCACGAAATCGCGAACTCCTTGCACTTGTACCCGCGCGGTGATGCCCCCAAGCTGATCAACGCCATCGCTGATTTTTACGGCGTGAACACCAACCAGATCGTGATCGGTAACGGCTCCGATGAAATCATTGATATGGTGGGTAAGGCCTTTATCCGTCAGGGCGACAATTGCATCGGCATTACGCCCACGTTCTCGGTCTACAAGTTTACGACGCTTTCGAACGGCGCCGACTTTGTCGGTGTCGGTGTGGGCGACCAGAAGACACCCCTTTCGGAACTCTTGAAGGCAATCAACAACAAGACTCGCGTGATCTTCATTTGCAGCCCGAACAATCCGACTGGCGTTTACTACAACAAGCAGGAATTGCTTGACTTCTTGGATAAGGTTCCGAGCAATGTGCTTGTGTTCCTTGATCAGGCTTATTCTGAATTTGCAACGGCAAGCGATTATCCTGTACTGATTGACATGCTGGACAAGTACAAGAACTTGTTCATCAACCGCACCTTCAGTAAGATTTACGGCCTTGCTGGGCTGCGCATTGGTTATGCCTTCGGTAACGTAGATGTAATCCGCGCCTTGTGGAAAATTAAGCCGCCCTTCGACGTGAACCAGGCCGCACAAGTGGCAGCGATTGCAGCCCTTTCCGACAAGGAACACGTCAAGAAGACTCTCGAACTCAACGCTGCAGGCATCAAGTACTTGACACCGGAATTTGAATCACTTGGTTTCAAGGTGTTGCCGACTCAGGGTAACTTTATCTGCGTGCACATTGGCCCCAAGGCGAAGGACCTCGTGCTGTTCCTCGAAAAGAACGGCATGATTGTTCGCGGGCTTACGAGCTTCGGTCTTCCGGAACACATCCGCGTGACTCTCGGCAAGCGCGAAGAAAATGAACTTCTGGTCAGCCTCGTCAAGAAGTGGAAGGCTGAAAACTAATCGCCGGAGGTGTTATGGCAGCGACAAGCGAAAATCTCGAACTGTTGAAAATCGCGCTCAAGGCCGCAGACCTCGCCCAAGAAAATATCATGAAGTATTTTCAGGCAAGTGTCGGCGTGGAATGGAAAAAGGACAATACGCCTGTTACCATCGCCGACAAGAGCACCGAAGAAATCGCCCGCAAGTTCTGGGAGAAGGAAACTCCGGGCTTCGGCGTGATTGGCGAAGAATTCGGTATCGAAAATCCCGATGCCGAATACCAGTGGGTCATTGACCCCATCGACGGCACCAAGGCGTTTATTCACGGCGTGCCGTTGTTCGGAACATTGATTGCGCTGTATCGCAAGGGCACGCCGCTTGCAAGCCTCATTCGCATTCCTGCGATGAACACGGCGGTCTGGGCGGTCAAAGAGGGCGGAGCCTTCTTAGACGGCAAGCCGGTGAATTGCTCCAAGGTGGCGACATTGTCTGAATCGCTGGTGCTTTCGGGCACGGTGAATACCATGGAAACCGCAGGTTACGGCGAAAAGTACGCGGCCGTGCGTCGCGCAGCCAAGCTGCACCGCGGCTGGGGTGACTGCTACGGCTACTACTTGGTGGCCGCCGGCCGTGCCGAATTGATGATTGACCCTGTGGTATCCCTTTGGGATATCGCCCCATATCCGCTCCTGTTCAAGGAGGTGGGCGGCAAGTTCAGCACCATCGACGGCAAAACCGAACTGTTTGACACAAGCGGCAAGCCGGTCGCACCGATTTACGAAGGCTACACGAGTATGGCCTCGAACGGACTGATTCATGACGAAGTTATTCGTTTCTTTGCGTAAACTCCAAGAAGTTTATTACAAAAAACTTATATAAGCTATTTTTCTTTAATTTAATCCTTTCAAATTTCGTACCAAATTAATATATTTGGTACGTTTTTAAATTTGTCCTAAATAATTTAGTTCAAATTTACAGTATAACATAAATCAGGAGAACAAATGAAACGAGTTTTTAGCTCTGTTTTTTTGGTATGTTCATGCATTTGGGCTCAAAGCGGCCTTACCGTTGAAGCCTTCGATGAACAATCTAATAATAATACACAACTTACGCTGCGCCTGCGCTTAAAAAATAATACTGCAGAAACGCTGAATAATATTCAGGCGAAGTACCTGATTGAAAGGGATGACTCTAGAACGCTTAATGTCTATCCCTACTATATGCCCAATGCGACATACACGCTGGACACCTTGAGCGATTATATCGTCGTTAACATAAATGTAGACGCGGTCGCTTCCGGTTTTTATCCCAACGAAAGCGGAATCAGCCTGGGTATGGTCTATTCCGATGGTGAGGACTTCTATAAGGATTCTGACTATAGTTACCCGGGAAAAGGCAATTTCAAAGCCGCTCCTAATATCGTTGTGATGCAAAATGGTGCATGGCTGACGGGCGAACTTCCGTCTTCGATGGCTGCTGCAAAACTGCGTTTCAAGGCTATTCAGCCTGAAAATTCCGACACCCGTTCGGCATGGGTTGAAATTGAAAACTATGGCAAAGAATCTGTGAATCTGTCTCGATTCGTCCTTAAGAATTCAGAAAGCCATAGCGCCTCTATTGGTGATTTCACCTTGAAGCATGGCGAAAAACTTCGTGTTTGCCAGGACGTTACACTCGAATGTCCTGCAGATGATTTTAGCACGGTTGTTCAGAACCTTACTTTTGGCAATGTGGGAGAAATCAAACTTGCTCTCGGTTCAAAAACTGTTGATTATGTGGCTTGGGGCAAGCAGGGTACTATGGGTGATTCTGAGCCGTTGCCGACGATTGTTCCGGATGTAAACGGCATGTATGAATCTTACTATGTTGGAGCGTTTTTCCGTTATATTGATAATATAGGTTGGAAAATTTTTCGCGCTAATGAAATCGAAAGCGGTGATAATAGTTTGCCCATTGCTCGTGATTATAATATGCCCGATGGGATTGTCGTTTTCTTAAACGCAAATCAAAAACCTCGTTTTTCTTGGGTAAATGTTGAAGGTGCGGAATCATATATTTTGAATGTGTATTCACCTGAAGATAAGTCTCTGATCTATCAGAAACAAACTAATCTTAATTATGCTGAAGTTGATTTGCCTAGTGGTGAATATCTTTGGAATGTGATTTCTGTTAGTGATCGATACGGCATGTCTGTATATGAAATATCTTTTGAAGATGAGAAAACACTTTTGCGTTGTATTTTTAAAAGAGATGAGGAATCTATATTACAAAATATGGTCTATCTCAATGCTCCGATTTTTGGTGCAAGAAAGGATACCCGAATGCTGGCAACAAATTGGGGCAATAAAGCGGCCGCTAACAGATGGAATGAAATTCATAAACTCACAGACCCAATAAATGAAGAAGAGGAATGGCGTTGTTGGGCGGTTGCGTTTAATGTTCTAAACAAACATTATAATGGAAATCTTACCCAAGATGAAATCAAAATTCTTGGTATGAAAGAGTCTCTTAAAAATTATTATCCTTTCACAAAGAAAAATGGTGAATTTGCTCCTTTGATGTATTTCCCGTTGGGAGTATTGGGCGGAGCGGGTGATGAGGTAATACCTGTTTTGTATTCTGAAATATTTAAGATGAATGATGTAAAATTGAATTATTTGAAAAGTGGCGTTATGCCGAAACATTCAGTATATAAAGACGTCATGAAATCGGATGCCGAAAATGAAATTAATGTCACGACATTTAGAAAGCGTCTTGAAGCCAAGAGACCTATTTTGGTTATCACGACTAATTCTAACGGGTCGGGACATATCATGATTATCGACGGATATGCTACGTCTGGCGATGATTTCTGCTATTCTGATGATAAAAGCACTTGCGTTGTAAGAAAGGGGGATCCAGTATTCCATTTTATCAACACCGATAATAATGGATCTCATTATTGGGCGAGTGCAAATTCTTATCGATATAAAGCTTATTATGTTATGGAAAAACCCAGCTTTGTGCTTAATAGAGACCCTCTTTTGAATAATGAAAATAATGATGCCGACAACGATGGTGTCATTGCGTACGATGAAGTAAAACGCTTCAAAACCGATCCTGATAAGTGGGACCATGATGAAGATGGAATTTCTGATTTTAATGAAATTTATGCAATGGTAGATAGATGTACCAATTTGAAGGTGGATCTTGTTGATGAAAATGGAGAAAAGACTGGCGAAAAGGTAGAAGTAGGTTGTACTAACTTTGAATACTATGATTCCGATGGTGATGGTGAACCGACTTATCGCGATCCGGATTCTGATAATGGTGGCGTAAAGGATGGCGCCGAAGATCTCAATGGTAATGGCAAACTTGATCCGGGTGAAACCGATCCTTACCTAAAATCGGATGACAAGAAAATAGAAATTGTCCAAAAATCATATGATCTTCCGGATGGTATTACTATTTTCGGAAGAGAAAGAGTAGCCCTTAACGATGGTGTTGTCTGCTATAATTCCACTAAAACTGATGGGGATTATTGTGATATTGTTAGTTCTTCTCGGGACTCAAAAAGTACAATTATACTTGGCGTATGGGCAAAGGTTCGTAACATTTATACTCGCGGAGGAATGTGGCTTCGTGTTAAATCGGTTGTTGATGGGTTTGTTGCCCCGTACACGCTTCCGTCGTTAAAGCATCCGATTAAAAAAGATATTGATGTGACTATTCGTGGAAAATCGGATGCCCTCAATACCGTAGCCTTCCCCTATTCAGATGAATTTGATACATGGACACTTGACGAGGAACCGAAACTTGAACATGTTGTCAAGGATGGCGAAGTGTTTGAATGGAAGGAGAGCGACAAGTATAAGACGCTTAAAGTAGAAGCTGGTGGTAAACTGGTTCTCAATCCGGGAACGTTTATTGCCAAGGAACTGATTTTGGATAGAAAATCAGCTGTTGAGTTTACAAAACCAGGCGAAGCGACTCAGGTTGTTGCTATGGATTTTCTGAATTGGCGAACCGAAATTATTAACGAGGATCTGCCTTTGGTTGCTCGTGGATTCAAGCTGATTACCTATATGCAGAGCGAGCGTCTGTATACACTCGGCATTAATTGGGCTGGAACATTGTATGCTCCTAAATCATATGTTGTATTCGGACAGGCCTCTAACAAACTGATGTATGGTCGATTCTATGCTGATATCGCAATTGTTCACCAGAGAACCAGTGTTGTCAGAGTGGATTACGATCCGATTGTTCCGGAAGTGGTTCCCGAAGAAGATGAAGAGGAAGAAGAACAGGAACCTGTTGAAGGTGTGGGCCAGGAACCGGTTGTTGCCGAAGATGATCAGGAACCCACTGATGACGACCCCTCTGAAAATGAAGGCGATGCTTTTGCTAAACGTCATTACGGTGACGATATGGTGCAGGAAAGTGTGGTTAGCCCACTTGCTGCAGAATTGAAGGGCTTCAGCAGAAATGGTATTGTGTTCGAGACAAAGTCGGCAGGAATCGTTAAAATCAGCGTCATGTCTGCTAACGGCATTATGGTGAAGAGCTTTTCTGCGGGTAATCTCGAAGCAGGAACGCATTCTGTCGCTTGGAATTCCGACAACGTACCTTCGGGTCGTTACCTCGTAACGCTTTCCCAGAACGGGAAGGTGAGTGGCAAGTTTGTTTCGTTGAAATAAATAGAGCCATCTAAAAAGCAAAAAAAAGAACCCGCTCCAGTTGATCACTGGGGCGGGTCTTTTTGTTAGGAGGAGGGATGATTGGAGAAATTACTTCACCGTGAACGCATTCCCGTCGTAGTCGATGACCACAGGCTTTGCCGCACTCACGGTACCGGCGAGAATTGCGTGGCTCAGCGGGCGTTCCACGTTCCTTTCCAGGTAACGCTGGATCGGCCGCGCGCCGAATTCCGGCTGGTAGGCACCGTCGGCAATGGCATCGAGCGCCTTGTCGGTCAGGGTCAGTTGCAAATCCTGACGGGCGGCGCGTTCGGCGAGTCCCTTGAATTTGAGCCTTACGATGTCCCTGATTTGCGGCTTTGTGAGGCTCTGGAATACCAGCACTTCATCCAGACGGTTCAGGAATTCCGGCCTGAAGAAGCTGCGGAGCTCCGGCTCGATTTCCTTCAGGGTCACGGGCTTTGCATCACCCGCGCGGTTCTGGAAGTGAGCGGCACCCAGGTTCGACGTCATGAGAATCAAGGTGTTCTTGAAGTTCACGGTACGGCCCTTGCCATCGGTCAGACGACCGTCGTCAAGCACCTGCAACAGC
Organism: Fibrobacter sp. UWOV1; assembly: GCF_900142495.1. Taxonomy (NCBI): domain Bacteria; kingdom Pseudomonadati; phylum Fibrobacterota; class Fibrobacteria; order Fibrobacterales; family Fibrobacteraceae; genus Fibrobacter; species Fibrobacter sp. UWOV1. The sequence goes on along the minus strand of NZ_FRBA01000001.1, from coordinate 462,215 downwards.
GTGTTGAACACGTCGGGGTGAGCCTTCTCGATTTCGTCGAGCAGAATCACGCAGTACGGATGCGTACGCACGGCTTCGGTCAGCTGGCCGCCTTCTTCGTAGCCCACGTATCCCGGAGGCGCACCGATCAAGCGGCTGACGCTGTGCTTTTCCATGTATTCGCTCATGTCGATACGCACCAGCGCGTTCTCGTCGTCGAACAGTTCCACGGCAAGCGCCTTCGCAAGTTCCGTCTTGCCCACACCCGTCGGGCCCAGGAACAAGAAGCTGCCAATCGGCGCATTCTCGCGGCTTAAACCACTACGGTTACGCAAGATTGCTTCGGAAACCGCTTCCACGGCCTCGTCCTGACCAATCACGCGGGCATGCAAGCGTTCATCGAGGTGCAACAACTTGGCCTTCTCGCCTTCGCAAAGCTTGGTCACCGGAATTCCGGTCCAGCGGCTCACCACAAGGGCGATGGTTTCTTCGGTCACCTCTTCGCTCAAGTCGCCGTCGCCGGCGGACTTCTTGATTTCTTCCGTCTTCGCGGCGATTTCCTTTTCAAGGTTCACAATCTTGTTGTACTTGAGTTCGGCAGCGCGGTTCAAGTCGTAGCGGGCTTCAGCCTGCTCCATCTCGTCCTTCGCCTGCTGCAAGGATTTCTTGAGGCCCTGCAATTCGGCGTTTTTCGCGCGCCTCTCCTGCCAACGGTCCTGCATCAGCTTGACTGCAGCATCTGTCGTCGCGAGTTCTTCGCGCAACTCTTTCAGGCGCTTCACGCTGGTGTCGTCGGTTTCCTTCGCCAAGGCCTGCTCCTCGATTTTCATCTGGAGTTCCTTACGCTGCAAGGTGTCCAAGGCTTCCGGCACGGTGTCCATCTGCGTCTTCACAAGGCTTGCGGCTTCATCAATCAGGTCAATGGCCTTGTCCGGCAAGAAACGGTCGCTGATGTAGCGGTTCGAAAGTTTCACCGCCGCCACAAGCGCGTTGTCGTGCAGACGCACGCCGTGGTGCGCGTCAAAGCCATCCTTGATGCCACGCAGAATTGAAATCGATTCTTCTTCGCTGGGTTCGTCAACCTGCACGGGCTGGAAACGGCGTTCCAAGGCGGAATCCTTCTCGATGTACTTGCGGTATTCCTGCGTAGTCGTTGCACCGATGCAATGCAGTTCACCACGGGCGAGTTTCGGCTTGAGCATGTTGCCCAAGTCCATGGAGCCTTCGGTCTTGCCCGCACCCACGATGGTGTGGATTTCATCGATGAACAGCAGCGTGTTGCCGTCTTCTTCAAGGGCGTCGAGCACGGCTTTCAAACGTTCCTCGAAATCGCCACGGTATTTTGCACCCGCCATCAAGGCAGACAAATCGAGCGCAAACAACTTCTTGCCCTTCAAAGCGTCAGGCACGTCGCCGCGGTAAATACGCTCGGCAAGGCCTTCCACAATGGCGGTCTTACCCACGCCCGGTTCACCGACCAGGCACGGGTTGTTTTTCGTCTTACGGCTCAAAATCAAGATGACGCGGCGAATCTCTTCTTCACGGCCAATCACCGGCGAAAGCTTTCCGTCGGCAGCCATTTCCACAAGTTCACGGCCGTAGAGTTTCAGCGGGGACTGTTCCTCGGCATTCGCGGCACCCGCAAACGGATCCGACAGCCACGTTTCCACGACCTCCACGCTGCCCAGCGCATCTTCAAAAACCTTCGCAAGGCCGCGGTCGCCCGAGAACTTCATGAGGGCCACGAGCATATCGCCCGGGGTCACCATACGGTTCACCTGACGCGCTGCCTGCACAGACGCACGCAAAATGCGGTTCAAGTCGTTGTCGGGTTCCACGTCGGGGTTCACACCCTCCATGCGCGGAATCTTCTGCACAAACGGCTCCAGCTTACCGCGGAGCTCATTCGTCTTCGCGCCCTTCGACTTGTAGAGTTTCTTCAAGGTGGCATCAGGGCCTTCGACAAGCCCCACCGCCAAATGCGCCGCACCCAGATAGGAATGCGAGCAACGGTCGCGCAGGCTCTGCGCCTTCGCCAACACCTTTTCTGCATCGTTATTAAAATCGGACATTTTTTCCTCTCTTTTTTTACCGCTTTCTAGATGCAAAACCCGTGCCAACGCCCTGAAAAAAGAAAATTTGGCCGTTTTGGGGCTTTTTTTGTCTAAAAATGGGTCTTTTACAACAATTCCATTGCGGGCTGTTTAATAAAAAAATGCCATTTTTTCAAAAAATTACGCCTTTTTGACTCATTTTGAGACTGAAACGGGGCCTGGGGTGTTGTAAAACACAACAACGCTTTGTGTCTTGCCACTATACCTTTTGCCCCCGTACGAATCTATCTTATAGGTACGAAACCAAACATCCCAAACACCAACTACGGCATCCCTTGGGGGGGATGCCGTTAGTTTTTTATATAGTTTTTTTCAAATTATTTCGAAAGGCACTGCGCCGATTTAAGTATAATATCGATTTCCAGCTTTTTCTGGTCCTCGAAGGCGGTCTTCATCAGGTCGCGCACGCTGTAATCCTTTTTGATCGATTTCAGCACGCATTCGCAGGTGGCCTTGTCCACGTCGCCGGCCTTAAGGCATTCTTTTACGAAGGCGTTGTCCGTTTCGGCGGGGTAGTTCTGGGGAATGCAGGGCTCGATAAAGTCGAATCCCCATTTCTCGAAATCGATGTTGTCACCGTTGATCGAGCTCATAATCTGGTTGATGAACTTGCCGTCTTTAACAAGGCGGTTGTAGGCGCAATTACAGGTCTTGTCGGCCTGGCTTGCACCGAGCCATTCCATGGATTGCACCGTGCAAGACTGTACAAAGTTGTCCTTGAAAAGCGGAGTTTGTAGTAGAGTCTTGAAAATCAGCATTTCTTCTTGCGAAATTGCGGGAGCCTGGGTGCTAGCCTGTGCGGGAGCCTGGGTTTTTGCGGTCGAATCGTTGGCGGCAAAGCAGAACGCTGTGGCGCACACGAAAATGGCGAGTGTTTTAGAAAAGGACATAAGACTCCGTTTTTTTTTCAGAAAATAGAAAATTAGTTATTTTTGGGCCATGAAGTTTTGGCTTGCCTTATTTGTAAGTTTGCTTGTAGCCTATGCCTCGGCGGCACCTAAATCCAAAAAGAAAAACGAGTTCAAGGACCCGCGCGACAAGCAGACGTACCGCACGGTGAAAATTGCCGGCCTCGAATGGCTGGGCGACAACCTGAATTACAAAACCGAGGGCAGTTTCTGCTACAAGGACGAAGATGACCAGTGCATGGTTTTCGGTAGGCTCTACACCTGGGACGCGGCCAAAAAGGCATGCCCCGCCGGATTCCGCTTGCCCACGCATGCCGATTTTGAAAGCCTCTGGACTGCGGCGGGCGCCGACTTTAACGCGGGCTACTTGATCAAGGCCGATTACGGCTGGTCGGGCGACACCAACGGCAACGACACTCTCAAGTTCTCGGCGATGCCCGCCGGCAACCGTTTTGACGACGAAACCTACGGCAACACCGCCAAGTTCGCCTTCTTCTGGAGCGCTGACGATTCCTCCGAAGGCGTTGCTCCCGGCTCTGCCCGCGTGTGGTACCTCACCAGCAAGTCCATGGCGTTCGGCTACATGTCCAAACCCAAGAACTTCGGATTCTCGGTCAGGTGCGTGAGGTGATTATTTCCCGAATAAATCGGCGTGAGAGCCGGTGTCTACAAGTTCTAGAATAAGAATGTTTTCTTCGATCTTGTAGATTAGCAAAAGATCGGGAAGAATGTGGCATTCCCTATGGCCGTTCCATTTTCCGACTAAAGCATGGTCTTTAAATCGAGCTTCAAGAGTTTCCCCTTTTTGCAGAGAATTGACAACATTGCTAATCTTTGTGACGTTGTCTATGTTTCTTTTGGCAATTTGTTTAAGGTGCTTCTTGAAGCGGCTTGTAATCCGTAAATTATACTTGAATCCGTCTTTAGAACTCATTTTTTTATGTCCAGTTCCTCAAGCAGTTCATCGAACGAAGCATAAGTTTTTGCATTAGGATCGTGGGCGAGTTCTTCGCCTTCCTTGATGGCTTCGAGGAGTTCTTTGGACGGAGGTCTTGTAACGGCAAAAGGCAGGCCGTGGTGCAAAATGGCTTGCTTCAGGAAAACCGTAAACGCTTGGGAAAGCGTCAAACCCAAGTCGTTGAATAGTTCGGTTGCCTGAGCCTTGAGCTCTTTGTCGATTCGTATGTTTGTTACCACGGTACTCATACCTCTAAATATACAACAATTAGTTGCGTTTGTAAAGTGTCTGTGGTGTAAATGTTGTAAAGTGGGTGGTCTTGTCATTTTTCGCAATTTCCTTAATTCTTGCCCAAAGATAAAACAAGAAACGTCTAATGCGTGCAATCAATTGATTGCAAAATTGCGATTATTTTTAGGAGGGGGAGGCATCCCCCTAACTCTAGCCACGGCTCAGCCTGCTCCGCACGCCATATATGGAATCGGCGGCCTTTCGACCGCCACGTTTGTTTAAAGATTTACTTCAAGTTGCGAATTTTAGCTTCCGGAAGTCCCGTATAAGAAACAATCTTTTGAAGAGGCTCTTTATTTTCAAGCATTTTCTTCGCAATATCCATTTTCGTCGAATACTCGGCTACAGCCCGGTCGAAATCGCTCATGTCTACAGTCATAAGATACCTCGAACTGAAATTACATAATTTCACCTCGTTTTGCAAGAGCTTGAACACGGGATCGTTCGCAAATTCACTGAAATCGGCTTCGCGATTCAACGTGTCGATGGCGCGGAGCCACTGAGCCAAGCGGCAGTTGTCGCCGACATAGTCCTTCGCGTTCTTGAGAAACTTCGCCACTTCAACCAACGTCACTGTCTGGCGGTCAAAGTAAACCTCCTGTTCCTGATTTTTCAGCTGCACCGTATGGCGATAATTCGGCGATTTCGTGAACGCGTCAAAGAACTATCCGTCGTTGTAGAAATACACGTTCCTGTGTTCGTATTGTTTGACAAATGCGTCAATGTCTTGCCCGTTATCGTTTGCGTTCCTGAGTTTGCCGAGAAATTGAGCAAATTCATTTCTTTCCATTATTTTTTCCTAAACCGGGGAACAGCCCCCGAAAAGCGAATAGAGAGTTGTCCCTATCTTTATATATACACGCTTTTTTAGGCAAAATTGAGACTGAATTCCATGTAAAAAGATGTTTTCACGTTTCCAACGGGCGCTCAGTCGCCCCGCAACGCCCCGGCTTCAAAATGCCCACGGCTCCAGAAATGTGCTCGTCTCACTCACATGGATTCGGCCTTCGGCCTCTAATGTTAGCTCAACGACACATTTTCTTCCGCCTTAGTCTGAATATATTCGTCAGACGAATCTCTAGTCTGTAACGTTTCTACATAGGAATTCTTCCATTCAGCAGAAGCAACCGTTGTCAAATCATTACTAAAGTTAGTTGACGCAATATCAAGTTCATGATTCTAACCATCCATAGACGCATCCATCATCAAGCGAGGTTCAAGAGACTCGATCTTGTAATTTTTGCGATTGTTTTTCTTAGACATCTTGTTGTTCTTCTTGGACATATATAACTCCCATAGGGCTTTTCCCCAAAGCCCTTATTTTTTGTTAAACTTTTTGATAAATAATTAGTAAAGGATTAATAATCCTTTACGCAACGAATATAAGCATGGTTTTGTTTTCCGAGAACATGTTGTTCACCGTAATACACATATTTTTCACCAACATTTATATAAAATACGGCATCAAATTCACGCTCTGTGGGGAAAAAAAAGCTTGCGTGCCCCCAATTCAGTTCATACGCTCTCATTTTGAAAAGAACCGACAAACCAAGCAAATTAGCGCCAGCCATATCCAGCGGAGCCCAGTTCACTTTCGAGGCAAGACTAAGCCCCCCTCTAGACGTAAAATTTTTCCACTCATAACCGTTCATAATATGCCAACCTTCTGGGCAAATTCCCTGATGTATGCGGGTGTAGCCACCAACGGTATCTTTCCAAAGAACGGAATCATATTTGGCAGGCAACCCCATTGCCTCGCTCCAGGCATATTGACCACCCCAGCCATTATTACAAAACTATTCATCATTTAAATCACAGTATTTTTCCACCTTGTTGTCATCGCGTACAAGGACACTAGTATCTATCATCACTCCGTAATTCAAATTTTGTGCAAAGGCCTCAATCACAACACCGTCAACAATATTACCATCATCATCATGCTTATGAAGAATTAAAGTTTTATACTTTTGATGGTCACGGGGATCTTCAAACTCTCCATATTTTGTATACTTTGTATCAAAAAGGCTATCCATATTGGGGTAGACCTTGGGTAAATCAACATAGACAATTGTATCTACAACCCAGTCGTTATTTTCACAACGATAATATTTTATTCCCCAATCCTTTACAACCGTATCCCGATCACCTTCGTTACAAAAAAGATACTCAGAACTACTCGACTCAACCACACTCGAACTACTATTCTTGCCGCTTACGGAACTAGAGGATTTCTCTTCAATCGAGGAAGAAGACTTATCCTTGCCGGAACTCTTTTGAGAAGACGAGGATTGGAGATCCCCGCTCGAGGCGGGGATGACAGAAGACGAAGAATCGTCGCCCGGTTCCGGCGAAACAGAAGAAGAGGATTCATCGCCACATGCTGCAAGCAGGGCTAGGAGAATGGACAGAGCCAATAACATGCGAAGCGAATGCCGCGGCAGGCTGCTTGCAGACTGACATGGCTGAGCTGATGCTGTTATGCGCTTGCGCAATGCGTTAAAAATCTTCACAGAAGACCTCCGGTTATAAAAATCCCACCAAACTTTCATTTTGGGGCAAATATAAATAATCAAATTTATACTTTCTGCAATTCGCGACCGATTTTATGGATTTCGGTGCAATTTATTTCTTTTTGTAAAAAGAAATAAATTTTTCGTGAAATCGGTATTCAAACGTCCCAAAACAGCGTGTATAGTAATAGAGGGTATAAAAATTCACCTTAACCCTTGATATTATGTCAAATCTGATATATATTTTATGAGCCCGAGTCATAAACCATTGGATTGACTGCATGAACAGCCGCAGACACCACCGTTATCTCAAAAAGCGAGGATAGAAACCGGATATCTGTTACGATTACTGCAATCGGGAATGAATCTGTCGCTTCCACAGAGTCGCCCGATGCCGTCGATTGGAGCGCATTGTCATGAACTTCGCATTCGAGATGAAAATAAGATATGGAGATTTTTTTATCGGATTGATGCGGACGCTATAGTCGTGATTCTATGGACTGAAAAGAAAACGAACAAGACGCCTGATGAAATTCTTGAGTTGTGTCGTCAACGATTGAAAACTTATGATGCGGAGGATTAGTTTATGGATAAGTTGAAAAAAGAAAAATTGCAGAAGAAAGGATGGAAAGTCGGGGATGTGGATGAGTTTTTGGAGTTGAGTCCTGCTGAAATGGTAATTGTCGAAATGAAGGTTGCCTTGGCGAAGGCGTTGGTTGCCAAGCGGAAGTCTCTTGGTGAAACTCAGGTTACTGCGGCTGTCATTGCCAAAACAAGCCAGTCTCGTTATGCCAAAGTGGAACATGCGGACTCCAGCGTTTCTCTAGAACTGATGATCAAGATGTTCTTTGCGTTAGGTGCGACCAAAAAGGAATTGCTGAAGACACTTTCGGCGAAGTCGGAAGCGGAATAGCGAGATTAGACAAAGCCTTCACTTCGTTTCAGGCTTTGCCCTTCGGGTTTTGGCTTGCGCCAAAATCTCTAACTTGCCCGATATTCGCTTTGCTCATGGGGCAAGTTAGTCGAACTCACGACTTCGTCGCTCGTTCTCAATCCCGCCAAATCCATATAAGACAAAAAAGACACCCTAGAAGGTGTCTTTTTGTCTTATCGGAATAGCGAGATCGACGCCTTCGGCGTCCGCGGCATCGGCTCGGTCATGACAGCCCGCGAGCGGTCTGTCGCGACGCTCGCCTCGCACGCTTTCGAACTCACTTCGTGAGTTCTCATCTCGCGCTAGTTGCAATAAAAAAACGAAAGGACACCCAAATGGTGTCCTTTTCGTTTTTATCGGAATAGCGAGATTCGAACTCACGACCTCTTGCTCCCGAAGCAAGCGCTCTACCAGGCTGAGCTATATTCCGGTTCGGTGGTCCAATAATAGAAAAAAACTTGAAGAATTTAAAGGGGAAAGGCGCAAAAAAATGAAAAAAGTCGAATTTTTATTTCTTGGCGGGCTTTCTGGTGGTTTTTGCCTGGGCGGGGCGCGGTTTTCCGAGGATCATGATGCTTGAACCGGCGTTGTCGGGCTCGACTTTGTACAGCTGGATGCGGTTGCTCCATTCGGAACGCACCTTGCGGTCGATGATTCGCTTCACGTTGCCGTAGCTGGGGTTTCCGCCGCCGTGGATGACCCTGAGAATCTTGAGGCCTGCTATCATCAGGTCATCGATGCGCCGTTCCACGGCTTCTGCCGCCTCGTCGGAGGTCATGCCGTGGAGGTCGATTTCGTCTTCGGGCACGGGGAGTTCCCAGGCGGCCGGGTTACGGCGCATCTTGCGCCCGCGCGGGGACCGCGCGGGGCGTGCGGCGGCTTGCTCTTCGGCTTCTTTCCGCGCCTGCTCGTCCTTGTCTTCCATGTGGTGGTTGTTGATCCACTGCAGCTGGAATTCTTCTTCTTCGTTTAGCGCCATGATTCTCTCTTTTTGCGGTAAAAATAGATTTTTTTGCCGAAAATGCTGTTTTTGAATCCGTTTTTGCCTTCTAATAGTCAACTATTACAATTTTTTCCATTGAATTTGGACTCTATTTTCTTATATTGTAATAAAAAGTTGAGATTTTTGTAAAAATGAGCCGCTTCTGGAAAATAGCTACTTTTCTCCTGTTTTTGTTGCTTGTGGGTTGCAGTAAAACTGAAATTCCCGAAAACAGGGTGTTTTCTATTGACGACTTGGCGAACAAAAAAGTAGGAGTTCTTGTCGGCACGACCGGCGAAATATACGCTGCCGATTATGGTACAGATTCGACCCGACTCCATGCAGAAAAGTTTGAAACGCTCGCTCAGGCAGTAAATGCCCTGCTCGAAGGCAAAATCGACGCCGTGCTCACAGACGATGCTCCCGCCAAGGTGTTTGTACGCAAAAATCCCTCGCTGCGAATCTTGAACGAAACCTTCAAAGAAGAATCGTATGCAGGCATTGTTGCAAAAGAAAATATAGGCCTGTTGGATTCCGTGAATATCGCCTTGATCCAGATGCGGGCCATGGGCGTTTACGATTCCATTTTCGACAGTTATATCGGGGGGCAGACCAAATACCATGTCTCTCAAGATTCCGCTGTTGGCCCTGTTCTCAGGGTAGCGACCAATGCCGAATTCCCGCCGTTTGAATTCCGTTGCAAAAAACGCGGAATCGTTGGTATCGATATTGAAATCGCCCGCTATGTGGCCAATTACCTGGGGCGCAATCTCGAAATCATCGATATGGATTTTGATGATATTATAGATTCTGTTCGTGCCGGGGCTGCTGACCTCGGACTTGCCGCCTTGTCGGTGACCGAAGAACGCAGCCATATCATTAACTTTACGGATCACTATGCCACGTCCAAAATCGTGGTTGTGGTGCGTAGTGGAGAACAGGAATCGACCTTCCAGCGTATCAAGGATTCGCTGTTGGGGGGCTAGACCCTAAAGTTTCCGTGGTAGTTCCAGCTCCACTGTTCAGGGTGTTCTGATATCCACGTCTCCGTTTCCTTTGCAATGTCTTTGACGAACTTTTCGGGGTCGTATTTGGGCGGATAGACGCTTTCAAAACGGATGACGATTTGTCGCTTTGTGTTGGTCCACGTGCGGAACGTGACGACGGATGCTCCCATCTGGTTCACTTTTTGCGGGAGACGTAAGTAGAGCGTGCTCGCTTTCCCGAAAAGCTGGACTTCGTTGCCTTTGGTATTCTTTCCTTGGTCGAATACCATCGCAAGAATCCCCTTGGTCTTGAACAGGTCGCGGATCAGCTTGCCGGTTTCTTCGGGGTGGTATTCGGTCAGGTGCGGGTCGCTGCGGAGTTCTTTGAGTACTTCGCGGAATGCGTCGTTACCCACGGAATCGGTAATCAGGTGCACGTGCTCGCTGTAGCGGCAAAGGGCGCGGTGCAAAAGCTCGAATGCACCCTGGTGAATGCTGATGCCGGCAACTGGACCATGCTTTACCGCTTCACGGATGATTTCTTCGTTTTCGTAAACGATTCGATTTTCGACACTTTTAAAGCGGGCGAGTCCGCGGTAAGAATCGAGTGCGTTCCAGAAAATGCCTCTGAACATGTCGCGAGCGCTTACGTTTGTTTTCAAATAGGCCTTCGCGTTTTCGAGGTGCATTACCGTGCGGCCGTAAGCGCGCTTGGTATGCAACGCCTTGTAAATCGGAAAAGCGAGCGTGAATAGTACAGCGTAGAATGCGTTTGGAAGGCGGAGCAGAAAGTGGAACGTCGCTTTGTACAGAACGAACCTGAAATTCTTCATTGATCCTTCCTACTTCCAACCGTCTACTGGCTACTATTCATCGAATTCCAGAATGTTTCTTCCGAGTTCGCGTTCGAACACGCGGCGGCTGAGTCCTTCGCCAGCGTAGCTGAGCGTGGGCGACACTTCGTAGAGCTTGTTCGGCTTGACTTCGACATGAGCCTTGCGGAGCCATTCGCGGTGGAGTCTGCCAATCATTTCGCGTGCAGTCTTCGGACTGTCGTTTCCTTCGGCGTTCTTCACTGGGCTGAATTCTTCTTCGCGCACCACGCCAAACGGCATCATCGTGCCCAGCTGCGGGAATGCATCGAACAGGAACTGTTCGAACTTCCAGCATTTTTCGATACCGCAAACGGTCTTGCGGGCCGTATGCCACGGGAGCTTGCTCGTCTGCAACTTACGCAAGCCTTCGGTTTTGAACAAGTGAATGGCGATATTTCCGCCGTCAAAGGTCAGGCTTCCGTCGGCGTTAGTCATGTCGCGGTAGTTCTCGGGCAGGTCGCTGTATTCCACAACGCCGGGCTTGTTGTTTTGCAAGGCAAAAATGCCCACCTTTTCGTTGGGCCCTGCCTTGTGCACCACCTTGGAGGCCGACATGCTGCGGCCTTCGCTTGCGAGTGCCCCGATAAAAGCCGGGTCGCAAATGCGGCAAAGCGCGTTGTCGACGCTGTAAAGGAATACGTAGCGAACGCCTTTTTCAATCAACCAGGCGAGAGTTCCGCTTTGGGCGAGTGCCCTAAAGCACCCGCCATTGCCATCGGGCACCAGGGCCAAACGGTTGTTCTCGTCGACGACGGCTTTTCCGTTCGGGTCAAGCGCGCAAATCGTACCTTGTTCAAAGAAACGGATGTTTTCGCGGGCGTAACCGAAAAAGTTGTGCTCGGTAAAGAAGTTGACGGTCGCTTCGTGATTCAGCGGGCTCGTCATGATGCACCAGGGAATCGCGTGGCCCACTTGTGCGGCCAAGTTCTGCAAGCGTTCTGCCTGCAGCTGGAACAAGCTCTTGTGGCTCGGGAGGCCGATATCGAACATTCCCTTCGGACCATCGAAACCGAGGCGGGAACCTTGACCGCCAGCGACCAGAAATGCGGCCACCTGACCCTTGCCGAGAAGAATTTCGCCAGTCTCTTTCCAGAAGTCGTAGCGCAAGTCGTCGGTTGCAATCTTGAATGGCATCGGCTTCAGATCGCCCGACACGTTGTCATCGAGCGAGGCACTGGATTTTTCGGTGTAAAGAGCCTTCAGTTCTTCCCAGTCCTGGCTTGCGATGTCGTGCTCCAAGTTCTTGCGGGCATCGCCATTCAAAGATTCAAGCTTGGCGACCAGCTCTTGCTGACCCGCCGCATTCAAAGTTTCGATAATGTCCATATATTCTACCTAATGCCGAAGAAAATCACCATGCTTACGATGAGCGCGAAAATGCTGATGAGGTGCATGCGCCACACGATCTTGGAATTCATGAGCGGCTTGCTCGGGAAACGGCCTTCCCACTTCTTTTGGTAGTGGTGGTGGAGAGGCGCGCAAAGGAAGATGCGCTTGCCTTCGCCGGTGGTTTTCTTGGTGAACTTGAACCAGCTAATCTGGAGCAACACGGAGCATGCTTCGGCAATGATGATGATGCAGACGATGGGGAGGAAAAGCCCTGCCTGCACTAGAATGAACATAATACCGATAGCGGCTCCAAAGCCTACGGAGCCGGCGTCACCCATGTAGATTTCGGCCGGAGGGCTGTTGAACCACAAGTAGGCAAGGAGTGCGCCTGCAATCGACATGGCGAGCGGGAATAGTTCGTCGCAGCCGGGCAGGTACGGAACGCTCAGGTACTGGCTAAAGATAAAGTTGCCGCTCACGTAAGCCACGAGGCCCACAAACACCATGCTCGAAAGAATCGGCACGGAGACAAGGCTGTCGAGACCGTCGGTAAAATTGGTCCCGTTGGCTGAGGCGGCGATTACAAAGGTCATGAAACCCACGAAAACCCAATTGGGCAGGTGAATCTGGAACACATCGATGGGGCAGAAGGGTATCGTCAGGTCGGCCTTGAGTTCGGGGATGAACTTGTAGCAGAAAATGGCAACGACCAGGCTAAACAAGAAATAGAGGAAAAGTCTAAGGCTGCTGGAAATACCGTCGGCCTTGTCCATGTAGTCGGCGGCCTTGAGCTTGCCAAGCTTGATCAGGCGCTTGGCCTTGACTTTTGCGATGTCATCGATGGCGCCCACGGCAGAAAACGCGGCAAGCACAATCAGGGTCGAAATGGTATAGCCGTTCATCTTGCATACCAGGAGCGACACGATTTCTACCACAATGACAAGGAGAAGTCCGCCCATAATCGGGGGAGACTTGGATTTGCCGTCTTTATCGAAGTCAGAAGTTGCATCAAGGCTCTGGAGCTTTCGAATGTAGATCGGCATGAAGGTCATGACGAGGATGATAGAGAGCATGGCTGCTGTACCAGCGCGGAACAGACGGCCATCAAAAAGATCGATATTCGTTAAATGATAAAGCCACTGACAAAGCATATAAAAATCGTAATTCGGAATTCAGAATTCGGAATTGTTGGTTGGTTGTTAAACTTTTTCTCTTAAAAAATAATTTTTTGTTTGTTTTTTGGCTTTAGCCAGGTACACGAATGCGCCCGCATTTTCTAAATTAGGGAACATGAGCGAATTTCATATCGACTGCCCGCATTGCGGTACATCTTTCGACGCCCAGATTCAAGGTGATGGCGCCAACATGATGGTGTTTTGCTGCGCCCGCTGCAAGACTCCCTTGATGTATTACCATGGCGAAGTCGCAGAACTGGATCGCGACGAATTTGCCGGACTCCGCAAGAAACTCAGCCGCGCAATCGACGCCGTTGTCAGCAACGGCGGTGCCATGGGTGCTGTCGCCGAAGCCCTCAAGAAGATGGTGGATGCCTCCGAAGCCTTGGCCGAAGAACGTACCGAAAAGGGCGAAAACTTGCCAAGCCCGCGCGAAGGATCCGCTCCTTCGGAATTCGAAAATGTGGCCGAAAAAATCGCTGGCGCCATGGCATCTAACGATGCTGAAAAGGTGCAACCGGCGGTTATTTCGGACGATGTTCTTGCCGATTTGCAAAAAGACCTCGACGAACTCGATGTCGACAGCTTCTTGGATAAGCTATAGAATTAAACCTTCTACAGCCAACTTCCTACTGTCTACTTCCTACTTCCTACTTCCTACCGTCTACTAATCATGCTTGATTTTTTCATCGCAGCGCTTGTCGTGGGGATTGCCCCCGGGCCAGATAATTTATTCGTACTTGCCCAAAGTGCTGCCCACGGCGCCCGAGCCGGTTTTTGCGTGATTTTGGGGCTTTGCACGGGAATCATGGTGCAGACGGGGCTGCTGGTCGCGGGGGTTTCGGCGCTGGTTGCCGCAAGCCCGACGGCGTTCTTTGTGATGCAATGTCTCGGTGCTGCATACCTGCTGTATTTGGCGTACCGGAGTTTTCAAGTTCGCGCCGGAAACGTGGCTATAGATGATGAAAATCATAAGCCCAGCGATGTCGGCCATCCTTCTGCCCGCAAGCTTTATCTTCGCGGCATCATCATGAACCTTTCGAATCCGAAGGTGATTCTCTTTTTGCTGTCGTTTATTCCGCCGGCCGTGCGCCTGGACCGTCCGATTCACCCGAGTTTGCAAATGGCAATCTTTGGTGCCGAATTTATCTTGGCGACCTTCATTGTGTTTGGCTCCATCGCGTTACTTGCGGGCGCTGTTAAGAAGTTCCTGCTGAATAGCCCGAAAGCGAACCGCAACCTCAACTGGTTCAGCGGCTGCGTGTTTGTACTCTTGGCCGTGGCGCTGTTCTTGGTTTAAAGCTGTTTTTCTATCAACTTCAGGATTTTTTCAATCGCGACTTCGGGGGCGTCATTTGTATCGCCGCCGGCGGCACGGGTGTGGCCGCCTCCGCCGAATTCTTTTGCGATGGCGTTTACATCGACTACATAGTTGCTGCGCAGGCTGATTTTGTACTTCCCGTTTACGGGATACAAAAGCAAGGCCACTTCGGTGCCGCCGACTTCGCGGATGGTGTCGATGGTGGTGGAAAGTTCCACGGGCGTGACACCGAAACGTTCCATGTCTTCGGGCGTAATGTAGCTGTAGACGACCTTGCCGCCTAAACCAAGCTTGCTCTGCTGCATGGCATAGCCCGTAATGAGCGTCTGCTTGTAGGTGCGGGTGTAGTAAGTCTCATTCACGATTTTTGCGAAGTCGACGCCAGCTTCAATCAAGTCACCCACCACCTGCATGGTGCGCTTGCCGGTGCAGCTGTACTTGAAGGCTCCCGTATCGTGTACAATGCCGAGGTAAAGGGAACTGGCGGTGTCGCGGCTGATTTTAGCCTTGTCGAGGTTTACGTATAGAACCTCGCTTGCAGAACTTGCTTCGGGCTCCACGAGGTTCAGGGTGCAAAGGTTCAGCGGGTTGCTAATATGGTGGTCGATGTTGATGTTTTTCTTGGCTGACTTGATGCATTCGGCGCCGTTCGCGCCCACGCGTTCAAAGCTCGGGGTGTCCATGAGGAATGCCAGGTCGTAGGGCTTGCCGCTGTTACACTCGGCCGTCCATGTGGAGCGGGCATCGCTTGCCCCGCGCAAAATCTTGTAGCTGTCGGGGAATTCTTCAAGGAACAAGTCCGCCTGAATGGTGGGGTAGTTATCCTTGATGTAGTTGTAGATGCCGGTGGTAGAACCCACGCAATCGCCGTCCGGGCGCACGTGTCCGAAAATGGCTACGGAACTTGCTTCGCTTAAAAAATCATCGATTCTCATACTGGTGAATATAGAAAAAGAGCTTAGAACTTAGAGCTTAGAACAATCCTTTCTTCTCTAGGCTCTACCAATGGTTGTCCCGAATTCTGAAATCCGAATTCTGAATTACTATATTCTACGCATGAAACTTCTTTTCACCGACCTTGACGGTACGCTCCTGACCGACGACAAGCAGATTCTCGATGTGGACATGAAGGCCATCGAAGAAATGCTTGCACGCGGGCACAAGCTGGTGCTCTGCACCGGGCGTCCGCTGACCAGCGCAAAGCAATTGGCGCAAAAGTACGGCTTCGACAAGCCGGGCTTTTTCCTGGTGAGTTTCAACGGCGGCCTCATTTATGACTACGCCACCGAACAGTCCATTTTGACGCGCTACATTCCGGTAGAATCGGTCAAATTCATTATGGATGCGGCCCACAAGGCGGGCATGCACGCGCACACGTACTCGGGCGATCTGGTAGTTTCGGAATACGAAACCGAACAGCTCAAGACGTATTGCCGGCTGATGAAGATGGACTACGTGGTTGTCAAGGATATTCGCGACTACTACGGTGATTTTATCAATGTGGTGGTAAAGCCTCCCATCAAGGTGAATATCATTTCGCCGTTTAATCACGATAGCCTGCTCGATTTTCGCGCCGAGATGCGCAAGACCACGGCGGGCAAGCTCTTTGACGTGTTCAGCAAGCCCGAAATGCTCGAATTTTCGCACATGCAGTCCAACAAGGGCGATGCCGTGCGCTTTATGGCCGATTTTTACAAGGTCCCGCTTTCGGATACCATCGCCGTGGGCGACGAAGAAAACGACTGCCCCATGATCGAGGCCGCAGGTGTAGGAATTGCCATGGCGAACGCTTCCGATGTGGCTAAATCGGTGGCCGACTATGTCACAAAAGCGGACAACAACCACGGCGGAATTGCCGAAATTATCCAAAAATTCGTGATTTAGTCACTTTTACCACAAATATTCCGATTTGGAATAAATAGGGTAACTTTTTTCGAACGTAATGCACTTCTTTGTAGTATCTTCTATATTGATACATATTATAGGGATATCTCAGAGACATGAAACAATTCCAGTTCGATTACCACAGTATCACTACGTTAAAACGCGACCTTGACAAGATTAGTCTCTGGTGTAAATCACGAGTGTTTTCTCATGTGGTATTCCAGATTTATTCGAACTCCATGGATCGTGGGCAGATAGACCTGGTTTGTGACGTCATTTCGCAGAATTTTCCAGATTCCATTTACATGGGTTGTTCCACGGCTGGCAACATTGTGGATGGGCATATATCAAATGCCGAAATTTCCGTTGTCTGTACGATTTTTGAATACCCTACGACTCAGCTAAAATTGCTGCAGTATACGATGGATGCGGACAATGCCGTTGATGTGGTTGGCAGTATTAAAGAAGAAATCAAGGCGAATCCGTGGGTGAAGGCGGTTGAACTGCAGCTGACGACTCTTGGTGTTTCTATGACACCGTTTTGCGATGCGTTCAAGGATGTGGACCCCTCGATTGCGATTTTTGGCGGTGGTGCCATTAATCCGAACTTGACAAGTACGGAAACATGCGTGTTTTCGAATGTGGGCGGGTATTCAGGAAAGGGAGTCCTAGTCCTTTTGATGGGGGGCGAAGACTTCTTTGTCTATACCACCCATGTGATTGGCTGGAAACCCCTTGGCCGTGAATTTGTGGTGACAAAAGCGAAGGGGCCGGTGCTGTATGAACTGAATGGCGAGCCCGCTTATGAAATCTATCACCGCTATTTGAATATTCAGAATGACGAACACTTCATTTACAACACGCTGGAATTCCCGTTGTTCTACAAGCGCAATGGAATTGACATCATGCGTGCTCCGGTAGCCTGTAACGAAGATGGTTCCGTAGTCATGTCGTCGGATATCGAAGAAGGCGTGAAGGTGCGCCTTGCTTATGGCGACCCGTGGACAATTCTTGCAAGTGTCCGAAAAGACGGCCGTAATATAGGGGTGTTTAGCCCTGAAATAATCAAGGCGTTTTCTTGTGTAGTACGTCGAATCTTTTGGGGCAAAGAAGAAATCAGTAGTGAAACGCTCCCGCTGCAGAGCATTGCGTTTACTTCGGGTTTTTATTCCTCTAGCGAATTCTTGCGCACGGGCTGTTGCGTGAACCAGCACAATGCGACTCTTGTGATTGCAGGAATGCGCGAAGGCAAGGGCGGGGAACGTTATGATTTCGAAATGCCCGAGGAGACTTTTTCGGGCAAGGTTTCCATGATTAACCGTCTGGCGACTTTTATCGATGTGACGGCACAGGAATAAGCCGAAACTTACGCGAAACTGCAGTTGACCTCTATTACGGATTCCTTGGCGGAGGTGTTTAACCGTGGCGAAATTCAACGCCGAATTACCCAGTGCGTGACGTCAGGACGACCTGCCTGCCTTGTAATGTTCGATATCGACAATTTTAAACAAATTAACGATACCTGGGGCCACAAGGAAGGTGATAACGTTATTCAAGAAATCAGCCGTCTTTTGAGAAGAGTTGCCGATGAAACCGGAGTATCCGGGGTCGATGCGGCTGGCTTTAATATGACTGATTTTGAAGGCATGTGTGCAAAGGAATACGAACTTCATGGTGGAGACTCTTTACAGCCTGTTCCTGTGATTCTGAATGTAAAATCTCCCATTGGCCGTTGGGGTGGCGAAGAATTCATGGTGCTTTTGCAGGATTCTTCGTTAAAAACGGCTATAGATTTTGCTGATAGGGTGCGTGTCGCGTTCAATGATATTACATTTGAAAAAGCTGGACGTCGTTCCGTGAGTGCAGGTGTAATTGAACTTCGGAAGGGCGAAAGCGCTGATGCCGCAATCGTTCGCGTTGACAAGGCTCTTTATAGAGCCAAGAAAAACGGCAAGAACTGCGTTGTGGTGTCTGAAGGAGAAAATGATGGATAGCGTTGTCAAAGCGAAAATTGATTCCTTGTATGAGGCTTTTTCGGTACTTGCGAATGGGGCATACATCTATGTCACCGATATGAGAACAGATTGGACCCGCTGGTCTAAAGAGGCTGTTCACTATTTTGGCTTACCTGACGAATATATGCAGGGGGTAGCTTATGCCTGGATGGAAAAAATCCACCCGGATGATCGCGCCGCCTATAAAGAAAATATTGACAAGGTCATGTCCGGCCAGATGAACGAACATAATCTTCAGTATCGCGTGTTGACAAAAAGTGGCCGTTACATTGTTTGCACCTGTCGAGGTGTTCTGCTCCGTGACGAACACGGAAACCCGAACTACTTTGGCGGAATGATCAAGAACAATGACACCCTAAGCTATTATGACGATGTTTCCAACATGAGAAGCCTTTATGGTTTTTTGGAAGACATGCAGTCGACGAGTTGGCGTGGTAAAAGCCTGCAGGTGATGATTTTGGGCATTAATGATTTTTCTCGTCTGAATGAAATTTACGGCTACACGTTCGGAAACCGCGTGCTCCAGGAATTTTCAAAGATGATCAAGGTCGAGGCCCATGGCCTGGGTGATTGGTACCGAATGGATGGAACCAAGTTTGCTATTGTCTGCCAGAAAGCCTCTGTTGAAGACCTGAAAAACCTGTACAAACGTATCCAGTACAATTCCCTTCATGATTTTAATGTGGATGGAACTCGCGTAGTTCTTTCGTTTGTCGCAGGAGCCATCAACCTCGAAAAATTCGATGTCAGCGTAGAAACCGTTTATTCTTGCCTGCGCTTTGCCTATTACGAATCCAAGAATAATCACTTGGGTGAGTTGTATATTCTTAAGAACGACGTAAACGACGACAAGCGTTTCGCCATCGAGCGTATCAATGTGATTCGCAATAGCATCGTGAATCATTGCGATGGGTTCTACTTGTGCTACCAGCCGATTGTGGACGCCAACAGCGAAAAGATTATTGGCGCCGAGGCTCTGATCCGTTGGAAAAATGAGGAGTACGGCGTTGTACCTCCGGTAGAATTTGTCGATATTTTGGAACAAGATAATTTGTTCCCGGAACTGGGTAAGTGGATTCTAAGGACTGCAATCAAGGATGCTAAAGTATTCCTTGAATCGAATCCAGGCTTTGTAATCAACGTAAACCTTTCGTACACCCAGCTAGAAAAGCCGAATTTTGTAGAAAGCGTACTTTCTATTCTGGAAGAGGAATCATTCCCGCCGCAGAACCTGTGCCTGGAAATTACGGAGCGTTGCCGCCTTTTGGACATGGCTCTTCTTAAAGACATCTTTACGCGGCTGCGCAATAAGGGGGTCAAGGTGGCGCTCGATGACTTCGGTACCGGCTTCAGCTCTATTGGCGTGTTGCGTGAACTGCCGGTGACTACGGTGAAAATCGACCGCAGCTTTGTCATGAATATCGAACAGGATACTTCTGACCAGAAGACTGTTCGCTTTATTTCGGAACTGGCGGATTCCTTCTCGTCGTCGGTAACTGCAGAAGGTATCGAAACGCCCGAAATGCGAGAATTCCTGCTGCGATTCAAGGTCAAGAGCCTGCAGGGGTTCTACTACTCGAAACCGCTGCCGGTTGACGAGTTCATGGCCAAGTACGTGAATGTGTAGGTGCGGCTGTGCTAGGCGCCGTTCTGAGGTTTGAGGACGCTCGAAAACTCGCTTTGAGGAGTGTGTTTTAAAATTTGGCGCCTGTGGCTCGATTATTATGGCTCAAAGGGGCGAAAGCCCCGAGCTCATACCTGAGACCTCGTAGCCTCTTTCTATATTTCTCGGTATGAATAATATTCTTGAACGTCTGGGCATTGGCCGCAGGCATTTTGTTGTAATTGGAATTACGCTTGCCGTTTTGGTAGCAGCATTCCTTATTTTCAATAATTTATCCGTTTCGTATGCCCGTCGCTGGGATATTGACTGGGGCTATTACTCCATTCTTTCGACCTTCATTTTGCTGGTCGTGGGCATTGTCGTCAATTTCCCTGTTGTCGCGCGGGGCTGGAAAAGCTTTAGGCCTTCGGGCAAGAGCATTTGTGCCTTTGCGGGGATTGCGCTCGTGTTTTCGGTGTTCATGTTCGGAAACATCAGCAACACGCACCGCGTGCTCAGCGATGAAACGAGCTGGGAATCCATGGGTCTCCAGATGTTCTTTGACCACACGGGTGGCGTCTGTAACGAGGGCATTTGGGAAAACGGGGTGCTGGATTGCAAAACCGAAGTGAACAACTTCAAGGGCAAGGCGCTGGGTTTTGTGTATTCGCTTGTGTTCAACTTTATGGAACCCAACCGCGATACAGCCCTGTTGGTCAACTTTCCGTTCTATTTGCTTAGCCTGCTGTTCTTCTTTTTTGCGCTTTCCAAGTGGTTCAAGAACGAATGGGTGGCTCTAGCAGCGACGGCCTTCTTGGGCGGCATGCCGATTTATCTTTTGCAGGCGCGGTCCGCCTCGACCGAAGTGCTGTACATATTCTTGCTTGCGGTTCTCATGGCGTGGTATGCCTTTGTGCCGGCAAACAAGGTGAACTGGAAACATTTCCTCTTGACTGTTCCTCTGCTTGGATTCTTTGCCCAGACTAGGCAAGAAACGGTGTTTGCGTTTATTCCGTTTGCCCTTTACTACTACAAGTATTTCTTTGAAAAACCGCATAGGCTTCCGCTGTTTGTGGCGTCCGTGATTGCCGTGAGCTGGCCTTCGGTGAATACCATGGCTGCTTACCGTGGTTACGATTTCCAGGGGGGCGAACATGCGGCGCATTCGCTTGAAAACTTCTGGTTCAACCTGAAGACGAATATCGAAGTCATGATGAACCTGGACCAGGATCCGTCTTTTGGCGGCATCATGCAGAATCCGTTCTATACCACCTTTACCGTTATTCTGCTAGCCGCTACGGCTTGGCTCCTGTTCCGCTTGATTTATTCCCGCAGGTACTGGCGCGGTGCTTTGCTTGGGATCACGTTCTGCCTGCAGATTTTCGTGATTCTTTTGAACGTGTCGGGTACGTTTACGATCGATATTAACCAGCGTTACGTGCTGGTGGCGCTCCCGCTGTTTGCCTTGATTATGGCGCTTGGCCTTTACGATGCGCTTGAATTTTCGACCAAGATGAAGCCCGAGGCGGCCGGCAAGATTGTTCTGGCTGTCGCAACAGCCCTCTCGGTCGGACTGATGATTTATCATGGAGATAGTTACCGCCATAACATGCTCTATTACAAGAATAAACTGTTGGGCGAAGAAGACTACCTCGACAAGGCTCTTGAAAGCTATCCGAAGAATTCTGTTTTCATTTACGCTCGCCCCTGGCAGATGCTTGCTTCGGGACACAGTTCTTTCAGTGAACGTTCCTTTATGAGCTGGGATAACGAAACCTTTGCCAAGTGGCAGCAGGTTTCGGGCGGAAACATTTACATGGTGCGTGGCCAGGACGGCTATGGCGAACTCAACCGCAAGTCTCGCGTGGTGGGCTTCAAGACGACCGACCAGGTCGATGAAATCTTGAAAGACTACAAGAGCGAACGTGTGTTGATTGAACCCAAGCTGTTCGGTTACCCGCTTGCCATGTACAAGATTACGGCAAAGAAGGGCGTGTCGACTTACTTGCAGAATTTCTTTGTGAGCGACATGGAAAACAATGCCATGGTCGTGAACAAGCGATTCCCCGAAACAATCACTTGCAATTATTCCTTGAATGGCGAACTGCAAGAAGAATTGATGCTTTCGCTGAACACGGATACGCTGTTGTTGGATTCGACAAAGATCATGGCGGGCATGAACTGCGTGACATTCGAATGCCTGATGCCGGATTCTGACACGCTTACGCTCAAGAAGGATTTCTTTGTGGAATCGCCCGAGGTGATGTTGCTGTCGGAACTCAAGATGGAAAGCTTTGAACAGGCCTGGGGACAGCCGCAAAAGAATGCGACAGTCGAACACCGCAAGATTACGATTGACAAGGAAGTGTTCCGTTACGGAATCGGGTCTCATGCGCCGTCGTTCATGAAATTTGCGCTCCCGCGTTCGTTCAACAAGTTCCATGCGACCATTGGTCTCGATGACGAAAGCGTCGGTGGCGATGGGGCTTCGTTCATTGTGTTGGGCGACAACCGCGAGTTGTTCCGCAGCAAGCGCATGTATTCGACCGAAAAGCAGACAATCGTGGTTGATGTCACTGGCGTTCATGTGCTGGAACTCCGCTTGGACGAAGGCGATAAGCATGACAAGGACTTTGACCACGGCGATTGGGCGAATGCTTGGCTGGAGGCGACTCGTTGAAAGTTCTAGTGGCGCCACTTGACTGGGGACTGGGGCATGCGACTCGTTGCGTGCCCGTGATTCGGGAATTTCTGAATCAAGGAGCCGAGGTCGAACTTGCGGTGGTGCGCTCGAACGCAGCCTTGCTGCGAGAATTCTTTCCGAATTTGCGCCAGCGCCTGGCGCCGTCTTATAACATCGTTTACCCCAAGCACGGCTACAATATGGGGCTCTGGCTTGTCAAGAACGGGGTACACCTGCGGACGGTGATGAATTACGAGCACAGCTTTGCCGAAGAGATGGTGAAACGCTACCATTATGATGTTCTGGTATCAGACAACCGTTTTGGTTTTTACAGTCGCGGTGCGAAATCAGTTTACATGACGCACCAGCGTCGCATAGCCTTTCCGAAGGTGCTTTCGGCATTTGAACCGCTCGGTATGCTTTGGCATGCGTCTGTTATGAAGCGCTTTGACGAAGTCTGGGTGCCGGACTTGCCCGAAACTCCGGGGTATGCGGCAGGGCTATCGCACGTGAAAACTTGCCCGGTGCCGGTAAAGTATGTGGGCGCCCTTTCGCGTTTTGAAGGCGAAAACCTGACCGCGAAATCGGATACGCGTTATCGCTTTGTTGCGGTGGTGTCCGGTGTAGAGCCTGCACGTTCGCGCTTTGAAAACGCCTTGCGCAAGACGCTTGTGAAAATTCCCGGTCGCCATGCAATTATTCTGGGAAAGCCCTCGCTTGGTGTAAAAAGTTCCAACGAACAGAACCTGGACCTGTTTACGCATTTGCCTGATCAACAGTTTGCTGCTGTCGTGAATAATGCGGAATGGGTTATTTCGCGTGGCGGTTACAGTACCGTGATGGATATGGCTGTACTCGGAGCCCGTTGTATTTTTGTGCCGACTCCTGGGCAGTATGAACAGGTGATTCTTGGTCGCGACCTTGCTCGCGAAGGTTTTGCCGCGACTATCGATGAATCCAAATTTTCGACAGAAACCTTGCTTGCAACGATTGGTGAAAAAGCCTGCGTGGCCCTCCCGAAACCAAGTGACAACAATCTTTTGAAAAATGCTGTTTGTGAGTTGATCACTAACCACTAACCACTTCCTACTGTCTATGCCTCAATTCATTCTCGCTTTCCCACTCACTAAAGAAATTAATGAACCGCTCGCTTTAACCGAAACCGTGACGCTTGCTGCCGATGCCGCGTCGGCGATTATTCCCGGCTGCAGTGTGATGTTCAAGGTAATCCGCAAAGAACGTGTGGCGGGCCTTGCCGATATTTTCAAGGAACACCAGGATATTCCGGCAGAGACTGCCGCGGCAATTGAAGCACACAAGTCGCTGTTGTTCTTGCTCGGCGAAGTCAAGAATATCGAAGAAGTGACCCAGGTGAACATGGCGATTCTGAAGGTCTTTAACGCGGGTGCCTTGGGCGTGTACATGCAGCAATGTGGCGCCGCCTGGACCGATGCGGGCTTCCGCGAAGAAGTGGGCGATGGCGAATACCCGATGGATCCGTGGATCAATTTCGTAGAAGCGAACGATACAATCTATACGCTCGGGCTTGCAACGTTCGTGCTGCCGGATTTGTGCATTGCAGCCAGTGCCGAAGATCCGCAAGAGGCCTTGCTGATGGCGGCTGATTCCTTGTTCGGCGATGGCATTCCCGCTAAGTCCGGCTCCGAAGTTGACCTCGGCGAAAGCGTGCATTACGTGCTTCGCGCCGAAGCCAAGAATCCCTTCCCGAAAGACAGCCCCGAATACAACAAGCAGGGAATCTTAAGGCTAATTAAAAAGTAGCAGTGAGCGATGAGGTCGCTTCGCTCTTCTGTTTGATAAACAGAAAAAGAACCTAGTTGATACTAGGTTCTTTTTGCTCAAAGCTCATTGCTCAAAGGGCGCATAGCGCCCGAGCTCATTCCTCTTACAGTTCCGGTTGCTTGCCGGTGAGGCGCACGAAGATTTCTTCGTACTTGGCGAGCGTGTTCTTCACGACATCTGCCGGGATTTCCGGACCCGGGTAGGTCTTGCCCCAGTCGAGAGTTTCGAGCCAGTCGCGAACGTACTGCTTGTCGAAGCTTTCCTGGTTCTTGCCCACCTGGTACTTGTCGGCCGGCCAGTAACGGCTGGAGTCTGGCGTGAGCACTTCGTCGATGAGGATGGTTTCGCCATCGATTTCACCGAATTCGAACTTGGTGTCGGCGAGGATGATGCCCTTGCTTGCTGCGTAATCGCGGGCCTTCGTGTAGATGTCCAAAGACATGTCGCGGAGGGTGGTTGCAACCTTTTCGCCCACGATGTCGAAAGTCTGTTCGAAGCTGATGTTTTCGTCGTGGCCAACGTCGGGCTTGGTGCTCGGTGTGTAGAGCGGCTTTTCGAGCTTCTGGCAGAGCTGCAGGCCTTCCGGGAGAACATGACCGCAGATCTTGCCGGTCTTCTGGTAGTCCTTCCAGCCAGAACCCACGATGTAGCCGCGGACGATGCATTCCACGGAATGGCGGTGAGCCTTCTTCACGATCATGGAGCGACCGCGGAGGTAGTCGGCGTGCTTCTTCAAGACGGCCGGATATTCGTTCACGTCGGCGGTGATGAGGTGGTTCTTCATGCCGAGGTGCTGGAACCAGAACAGCGAAAGCTGGTTGAGGATTTTGCCCTTACCAGGGATCGGGGTGGGGAGCACCACGTCAAAAGCGGAAAGACGGTCGCTGGCGACCATCAGGAAGCTGTCGCCCAGGTCGTACATGTCGCGTACTTTGCCCTGGTGGAACAGCGGAACTTCGGTAATGGGGGTTTCGAATTTTAAGCTCATAGTAGCCCAAATATAGGAAAATAGTGGGCTGTTGGCACTATGCAGTCGGCAGTAAAAATGACCGGCTTACAGGTCTTTGTACTGCGAAAGCTTGCGCCCGCTGTTCAAGGCGATGCGGATCAAATCGTGGATTTTGTCGGTCCGGGCAGGGAAATCCACCGGGTGGAGTGCGATGCGGGGGAGTCCGACAGGAACCTTCAGGGCGATGGCGCCGAACTTGAAAGCGGCCTTGATCAAAAAGTCGGGGATACCTGCGAAACTGGCGACAGGGGAGGCGTAGCGCTTGCCTTTGGCGGTCACCAGGGCGAATCGTTCTTCGTAGAGCATTTTTTCGGCGTGCACTTGGCTCGGCAGGAACTTGTTGCTGTACCAAGTCGGCGGGACAAATGCGGTTGGCTTTTCGGTGCTTCCGATCAATTCTTTCCAGGCGTCTAGGCCCGCGTGCAGGAGCCTGCTGGATTCAAATTCGCTGAGGCCTGCAAATTCGGCTTCGCCACCGGTCAGGTTCATTCCGATAAGGCCGGCGTAGCTGCGGCCCTGGCTGAATTCGGCCTGGTGCTTGTAGCCGTGGAGGGCGAGCTCGAATCCGTCTGCTTTAAGTTTCTGGAGCATTTCGCGAAAGCCCTTGACCATGTCGGAGGGGGCCTTTTCGGTATCCGGAATAACGAGCACGCTGAAAGGTCTACCTGCCAGGTCCTTGAGTTCTTCAAGAATCGGGGCGACTTTCTGGTAGTTCCAGACGCTGAAATCGTGAAAGCAGAGGAGGAATTTGCGCATGAAAAAAATTATAGAAAAAAGAAGTAGACAGTAGACGGTAGACAGTAGACAGAAAACAGCTAAAATGTGTCTCAAAATTGCAAAATACTTCCTACTGCCTACTTCCTACTTCTTACTAAAAGCTACATTTACCCTACTATGTTTGAATCTATCATCCTCGGCCTTTTGCAGGGCCTCGCCGAATTCCTCCCCATTTCCAGCTCCGGTCACCTCGTTATCGGACACGAACTTTTAGGCATGAACGAGGCGGGCATGTTCTTCGACATCATGCTCCATGCCGGCACGTTGCTTTCTATCTTCGTGGTGTTCCACAAGAAGATTACCGACATCATCGTGGGTTGCCTCCATCGCGACAAGGACCAGTTGCGTGAAGCGGGTTACATCATTCTGGCAAGCATCCCGACGGCTTTGATCGGCCTCGGCTTCAAGGACGCTCTCGAAGGCCTGTTCGAGAATCCGCGTGCCGTGTGCGTGGCGGAACTCTTTACGGGCTTGTTGCTGTTTACCTCGCAGTGGGGCGCGACCGGTGCCAAGCATCCGGATAACGAAGGCGTTAAGATGAACTGGTGGCGCGCGTTGGTGACGGGCGTTGTTCAGGGCATTGCCTGCATTCCGGGAATCAGCCGCAGCGGTTCTACCATCAGCGCCATGATGTTCATGGGCGTGAACCGCAAGTACGCGGGTGAATTCAGCTTCCTCATGAGCATTCCGGCCGTGGGCGGGGCAGCACTCCTCGACTGCATCAAGTGGATCAAGTGCCAGAGCATGACTCCCGAAAAAGCGCTACTGGACCCGGAAAAGGCATTGAAGTGTGCCGATGCCGGTGGCTTTACCCCCGAACTTCTGGTGGGAATGTTGGTATCCTTCATCTTCGGCATTATTGCCCTCAAGTGGCTCATGACCTTCTTGCAGAAGGGCAAGTTCCAGCACTTCGCCTGGTACGTGTGGGCCGTGGGTATCTTCGGACTGATCTTTATCAAGTAAGGTTGCGAAAGCGGTTTGAATGTCGGGGCTCAATCGAGCCCCTTTTTCTTTTATGCCAAACGGTCTTTTGTGAGCGACAAGCGCCTCGTATTAACGAGGCGTGGTTGCGACCTTTGGACACTTGGCCTTTTTAGGCCTTAGTGTACATGGCCACCTTTAGGTGGGAGTGAGGCGATATCGTATTCTTGTTTATTCGGTAGAGCCGAACGGTCTTTTATTGGCACGGTTCTTGCATCTTCTATAGCGAAAACAAGGCAGGACTGCCATTTTGTTTCATTTTGAAACATTGTGGCGGCCTAGACCGCTTGAAAATTAAACATCAAGGAGATCCCCGCCTTCGCGGGGATGACAAAGGACAGAAAAATGGCAACAGAGAAGATGGAATTCCAGACCGAAGTTCGCGACATGCTGAACTTGATGATCAACTCCCTTTACAGCAACAAGGAAATCTTCCTCCGCGAACTCGTTTCTAACGCGGCGGATGCGCTCGACAAGCGCCGCTTCCTTTCGCTTTCTAACGCCGACTTGCTTCCGCAGGGCACGCAGCTCCGCATCGACATCTCGGTGAACAAGGAAGGCAAGAGAATCGTTGTGGAAGACAACGGTATCGGCATGAACAAGGAAGACTTGATCAACTGCCTGGGCACCATCGCCCGTAGCGGCACCAAGAACTTCATCAAGAATTTGAAGGAAGGCGACAAGGGCAGCGTCGATTTGATCGGTCAGTTCGGCGTGGGCTTCTACTCCGTGTTCATGGTCGCGAAGAAGGTCGAAGTGTTGACCCTTAAGGCCGGCGAAACTCAGGGTTACCTGTGGTCTTCCGAAGGCACGGGCGAATTTGAAATTTCTGAAGCCCCGCGCGACAAGGTGGGTACCAAGATTACTTTGTACCTGAAGGACGACGAGGATGCCGAAGATTTCGCAAGCGAATGGAAGATCAAGGACATTGTTCAGAAGTACAGCGGCTTTGTAAGCTACGGCATCTACTTCCACCCGGAACCGACCAAGAACGACAAGGGCGAACTCGAAGAAAAGCCGGAAGAACGCCTGAACGAAAAACAGGCATTGTGGCGCCAGAGCGAAAAGGAAGTCACCGAAGAACAGTACAAGGATTTCTACAACGTCATCAGCCACGAAGCCGACGAACCGGCCGCTTGGAGCCACAGCCACGCCGAAGGTTCCCAGGAATTCTGGAGCTTGGTCTACATTCCGTCCAAGGCTCCGTTCAACATTTGGCACAACGATGCTTTGCATGGCCTGAAACTCTATGTGAAGAAAGTCTTTATCATGGACGACTGCAAGGACCTGCTGCCGCCTTGGCTGCGCTTTGTGCGCGGCGTGGTCGATAGCGAGGACTTGCCACTGAACGTGTCCCGCGAAATCTTGCAGAACAACAAGATCATCACCAACATCCGTAAGCATGTAATCAAGAAGGTGCTCGACACCTTGCAGAACATGGCCGACAAGGATGCCGCGAAGTACAACGCCTGGTGGCGTGAACTCGGCATGGTCCTTAAGGAAGGCTTCTACATGAACTGGGAACATCTTGACGAACTCAAGAAGTTGCTCCGTTTTGAAAGCACCAAGACTGAAGGCGACGCTCTCGTGGGCCTCGACGAATACGTGAAGCGCATGCCGGAAGGCCAGAAGGAAATCTACTACCTCATCGGCGACAAGAATGCCGTGAAGTCTAACCCGATGCTCGAAGCCTTCAAGGCCAAGGGCTACGAGGTGTTGCTCATGAGCGACGGCATCGATGAATTCATGATGTCTAGCCTCACCGAATTCGGCGACAAGAAGTTCCACGACATCGCTCGCGGCGACGTGGACTTCGAAAAGACCGAAGACGAAAAGAAGGCCGAAGAAGCTAACAAGGGCATCTTCAAGGGACTCTGCGAAAACCTGCAGAAGGTCTTGGACGAAGACATCAAGGAAGTCCGCGTGTCCAGCCGCTTGAAGGATAGTCCCTGCTGCCTCGTCACCAGTGAAGACGCCATGAGCGCCCAGATGGAACGCATGATGAAGGCGATGGGCCAGAAGAACTTGCCGAAGAGCAAGCGCATTCTGGAAATCAACCCGACGCACCCGATTTGCGAAATGCTCAAGAAGAAAGTCGAAGCCAAGGAAGACCTGGGCGATTGGCCGAAGGCCCTCTACGGTCAGGCTCTACTTGCCGAAGGTTCTCCGCTCCCGAACCCCGCTGAATACGTCAGTGCGATTACCAAGCTGTTGACTGCTTCCGTCAAATAGCCGTTTCGGTGTCATTCTGAGCGGAGGCGTGTAACGCCGGAGTCGAAGAATCTATACACTTGCGAAAAAGACCGCGATTCACTCGCGGCCTTTTTTGTATGCATTTTGATAAAAATTAGAACGATTCTCTCAAGTCAATCGTAATGCCGATGTGCTTGCCGTCGACAAGCGAAAGGTCGCCGCGGGCGTGCAGCTTTTCGCTTTTGTTCAAGGCGAGGCGTCCGCCGAAGCCTACGGCGTAATGCACTTGGCGCCTAAAGAGTTCGCTAAAGTAAGGCGCGGATTGCAAGGCTTCACCAAAGATAACGCCTGCGAATCGCCAGAAGAGCGGCCTGCGTAATTCCATTTGCCAGATTAAGGCCTGCGTGTCGTTCCAGATTCCTGATTCTACGCCGCGGAATCGCTTGGTGCCGTCGGGGCCGGCGAGGCAGCCGAGCGGAACATTGTCGCCGCGGCTCTGCTTTGCGTAAAGCCCGAGAGCGATGGAAGTTTCCCAGAATAGGGGAGCGTAGAATCTTGCGTCAAACGTTTCAGTGTGGTAGCTAAAGTCGCCGCCGAAAAAGATTTCTTCGAAGCTTGCGTAGTAGCCTTTGGTGGGCCAGTTGTTGTTGTCTTTTTTATCGAGAACCAAAAGGTAGCCGCCGCCCAAATAAAATCCGTCTTGGTAATTTTTGGGGATGTCGCTTCCGAGTTCGTTGTCGCGGGCTTCACCTTCTAATACAATTCCGTAGCGCAGAGGAATGTTGTTCGAAATGCCGAAGTTCATTTCGAAGGGAATCTTGCCGTAGATAAAGGTGCTCTTGTATTCGTCTATGCGGTCAAAATCTCCGCGGGCGCCTCGTTCAAATAGCGAGTATTGCCACTTGTTCAAGTTGAGTTTTGCCGGAATGTGCAAATGGTCTTGGAAAAGCCACAAGTTCGGGGCATACTGGAATTGGAACTGCCCGCGCGTGGTTCCGCGTGCAATAAAATCCATCGAAGAAATGTTTTCGCCTTCTTGGAATGGCCTGAAGAACAGGACGAATACAGCACCGTACTGAATCTTGGTTTCTTCGGTGTAGGCGCCAAAGGGCAGCAATGAGAATCGCTGGAAGTTGTCTTGTGCATGAGCGCAGATGGCAAAGACCAGACTTGCGATTATGGCGTAAACGAACTTCATGACACAAGTATAGTAAAGGTTTATTTGTTATATTTGATCAAACTTCACATTTCACACTTCACACCTCACATTTCGAAGCGAAGCGAGCTAATTATGGCCGAACAGAATAAAGCAGAAAAATTCGTTTTCTACATGTACAAGATGACCAAGTCCTATCCGCCCAACAAGGAGGTGCTGAAGGATATTTCCCTCAGTTTCTACTATGGCGCAAAGATTGGCATCATCGGCCAGAACGGTGCCGGTAAGTCGACGCTCCTCCGCATTATGGCGGGCATCGACAAGGAATTCCAGGGCGAAGCGTGGATTGAACCGGGCCGCACCGCGGGCTACCTGCCGCAGGAACCGCAGCTGGACCCGAACCTGACCGTCAAGGAAAACGTGATGCAGGCTGTCGCGAAAAAGCAGGCCATTCTGGACCGCTTCAACGAAATATCCATGAAGTTTGCTGAACCGATGGAAGACGACGAGATGAACAAGCTCCTCGACGAACAGGCAAAGCTTCAGGATATCATCGACGCTCAGGATTTGTGGAGCCTCGACCGTAATATCGAAATTGCGATGGACGCACTTCGTTGCCCGCCGGGCGACTGGCCGGTGACGAACCTCTCCGGCGGTGAAAAGCGCCGTGTGGCTCTCTGCCGCTTGCTTCTCGAAGAACCGGATTTGTTGCTCCTTGACGAACCGACGAACCACTTGGATGCCGAAACGGTTGCATGGCTCGAACGCCACCTCCGTGAATACAAGGGCTCCGTGATTTTAGTGACGCATGACCGTTACTTCCTTGACAACGTAACGAACTGGATTTTGGAAATTGACCGCGGTCGCGGCATTCCTTGGGAAGGCAATTACGCCCAGTGGCTTGACCAGAAACTTGAACGCATGAAGAACGAAGAAAAGGGTGAATCTGATCGTCAGAAGCGCCTCGCTCGCGAACAGGAATGGGTGAAGGCTTCTCCGAAGGCACGCCAGGCCAAGAGCAAGGCCCGCTTGAAGGCTTACGAAGACTTGCTCGCCGAAGATTCTCGCGAACAGATCAAGGTGGCGCAGATCCACATTGCAAACGGCAAGCGCCTGGGCGATATCGTGATTCAGGCGGAACACTTGCAGAAGGCCTTTGGCGACAAGGTGCTCTTCGACGATTTGAACTTTAGCTTGCCGCGTTCTGGCATCGTGGGCATTATCGGCCCGAACGGTGCAGGTAAGACAACGTTGTTCAAGATGATTATGGGTCAGGAAAAGCCCGATGGTGGTACGCTCAAGATTGGCGAGACCGTTGAAATCATCAGCATGGAACAGGGCCGCGACAGCCTCGACGATTCCAAGACCGTGTGGGAAGAAATCACCGGCGGTAACGACGAGATCATGGTGGGTGACCGCAAGATGAATGGCCGCGCCTACTGCGGACTCTTCAACTTCACGGGTGCCGCCCAGCAGAAAAAGCTGACGGCCCTTTCGGGTGGTGAACGCAACCGTGTGCTCATGGCGAAGAACCTGCAGAAACCGGGCAACGTACTTTTCCTTGACGAACCGACCAACGATCTCGACATCGAAACGTTGCAGGCTCTGGAACAGGCTATCCTCAAGTTCGCAGGCTGCGCCGTGATTATCTCCCATGACCGCTGGTTCCTGGACCGTATCGCCACGCATATCCTCGCTTACGAAGGCGATTCGAAGGTCGTGTGGTTCGAAGGCAACTGGAGCGAATACGAAGCCGACCGCCGCAAGCGCTTGGGCGAAGATGCCGACAATCCGAAGCCCATCAGGTACAAGACGCTGACGAGACAGTAGTACAATGTGTAATGTGTGGTGTGGAATGAGGAATTAGTCATTCACATTTTGCATTGCGGCGCATGTCGATTTAATCGATTAAGCAAAAAAAGCAGGATTTCATCCTGCTTTTTTGCGTTAAGAAAATCGTTCGTACAGCGCATCGCGCTCCACTGGCACGAGCCCTTCGTTTGTAATCAGGGACTTCATGCGCTCGGGGCTCATGCCCACGGGAACCGTGGCGCCGGCGGCGTGCGTAATCTTTTCTTCGATAATCGTACCGTCCAAATCAGACGCGCCGGCGTGGAGCGCCTTCATTGCGGTCTCGATTCCCATCTGGATCCAGTAGGCCTTGATGTGCGGGAAGTTGTCGAGGAAAATTCTTGCGACGGCGACCGTGCGCAGAATGTCTTCTTCGCTAGTAATGTTCGGAACGATTTTATGCAACGCATTGTGTTCCGGATGGTACACCAGCGGAATGAATGCAAAAAAGCCCGGCGCTTCGTCCTGCAAGTCGCGCAACATCTTCATGTGGGCGATGCGATCTTCAATCTTTTCGATATGTCCGAAAAGCATCGTCGCATTCGTCGGGATTCCAATCTTATGGGCCGCGCGATGAACGTCGAGCCATTCTTCGCCAGTTTCTTTGCCCGGACAAATCTGGTCGCGAACATCCTGCACCAAGATTTCGGCGCCGCCACCGGGCAGTGCATCAAGGCCTGCTTCCTTCAGCGTGGTCATAATCTGTAGCGGAGTCTGTCCCGAAATTTTCGCGAAGTGGCAAATCTCCACAGCGGTAAACGCCTTCAGGTTCACTTTAGGGAATTCCACGCGCAGCTTACGCAACATTTCGATGTAGTAATCGAACGGATGGTCCGGATGCAGCCCGCCTACAATGTGCAGTTCGCGGGCGCCGCCTGCAATGGCTTCGGCGGCCTTGTTGCGAATGGTGCCGTAATCCCAGTCGTAGGCGGTGGGGCTATCCTTCTTGATTTTAGAGAACGCGCAGAACTTGCAGTGCAACACGCACACGTTGGTGTAGTTAATCTGGCGGTTGTTCACCCAATACACAGACTTGCCGTGCCTGCGTTCCTTTTCGGCATTCGCGCGGGCACAGAGTTCGTCGAGCGGGGCGTTTAAAAATAAATCTAGAGCTTCGGCTTCAGTCAGGCGTGCCATGTTACATCTCGGGGATGTCTACGTTATAGCTTGCCTTGTGACCGGCTTCGTCCACGAGCTTGATGGTGAAGGTTCCTTCTTCGGGGAGCTGGGCACCTTCAATCACGATTTCGCGAGGCTCGGAATCGTATTCGGCAGCAACCCATTTCTTGCCGACCTGCACCGTAATGGCGTTGCCGTCAGGAATGCCTGCGTACTTGAACTGTACCGGAACCTTCAGGGCCGGCTGACGTACGCCGCTAATCATCATGTCTGACCAGTAGGGGAATCCGAGTGTCGGCGCTTCGGTGCTTTCGATGTTGGTAATGTCGCGGATTTCGTTCATGGTAGCGCAGCGGTTCTTGCCCTTGGTCTGCTTGCTAAAGTAGAACCAGTTGCGGGTCGTTTCGCCGAGCCAGTAAAGCGGTTGGTTGTTTTCCGGATTGTCGATGCAAACGGTCCAATTACCGAGCTGCATGCCCTTCGGGTGGAATTCAAAGTAATCCAGGCTGTCGGTATGCGTGCGGGTGACAGCCAAAATCTTCTTGGTGGTGTCGCGGCCCGTCGGAATGCCGGTGAGCTTCTGTGTGACGCCCACGTTGCCAAGCTTGGTAGACCAGTTCACGCTTCTCTGGTACTGGTTGAATGCGTAAAGTTCGATGCTTGCATCGGCAGCGACGCCGTCGCCAGTGGACCTAGCGTCAGCGGTGTAGTGGATGCTTGTCATTTCGGGGTAGATTTCAAGGAGGCGGCCGATGGTAATCGGTGCCGGCTTGAGTGCCTTACACATATCTTCTTCAATCACCTTGTCGCCGGTCATGGCGGTAAACTTCATGCCGTTCTTGCAGCGGAACAAATCGAGCATCGGGCGGCTAAGGAACGTGAACAGCGGAGAGGCCTGGTCCTTGTACAACTGCATGGGCTTGTCGCTCTTGCAGCGCGGGTGGAACGTGAACTTCTTGCTCACCTTGTTGCCGCTGTAGTCTTCGGCTTCGATGGTGTAAGTCGAAAGCGGAGCGAGCTTGGCGTTCACAAAGTGCCAGTCGCCTGCAGTGTCGGCTTCTTCGGCCCACAAGAGCTGGTCGCGGATCAGAGCCATCTTGCTGTAACGCAGAGTGTCGAGAATTTCTTCAAAAATCTTTTCGTCGTAGCGCCACACGGTAAGACGGCGTATAGACATCGGATTGTCCTTGGGCTCACGGCTGTAGTCAGCAATCTTAACGGCCATGCTCAAGTTGAATTCGTTTTTCACCGGTGTTTCGACGCAGCCCTTACTGATGGCTTCCGGATTCGTGACGGCGAGGTGGTTGCCCTGCCATACGGCAATGCCAAAAATCTGCGGTGCCAAGGTGTCGGTAATCACGACGCCTGCTTGCACGGGGTTAATAATGCGGTCATTGTCCAGGCGGACTTCCAAGTGCAAGTGCGGGTTGCCAATGCCGGTGCTGCCCGAGAAGGTCAGCGTGTCGCCCTTCTTGTAGCTTGCATTTGTCTTGATGGTGACGTCGTTCTTCTTGGAGGAATACTGTTTCTTGATAATCTGGTCGTCGAGTTTGCCGAAGCTGCTCTGGTGTGCGAATGCCCAGGTCTTTCCGCTTTTACCTTTGAAGAGCATCAGCTTTCCGTAATGGAATGGAGAAACTCTAAGTTCTACAACCTTGCCGTCTTCGGGGGCGTAAATGGGCCAGCCTTCTTCCATCTGGGTGGAATAGTCAAAGCCTGCGTGGTAACGCGTGCCGCGGTTTTCGCCAAAACTCGAGGTCAAGTAAGCGTCACGGTCGAACGGGCGGTAAGTCGGTTCGTCTGCTTTGAGAACTCTCTTTTGCTCCATGCCGTCGGCGTTGTTGACTTTGCTTGCTTCGGCGCTTGCACCGAAGTTGTCGTTAGATACTTTTTCGCCGGACTTGGCCTTGATGCAGTCTTCGTAGGCGAAGGCATCCATGGTCTTTTCGTTGCATTCGGCGGCAAATGCGGAGGGCATCATGGCGAAACTGGCCATTGTACCCAGGAACATTCCCTTACGGGTGATTTTAGCGAGTTTGTTCAAGATTGTAGTATCCATACCACAAAAATACAAAATTATTACAAACTAGCGGACGAGGTTGTTTGTTTTGCAGGATTTA
The DNA here is from genome assembly GCF_900142495.1 of Fibrobacter sp. UWOV1. NCBI lineage: Bacteria > Pseudomonadati > Fibrobacterota > Fibrobacteria > Fibrobacterales > Fibrobacteraceae > Fibrobacter > Fibrobacter sp. UWOV1. The sequence goes on along the minus strand of NZ_FRBA01000001.1, from coordinate 426,659 downwards.
TGTGATGTGAAAAAAAGAACCGTTTGCTTATGCAAACGGTTCTTGTCTAGTGGAGCTAAGGAGAGTCGAACTCCTGACCTCCTGCATGCCATGCAGGCGCTCTACCAACTGAGCTATAACCCCGAAGGACGAGCCAAATATAGAAGAACTAATTTGACTTGTCAAGGGACAAAGAGAAAAAAAATGATTTTTTTTCTCTTTAGAGCTTAGAACTTAGAATTTAGAGCTTAGAATAGCGTCATTTCGAGCGAAGCTCGGCAATCTATCTAAGCTCTACCAACTAAGCTCTATCGACTAATTACGCCTTTTCGATAGTCACGGATTCGATGATCACATCTTCGTACGGGGCGTCGCGGCGGTCGGTCTTGACGCCTGCGATTTCGTCGAGGACTTCGAAGCCTTCGTAAAGCTGGCCGAATACGGAGTAGCCGTCAGCGGGGCCGGGGCCAACCTGGTCGTGGTCCAAGAAGTGCACGTTGTCGCCGTGGACAATGAAGAACTGGCTACCGATGGAGTTCGGCATGGCGGTCTTTGCCCAGCTCAGGGCGCCGCGCATGTGGGTGAGGCGCGGGTCGTACTTGTCGCCGATCGTGGTGCCGGGACCCTTGGCGGAGTGGCCACCCGTGCCGTTTCTGCGGGTAAAGTCGCCACCCTGGATCATGAAGTCCTTGATAATGCGGTGGAACGGTGCGCCGTCGTACTTGCCCTGCTTGGCGAGTTCGACGAAGTTCGTGGCGCATTCGCCGACGATATCTTCAAAAATGCGCAGCTTCATGGTGCCGTGGTTGGTCTTCATGATGGCGATCGTTTCGCCTGCTTCGGGTTTGCCAAGCTGATTGAACATGGAATCTCCTGTTAATGTCCCGGCAAGGCTTTACCGGGGTTTGATGTTTCTTTTCTTATATATACAAAAAAATGGGGTCTATTTCTGTACTTAAAGGCGAAAAACCATAAAAAATGCTAGATTAACAGAAAAACATCCTACTTCGAACTTCCTACTGTCTACTATTTATGAAAGACAACTGCAAAAAAATCAGAGAGCTCCTGTCTGCCCAGGCAATGGAATTCGCTCTCGACGAAATGGCGGCAAAGCTTGCCAAAATGCACCCGACTGCCGATGACATGGTGGTGCTCGGCATGGCAAGCCGCGGAATCCCTCTCGCAAAAAAAATCTGCGAACGCTTAAGTCAAAAGTTTAACAAGACTGTGCCGATGGGTAGCCTCGACGCGACCTTCTACCGCGACGACTTCCATTACCGTAAACATGTCGGTACGACCGAAATCCGAGTCACCGAAATGCCGGCCTCGGTTGAGGGCAAGACGGTGATTCTCGTGGATGACGTGCTCTACACGGGCCGCTCGGTGCGTGCTGCCATGCAGGCGATTCTAGACCTCGGACGCCCGGCGGCCATTCGCCTTTGCGTGCTGGTGGACCGTGGTCACCGCGAACTTCCGATTGCGCCCGATTGCGTAGGACTTACGGTCGAGACCGCACAGGACCAGGAAGTCCGCGTGCAAATCGAACCGATTGACAAAGAAAATTCTGTATACCTCGTAGAAGTGGAGGGATAACGTGAGCGCACTTCAGATCAAGCATTTGTTCGGACTCCAGGGAGTTTCCAAGTCCGATATTCGTACTATTTTGGATAACGCCAAGCAGTTCCGCGAAATTTTGGAACGCCCGGTCAAGAAGGTCCCGAGCCTTCGCGGCATGACGGTGGTGAACCTGTTCTTCGAGAACAGTACCCGTACTCGCACGAGTTTTGAACTGGCCGAAAAGCGCCTCTCTGCCGACACGGTGAACTTCGCAAGCTCGAACTCCAGTGTCAAGAAGGGCGAAACTCTGGTCGACACGCTCCGCAATATCGAGTCGATGAAAATCGATATCGTGGTGGTCCGCCACAAGGGGACTGGGGTACCCAAGTTCCTCGCCGAACACAGCGACGCCATTATCGTGAATGCGGGCGACGGCGCCCACGAACACCCGACGCAGTCTCTGTTGGACATGCTCACGGTCGAAGAAAAACTTGGAACACTCGAAGGCAAGAAGGTGGCAATCGTAGGCGATATCCGCCATAGCCGCGTGGCCCGCAGTAATATCTGGGGCATGACTACTATGGGTGCTCACGTGACGCTTTGCGGACCTTCCACCTTGGTGCCGCGCAATACCGAACTTCTGCAGTACAAGGAACTTGCGGGTAGCGTCTCTTGGGAAACCGATGTCTACAAGGCTGTCGAAGACGCCGATGCCGTGATTGCGCTCCGCTTGCAAAAGGAACGTATGGACGACGCGCTCCTCCCGAGCATGCGCGAATACCGCAACTTCTTCGGTATTACCGAGAAGGTCCTTTCTGAAGCCAAGGACAAGGTCATCTTGATGCACCCGGGTCCGATTAACCGCGGTGTGGAACTGGACAGCGATATCGCTGACGGTGAACATTCCGTGATTTTGGATCAGGTGACTAACGGCGTTGCCGTGCGTATGGCAGTGCTTTACCTTTTGGCTGGAGGTCGTGCAAATGAAAATGCATAAGGAATTGAATATCAAGAATCTCGTCCTCAAGAACGCGAAAGTTTGGAACGGCAAGTCTTTTGAAGATCGTAAAGAAGTCGCTTTCGAACAGGGAAAGGGGCTTGCTACAGAAGAATTCGATTGTGGTGGCGCCTTGGTAATGCCAGCCTTGTTTGGCTTGGGTGTTGATTTTATGGAACCGCTCCGCGACGACGTCTACACGTTTGCAGATGGCCTTGATGCCTTGCACCGTGGCGGCTTTTGCGGCGCCCTGTACGAAAGCGCTGCCAATCCGATTGATGATGCGGACAAGCTTTCGGCAATGAAGTTCCGCGTGAACTCGCCTGATTTGGAATACAACTTTGCCAACCGTTTCGATATCAAGTTCCTGGGCGCATACAGCAAGGGCTTCGGTTCCGACAGCCTCGCCGAAATGATGGAACTCGCCGAAGATGACTGCGTTGCCGGCTTTGGTGACGGCAACGAAGCGATTCCTTCGACACGTTTTATCCGTCTTGCCATGGAATACGGCAAAATGACTAACAAGCGATTCTTCTTCCAGCCGCTGGACAAGTCGCTCCGTAAGCATGGCTGTGTGCATGAAGGCGCCTACTCCGACATGCTCGGCATGAAGGGAATCCCGCGCATTGCTGAAACCATTGCCGCCCATACGGTGCTCGAAATGGCCCGATTCTTGCAGGTGCCGGTGCACTTTAAGCAGGTGACTTGTGGCGAAACGCTCGACCTCGTGCGCGAAGCCCGCAAGAAGGGTATCGATGTCACGTGCGATGTCGGCTTGTACCATTTGCTTTTGGACGATTCCTGCCTGGAAACCTTGGATTCTGCATACCACATTCTGCCTCCGATTCGTTCTGCTGCTGACCGCGAGGCCTTGTGGAAAGGTATTGAAGACGGTACGGTGAATGCAATCAGCATGAACCACACGCCGGTGCTTGGCCAGGATACCGAAGTGAACTTCGAAGATTCCGTGCCGGGAGCGCTATCTCTTGAAATCGCACTCCCTGCCATTTGGAAGGAGCTGTGTGCCAGAGTGGGCGAGGCTCGCGCCATTGAACTTCTGTCGCTTGCCCCTGCAAAGTTGGTCGGCGCAAAGTCGGCCTTTGACGAAAACACTCAAAAGATGTCAAACATCGTGATTCTCGATCCGAATAAGCCGCACGAAGTTTCCAAGAAGGATTTTGCAGGCCACGTGAGTAATTCTCCGTTGCTGGGCAAGACGCTTCCGTCTTCGATTCTGGCGACCTTCGTTAGCGGAGTGTGGACGAAACTTTAGTTCGGTCTTCTGAAAAACTATGTCTAATCTGCTGCAACAATTGTCTGATCTGGTTTTGATGTGGCGTGAGCTGCTGACGTGGCCCCCGCATCCCCTTGTTATAGTCTTTGTTGCGTTCATCATCTGTTTATTCTTTGCGTTATTTGCACTGTGGGAAATCCATTGCATTAATAGTCGTCGTGAAAACGAAGAAATGTTTGGAACTCAGCTGTTTGACGAAAAGGTGTCAGAACGTGGTTTTTCGGACAAAGAAAAAAGGACTTTGGACAAAATAATCAGAAAGTCGACTTTTGAAAACAAGGACGCCATTCTGAATTCGTCGGGCCTTTTTGAGCAGGCTGTTACAGCGTTCTATGATGCGCGCAACGTGTTCGATGTCCGCGATGAAACCCTGGAAGCAGTGGAGCGCTTGCGCAACAAGATGAACTTCACGGCCTCGAATCCTTTGTCTGAAATCTATTCGACCAGACAGTTTAATGTTGGCGACCGAATTGACATGATTCCCGACAACGGAACCTTGATTAAGAGATCCGAAATTGTATGGCGTACCGAAAAGGAATGGGCAATCTCTTACGATGGAAGTGACGGTCCGGCCAAGTCTTTTGTCGGACGTGACTTTCGTATTCGTTGGACTCGCCCAGACGATGCCATTTATTCGACCACGGTGTCTATCCGTCGCCTCGATGATTCTGCAAATTTAGTTTTACCTCATTCCTCGTCCCTGGACAAGCGCCAGTTGCGTCGCTGGGTTCGTGAACAGGTCGCCTTCCCTGTAACGGCCGTGTTCGAAAATGGCGAAACATTGTACGGGACTTTGCTTGACCTTTCTGCTGGCGGTATCATGATTGGACTGCCCAAAGAATGCTATCCGGGCCAGCACATGCGTATCCAGTTTGAACTCCCGAGTTTCGGTGACGAAGACGTGGAAATTGAGATTTTGCGCAATTTAGGCCAAAGAAACCAAGAATTTCCTAATTACTATTGCCTTACGGCCTCTTTCCGTGGTAAGTTCGGTTGGACCCAGGAAAGGGTGCTTCAGTACCTGTTTGAGCTGAGCAAGTCAAAAAAAGAGACGAAAAAGTGGGTAAAAGAGGTCTAAGTAGTTCATTTTCAATGACTTAGATGAATTTTTCGCTTGACATTCTCCTTTTATAAAGGTAGAATTAGTAAGGAAATGTTTTACAATCGGAGTTAACTTTGGCTTTAGGATTGATTTCTAAAATCCGTGGCATGCGCGAGACCGTCGGTATTGATGTTGGCCATTACAGCATCAAGTACGTAAAGGTCTTGCATGGCGCGAGCGGAAACAAGATTGTTTTGGATGCCGACCTGGAACGCGTGCCGGATGGATGCATCGTAAACGGTGAAATCCAGGTGCGCGAAGGGGATGCCCCGACTGATCAGGAAGGGAAGCGTGAAAAGGATGGTGCAGAACTGCTTGCCGAAGCGATGGCAAAGCTCTTGATTCGCCATCCGATTGATGATTCCTGCGAAATTGTCGCTTCGGTGAACTGCGGAGCCGGTGCCGGTGGTGTGCTGGTGGATCGCTTGTCCGTTAAGGTCCCGAAAAACGGAAATGAAGCCGCCATTATTCTTCAGACCGCCCAGTCCCGTCCTCCCTTCGATGACCAGGACAACGTGATTGACTACGAAATCTATTCTCGCGAAGGTGACGATGTCAAGGTGAATGTGGTGGCTGCAAAGAGTGCTCTTTTGGACTCTTGGGCTCAGTTCTTTAATCGCCGTGGGCTCAAACTGTCGGCGCTGGATGTCGATATTTTTGGCCTGCTAAATGCTTACGTTGCGACGGTAGAAGACTCCGAAAAGGACAAGACCGTCGCCATCTTCAATATCGGCGAAAAGAAGATGAGCGTTGCTTTTGTTCAGGATGGCCAGTTCCATTCGATGCGTGCCATGGCTGGTGGTTCCCTAGATATGGTCATCAGCAAGACCTGCATGAACTTGGGCATCGATTCTGAAAAATGTCATGAAATTTTAAGCAAGGGTGACCTGTCCATTGTGGATGGATTCTCTGAAGCTGAAGTCGAAGCAGCGCTCCGACTGGCATACGAGGACCTGATGGCGCAGATCGATATCGGTATCCGCTACTTCTCGTCTTCGGAAGATTCTAAACCGCTCGACAAAATCTTGTTGGGCGGAGGCGGAGCCGCCGCCCCTGGTCTAAGGGAATTTGTCGCGGAACACGCTGGCATTGAAACCGATACGGTGAATCCGTTCAGGCTCGTGCCTTGTGATTCCAAGGTTTTCGGCGAAGGCGGACTTTCTATTGCCTTGTCTAATATTTATGCCCCTGCGTTGGGCTTGGCGATGAGGAAATTCTAATGGCGTCTACGAAAAAAGAAACCACAAGAAATGCCTTGGCCATTTCCATTAACTTGCTTCCTCCGGAATACCGCAAGAAGCAGAAAGACTTTACATGGATAACGGACCGGCGCATTATTTGGCCGACAGTTGGACTGATTGTCGCAATTGTCGCCGTGCTCATGTTGCAGACCTATATTAACGAAACCATTAGCGGTCTGAGCACTGAACTGACGCGTGTTCAGGAAGAAGTGGAACGCGAACGTCCGCTGCTTTCCAAGATTTCTGACCTCGAACAGAAACAGGGCGTGATCAACACAAAGATCAACGCACTCAAGTCTATTCAGGTGAGCAAGAAACGCTGGGTTATTTTGTTCGAAAACATCTCGTCGGTGCTTCCGCCTAACATGTGGATTACAAGCATTAACCAGATGGGTGAATTCGATCTTGAAATGCGCGGTGTCACTTACGACTTCTCGGAAGTTGCCGAATACATGGTAAAACTCGAGAAGCAGGTGAGCATCGAGTCGGTTTCGCTGGTGACCATCTCGACCTCGAAACAGGAAGGGAAAGAAGCCTATAATTTCACCATCAAGGTAATCCTCAAGCGGGACCTTGGCCTTGGGGAGGGTGATAATGGGTAAGATAGATCTTAAAGACAAACGAAACGTATACGCCATAATCGTGTGCCTCTTGATTATGGCTGCCGCACATTTAGTGTATAACTACATGTGGGATCCGTTTACCTATCAGCGCGAATCCTTGGAACGCGATCTCCAGTCGGCTCAGGCTGAACTGGATAAGATCAACGCCAAGAAACATCGCGTGGCAGAACTCGAAATGCAATTGGCCCAGGCCGAAAAGGATTTCGAAAAGCTGAAGGAAATGTTCCCCGAAGAAGAAAAGGTGCCGCTGCGCTTGCAGGACCTTTACGCGGTGATTCGTAGTTCCATGGTGCAGATCCAGAAGTTCAATCCTGAAGGTCGCGCCGAAAAGGAACACTATATCGAAAACCGCTACTCGATTGCAGTCAATTCTGGCTACCACATGCTGGGTTACCTGTTTGCAGAAATTGCAAACTTCAATTACCCGACTGCCATTACGAATCTTCGCCTGAACCGTTATTCGGGTATCAAGGCTGAAGTCGAAAAGTCTGAAACTCACGGCTGGACTCCGATTACCATGTCGGTCACGTTCAACCTTACGACGTACACATCCAAGAAGGTGGGCAAATAATGAAAATGAAGATTCTTCTTTTGTTGCTCGCCTTTACGGCTTTTGCAAGTGCCGCCCAGATCAAGGATGTTCGCTTTAATTGTGACGCGAAGGGTTGCCAGGTGGTATTTGCCTTTACGTCCGAAAAGAACTTGCCGACGTTCTTCCAGAAGTACGATGCTTCTTCGAAGAAGTTGACGGTCGGTTTCTCTGAAACGACATTTGCTCTTGGCGAAGGTGACTACGATGTCGATGCCAATTCCAAGTTCGTGAAGTCCATGAAGGTCTTTAAAGATGCCTACAAGGGCTTGCCCTTCTTGAAGATTGAAATGGATGTCGGTGCTGCCATTACCTCTGACAAGAACGAAATCGCTTTGGACAAGTCCAATTTCTTGATCAAGCTCAAGAGCAAGGGCGGTAAATCCTGGACGCTTTCGAAGCTCTATGCCGACCGTAAGAAGGCCGCCGAAAAGCAGGCTGCCCTTGACAAGAAGGCTGCCGAAAAGGCCGCTCTCGAAGAAAAGAAGGCCGCAAAGAAAGCCGCTCTTGAAGAAAAGAAACGCTTGGCCGAAGAGAAGAAGGCTGCCGAAAAGCGCGCTCTCGAAGAAAAGAAAGCTGCTGAAAAACAGGCCATCGAAGACAAGAAAGCTGCTGCAAAGGCGGCCGCTGAAGAGAAGAAGCGTTTAGCCGAAGAAAAGAAGGCTGCTGCCAAGCAGGCTCTCGAAGAAAAGAAAGCCGCTGAACGTGCCGCTCTTGAAGAGAAAAAGCGTTTGGCTGCCGAAAAGAAGGCTGCCGAGAAGGCCGCCCTCGAAGAAAAGAAGCGCCTCGCCGAAGAAAAGAAGGCTGCTGAAAAGGCTGCGCGCGAACAAGAAAAACTCTTGGCTGAACAGCAGAAACAAATCGACAAGGCTATCGCCGAAGGCGGAGCCATTTCGGCTCTGCTCCCGAAGCTTAAAGAAATGACGGTTCTGATTGGTTCTGGCCTGGAACAGTTCCGCATTGTTGCCGATGACAATATTGTAATGCAGAATATTTCTAGCATCGACAAGAACAACACCATTACGATTGGTCTTGCCGGTCCGCAGAAGTCGCCTGTATTCAGAATCGGAGCCGGTTCTATCGTGAAGTCTGTAACTTGGGGCGCTAACGGTCTCAAGGTGCAGTTGAAGAATTCCGTACAGCCTGCAGTTCTTGTGCAAGACGGCGTATTTGTTTTGCAGATTGCCGAAAAGGGAATCAACAGGGACGGCTTTATGTTCTGGTCTGCACAGCCCAAGGGCATCTTCATTCGCGACTGGATGAAGTCTTCAGAAGACAAGCCGAATTTCGATGTCTTTGTCAAGAATCTTGACAAGGGTAGCAAGAAGATTATTTCTGGCTCGCAGACGTTCCACCTGCGTCCGGTTGTTCGCGAACTGATTGTGGTTGCCGACGAAACCGAATTCTATGCCTCTCCTAATGAAAACGCTCAGGTGATGCAGCGTCTTGTATTTGGAGACCGTCTGGTAAGTCTTGATATGAAGGGCTTGTATCGCAAAGTCCAGTTCGGTAACAAGGTCGGCTACGTCGACCGTCGCGCTGTCGGATTCTTTGATGAACTTTCCTCTGTGCAAGAAGAACGCTTGAAACAAGTTGACAAGGAGCGCGGTACGAATCTCACGACAAGTGCTCCGCAGATCGGTAGCCAGCTCGATGGCCTCTACGAAGACCGCGTGACTTATAGTTCCTTTGGCCGACGCGATCCGTTTGTCGAAGTCGATGGCTTAGTCGAAGAAGGTATCAATATTGACCAGGTCGAACTGGTGGGTATCATTTGGGAATCGGATGTGCCGGTTGCAATTCTTGTCGAATCCAAGAATCCGTCTATCTCGTACACCGTCAAAGAAGGCGACAAGATTCTCAACGGAAAAGTTTTAAAAATCACACAAACTGACGTTCTCTTCCTGATTCAGGAATTCGGGGTGAGCCGTCGCTACTCCATGGGTCTTCCCGATAAACTTGGGGGTCAAAAGTGAAAAAGATGACAAAAATCCTTACTGTTCTTCTCTTGGTGGTGGGTCTCACTACTGCATGGAGTGCTCCTGCCGAAGGTACGGTGCAAACCCCCAACAAGAAATTGTATGACTTCAGTTTCGTCGACATGAACTTCGAAGCCGTGTTTAGCTCTATCTCCGTGATTGCCGGTGTGGACATTATCCTTGCTCCCGAAGTCAAGGGTAAGACAAGCCTCAAGGTGACCAAGAAGACTTGGCAGGAAACACTCGACATCGTTTGTAGCATGAACGACTTGACTTGGATCATCGAAGACAAGTACATCTTGATCCAGCGCTCCAGCACTTATCAGGCAAAGCAGAAGAAGATTGCCGATGAAGAAGCCCAGGCCGAACAGAATGCCCCGCTGGTCCGTAAGAATTTCCAGGTTCACCACGCCAAGGCTGAAGAACTGGTGAAGGTGCTTGAAAGCATGAAGTCTAACCGTGGCCGCATTACGACAGTGGAACGTACGAATTCCATTATCGTGTACGATACCGACGGAAAGATCGAACAGATGGAAAAGGCCTTGACCGAACTCGATGTCGAAACGCTCCAGATCATGATTACCGCCAAGCTCGTGGTCGTGAACAGTGAACGCGCTCGCGAACTCGGTGTGGACTGGACCGCAAGAATGGGTACCACGGCTCTGACTCCGGGAACGGTTTCTACTCCGCAGGGTAGCGGTTCTGGCGATACCCGTACCAGCGCTGCAATCCATTCTTTGCCGAACGGTGGTGCTTCTCCGGCTGTGGGCAATGCAACCACTGCTATTACCGCAAGCCTGTTGGACAACAACTTGCAGATTGCCATTTCGAACATCATGGGTGACGCTTCTACTGAAGTGCTCGCTTCTCCGCAAGTCTCTACGCTCGACAATACCGAAGCCCAGGTGTTCATGGGTGACAAGGTTTCTATCCGCGTGATTGACGATAGTGGTGAATCTTCGACGCAGCTCGTGGAAACCGGTATCAAGCTGACTGTGACTCCGCACGTTTCTGGCGACAACCGCATTTTGCTTGACCTGCACCCCGAAAACAACTCCTACGGCTACGACGAAAAGGGCCAGGTGGTGATCAGTACTCAGGAAGCCAAGACCAAGGTCGTGGTGGCTGATGGCGAAACGGTCGTGATCGGCGGCCTTACCCGTAACGAAAATACCGAAAGCGAATCCGGTATTCCGTTCCTCAAGGATATCCCGCTGCTCGGCAACCTCTTCAAGTACAGCCGCAAGGCCGTTACCAAGCGTGACCTGATTATCTTCGTGACTCCGCGTATCATTCGCAACTATGTGGGTTCTGTGGAACTTTCTGAAGTGTCTTCCGACGTCAATGGTGCTCCGAGCGCCAAGAAGACCCAGACGACGACTGAACCGACTGATAGCGAAACGCCGATCGTGGAACCGAAACAGCAGCCCGCCCAGGAAGCTCCGAAGTCCGAATCTGCTGACCAGGCTCCCGAAGCTCCGGCAATCGAAGAAGACGGCGGCTGGAACTAGTTTAATTCAGATTTCGGAATTATGAATTCAGAAAAAAAGACGGACTATGTCCGTCTTTTTTTATAAAGCAAAATCCAGTGTGTTGCAAATTTTGAAATCAGAAATCTGAACTCCGAAATCAGAATTCAGACTTATCTCACTACAAGTGCGGCGAGGGCGAGTTCCTGGCTGGTGACTGTCCAGCTGCTGCTCTTGAATTCGTAATTGAGGTCGGCGAGGCGGCGAATGACGCGGCAAAGGAGCGGCTTGCCCCAACGTCGGCAACATTCGGCGGCATTGCCCTGCTTGCAGAACAAGAAATAGTTCTTGCCCAAGGCCTTGGCTGCGTCTTCGGCGCTCATCTTCTTGGCGGTGAGCGACATGAAGTTCAGCAAGTCTATGGAATGACTGTAGAGCGCATTCACGAGGCTTATCGCGTCGGCGTTCTTGCTGCTATTGTTGTAAAGGAAATCGTGAAGCTTGCGGGTAAAGCCCACGGCGTCTCGCATGCCGAAAAAATTCAGGATTTCGTAAGGCGGGATTTCGCGGCGGGGCATAATCATCGTCTTCACGAGATCGTAGGTGAATTTGGCGCAGTCGGGATCGTAGGTAAGGACCTTTTTCAATTCTTCGCAAACAAGCTTGGTGTCGGTGCCCAGGGCATCGGCCAGGTATTGGCTGGCGGCGGGCTCGATCGGTTTTCCGAAGTGGGCGGGCACATTCGATGCAATCCATTCCTGCATCTTGTACTGCTTGGGTTCTTCGTACTTTTCGATTTTGCCGACTTTTTGCAGAATCTTGTAGAGTTCCGAAGTCGCGCGGAGTTCGTCAAAATCGAGCAGCAGCTTGCAATCGGGGGCGTCTTTGAGCCAGCGGGCGAGTGCCTTGGATTCATCGGCCTTCATGGCGTCTGCATTGCGGACGACCACCGCCTGTTCCGGCGCAAACATCGAAACGGCGCCGCAGCTTTCCATAATGAGCCCGGCTACCGACGGAATGTTCGTATCGGAAGCATACACAATCTGCTTTGAAAGCGGATCGTTCTTACGGTCTCCAAGGGCATCAGTCAGGAACTTGTCGACCTGCTTGTCCTTGGAAAACTGGTCTTTGCCGATGAGGGCTAGAATCATAGCTTACTTGAAGTCGACGATTTCGAAACGGTTCTTGCCCTTGGGGGTCACGACTTCGACAATTTCGCCCTTCTTTTTGCCCATGAATGCGGAACCCATGGGGCTCTTGAAGCTAATTTTGCCGTTCATCGGATCAACGCCTTCGGGGCTTACCAACTGATAGACGACTTCCTTCTTGGTAGCCAGATTCTTTGCGGTAACGGTGGCTCCAAAGCGCACGGTGTCGGAGTTTGCGTCGAATTCAACGATAATTGCATTGGAAATCTGGTCTTCCAGCTTGGGAATTTCCAGGTCGATATGAGCCAGCATTTCCTTGGCGGCGTGGTATTCGGCGTTTTCGCTCAGGTCGCCTTGCTTGCGGGCTTCTTCCATTTCATCTACAACGCGGGGACGTTCGACCTTTTTGAGGAAGGTGTAACGTTCAACCAGCTTGTCGTATGTTTCTTTAGTACAGGGTGTTTTAGCCATGACCTTAAATTAGAATTTTTTTGTGGGGCAGAAGCAGGGGGTGTTCAACATTGTCGCATTTTTCTATAATTTAGGGTGAAAAAAACAATAGGAGATACTATGTACACTGTATTGGAAAAAGGCGGCGTTTGCTCCCCGAAGGGCTTTACCGCGTCTGGAATTTGTGCAGGCATCAAGGCCAGCGGTAACGCTGACATGGCTCTTCTGAAGAGCGAAAAGGCTGCACGTTGCTTTGCCGTGTTTACAACGAACAAGGTGAAGGCTGCTCCGGTGCTTTACGACAAAGCCGCCCTTGAACATGCCCACTTTGCCTCTGCCGTTGTGGTGAACAGCGGTAACGCAAACGCCTGTACCGGCGAACAGGGCCTGCGCGATGCAGAACGCATGGCTGTCCTTACCGAAGAAGCCTTGAAGCTTACTCCGAAGAGCGTGCTCGTTTGCAGCACCGGTGTGATCGGCCACCTGATGCCGATGGACAAGATTGAAGCCGGTATTCCGAAGCTTGTGGAAAAGCTCCATGCTGACGCTTCCGAAGAATTTGGTCGCGCAATCCTCACGACTGACCTTGCTCTCAAGAGCCATGCCGTTGAAATCCAGACCGAAAAGGGTGTGGTGACAATCGGTGGTGCCTGCAAGGGCTCGGGCATGATTCACCCGAACATGGCCACGATGCTTGCCTTTATTACCACTGACCTTGCTTTGCCGATCGATTTCTTTGCTGAATTCCGCGCCGACATCGCAGACTCCTTCAATGCGATAACGGTCGATGGCGATACCAGCACGAACGACACTTGCATTCTTTTGGCAAACGGCATGAGCGGCCTCAAGTACGAAGACTTGACGCTCAGCGAACAGGGTGAATTCCGTGCCGCACTGATGCTTGTGATGAAGGAACTGGCCAAGGATATCGTTCGCGACGGTGAAGGTGCGACCAAGCTGATTGAACTCTGCATCGAAAAGGCCGAAAGCCACGAAGAGGCTTTGCGCATGGCCCGCTTCATTGGTACGTCTAACTTGGCCAAGTGCGCTATGTTCGGCGAAGACCCGAACTGGGGCCGCATTTTGAGCAGCGCGGGTAGTAGCGGCTGCAACATGATCGCCGAACAGACGGACCTTTTCTTTGGCGACGTGCAGGTGCTTTCTAACGGCCGCCCGGTGCAGCTCGACGAAGAACAGACCAAGGCTCTGCGTGCGGTAGTCCGCCAGCGTGAATACAAAGTAACGCTTGTGCTTAACATCGGGCACGCCTCGGCTAGCGCATTTACTTGCGACTTGAGCTACGACTACGTTAAGATCAACGCCGAGTATACAACGTAGTAGGAAGTAGACAGTAGGAAATAGACAGTGGTTGTCTAACAAAGACTATTTACATGGTGTTTTCTAGTGTGAACAACATTTAGTAGAAAATCCTGCTTTTGGGCGGGATTTTCTTGTATTTTTAGGTAAAACTAAAAAAGGACGGAACATGGATAATTTCAACTTCTACAGCCCCACAGAATTCGTATTCGGTATGAACCGCGAAAATGAATGCGGTGAACTCGTCAAAAAGTATGGCGGCACCAAGGTGCTAATTCATTACGGTGGTGGCTCTGCGGTGCGTTCGGGATTGATTGACCGCGTGAAGGCAAGCCTCGATGCGGCTGGTATCCCGCATGTGGAACTCGGCGGCGTGAAGCCGAACCCGCACGATTCGCTCGTGTACAAGGGTATTGAAATTGTCCGTGAAAATGGGATTGATTTTATTTTGGCGGTGGGCGGCGGCTCCACAATTGATAGCTCCAAGGCCATTGCCATGGGTGTTCCTTACAAGGGCGATTTTTGGGATTTTTACGAGGGCAAGGCCTCGGCGACATCTGCGCTCCCGATTGGCGTGGTGCAGACCATTGCGGCGGCCGGTTCCGAAGGTAGTGGCGATTCCGTGGTGACCAAGGAAGACGGCATGCTCAAGCGGGGGGCCAGCAGCGAACATATTCGCCCGAAGTTCGCGGTGCAGAATCCGGCGCTTCTTTGCACGTTGCCCGCCTACCAGACGGCCTGCGGCATTACCGACATCATGGCCCACGTTTTTGAACGCTACTTCACGAATACGCTCGAAGTGGAAATCACCGACCGCCTGTGCGAAGCGGTGCTTTTAACGATGGTGAAGGAGGGCCCGCGCGCCATTGCCGACCCGACCAACTACCAGGTGCGAGCAAACATCATGTGGGCGGGGACGGTAGCCCACAACGGCGTTGTGGGCTGCGGGCGCAGTCAGGACTGGAACAGCCACGCCATCGAACATGAACTTTCGGCGCTTTATGACTGCGCCCATGGCGCGGGGCTTGCGGTCATCATGCCCGCCTGGATGGAATACGTCGTCGACCACAACGTGATGCGTTTTGCGCAGATGGCGACGCGCGTGTTCGGCTGCGAGATGAATTTCGAGAACCCGAAGACCACCGCCCTCGAAGGCATCAAGGCATTCCGTCGCTTCCTGCATTCCATCGGCATGCCGATTAACTTTACAGAACTCGGTGCCAAGGAAGAAGACATCCCGAAAATGGTGGAAAAGCTGAATCCGGGCGACGGCTGGGGATTTGTCCCGCTCAAGGCAAAGGACGTGACCGAGATTTACAAAATTGCGGCCCACGCAACGGTGTAAAAGTAGACAGTAGGAAGTAGTCGGTAGACAGAAACTTCCTACTTCCGACTTCTAACTTCCTACTAAACAATGAACGCACTTTTCATCGGCGGTACGGGAACCATCAGCATGGCCATCACGCGCCTTGCAGCATCCCGCTGGGCGTCCACGGCAAGAACGGCAGCTGGCAGGTGGCAAAGCGCATGCTCGAAGGCAAGCCTGTCATCATTCACGGCGACGGTACGAGCCTTTGGACCATGACCTTCAACACTGATTTTGCCCGCGGCTTTGTGGGCCTGATGGGCAATGTGCACGCTATCGGAGAATCGTTCCAGATTACGAGTGACGAAACGCTCACCTGGAATCAGATTTACAAGGCGGTTGCCGATGCGCTGGGTGTTGAACTCAAGCCCTACTACGTATCTTCGCAATTCCTTGCGGATGTGAGTGACTACGATTTGCTCGGGAGCCTCATCGGCGACAAGGCGAATTCGGTGGTGTTTGACAATTCCAAACTCAAGCGTGCCGTGCCGAATTTTCGCGCCGAAGTTCGCTTTGATGAGGGTATCCGCCGTACCATTGATTATGTGCTTGCACATCCGGAATTCCAGAAAGAAGATCCCGAATTTGATGCCTGGTGCGACAAGGTGATTGCGACGCTGGAAAGCGCGAAGAAATCTTTTTAATCTCGAAACATAAACTACATTTGAACTATGAAAAAACATTTGTTCAAATGCGTTTTTAGTTTTTTTGTTTTAACTGAGTTAATCATTATTTTTGTGGCTTGCGGAGATAATACAAGTTCTGCAAGTTCTAGAGACGATTGCCCTGAAAATTATATTTGCGATACAACCTACACCGATGTGAGTGTCTATAGCTTTGTTTACTATGTGGGCAAAGATTCCCTAGATACGGTAACGGCGACAACGGATAGGATGACTTGTGATATCGAGGATGATAATTTTCATTGTTCCTTGATGTTTATTCATGAGTGCTTTTCCTATAGTTATAGCGTGGCAAGCGCAAATGGTACCGTAAAGGATTCTGCCAAGTATTTAACGGTAAATGTGACGCGAGTCGACACGACCTACATCAATTATGGCAAAAAACGCTTGATTGATTACGTGCCGGCCTATGTTGAAGTTCCCAAGTTGTCGGAAAAGAAATTGCAAGACTTGTTCGACACGTTGATACTCAAGCCCTATGATAGCAAGTATTATTTCTATTATGGGCATACAGATGATTTCTTGAGCAACTATTATATTGATGGCAAAGAATTGCCCGATGGATTTGGAGTTTCTTCTAATACGGGAAGGATTGTAACGCTTTTAGGTTGTGGGGATACCATTTATACGAATTATCCGCTGATACCTAAAGATGTAGAAACTCGTTTGTATATGTTTCTTGAAGAACCGCTAGAAAAGGATACCACGATTACGTGGATGGCATATTACACCGATATGTACGGTGTCGAGGATTCTTTAGAAGTGACGACTTTCGTTACGATGGAAGAGGATTAAATCGCTTTTTTTAGATGGCTTTGACTGCTTATCTTGAAAGTTCCACTACATAATCGGCGGCGTTTACGAAGTCCTGCGCATGCTCGATGGCGATGACGGTGTGGCCCGCTTCGGTGAGGCCGTGAATCAGGTCGAGTAGATGCTGGATGTCCTTTTGATGGAGCCCGCGGGCGGGTTCGTCGAAAAGGAATAGCGTATTCGGCGCCTTGGCTCGGGCGAGCGCAATGGAAAGGCGGAGCCTGGCGCGTTCGCCGCCGGAAAGGTGCGTCGTAGTCTGTCCGAGTTTCAGGTAGTCGAGACCTGTATCCACAAGGGGCTTTAACTTGTCCGCAAAAGGCTTCATGTTGATGAACAGCTTGTAGGCTTCGCCGATTTCCAAATCCAGAATGTCGGCGATGGAAAGCGACTTGAAGCGGACTTCGAGAATTTCGTCCTTGAATCGCCTGCCAAGGCATACGGGACATTCGGATTCTTCGTAGCCCGCGGGGTCGAGGATGACGCCGTCCCCTTTGCAGTTTTCGCAGCGGCCCCCGGGGGCGTGCGTCGCGAACTTGCTGGCGGTGTAGCCGCGGACCTTGCTTTCGGGAAGTTTTGCGAAAAGATCGCGGAGAATCGTGTTCAGGTTGATGGCCGAGGCGACGGTACTGCGTCGGTTCCCGTGGAAGTCACCTGTCGAAAGGATCGATAGCGCCTGGATGCCGAGACTTTCGAATTCGCCCTTGGAGGCTCGTGGGGCGAGGTTCTTGAAGAAAATCGTGGACTTGCCGCTACCGCTTTGGCCTGTGATGACGCTGAACTTTTGAATCGGGAAATGTGCGGTGACCGGCTTCATATCGAACATCGCGAAGTTCTTGATATCAATGGCCGCGGCGTTTTTCTTTGGAACCTTCGGTTTAATTTTCAAATTATTAATTCCGAATTCCGAACTCCGAATTCCTAATTCTCTAATCCAATTCCCCGTGGGTGATGCCGGATTGCCAAGAACTTCTTTTGCGGTTCCTTGCAGCAGAATTTCGCCGCCCTTTTCGCCGGCGCCAGGTCCCATTTCAATAATCCAGTCGGCTTTCTTGATGAGGGCTGGGTTATGGTCGATAAGGACGAGCGTGTTTCCGCGGGATTGTACCTTCTTGAGGACTTTCCAGAGGGCTTCTACATCGCTCTGGTGGAGTCCGCTGGCGGGTTCGTCGAGGACAATCAGAAGGTTGTTCAGGTGGCCGGTGCTGAGGCTCGAAAGCCGAAGTCTTTGGACTTCGCCACCCGATAGGGTGGCGCCTGCACGCCCTGCCGTGAGGTAACCGATATCCAAATCGACAATCGCCTGGATGCGGTCTACGAGCGTGCGGAATGCGGGCTGCTGTTTTACTGTCAGTCGATTGTCGAACAGGGCGTGCAGCCGGCTTTCGAGTTCCGCGAAAGGCGTGCTTAAAATGTCTTGCCAAGTCGTGCTATCGATAACCGCGTTCAAAAAATTCTGTTTGAGTCTAAGTCCTTTGCAATCGGGGCATTCTTCGCTGTTGTCGCCGTCTTCGATGATTCCGGTGCCGCCACATTTTTCGCAAACGCTTGTGCGGGAATACGGCGACAAGTCTTCAGACGTAAGCGGTCTGGAAAGTTGTGCTCCATGTTCAGGGCAGCGCGGCACCGTGCTGAAAAGTTTGCGGCTTCCGTTAACATCCAGAATCAATTCGCCGTGGGTGAGCTTCAAGACTCCATCGACCGCTTCGGCAATGCGGGTGCGTGTATTCTCGCGGACAATCACGCGATCCACCACGATAAAGAATTCCTTCGGGACAATCTTCTTTTCGTTTTCAGTCAAGTCTGCAAGCGAATAGCTGACATCATCTGCCATGGCGCGCGTAAAGCCTTGCGCCAGGAATACCGCTGCCAGCTTGTCGAGACTTGTTCGCTTCTCAACATCAATCCGCGCAAAAAACTGTAACTTACTCCCTTGTGGTAAACTAGCAATCTCGCGAATTATGTCTTCGCGGCTCATGCTTTCCATGGGCTTTCCGCAAACGGGGCAGGCAGGCTTTGCATACGCAGCAAACAAGGCGCGCAATGTCGAATCGCATTCCGAAATGCTCAATGCGTAAGCCTTCGCAGGCGTTTCACCGTGACTCGGGCCTACGGCAAGGCTTGCAGGCAAACCTTCGGCGCTATCCAGCGGAATAATGCGCCGACCGCCGAGCAATTCTGCCGCAAACGGCGAAAGTGTTTCCAAATAGCGGCGCTTGGACTCTCCGTGCAGGGTATCAAGCACAAGTGTCGACTTTCCGCAGCCCGAAGGTCCGCACACCACCGTAATCTTGCCCAGCGGAAACTGGGCGTCCACGTTCTTTAAATTGTGCAGCCTGCAGCCGCGTATGGATATGAAACTTAAACCAGCCACTAGTTACCCAGTTGGTAATGTGCAATGTGGAATGTGAAATGGATAACTTCACATTCCACATTGCACATTTCACATCGTTTATTCTCTAATGGTGAATCTCAGTTCGCCGAACGGGGTGCAGAAATCCAAGTTCTCGAGGCCGTTGGTTTCGATGCCGCTGAACATGCGGTAACCGCCGCCAATCGAGATTTCAAGCATCTTCGTGACGCGGTAGTTAAAATGTACGGCCATGTCGGCGGTAAAGAAGTAGTCTTCGGATTCAAAGGCTTCGTCGTCCGGTTCCATTACATAGAGTGCGCCGCCACCGATTTCGATCGGCACCGAAATGGAAAAGTCGTTGATGCGCACCGGGAACAGTTCCACGAATCCGCCCACGGACATATACTTGATCATCTGCTTTTCAGGCACATTGTAGTTGCGCACGTCGCTCAAAAGTCTGGACACCCACACACCGGTAGAGAGCAGGGGGTTGATATCCAGACCGATGCGGAGGTTCGCGAAAATGGCGCCGTCGTCGGCCACGAGAACGTTACCGCCGCTTACGCCGATGAACGCCTTCAGACCGTCGTTCGACTTTTCTTCGGGAGAATACTTTACGCTCTGCAGTTCTGCGTTTGCGAAGGCCACCAGGGCCACGATGAGCAATAGAATCTTTTTCATAAGCAAATCCTCTGTTTGTCTATAATTTACTAAAAAAAAGGGGTTTTCCTATTGAAGTAAAGGCTGTTAACATCAAAAAAAACTGGTTTTGAAAATTTTACGCACGAAAGGTGTCTTCAGTTGGGTGAAAAAAGCGTGTATATAAGAGGGAGACGCATAAGTTTCCTTAATAACTATAAATTGAAAATAAATGTATATTTGTAACGACGGAAGTTTTTATGACTGATAACATCATAGAAAGATCGCTTAAGGCTATCAAGTCTTTAGACCATTCAAAAGAAGCTGCTCATAAGCGTCTTCTGAGGGCGGGTATTATAACCAAGTCCGGCAAATTAAGCAAAATCTACCGTCCATCCGTAGCAAAGTAATTTTGCGGAAAGGATGATTGTATGCAAAATTTGTATTTGGAACGTCCGAATCTTTATATCGGCTTTCATGGCCGTGAAAAAGAAAATGGTCTTAACTTAGTTAATTGTCCGAAACAGGTCAAAACAAGTTCTACTAATCATGAGTGGCTTGGCGAAGGCTTTTATGTTTGGGAAAATAATCAAGATCGTGCTTGGGATTGGGCTAAGGAGCATAAGCCAAAGCCCTTCAAAGAACCATTTGTAATAGGTGTAGTCTATACTTTGGGTAATTGTCTTGATTTGACCGATTCCCATTTCATAGATCTTTTGAGTGAAGGTTTTAAATCGTTCAATGTAGATTTTGAAGGCCATCGACTGGAAAATAAAAATGGTCTGCATAAACTTGATTGTGCCGTTATAGAATATTTGCATAAAAGTTTTGAGGAATCGGAAGATCCTGTCAGGTTTGATTCTGTTCGCGGAGCATTCTATGAAGGTGATGTTGCTTATGCAGGTACTGATATTAGAAGGAAAAATCACATTCAAATTTGTCTCCGTAACATGAATTGTATTAAGGGATTTTTCTTGCCCCGCTGTTAACTCTCTTTGACATTCTGAGAACTTAAGTGCCGATCCTTTGGGGTCGGTTTTAAGCATTTATTGACGTAGTTGTGTGTGTTTTGTAGATTTATTGCGAATGTTTTAAACTTGTCTAAAAAATTAAAACCAGCACTGGAAAAAATAATGACTGAAAATATCGAACAGAAAAAAGAATACCGTGCACCGGAAATGAAAATTGTTGCTTTGGAGCCCTGCAACTGTCTGAGTCAGGCTTCGCTCCCCACGGAAATCGACGTTGTAGTTGAACCGTAATGAGGAAATAAAAAAATCCCTGGATTTAATCCAGGGATTTTCTGTAATAGAAAGATTTTTACATCCGGTCCTTGGTCATGTTCAGGCCTTCGGCAGGGCTTCCTTCCCAGTTCCATATACGATCTTTGGATTCGGGCCAGGTGCAAATCGTCCACACCACGGAATTTCCGCAGAGGACTATGGTCCAAATGCCGAATACCAAGAAAAGGATGAGAGGAATAAAGGCGAGCGAACCGTAGAAAATAGACATACGGGTCACGAGCATGGTCTGGATAAGCATCAGGATCTTCACGTAGATGATAATGCAAATCCATGCGAGAACGGTAATGCCGATTGAAGAGACTAGCAACTTTTTCTTGGTGTAGTTCTTGGGGTCCGGTCTGGCGGGGAGCGCATACAGGGTCAAGAAAATAACCAGGAGGAATGCTCCATGGAACGTGAGGTACCAGAAGGCATTGATGAGTCTCTTGAGCACCGACGGATCAAAGTGCAAACCATCAACCACAATGACCGAAAGCGCATTTTGGAGGTAGTTCACGAAACCGGCATACAGACCGATAATGCCTGCAAAAATAAGCAGAAGCGGGGTGTAAATGCGAATCTGCTTATGGAGCGGGCGAGACACCTTGTTTTCCCACACCACGTTGAAGTTCGACTCCAGGCTACCGAAGGCGAGAATGAACGTGATGAAAAGACCCATGGCGCCAATGAACCCGAGCTTGCCGATAGGCACGTGTTCGGCGTTCTGCACGATGGTGATAATCGGGTCGACAGGCCAGTCGAGATCCAGGAATGAGAGCAGATGCGGCAGGTAGTCCGAGAAGAAGTTGCCGAATCCGACCGCAAGCGTAATCGATGTCAGCAAAATCAGCAGCGGGACCACGGCCAGGAACGTCGTGTAGGTCAGGGCTGCCGCACGGGTAAGCCCATGAAAGTACAGGAACGACTTGCCCGCGATAATCGCGACCTTCACGGGAGTAACGGAACGTTCGGCAATATAGTCGAACATTCTCTCCCAAGAAAAATTTTTAAACCAATTTGGCATCAAATCAGGTTACTTGATAGTGCTGGTCAGGCGGAAGGCGAGACCCACATCGCTCAGTTCGTTTTCGCTGTAGACGCTGAATTGAATTTTAGACTTGCCAACGTTCTTGACGTAGGCAACAGTCCATGCCCAGTCGTCGTAGGTGCCCTTCGGGGCGCCATAAAGGTTGTCACGCTTGTTGATGTATTCCCATTCCACCATGAGGTGGTTGATGAAGGTGTTTGCCAACTTGTTCTGCGGGGCGAGATCCAGGCCCAGGTAGAACGGCTGGTAATAGATGCCCGGCTGGTAATACTTGGATTCGGGGGCGAGGTAGTTGTCTACGTTCGGGTCGATTTCGTCGTCCTGGGTGTAAACGCAGGCGTATTCGCCGTAGGCACGGAGAATCGGGAGGAATTCATAGCTGGCGTAGGCTGCCACACGGTGGGTGATGTAGGCGGAATTCTGCACTACGTCGACCAGGTTGGCACGGTAGGCGACCTTGACTTCGAGGGGAAAGGTGAACTTCATGTCGTCTTCGACACGCACGTAACCCTGGTTGGCGGTACCGTTCTTGGCGGCGACCATGGCGTTCAGTTGGTTGAGGCCGTGCTTCCAGCCGAGTTCGACGGCGTTATGGCTGTAATCGCGCATCCAGAGGCCGCGCTTGGTCAAGTCCTTGTCGACATAGGTACCGAAGTGTGTTGACTGAGACCAGTCGGTCTTCCAGCGACCGATTTTCAGGTTCAGCTGGTTGTCGTCGTTGAGTGCCCACTTGTAGTTCACCCAGTAGAGGTCTGCCAAAATCTTGTCGTAGCTAGTGGTCTTGCCGTCGCCGTCCTTGATCTTGTTGCCGAATTCCGGGGCAAAGATGCGGAGCATGATGGTTCCGTCGAGGTTGTCGCTCTTGTACTGGCCGCCGATGTTTGCGCGGATCCAGCCGCTGCTGAAGTTGTTGTCTTCGTCGGCGATGGACTTGGTGACCTGGGTCTGGACATTGCCCTTGAGGGTCATGTTGTCAGTGGCGTCTGCTGCAAATGCGGAAATGCTCATGGCGAGCGCCGCCGCTGCGATTTTCCCGAACTTCATGTTTGCTCCTTGGAGGTTTTGATTTTCGTGTCCAAATTTAGAAATATTTTTCTATTTTTCGGCCCGTTTTTCAAGGAGTATTCCGTGAAATTGTTTAGTTTCGGCGTTTTTCCCGTTTTTAGCGCGGTTTTGTGTGTAAATCTTTCTGTTGCAGCTGCATTTGCACGCGACTTATTGCCCAACAAGACGCATGCTGTACTGACCGTGACTTACACCGACGACCAGGATGTGCCGCAGGTGCATAAAAAGCTCTCTTTCGTGGGCCAGAACAATCCCAAGAACAAGTTTACAGTCACGACCGATTCCGAAGGCGAAGCGACGTTCCATATTCCGCGCGAAGATACCTACACGATTTACTGCGAAAGCGTGACGGGCCCTTTTGAATGCGGCACGACTCCTTATGTTTCGCCCACGGCAAGCACGGGCGGCATTACGGTGGTGTTCGACGATACGCGGGTGGAATTGACTGGCGTGAACTTCAAGGCGGGCAGCGCCGAACTAGAAGCGGAATCCATGGCGATTCTGGACAAGGCGGTGGCCGGCATCTTGAAAAATCCGGAAGCCCGTATCGAGATCCAGGGCCACACCAGCTCCGAAGGCGATGAACAGTTTAACCAGACGCTTTCGGAACAGCGCGCCTACACGGTGTTCCTTTACATGGTCGAACACGGTGTTGACCGCGGGCACCTTTCGGCAAGCGGTTACGGCTCCAGCCAGCCCAAGGCTTCGAATGCGACCGAGGCTGGCCGCAAGAAAAACCGCCGCATTGAACTCTGCGTGCTGAACGACAACGAAGTCCCGGTGGAATATAAATAGAATTTAGAGCTTAGAACTTAGAGCTTAGAAAAAAAACTAAGTTCTACCAACTAAGTTCTACCAACTAGTTTTTACGGAAACCGTCGTCGGAAAGGATAATACGCCCTTCGCGGAAAAGCGTTCCTAGAATCTTCTTGAAAGTCTTCTTGGACATACCGAATTCGCGACGGATTTCTTCGGGATCGCTGTGGTCGCCGTAGGGCAGGTAGCCGCCGGCTTCTTCGAGCTTTTGCATAATAGCGGCGGGGCTTTCGCTCTTCATGATTCCCTTGTAGCCCACGGGGGTGAGGTTCAGGGTAATCTTGCCGTCTTCGGTAAAGCGCTGGATATAGCCGGCCATGGTGTCGCCGATGTAAATGCGCGGCGTCCCCTGCGTGACCATGAGGCGGCCCGTGTAGCGGTAATCCACCAGAAAATCGATGTGGTCGCGGGTGACTTCGTAGGCGGCGAGCTGGACTTTTTGACCCAGGTGCAGTTCCGAGGTGTCGGGGTCCAAAAAGCTCTTGATTTTTTCGGTGGCCACAATGCGGTTGCTCTTTTCGTCTTCGAGAATGTAGACGACGCAACGGTCGCCGCGCCTGAGTTCGCCGAGTTGTTGCTTGTAGGGGAGGAACAGGTCCTTGTTCAGGCCCCAATCCAAGAAGGCGCCAACGCGGTTCACGTCCTTGACTTCGAGCACGGCGAATTCGCCGACGGTAGCATAGGGCTTGTCGAGGGTGGCGATGGGGCGGTCTTCGGAATCCATGTAGACAAATACGTCTAGCACTTCGCCTTCCTGGAGCGAGAATTCTTCTTTTTTGCCGGGGAGAAGCACGCGGCCGCCGGTTTCAAGTTCCAGGTAATAGCCCTGGGGCATGATTTCTTCTACTCGGGCGCGATTGTATTTGCCTAATTCCATGGGGACCTTCCGTTCAATTTGAACCAAAATTAGAAAAAATAAGGGGCAAAATCAGACATTTTTTCTGAATTTGGCGTATAGAGAGTATAACCCTCCCAAAAAAGGATACTCCATGAACCGTAACATGATGATGCTGAACGACAGAACTCCCCCCAAGTACTTGCCCCGCGAAAAGATTGAAAAATTCGGGGCGGCAGCCCTCACGAACGAGGAATTGCTGGCCCTGATTCTAGGGAGCGGGAACCAGGATTGCAATGTTTTTGAACTGTCGAGGCGCCTTTCGGACTTTCTTTCGAACCAGACCCAGGTGCCCTCGCTGGCCCAAATCCGTGCAATTCGGGGGCTTGGCAAGGTAAAGGCCTCGCAGGTGCTGGCCTGCCTGGAACTTTCGAGCCGCTACATTCTGAGCGATAAATCGAACCCAATCCAGACGCCCGAAGACCTCTTGGGCAGGCTTTCGTTCCTGAAATACGAATCGCAGGAGCACTTGGTGATTGTGACGCTCAATTCGGTCAATTGCGTGATTCGGGTCCATGAACTGACCACGGGTCTTGTCAACAAGACCCCGGTCCACCCCCGCGAAGCGTTCGCCAAGGCCATCGAAGACCGCGCCGTTTCGGTCGTTTTTGCCCATAATCACCCCTCGGGCTCGCTGGAACCCAGCCAAGAAGACATGGCGATAACCCGTGTGCTCTGTGCGGCGGGGCGAGTGCTCCAAATACCCGTCTTGGACCATATTATTGTGGGCAAAGGGGGGCTTAACAGCATCTGCCGCATGGACCCCGGGATGTTCGAAAAGACGTTTTACCCCGCGTAAAACAGTTTCTTACAAAAATGTTACAAATAGCCCGTTGTGTGATATTCATTAAATTTCAAAAAAAATGCACGTTTTTGGGTTGATTTTTGGACTAATAAGTTATATTTACATTAGTTAAATCGGTAAGCCGTGTTTGGTCGGCTTTCCACTATAAGGAGATGCTATGAATAAGGTAGCGATGGGTCTTGCCCTTGCGTTGGCGGCTTCCGCTTTTGCAGGACATCCCCAGACAATCAACAAGGAAGGCTTTGTGGGTGTGAATAAGACCCAGTCTGCCCAATCCCTTGGTCATTCCAAACTTGTGTTTACCCTTTTGGGTGATGCTACTTTCGGTAACGACATGTTCCCGAATAATGATAATGGCATGGGTGCGTTGTATGAAGCCCAACCTCATTATGTAGAAAATGAACTCGGCGAAGGTGTTTATGCCCCTCTGTTGGCTAATGCCCCTGTGACGGATTTCGTAGGCGGAAGCGCTAATATCGGCTTTGCCATCGGTATCTGGCACTATTTTGACTTGGGTGTGACCCTTCCGGTTTACTATGACCAGTTTACTGCAGAAGGTCACTATCTTGATGGGCTTGGTGGCCAGGCTGTTATTCCGAACACGAAGGTCGGTTATGTGGGTAACCTCAAGATTGACTTGAAGGCTCGTTTCCCGCTGCCCGAAGACCAGGTGTTCGATATCGCCGTGTTCGGCGGTGTGACTGCCGGTACGGCCAATGCCGAAAAGCAGGGTCTCTGGATTCGTGAACCTGAATATATCAATAAGAAGAATGGCGCGGCTCTTCCGTTCGGTACCAAGAACACTACAATCAAGGGTGGCCTTGCCGTTACGATGGACGCAAGCAAGCTCGATGGTGGTGATGGCTTCCCGTTCTTGCTGCATTTGAATGGTGGTTACCGCTACACGACGAATAGCGATTATCTGTCGCTTCCGTTCATGAGTGCCGCTGCCGAAGTCTACTTCATGGATTTCATGTCGGTGTTCGTGGAATACTACTGGGATATCCAGCTGGATGATTTCGAAGCTTGCGCCGAAGTTGACGGTTCTAAGTTGTGTGGCAAGAACGGCGACGGCAAACTGGACATGAACCAGTTGACCGGTGCCTTGGTGTTCCACCTGCCGGTGGGCGTCGACCTGCACATGGGTGCTTCTTACTACCTGGGCGGCGACAAGTACATCACTGCAACGACGCTCCAATCTAGTGGACGCGAAGGTGGTGTTATGGTCGACCGCATTCGCGTGAACCCGGAATACACCGTTTACGGCGGTATCACTTGGAGTGGCTTCCTCTTGGCTCAGGACCGCGATGGCGACGGCGTGACGGATGACGAAGACAAGTGTCCGGATGACTATGGTCATCGTCTCAATCAGGGTTGCCCGCTGGGTAATCCGGATGCTGACGAAGACGGCGTTTGCGATGCCTGGGTTGCTGAAAAGGGATTTGAATCTGAATTTGCTGAAGTTTGCGAAGGCGTTGACCAGTGCCCGAACGAAGCTGGCGAAGGCGACGACGGTTGCCCGCTCGACAATCCGGACCCGGATGGTGACGGCGTTTGCGACGCCTGGGTGTCTCAGAAGAAGTTGCTCAAGAAGTTTGCCAATGTCTGCGAAGGTATCGATGATTGCCCGACCCAGGCTGGTTCTCCGGCATTCAACGGTTGCCCGACCAAGCAGCCGGACCCGGATGGTGACGGTCTCTGCTCTCCGTGGGTGACTGACGAAGGCGTCATGAATGAATTCGCCGACATCTGTAAGGGTTACGATATGTGCCCGGGTGAAGCCGGTTCTGCAGCCAACAAGGGTTGCCCATGGGATGATCCGGATGCCGATAACGACGGCCTCTGCGACCCGTGGGTGACTGAAAAGAAGATGGGCTTCTACTTCGAAAAGGCTGCTGAAGACGAAGCAATGGCTAAGGAATGGTTCATTGACAAGTCTTGTAAGGGTATCGACAAGTGCCCGACCGAATTCGGCCCGGCTAATAACGAAGGCTGCCCGCTCGGCAACCCGGATACCGACAAGGACGGCCTCTGCGATCCTTGGGTGACCGAAAAGAATATGCTCGACCAGTATGACGGTATTTGTAAGGGTGTCGATAAGTGCCCGACCGAAGCCGGCGAAGAATTTGCTCAGGGCTGCCCGATGGAAAGCCCCGACCCGGATGGCGACTCCCTCTGCTCTCCGTGGGTGACCAAGCAGAAGATGCTTGACCAGTTCAAGGAAGTATGCCACGGCTATGACCGTTGCGAACTCGAAGCCGGTCCTGAATGGAACAAGGGGTGCCCGATTGAAGACGATCCGGACCCGGATAAGGACGGCGTCTGCTCTGAATGGGTTGCAACCAAGAAACTCCAGAAGGAATTCGAAAGCGTTTGTACCGGTATCGACCGCTGCCCGGATGAACCGGGTGACGACGGCCATGGCTGCCCGAAGAAGGCTGTCGAAAAGCTCGATGGCGTGACCTTCAAGAGCGGTAAGGCTACCTTGGAATCCAACGCTAAGAAGATCCTCCAGAACGTGGCTAAGAAGCTCGTGAACGAAGACAGCTACAAGGATCTGAAGATCGTGATCCAGGGTCACACCGACAACGTGGGTAAGGAAAAGACCAACCAGAAGCTTTCCGAAAACCGCGCTAAGGAAGTGATGAAGACCCTCACCAAGGCTGGCGTGAAGAAGGATCGTATCAAGGCTATCGGTATGGGCTCTAGCTGCCCGATCGACGACAACAGCACTGCCGAAGGCCGCGAAATGAACCGCCGTATCGAAATGCACTTCGTAACGCCGGATAACGACGGTACCCAGTGCGAAAGCAACCTGGTGCAGTAATCTTCGCTAACCTTTGAATAAAGTCCCTGGCATACCGCCGGGGACTTTTTCTATCTTAATCAAAAATCTCTTCCTACTTCCTACTGTCTACTTCTAACTTCCCACTCCTCTATGACCAAACTCGACGAAATTCTCCAGTCTCTCAATGCTTCGAACCATGACCTCGTGGAAATGCTCCCTGTAAATTTGAACCACAAGATGGTGCAGAAAGCCCGTCTCGGCAAGAAGCCTGTTCCGAAACATACTCAGGACCTGATTCTGCAGGCGCTGAACAAGTATCTGTTGCAGAATGCCGTTACCGAAGACAAAAAGGTGAAACAGTACAAGCGCGTGGAAATATTCGGGGAGTGATTACAATGAGGAATGTGTAATGTGGAATGTGTGGTTATTCATTTCTCATTACACACTTCACATTTCACATTTTATTAAATTGACTGTATGCAACAATATTTAGACCTGCTCAAGGATATTTTGGAAAACGGAGTTGACCGTTCTGACCGTACGGGTACGGGAACGCGCTCCGTGTTTGGCCGCCAGTGCCGATATGACTTGTCCAAGGGATTCCCTTGCCTGACGACGAAAAAGCTTCATCTGCGCTCGATTATTCACGAACTTCTGTGGTTCCTGAAAGGCGATACCAACATCAAGTACCTGCATGACAACAAGGTGACTATTTGGGACGAATGGGCCGACGAAAACGGCGACCTGGGCCCGGTTTATGGACACCAGTGGCGCAGTTGGCCGACCCCCGATGGTGGACACATCGACCAGATCAAGAACTTGGTGAATAGTCTCAAGAACAATCCCGATTCTCGCCGCCACTTGGTGTGTGCATGGAACGTGGCCGAAGTGGACAAAATGGCCTTGCCGCCTTGCCACTGCCTGTTCCAGTTCTACGTGGGCGGTGTAGGTGCCTCCGGCAAGCGCAAGCTCAGTTGCCAGCTGTACCAGCGCAGTGCCGATACATTCCTCGGGGTGCCGTTCAATATCGCCTCTTATGCGCTTTTGACCTTGATGCTTGCACAGGTCTGCGATTATGAACCGGGCGAATTTATTCACACGTTGGGCGATACGCACCTGTACTCGAACCATTTTGAACAGGCCCGTGAACAGCTGACGCGTACTCCGCGCAAGTTGCCGACAATGAAGTTGAATCCGGCGGTCAAGGATCTTTTCGAATTCAAGTTCGAAGATTTTGAACTGGTCGATTACGACCCGTGGCCGACAATTAAGGCGCCGATTGCGGTGTAATCGAAGGAGGAGGCAAAGATATGTTGATTTCTGCAATTGTCGCGATATCTCGGAATAACGTGATCGGGCGTGACGGGCACTTGCCTTGGCATTTGTCTGCCGACCTCAAGCGTTTCAAGGCGATTACGACCGGGCATTCGATTGTGCTTGGCCGCAAGAATTACGACGATATCGGACGACCACTCCCGAACCGCACGAATTACGTGCTCACGCGCAACCCGGCTTTCGAAGCTCCGGGCTGCGTTGTCTGCGGCAATCTTTCTCAGGCTATAGAATCTGCTCGCGCCGCCCATGAAACAGAATGTTTTATTATTGGCGGCGCGGCCGTTTACCGCGAAGCCATGCCTTTAGTGCAAAAACTGTATGTGACGCGCGTGCTTGCCGACGTCGATGGCGACGTCTTGTTCCCTGAATGGGGCGATGGCTGGCACAAGATAAGCGAAGAAAAATTCGAAGCCGACGAAAAGAACGATTACCCGACAGTGTTCGAGGTGTGGGAGCGTTAATTGACAGAACCGGAAAGAATTCATAAGCAATATCTGTGGGTCACGTCGGTTTCGGCTGCCGTGTTACTTTTGCTGTTTGTCTTTTTTTTGATTGCGGTTTGTTCCAATGGAGTTGCCCCGCAAAATGTCCGCCTCGATAAAGGCTGGACCGTTACCTACAAGGGCGAAAAAACCGGAGTGGGGTCCTTGGTTAATTATACGTTCCCCAAGAAACTCATGCGTGGAGATTCGCTGATCCTGGAGAACCGGATTTCGGCAAACCAGCTTGCCCATCCGATATTCAGATTCCGGACGGTCCATAGCGCTGTCGAGGTTTTTGAAAACGGTAAAAGCGTGTATGAGTATGGCGGGGACCGCGATTTTCCGGGATGCGGTTACCATCAAGTCCACTTGAGTCATGGCGAAAATCAAAAGTTGAAATTGGTCCTTGTAAATAAAATAGACAACAGGAAAATTACTATTTCGAAATATGAACTTTTTTCAGAGGAATACGCCGTGAGCGATTATTCCTCGCGCCATATTTTTGCGCTAGTCATCGGAATATTCTTGATTCTTTTTGGCGTGCTTGCTGTTTTGGTCGGCGCCGTCATGCGGATTTACGGTGTCAATTATTTCCGCCTGTCGATGATTGGGGTCTTGTCTTTTACGTTTGGCACTTGGACAATGTGCTATACGAAGCTAATCCAGATTGTGTCTTACAATTTGACACTTAACACGACTCTTGAATATATCTGCCTTTATTTTTCGCCAATTCCGTTTACGTTGTTGCTTTGGAACATGCAGCGGACGCGTCTCAGTCAATCCAAGACTTGGGTCATGAAGTTCCTGGTGGCCTACGAGGTCGCTTACTTGGCTGTCTCTTCGGTTCTTCATTTTACTGGATTGCTGTTCTACCCGCAAATGCTGGTGTTTTTCCATGCGGTCGTATTTGCCGGATTGGTATACTTTGTTTATTCTGGCATTCCCTACAACAAAAAAATGGACGAGTCCGGAAAGATTCTTTCCCGCGGAGTCCTGTTCTTTGTGGTAATGGTGGTAGCGGACATGCTTCGCTATAATTTTGCCCGCCATCTCGCAATCGACAACCCTTTGCTGGAATCGTCCTGGATTCCGTTGGGTACGCTTGGCTTTGTGTTCTCGCTTGTTCAAAGCTATGTCGTTTATTTGGTCTACATTCTGGAAGACCGTGCCGAAAAGGGTGCGCTCGCTACGATGGCTTATCTGGATGCCTTGACGGGACTATTCAATCGAGCCAAGTGTCAGCAGATTTTTGATATTCTGGACAAGAGCTTTGGCGACTACGCCTTTGTGAGTATCGACATGAATGGCCTGAAGATGGTAAATGACAAGTATGGCCATAATGAAGGCGATAAACTCATTAAGATCTTTGCCGGCCTTTTCAAGGAGGCTTTTGCGGGAGTAGGGACCGCTATTCGTGTGGGCGGCGATGAATTCCTGGCGATTGTGCGTAGTGAGCATGTGGCCGACGTGAACGATGCCGTCAAGAAAATGGTCGACTTGCAGAAAGAACGCAGCGAAGATTTGCCGATTCCCCTCGAAGTGGCCTATGGTGTGGCTTTTAAGCATGAATTCTTGAAAAACGGCTTTAGCATGGCCGAAGAAACCCACATTGATGCCGAAAAAGTTTACCACCTGTCCGACGAGCGCATGTACGCCATGAAGGCGAAGATGAAGTCAAAACTCGCCAGGTTCTAAAGCTCACTTTTTGCATATTTTCGCGATTCTCGTGTATCTCGTTGTCAGTCTTTAATATATATTAAAGACATGCTTGACTTTAACGTGTTTTATCGTTTGGCGGCAGCTATAGGCATTGGCCTGATTATTGGCTTGCAGCGCGAACACACTTACTACGACCAGTCGGGGAGGCATCCGGCGGGGGTTCGTACGTTTACTCTTGTGGGGTTAGCGGGTGCCATGGCGGCCCTGCTTTCGGACCAGATGGGGGGTGTGACGCCTTTTGTTACCGGATTTGTTGTCGTGGGCATGCTCTTGATGGCCATGCATGTGTCTTTTGCGATTGGTCACTGTAAGCACGAAGATTCTACCGGGGGACACCTGCCCGGTGGCGACGGCATTACCACGAGTATTGCGGTGGTGATCGTGTACTTGCTCGGTGGAATTTGCTGGTACGGGCGTCTGTTGGAATCTTGCGTGATTGTGGTCGTGATTCTCTGGGTGCTTTCGGCGAAGGAGCAGTTGCATACTTTTGCGCAAAAGCTTTCTAAAGAAGATATTTTGGCGACGGTCAAGTTCGCGGTAATTTCGGCTTTGATTTTGCCGTTCTTGCCGAACCAGGCTTACGGCCCCGCGGGACTCGAAGTTTTGAACCCGCATACGATTTGGCTGTTCGTTGTATTCATTAGCGGTATCGGTTTTGTGGGCTACGTGCTCATTAAGCTTGTGGGGCCGGGCAAAGGCATTTGGCTTACGGGGCTTTTGGGTGGGCTTGCCAGCAGTACGGCTTTGACCTTGAATTTGGCCGGCCGCAGCCGCGAAAACGAGGATTACGCGTCGGATTTTACGCTTGGCATTGTGCTGAGCTGGGCGGTGATGTATGTGCGCCTGTACCTGATATGCATTTTCTTGAGTGGCGCACTTGCGAAACCGCTCGCGTTGCCGCTGTTGTTGCCGGTGGTGCCGGCGCTGGGTTATGCGCTTTACCTTAAGGTGAAGGAATTCCGCAATCACCAGCAGAAATCGGCTGATTTTACGAACCCCTTCAAGCTTTTACCCGCCATCAAGTTCGGCGTCATCTTTACTTGTGTGATGTTCGTGGCCAATGCGGCTCGCGTTTACCTGGGTGCAGGCGCGCTGCTTGCTTGCAGTTTTTTGGGTGGTGCTGCTGAAATGGATGCGGTGGCGTTCTCGGTGATTGACATGAACTTGAAGGCCGGTCTCCCGGTGCGCGAACTGGTGCTGGCGTTGTTGTTTGCAAGCCTCGCCAATACAATCACGAAGGGTGGCTTGGTGTTTTTCTTGGGCGCGAAGTCGATGCGTCGTCCGATATTGCCTGCGGTGGTGCTGATTTGCCTAGTGACGGCCGGCTTGATCGGGTATTACGCGGTCTTATAAAAAAGGATAGGGTATGGGTGAAAAATTGATTCACGCTTTGACGGTAGCGGGTTTTGACGGCTCTGCCGGGGCGGGCTTTATTTCTGATATCAAGACGATGGCGCATTTTGGTGTGTACGGCCAGGCTGTCTGCACGGCGCTCACGCAACAGAACGAAGAAGAATTCGTGGCGCCAGGCTGGGTCATTTGGGACCGCATCGAGGCGCAACTCGAAACGCTCTTTAAAAAGCATAAGTTCAAGTACGTGAAAATCGGGCTTGTGGAAAAGGCCCGCACCTTAAAGCGCATTGTGGAATTTGTCCGTGAAAAGTCGCCGGATGCATTCATTGTGTGGGACCCGATTGCAAGTGCTTCGGCGGGTTTTCACTTTATGCGCGATGCCGAAAAATTCTTGCCGATTATGAAGTCTATTGACTTGGTGACGCCGAACCAAGATGAATTTGCCTACTTGGGCCTGGGGCTTGCGGAATCCCGCGGACAGATTAAGATGGGCCGCGACTTTGCCGTACTCTTGAAAGGTGGCCATGCCCGCGGCAAGGAATCGATCGATACCTTGTGGTATAATGAAGAACAGTTCAAGTTTATTAGCCCGCGGCTCCCCGGCAAAGGCAAGCACGGCACCGGCTGCGTGCTCAGCTCTGCAATCCTTGCAAACATCGCCCTCGGTAAGGACGTTCCTACCGCCTGCGAAATTGCCAAGCAGTACATGAACGAATACCTGCAAAGCGGGGAAGGAAGGCTCGGGTTCTTGGTGTAGGCGAGATTCTTTTAAGGTGCCACACGGATTGGGAAAAGCTAACGTTTTTCTATCTTTTGATATGAGTTACATTTTATGGGGTTAGTATTTATGAGAATTTTTTTAATAGCGTTATTTTTGGTTGCTTTTGGATTTGTTGCTTGCGATGATTCCAGTACGAGTTCTACGGAACAAAATGCTGATACAGAACAAGTATCATCTTCATCTGTCAATTTGACCGTTGAACAAGAATCTTCTTCTAGTGTCGTTCCAAATGACACGAAGCAATCTAGTTCTAGCGAAAAAGATGTAGAGGTTAAATCGTCTTCATCGATCAACTCGGCTGTAGAACCGGAATCTTCGGCGGAAGGTGAGAATAATTCATCTTCTAGCAGTTTAGTCAATCTCGATGGCTGGATTTGGGACAAGGAAACATATCTGAATCCCGAAATTAATTACGGCACCATGATGGACGAGCGTGACGGTAAAATCTATAAGACAGTAAAGATTGGCGACCAAACCTGGATGGCGGAAAATCTGAATTATTCCGATAGTGTAAAAACTCCGAGCCTCAAGGGCAAAAGTTGGTGTTACAAAAATGATGAGAAATATTGCGATGTTGCTGGGCGCCTCTATACCTGGGCTGCTGCAATCGATTCGGTAAAGTTTGCGAACGATGATGATAACCCGCGCGATTGTGGCAATGGTGAAAAGTGTATCTTTTCTGACACGGTGCACGGAATTTGTCCGCCGGGCTGGCATTTACCGGATACAACGGAGTGGGTTGCTCTGTTCATGGCTGTGGGCGGGCAATCTACGGATCATCCTGGGGAATCCACGGCGGGCTATATTATCAAGACTCAGAGGGGCTGGAACGATTATAAGGGAATTTCCGGCAACGGCTCTGATGCATTTGGTTTCTCCGCATTGCCTGCTGGCCACGGGGATGTTGGCTCCAACAAAGTTTACTTTTACGATTATGGTTGTTACACCGATTTTTGGGGGGCCTATGATTACGGAGGTTCTCTCGCCTATCGCATTGCCTTGAGTTTCGCAGCGCCCGATATTGCGTATCTAGGCCACGGCACTAAGCGGCTCGCTTTTTCTGTCCGTTGTGTAAAGGACTAGTGAGACGGATGTCGAACGGTCATGTAAGAGCGAGACGAACTTATACTCATAGAGCATAACTCAACTAAGAAACTGAGGTTTCAAGTTTCGTATATCTCTGGAGCCGTGGTCTGTTTTCTCGGATTGGAGAGGAGGTCCCGGGTCAAGCCCGGGAAGACAATTAAAAAAGGCACTCGGTTGAGTGCCTTAAATTTTTTATGAAGTAAGTATTAGTCTTCTTCGGCAGGGCGCTTGGAGAGCTGCTTACGCTTGATCGGGTCGAGCTCGGTCTTGCGGAGGCGCAGCACTTCCGGCGTGACTTCGATGCATTCGTCTTCGTTGATGAAGGTGACGCATTCTTCCAGAGTCAGGCGGCGGTACGGAGTCAGCTGAATCATGTCGTCGGCAGACTTGGAACGCATGTTGGTAAGGTGCTTACCCTTCGTGACGTTCACGATAATGTCGACGTCGCGGTTGTGTTCACCCACGATCATGCCCGGATAAACTTCGGCACCCGGTCCGATGATGAGGTAGCCGCGGTCTTCCAAGTTGGAAAGGGCATAGCTTGCGGCTTCGCCCGGTTCCTTCGCAATGAGCACGCCGTTTACGCGGGCCGGAATTTCGCCCTTGTACGGTTCGTAGTCCTTGAAGATGGACTGGCTGACGGCATAACCCTTGGAAAGGGAAAGGAGCTTCGGACGGATACCGATAAGGCCACGGCTCGGAACGAGGTATTCGAGAGTGACGCGGTCATTTTCGTCGGTGGTCATGTTGACCATTTCGCCCTTACGGGTGTTGATTTCCTGAATGCAGGCGCCGCTGAATTCGTTCGGCACTTCGACCTTGAATTCTTCGATCGGTTCGAGGAGCTTGCCGTTTTCGTCGGTCTTGAAGATCACCTGTGGAGAACCGATGGTGAATTCATAGAGTTCACGACGCATGTTTTCGACGAGGATGGTGAGGTGGAGAATGCCACGGCCGGACACCTTGAAGGTGGAGGCGCCGTCGACCTTTTCGACCAAGAGGGCGGGGTCTGCCATGTGGGCGCGTTCCAGACGTTCCTGGAGCTGGTTACCCGTCATGAACTTTCCACCGTACTTACCGGCCAGGGGCGAGGTGTTCACGGTGAAGAGCATGGAGATGGTCGGCGGGTCAATGTGAATGCGGGGAAGGTGCACCGGATTGCTCGTCGAAGAAAGGGTATCACCGATGTCGAAGTTGTCGAGACCGGCAATCAAGATGATGTCGCCCGGACCGGCTTCTTCGATCGGCTGCGGGGTCAGGCCTTCGTAGCGCAGAATCTTCTGGATACGGATGTTCTTCACCTTGCCGTCGCTCGTAGCCTGGGCAACGGTCATGTTCGGCTTGAAGGTTCCCTGCTGCACGCGGCCCACGGCCAAGCGGCCAAGGAAGCCCGAGTATTCAAGCGATGCAATCTGCAGAAGCGGTTCTGCAGCCGGATCGCCCTTCGGGGCCGGGATGCGTTCGATAATCTTGTCCATCAAAATGTGGAAGTCGCCATCCGGGTCTTCCATTTCGGCCTTGCAGATGCCCTTACGGCCGGAACCGAACACCTTGTCGAAGTCGAGCTGCTGTTCGTTGGCGTCGAGTTCGCAGAACAAGTCGAACACCTTGTCCAACGCGGCGTGCGGGTTGCAGCCGTCACGGTCGATCTTGTTCACGACCACGATAGGAATAAGTCCCATTTCAAGGGCCTTCTGGGTCACAAAACGGGTCTGAGCCATGGGGCCTTCGAAGGCGTCCACCACCAGAATCACACCGTCCACCGTACCCAGAACGCGTTCCACCTGGCCGCCGAAGTCGGCGTGCCCCGGGGTATCGACGATGTTTACGCGATAGCCCTTGTACATGACGCTCGTGTTCTTGGAAAGGATGGTGATGCCGCGTTCGCGTTCCAGGTTGTCGCTATCCATCACGCGTTCGTTGACTTCCTCGTTTTCGTGGAATGTTCCGCATTGCTTGAGGAGCTGGTCCACCAGGGTAGTTTTACCGTGGTCAACGTGGGCGATAATGGCGACGTTTCTGATTTTAGATGTATCCATAATGGCTCTTTTGATTGACGTTTATTTTTGCGCGCAAATTTAGAAATTCTAGCCGATTATGGCAATGTTTTGGGGGCAAGTTTACTATATTTGGGCTACTATGGCAAAAGAACTCGACAATTTTGACGATGAAGAAATGGACGAAGCCGCCCTCGAGAAGTTCGATTCCGAGGACTCCCTTGCCCAGCCCCCCCAGGTTCGCGACTATAGCGACCGCCGTATCCTGATTTGGGAAGAAGACGATTCCCATCGCGACGCTTGCCTGACCGTGCTGACCGACCTTCTGGTGGGTGCAACCATCAAGGCTGTAAAAACCGAGGCCGAAGCCCAGGAACAGCTCGAAAATGACGACTGGGATACTTTCGTTGTCGATTTCTACACCGAAGGCGTTTCTTCCAGCGACTTCATCAAGAGCGCAAACAACTATCCGGGCTCCATTCTGGTGGCCCTGAACATGGGTCCGCTGACTCTTGCCGAGGAACGCGATCCAGCCCGCACAGAATTACTGCGCAGGCTGTTTGACGTTGAACGCGCTAATACGCAGATTCACGCCTAGTTTATGAGCTGAGCTCATAAACTAATTCGGAATTAGGAGTTCGGAATTCGGAGTTGATTTCCTGAATTAAAATTCTGAAATCAGAATTCTGAAATCCGAAGTTACGTTTAATCGCAGAATGTCACTACGCCCGGAGTGGGGGCCGCAAGGCACCACGACGAGGAATCTGAACGCATGTTCCAGTGGTCAACATTCAGTTGGCCACTTTGATTGTATTTACCTGAGCCTACCGCGGGCACCACATTGGAATGCAGCGAGTCGGGGGCGCTTGCATAATACAGGGAGTCAAGCGTTTCGCCGTCGCACTGCAGTACGACGGCGCCCTTGCTGTTGGACATGGCGCTCCAGCCATCGGTATTGATGTGGAGGGCGGGCGTGTTTTCGGAGGCGGCATCGCCTAACACGAGCACCTGGCCGGGCAAGATTTCGCTGGCGGTGAGGGCGTAGCGCTTGACGCTGGTGGCACTCCCGAGACCAAGCGTGCAATCGTCGAGGATAAGCGTGTCGATGCTTCCGTTGTAGATTTCAACGAATTCATACTGCGTGCTATCCTTGGCGTTGGGCGCTGCGTAGTATTCCGTAATCAGCAAGTCGTCGACCTTGGGTTTGCGGAAAGCGGCGCGGAGGGCAAGCGTGATGGACACATTGCGCTCGTCGGCGGGCTTTACGGAGACTGCGATTTTACTGCGCAACGAGTTCAGCGAGAGGTCGGGCACCGGGCTGTCTTCGGTGAGCAGGAACCTGTCGCTCAAGTCGTAGATGGCGTTGCCGTCTGCATCGAACAGGGAAATCTGTACTTCGTATTCGACACCGAGCTTGAGCATGCCGCTCTTGAAGAGGAGCTTGCCCGTGGATTCCTCCATGGGGATTTCGTAACGTTCGTCTTCGGAAACAAGAGTCATGGTACCGCTTTCGATACCGCTTTCGTTCCTGAGGCCGATAGGCACTTCAACCACCACGAAGCCCACAATGGGGTGCATCTGGATCGGAATGTCTGCGATGGCGCCTGCTTCCAACTTAGTCGAGAGTTCGCCCATTTGCATGAGCGCACCGTTCGCATAAATCTTGGCCTTGAACGTCCAGTTGTCGCTGGGGAACAAGTCCATGCTGAAGAGGCCGCTGTCGGCAGAATGCACGTAGTGCAAGGTGTCTGCGCCGTAACAGTCCAGCACCAGGCTGTCCAAGAGGGGCGGCGTGTTGTACTGCAGGCGGAGCGCGACCGATGCCGTGCCCGACTTGCTGATGGTGGCGCTGGTTTCGTGGGTGTCGCTGCTGCAGTTCCAGAGGGCGAGAGCGCACAGGAATGCGGTAGCGATGTTTGCGTGTTTCGTTTTGATAGGACTCATAATACCTCCATTTGGTTGAGTGGTCCTATTTACTAACACGCCATTTTGGGCAAAAGTGTCTGATTTAACCCCTGTTTTTTAGGGAATTTTATTGTAAAATTTTGTTAACCACAATTGCGGGGGTGGAACGAAGTGCTGGAAACCCTAGAGCTTTAGCGCTTTCTGGCCGTTTTGCTTGCGGTTTCCTTGCAGCTTGGTGGCGCAGGCTTTGTCTTGGCGCAAAATCTTCACGAGCGCACTCGGGGTCAGGTTGAATGCGGCTGCCGCGGCCTTTGTGTCGCCGTTCTTGGTGGCCATAATATCGAATACGTGGGCTACGAACAACGGAAACAAGGGATTGGAAGGTTGGAGGTGACCGTTGCTCCCCGGAAAGGGCATTTCGGGATTTGCGGGTGTTTCGCGGACTTGCAGGGCGAGAGCCATTTGCATTCGGTGTAGCGCATGGACCTTGTTTTCGTGAGCACTCCTGCCTTCGCACGATTTAATTTCTAAATTGAACTCACGTAAACCGAGCAGAACGCCCGTGTTGGTCTTGTTGCGGTGTTGACCGCCGGGGCCTGATCCCTGGAACCCCTTGAGGGTGCAGGCACGGAGCAGTTCGTCCAGAGTCATTTTTAAATAGGTATCGCGATGCATACTATTAAAAATAAAATTGTTATGGCCCTTGCGATTGGGGCATGCGTATTCTTTTCGGCTTGTGCAGGCTCTTCAAAAGACGATGCCGGCCTCGATGCACCGGCCAACGTGAAAAACGAGAAGGTAGTGGTTCAGGAATCTGACAAGCAGGCCATGCTCGAATCCATGTTCAAGAATTTCTTGGTTGCCATTCGTGAAGACACGCCTGCCGACGACCTTTACGCCATGTTGACGGATTCTTCGGAATACTGGCTTGACACTCTGGAACGCCACGCCATGACTTACGGCCCCGCCGAACTCGATACCTGCCAGTTCTACGAGATTTATTCCATTCTGCTTTACCGCCTTTACGAACGCGAACACCTGTGGCAGGTTCCCGAAGACCGCATGCTTTGGCTCTACATGTCCAAGGCGGGAATCATTCATAACTTTACCAAGCTGAAACTGGGCCCCATGAAAATCAAGAACGACCGCGGAAGCATTGGCCTGCAACAGAGCCCCGAAGTGCCGATCATGATTTTTGAATGGGACGACAAGTCCTGGAAACTCGACCTGGTCGAAACGGTTCCCCTGATTACGAAGGGTATCGAAGCTACTGCAGTCAAGAAGAGCTGGAGTAACAAGAAACTGGCTCTCTACTGGCTCGACCGCGAATACCACATGACGTATTCGAGACTCGATGATTCCCTTTGCGAACCCATTGGCTTCTAGTGGTGGGAAATCTAGTGCTGAATATAAACTTTTCGAAGATCGTCCTTGTTGCATTAATTTGTTTGAACTCCGCGCTTTGGGCCGCTCCCAAGGGTAAGCCCTATACGGCGGGCTCTGCCAAGGTAATCGGCGCAGTAGAATCGAAGACCGCTTTTAGTGGCGAACGCCTTTTTGCAACGCTCGATTCCGTGGGCGGTACGGGTACCTGGATGGAATGGGACGTGAATGGTGAGAAAGATCCCTCGCTTATGGGAATTCTGGACCCCATGCTCAAGGGGACGAACAAGCCCGAAATGGTGTGGGTGATTACCGAACGCCCAAAACCGTTGGTTGCCGTGTTGCTGCCCAAGGGAAAAGGCGAAACAATCCTGTTCTATGAATTGCCTTCGCTCGATGCAAAGCCGGTGCCGCTTTCGATTAATCCTGTGCTTCACCCCGAGGTGGTTTTCCGCGACTATAGGCAGGTTTCGGACAAGGAATATGTCCACCGCGATAAGGATAACCTGAAGGTGAAACTTTTGCCGTCGGGCATGCTCTTTACTTACGAAAAGAAGGGCGAAGATCCGTTGTACATGGTGGCTGATTACGCGACCAAGGACCCTGCCGAAAAGAATTCGATTTTGACCGATTACGAGGACTACTTCAAGTACGAATATTCGCTGATGCTCAGGGCCTTTGTGCAGTCGGTCAGGGGAGTGTTCAATTGGCAGCCGTGGCACTGGTATATGCCGGCCTGGAACGCCAAATTCATGATCAAGCGCGCCGAGCTTGAATCTATCCTTGTGCGCGGCGTGGCGCCCTCGTTCTTTAGACTTTTCAAGGCGACAACGCCTGCCGGAGAATCGATTGAATTCCGAACGAATGGAAATGGCTATTCGGAATTAGAAATTCGCAAGTGATCTATAATCAGGGCTTTCGTTATTTGCTATTTTAGACTTGTGAAGCCCAAAGTACTTATTACCCTTTTTGTGGCCTTGGGGGCAATCTGCTCGTTTGCCCGCGTGGTCGAAGATTCCAGGACACGTTACGTTCTGGATGACGCTGTCGTTGAATCTAGTATTCATCCTTGTGATTCTACCGGTTTGCCTGGGGTTAAATTCAAACCCGAAAATGCGACCTACCTGGAAAAGCATGATATGCCCTTTAGGCATTATTGGGTTGCTTTGCCCACGAACAAGAAACCGTCTGTTTCTGTAACCGATACCAAGACTGTTCCGCTGGGAGCTCCCT
The DNA here is from genome assembly GCF_900142495.1 of Fibrobacter sp. UWOV1. Taxonomy (NCBI): domain Bacteria; kingdom Pseudomonadati; phylum Fibrobacterota; class Fibrobacteria; order Fibrobacterales; family Fibrobacteraceae; genus Fibrobacter; species Fibrobacter sp. UWOV1. Next base: position 385,089 of record NZ_FRBA01000001.1, on the reverse strand, counting down.
TGTGTGCAGAACACCGCGATATTCGTACGGATGCTTCTTGGATATATTCGATTGATGTTTCGGAACCTGTGCTCCGCGATGGTCTTTGGATGACCAACATTCGCGTGCCGCTTTACGTTAAGAACGGCTCGTCGGTTTCGCTGCGTAAGAATTTCCGCTTGAAGGTTCAGTTTAACGGCTCTACTAACGGAGTCAATCCGGGTAAACGAGCCCTTTCCAGAGTGCAGAACCCGGCGGCGGCTTCGCGCTTTGGCGTTTCGAAGGCGAAGGCTATCAAGGCCTTGCGTTCCGAGGCTGCAGACGGTGAATTGCCGACGTTCCTTGCCCGCTTTAGCGTGGGCGACCAGAATGTGGCGACCAATAGCGAAGACGGCCTGTATGCGGTGAGCTATACCACGATTCGTAATGCCTTACCCAACCCCAAGGATTTGGACGGCATTCCGGTAGAATGGATTCGCGTTTACGGTGCATCGCCCGATACGCTGGCCGACATGGCTCCTGGCGCAAGCGATCGCATTCCGAACCAGATTTTTGAAATTCCCATTGAAATTCGCGACCATACGCCCGCATCGGAATACGGTTCTGCGAGCAGCGCCCCCGATAACCTGTTCAATAGCGGCGACTCTATTGTGTTCATTGGCTACGGTAGCGCATTCTGGAAGCGTTGCGACCGCGAAGATCAGTTCTTTGTGAACGGCAAGATGGATTACTTCCATTCTTACTCTCCGTATTCGTTCTACCAGAAGTTCTTGTTGGGCTACAAGCAGACCGGCAAGGGCATGCGCTTTAACCAGACGGTTACGGCTCCTGCGGGTAGCGGCAAGGACATTGCCTGGTTGCGCTATGTGCGTGCCGAAAAAGAAATGGATTTGCGCGATACCTATTTCGGTAAGGAACTGGACTGGGAAAAGGCAACCGGTAAGGAATGGTATTGGCTGTGGCATAGCCGTCTCGAGACCACGACGGTTCCGGCTTCTGAACTTGAAATGAAGACTACCAAACAGTTGCCCGGGCTTGTTCCTGGCGGTAAGCAGTATGTGTCGGCTTCGTATTTCCCACATCGCTCGGTGTGGGCGTCTGCTGCAGTGGTGGACCAAGACCAGCGTGCAAACCTGACGCTTTCGTCTGCCGGGTACAAGCAGCGCATGGATTCTATTTATTTTGCGATGGAAATCAACGGTGTTCGTGTGGAATATACCGACGCCGAACTCTTGCCGGGCGGTAACTTTCGTATCGATAATCCGGGCCTTGTTGAAGACGGGAACCAGTATGTACTTGAAATGTTGCCGTCGCCCAGACAGTTTGACCGCTTTGACGGCTATTCAGTTGCGTACCAGTGGACGCCTGCTGTCGATTCCGCCGAATGGCTTTTGCCGGGCGGTGCGGTTTCGGGCGTTATCAACGTGCCTGTTCCGTCTAACACCAAGGTGCTAAAGTTCTCGAACATGCGACCGGTCGGATTCCTGAAGGCTGCCGGTGGCGTTGCCAAGGACAGCGTTACTCTTGGCGAGGACGTGCGCTACATTGCCGTTAAGGAAAACGTGTTCCGCACGGGCTTGAAGGTCGAGGGTATTGCCAACTATGGCGATGGAGTACTCAAGGATCTTTCGAAGCCTAATTCCAAACTTGAATACCTGATTATTACTCCGGCCGAATTCGTGGACCAGGCGAAAAAACTTGCCGAATTCCGTAACGACGGTTCTTCCGTGGGTACGTTTGCGACCTCGGTGGTGGTGGCCGAAGACATTTACAACCGCTATACGGCTGGCCGCATGTCGCCGGTTGCAATCCGCAACTACATCGCCTACGTCTATTCCGTGTGCCCGAATTTCCGTTACGTGTTGCTTGCTGGCGCCGGCCACTTCGACTACCGCGACATCAACAAGAAATACGGTGTTCCGGTGCTTCCGCCGTTCGAAAAGGAAGATGGCGTGATCGAAGACTTCTTCGGTATTCTCGACTCGGGTGAGGTGGCTCCCTACGGTGTTTACGATTTGGACGTCGCCGTCGGTCGACTTCCGGTGGCGACGGCGGCAGAATTTGCAAACTATGTCGAAAAGGCCAAGGACTACGAAAAGAAAGGCGCCATGGACTATTCCGATTGGCGCTCGACTTTGCTGCATACGGCTGACGATGCCCGTAACAGCGGTATGGATGACGCGACCAAGCATACCATGTATCAAGAAAACCTGGTACGAGCTATTGATAGCATGGCTGTGAAAAAGAAGGAACGTTGGAATTTCAAGAAGATTTACTTGCTCGATTATGCTGAAGATGCGGCTGGCCAAAAGAAAGACGCCGCCGAAGACTTCCTGAATATCTTGAATCAGGGAGCCCTGTTTACCACATACTTTGGACACGGTTCCAAGACTGACTGGGCAAGCGAAGGCCTGCTCAAGCCGAGCTACTTGGTGAAGCTTACGAACAAGGGCCGCTATACGATTCTGGGCTCGTTCTCTTGCACGGTGGGCCGCTTTGACGAAGGTAACGCCCGCTCCCTTTCCGAAGAATTCTTGCTGAAGGCAGATGCCGGTTCTATCGTCTCTATCGGTGCGACGCGTGAAACCTTTGCCGAATACAATTCCAACTTTGGAACAAACCTCTTGCTGAATTCCTTGCGTGAAACCGGAGAAACTATTGGAAGCGCCTTCTTGCAAACCAAGCGCTCTGTCAGCATGAAGTATGAACGCCAGCGATTCAACAACGAACGCTATGTGCTTCTGGGTGAACCGGTGATTCGCATGCCGAGTAGCGAATTCAAGTTTTCTCTGGACACTCCGTTGGATTCTGTCAAGGCGCTTGACCACGTGAAACTTTCAGGTTCCGTGGAAGGCCTTGACAATGGTTACGTGGACTTGATTCTGCGCGAAGGCCGCACAAACAAGAAAATGTCTCTCGAAGTGAGCGATGATTCCGTTGACGTGTTCTACGACGGCGGATTGATTTATTCCGAAAAGGTTCCGGTGAAGGGAGGCCGCTTTGCGACCGACTTCGTGACGCCGCGCAAGATTTCGATTGGCGATACGACGGCTGAATTCAGCGCGTGGGCTTATTCCCCGAATGAAAGCGCCGTGGGCCGTTCTTGGCTCAGGAACCTGGTGATTAGCGGTATTTCGGACTACGCCGATTCCCTGAATGACACGCTCCCGCCTTCTATCCAGATTCAGTCTTGCTACGGCGGCGGTGTAGTGACAGACTTTGCCGATGGTGAAACGGTCAAATTGCAGGCTCCAGCTTGCCTGCAGGTGGTTGTAGAAGATTCCACGGCGCTTGACTTTAGAGAACAGGCTGATGAAGGAATCTCGTTTGAAGTCGTGGGCGTGCAGGAACCGTTCCACCCGTGGCCCTATTTGGAACAGACTTCGAAGCGTGCCAGGGTGCGCATGAACTTTAGCGCAGAACAGTATCCTGCCGGCAAGTACGAATTCAAGGTGTTTGCGAAGGACGTTTTGGACAACATCGCCGTCAAGTCCTTGAATCTTGAAATTACGGACGACATGGAATCTGGCCTTGCCGACGTTTTCAATGTGCCGAACCCGATGGGCAAAAAAGGCACAACCTTCTACTTCAAGAATTTGGCTGTGGATCGCGACAGCAAAGTCGACATCTTTATCTACAACCAGAATGGCAAACTGGTCCGCGTGATCAAGAATGCTGTTTCGGGCGTTACGCACTGGAACGGTCATGACAATCACGGGCGCCTGCTTGCTAACGGTCTGTACCACTACGTGGTTCGCAGCACCGTATCTGCTAACGAAAAGTTTGGCAAGAAAACTTGGACTAAAAAACAAAAACTGTTGATTTCGAGGTAATTATGGATTTGCGTGAAAAGCCTGGTAAAGTTCAGACTTTTTTGGAATTGATGTTGCGTTTTCGTTTGATCGCCTTGGTGGTCATGGTCATTGCGACGGTTTCATTTGTGGCGACCGGCTGGCAAGAAATAGTTTCTTTGCCGCTGGGCTCTTCTGAAGCGCTTGGAATGTGGCTTGCCGAAACAGATACGGCGAAGGGCTTGTGGGAATCTGCCCGCTATATTGGCGTGGCGACGATTGCCTGCGTGGTCATGTTTGTCGTATTTGGCGGAGTCCGCGCGGGCATTGCCTCGGTGGTGTCGGCGATGCTTTCTTTTGCGGCGCTGTATGTACTTGGTGGCGCCGAAAGCATGCCGCTCCCGATGTTTGGAATCCTTGCGCTGGTGGCGGTTGTCATGTTCATTTTCGTGAAACTTTCGGTCGCTTGCGCGCTGTTCCCGTTTGTGCTTTCTTGGCTGTTCTTGAGCGGGATTCTTGAAATTATTTCTTCGAAATTCGATGCCGCGGCAAGCCTCATGTGGGGTGCGCATTCCGCATTCGCTTTTGCTTGTGCGATGGCTTTTGCGGTGGTTGCGGGCAAGCACTTGAGCGAAGGCGCTCCGCAGGCGGGTGCGCTTGTGAAATCGGCAAAGCAGTTGCTTGCGCCGGTAGTGATTGGTTCCTTGCTCTTGGTTGCAGCCATGACTTTTGACATGGGTGAACGCAACTGGGTCTATGCAGCGCTCCAGTTTGTGGCGGTCCTCGTGTGGTTCTTCGTTTTCTTCTTCTCGATTTCGAGTTTTGGTCCGTGGGAACGCTTGCGTGCTGGTAGCCGTCGTGTGGAAATGAAGGACAAGAAGAAAAAGGCTCCAGCTAAAAAGAAGAAGTAATTCGCTTTTGAATGCAGAAAAAAATCCTCGACTTTATGTCGAGGATTTTTTGTAAAAGGAGATCCCGGGTCAAGCCCGGGAAGACAATCTTGAGAAAGTCGCTTAGATTTTTGCGAGTTTCTTCAAAGTTGCAGCCTTGTCGGTCTTTTCCCAGGTGAAGCGAGCGCCCGTGCGGCCGAAGTGACCAAGCGCGGCGGTGGACTGGTAGCCCGGTTTCTTCAGGTCGAGCATCTTCACGATGCCGGCCGGAGAAAGGTCGAAGGTCTTCGCGACGAGAGCTTCGATTTCGCGGTCGCTGATCTTGCCCGTGCCGAAGGTGTTCACGAGAACGGACACCGGCTTACTGTAGCCGATGGCGTAGGCGAGCTGCACTTCGCAACGGTAGGCGAGGTCTGCGGCGACAATGTTCTTTGCCACGTAGCGAGCGGCGTAGGCAGCGCTGCGGTCGACTTTACTCGGGTCCTTGCCGCTGAAGGCACCACCACCGTGGCGGCCCATGCCGCCGTAGGTGTCGACGATAATCTTACGACCGGTGAGGCCGCAGTCACCGTGCGGACCGCCGACCACGAACTTGCCGGTGGGGTTCACGAGGTAACGGGTCTTCTTGTCGAGCAACTTGGCCGGAATCACCTTCTTGATGAGCTTTTCGATGATTTCCTTTTCGATGGTCGAATGCTTGAGTTCCTTGCCGTTCACGAATTCGTCGTGCTGGGTAGAAATCACGACGGTGTCCACGCGTACGGGCTTGTCGTTTTCGTCATATTCAACGGTCACCTGGGACTTGGCATCGGGGCGAAGCCACTTGATCTTGCCCTTTTCGCGGAGGTTCTGGATTTCTTCCATGAGCTTGTGGGCGAGGCTGATTGGGAGCGGCATCAGTTCCTTGGTTTCTTTAACGGCGTAACCGAACATCATGCCCTGGTCACCGGCACCCTGCTTGTCATCTTCCTTACCGTCGGCAGCCTTGGCGTCCACGCCCTGGGCGATGTCGGGGGACTGCTTGTCCATAGCGACGAGCACGGAGCAGCCCTTGTAGTCGAAGGCGAGTTCCGGATTCACGTAACCGATGCCCTTGATAGTCTTGCGGGCGATCTGCTGATAGTCGATGACAGCCTTGGTGGTGATTTCGCCGGAAATCACGACGAGTCCCGTGTTCACGAGCGTTTCGCAAGCGACGCGGCTATTCGGGTCTTGCGCAAGGCAAGCGTCGAGGATAGCGTCAGAAATCTGGTCGCAAACTTTGTCCGGGTGTCCCTTGGACACCGATTCAGAAGTAAAGAGATAATGTGCCATGTAGGCTCCTTAATGTTTTCAGCACCAAAAAGAATGTCGCGTTTTTGAGCATTCCCAAGCGCTGAAAAAACGGGGTTTATGTTTTTCTATGCATAAATGTACAAAAATGCATAAACTCTGACAACTCCAAAACGGATTTTTGAGGCCGAATTGGGTTTTGCGCCTCCTTTTTTGTACATTGGGCACGATTCGCCGAATTGGGAATCTTTTTTATATCCCGGGCAGGGTTATTGCCGTTCCCGAGGGATTTTTGCCCCGTACATTGTTGTTTGCGCCCGTTTTGCTGTGGGCTTTATTCTGTTTCGCGCCCGTGCAGGCTGCCGAGCGTGCTAAAATGCATGCCGTCGAGCGCGCCGAAAAACCGGTGACACTGGATTTCGTGGATACGCCTATCGCCGAGGTGGTGCGCCTGATTTCGCTGGCGTACAAGACCCCCGTGCTGGTGGACGACGCCCTCGATTTGAAGGTGACGTTTCACTTGGATGGCGTGGGCGTGCTGGATGCCCTGACGGCGCTCTGTTCGGCCCACGGGCTTGAATTGGTGCAGCAGGAATCCGTGTTCCATGTGCGGCGCGCGAGGGAGCGCGGCGAGCATGAATTTACCCTGCGCGACACGCTTGTAACGCTGTCGGTCAAGGATAAGGAAGTGGGCGAATTCGTGCGCGAGTTTGCCCTGAATTCCGGCCTGAACATTCTGGCAGCGCCCGGGCTTGAAGGCCGCATTACGGGCGAGCTTCGCTCCATGCCCGCCGAGGCGGCATTTCGCTCTATAATGTCTGTACATGGTTTTCGGGTTTGGCGTGAAGGCGCAATCTTGCGGGTGGAAAGCCCGCGGTTGAGTTCTGCGGGTAAGGCATCAAGCGAAGCGAGCGATAAAATCCGGATTTACAAGGACGGCGACTTGTACAGCGCCGAGGTGAACGATGGCGATTTGGCGCAGGCGCTGAATGTACTTGCGGAAGTTGCGGAATTGAACTTGGCGCTGTACGGCGACATCCGCGAAAGCATGCGGCTTAAATTGCATGCGGTGACGCTTGAATGCTTGATTGAGTCGCTGTTCAAGGGGCGTCGTTACAGCTTTGCGCTTGAGGGCAAGACTTTGTACGTGAGCGAGGGCGGCACGCACAAGGCGCTTTCGGCGAGTAAGCTCTACCCGCTGCGGCATGTCCATAGCGAACGTGCGCTTGCGTACTTGGGCAAGTTTGCGCCCAGCCCGAACTTCGTGGCGACCGAAATCAAGGAACAGAATGCGCTCTTGCTGGGCGGTTCGCATTTTGAAATCCAGATGGCGGTGGATTTGCTCAAGCAGATTGATATTCCGGCGCTGCAGGTGACGCTCTCTTGCATCGTGGTGGAATTCAAGCGCGGGCGTGGCTTCGAAATCGGGCTGCATAGCGGTGCCACGCGTAAGACCGCGGAACGCGATCTTGGCGCGCGAGGCTACTTCGATTTTATGGGCAAGGATTTTTCGGCGGCGGGCGCTTTCGGTAAAATCGGGCTTTTGCCCGACCGCTTTGAACTGGAGCTCGCCTCGCTCGAAGAAAACAATCAGGCCGAGGTCCTCGCGCGCCCGCGCTTGACTACGCTCAACGGCAATAAGGCAGAACTCAATGTAACAAATACCGTCTACTACTTGGTGAGCCAAGTGTCTGCCGATGGTTACCCGATTACAGATTACCGCTCGTTCAACGATGGCATTTCGTTGGAACTCACGCCCTCGGTGACGCAAGAGGGGAGAATCACCTTAGAAGTTTCTCCCGAAATAAAGTCGGCCGGGCGCAGCTCCGGCGATGGCCCGCGCGACATTAGTACCCGAAACTTGAAGACGATGGTGGTGCTTGCCGATGGCGAAACGCTTTGCCTGGGCGGCCTGATTCGCAAGAGTAAATCAGAGGTTCGCTCAGCGGTGCCGTTTCTCGGGAGTATTCCTTTGCTTGGGCGTTTGTTCAGCTACACCTCCGAAGAGGAAGAAGAAAATGAACTTGCCATATTCATCACGCCGCACGTAGAAAAGGCGGGACTATGATTTTGAATATGGCTGGTTTGTTATTGCGTTTGCGGTACACGGGGGCAATTCCGGTGGAGGCGAAACTCTTGACTTGGGAATGCATGACGACCTTTGATGAAATCCCGGCGCAGGCGGAACTGGAACGCATGTTTGAAATGGAATTTCCGCGCACGAGCCGCCGCCTGCAGGAATGTGGTGGCTTTTACCGGATTTGGCATTTGGTCTCCTTCAATTCGTCGGAGGGAAGGCGATCCCGATTCCTGGTGGCGCTTGTCGAAAAGCCCGTTGAAAAAAGAACATTTGAAAAAATAACGTTTGAAAAAATCAGCCGGCGAGTGTTGCCCGGACAGATTTGGCTTTCGGCGGCGGCAGACCAGGCGATTCGCAAGTTGCACGAAAGCGATAACGCCGGCAATTACTTGTGCTACGCTCATGCCGAAGGTCGACTGTTCGTGCTTGTATTCTTTGAAGGCCGCCTTTGCCACTGGTCCGAAGATTTTGTAGGGGGGCATGCAAAAATGGAATTGGCCTTGTCTCGGTTCCGGCGTTTTTTGGAAAGCGATGCGCTGTTTTCGCGGGCGGAGCATTTTCATGAAATCGCTCTGCAAGGCGACTTTACGCAAGGAATTATTTCGCAAGATTTTTCTTCGCAGGCGTTGTTCAAGCGCGCTTCGCGAGATTCTTTTTGGCGCTGGCACGATCTGCGCAAGCCCGAAGTGAAAGCGACGACGGGCGTTGCGGAACTTGTGGGTACAATACTTGGACGCAAGACTTGTTGGCTCTTGATTCTTGCGCTCGCCATGTTGCTTGGTAAATTTGGGGAACTTGGCGCGAAATTGAAAAGCGATTTGCTGTCGAATGTGGCAGATGTTGTGCCACCGGAATTATCGGTGCCGGAAATCTCGATGCTGGAGGTTTTGCCGGATTGGAATGCTGTCGTAGAACTGCCGGAATCGAGTGTTCCGCGGGTGCGTAAGCCGATTTGCCTGCTGCCAGAGGTCTTTTTGAAAGGCGTCGTGGGCGAAGAGATTGCGGTCGTCGCGGTGGCGGGGGAGCCTAAAGAAATTACGGCCGGAGATTCTCTAGGCTCGTTTGAAGTCTTAGCAATTGGTCGCGATCAAATTACATTGGCATGCGGCAATTCTACTGTCGTAAAGAAGGTGGGGGCGCATGGACCTTGATTATGGCTTGGGTAAGCGAGGTGCAGTCCTGCAGCTTGTTCTAGGAATTATTTTGGCGGTGACGCTCTTGCTGACGTCGCTTTTGCAAATGCCGGGAGGCCTGCAGCGTGTGGCGTTGCGGCGTGCCCAAATACAACAGCAGATTTATGATGCGGAATCGGCGCTGATTGCGCACTTGGAAGGCTTTCCCGAGGGCTATTTTGCGCTCCCGAAAGTCGAACGCTCGCGGCTTGGCCCTTGGGCCGATCTGTCGGCAAATTTAGCTGTACCGACGGGCGAGTCGCGCCTTCATGTGCTCGCAGGAATCGCTTGCGACAGCGCCTGCAACATGCTCAAGTCGCCCAAGCTTCGGCATGAAATTTATGAGGGTTTCAAACAACAACTGAATCGTGAAATCATGCTGGTCAAGCCCCCTCTCCAGCTCGAAATCAAGTCCGGCAACCGCCGCGTTTTCGGTCGAGATGCCGGGCGCATTCCCTCGAAGGCTTTACAAGTTCTCGATGGCGATTTAACGCTTGATTTGGAGGGCGAAATTTCATCAGGCCGATTCGTCGCCGACGGTTCAATCGAGATTCGCGGAAGTGCAGACTTCGATACTTTGCGCGTATATGCCCGAGGGCCTGTTTACTTGCGCGAATCGCTCCTGCGGGGGGCTGTCAAAATCAAGTGGCTGGAGGCTTTTAGCGAGGACCGAATCGAGATTTCTCGAGGCGTGGAATTCTCGGGCATAGCCATAGCCCGGCACGAGGTTGCCTTCCCGAATGGGGCGGGCGAAGTTCGAATGCTGTATCCTTCTTTTGTGATGGCGGTTGAATCGGCGAACCTGCCGCTAGACTTAAAACTGGATTCCGTCTTGATTCCCGACTTTATTGACGGTGACTTGAAACCCTTCCAATGGAGCTTGCGGTAGGCTTGTCTTCCCGCACGTAGATGACAATAGCCACTTGCAGCTTTGCTGCTTAGTGGATATGATCCTCGGAACGGGGACGGGATCTCCTCTTCAAACCGAGAACAACGCATTTTAGGAAATGAAAATGAATTATAACTATTACGTCTACATTCTTTTTTTTTGCAAACATCAAAGGAGATCCCGGCTCAAGGCCGGGAAGACAAGGGAAAATGCATGCGTATGATGAAAAGAAAATCTGGTTTCACCTTGATGGAGGTTTGCGTGGCGCTGGCGGTGCTTTCTGCGGGCGTTTTTGTGTTCGGGCGGTACTTGGACGGCTTTAACCGCATCCGGACTCTAGAACGCGCGCAGGCCCGCGCGGTGCTTGAAGCCGCCAATGCGGTAGAGTATTTCATTCAAAATCCGCCGGATTGTCGCGATACTTCGTTTGCGTTCAGCGAGGCGCTTGCCTTCACAATCCAGGTTTCCCTCGAAACGATCCCGGGCCTGAGACAAATCGTCTGGCTGAATGCATCCGTTGTCACGCCTCGTGTGCGGACCGACCCTAAAGCACCTGTTTTTCGGAGGCTTGTGCGATGCGTGCGGTGAGAGGCTTTACCCTGATAGAACTCCTGGTTGCAGTCGTGGCCGCTTCGACTTTGTCGCTTGTGGCACTCCAGGTCTACGGGGCCTACCACAATCTTTACTTGCACCTTTATGGCGACTATCAAAAAGAAACCGCCGCAATCCTTGAGGAACTGCGGCGGATAAATCCTTATTGCTTTGGCGCTAGAATTAAGCGGTAGCCTTTTCTGCCTTGGCTGCGGCCTTTTCTGCCTTGGCTGCGGCCTTTTCAGCAGCGCGAGCCTTGTGCATTTCGAAGAGGTTTCCGATGTAGTGCATGAAGGATAGCACGCTCACCGAGAGGAAACCGACGGAATAGAGGGCGAGGAACGGTCCGATAATGAACTTCTGCGCACCGATGTATTCCAAAAGACCGAAGATGCAGTAGATGCCGACGCCGAGTTCAACAACTGCCTGCCACGGGAACTTCTGGGCGTAGTGGCTCTTGGCCTTCTTCTTGGAGCCGCCGCTCTTCGGGGTGCGGACAAAGCTGCCCTTGGCACCGATTATGGCAGAGAACACGGCGCGGGAGTTGCTCACTGCAATGCCGACACCGAGAGCCATGAGGATCGGGAGGCTGAGCAGGCGGATCTTCCAACCGGTGTAGCCGGAGCAGCGCTGTGCCACAAAGTAAAGAACAGAAGGTGCGATTGCGGCGAGGAAGATAAAGCTGAAACCGACGGTGTAGGCCCAGGTCGGCAGGTGCGCGACCGGTTCAAAGAAGGCGAGCAACGGCCAAGCACAGAGGGCGGTAAACAACATGCAAGGGTGAATGGAGTAGTGCGTCGTGTGGAGGATAGCGCCAATCTTTACGCGGAGAGGAACCTTGGCCTTGAGCACGCGCGGCAAAATCTTGATAGCGGTCTGGATAGAACCCTTTGCCCAGCGGAACTGCTGTGCCTTGAAGGCGTTGATGTCGTTGGGGAGTTCGGCCGGAACAATCACGTCGAACACGAACTTCATCTTCCAACCGGCGAGCTGGCTGCGGTAAGAAAGGTCCATGTCTTCGGTCAGGGTGTCGCCTTCCCAGCCGCCACCGCCGTAGATGGCCTGCTTGCGCCACACGCCGGCGGTACCGTTGAAGTTCATGAAGAGCTTACCCCAGCTGCGTGCCGACTGTTCCACCACGAAGTGGCCGTCGATACCGATAGACTGAGCGAGAGTAAGACCGGATTCGGTGCGGTTCAAGTGGCCCCAGCGACCCTGGACCAGACCAATCTGATCGTCCATCACCAGGTAGGGGATCGTCTTGAGTAGGAAGTCCTTCTCGGGCACGAAGTCAGCGTCGAAAATGGCGAGGAATTCGCCCTTGGCCACTTCCATGGCTTCTTTAAGGGCGCCGGCCTTGAATTCGGAGCGGTTCGTGCGGTGAATCAGCTTGATGTCGTAACCCTTGGCGGCGAGTTCTGCAACTTTTTTCTTGGCAACTTCGTAGCATTCGTCGGTAGAGTCGTCGAGAACCTGAATTTCGTGCTTGTTCTTGGGGTAGTCGATAGCGCAGACGGCTTCGAGCAGACGTTCGACACAGTTGGCTTCGTTAAAGACAGGGAGCTGGGTGGTCACCTGCGGCAACTCGTCCATAGAATGTTCGCGGTAGAACTGCAGAATCTTTTTGCGGTCGGAAAGACGTGTGGTGCGGCTGTTCTTCAAGAACAGGTAGATGCTATAGTAACAGCTAAAACCGTAGATGACAAGCCCGATGCCCGCGATAACGTAGACAACGAACATGATGTCGAGTAGGATTGTACTGATTGCCATAAAACCGTATAACCTATATGTAAAACCTTTTGCTCCATTCGGAACTTGCGGCCAAATATAGAAACCTGCACGGAAGTTTGCTACATTGTGGCAGAGATTTTATTGAAAAATTTATCAAATATAAGTGGCCAGTGACTGTAAAAAACGAAAAACATGCTCTTGAAAAGTGGATGGATGCCCAAAAAGGGAATCCAGGCTTCGAAATTGCGCTCAGAAAGCTAATTTCGTTCGCCTGTTCGGAGTGGTACAGACGTGAAAATTTAGTTACGATAGCCCCCGAAGAAGCTCTTGCCCGGGTGCTAGCGGCGAATCTGTCCGACTACCCCCTGGGAATGTGGTTGGACTCGCCTGCGAGGTTTGCCCCCGAAATTGCCGATTTTTGTGAGAGGACCAAGGTGGAACCCCTGCCGGAAACCCTGAAAGGTGGGGTACCGACGCTGTTGGACCTGCGCGGGGTCGTTTGTCCGAACAATGCCATGCGTAGTCGTCTGGTGATGTCCGGGCTCCCTGATGGGGCGGAACTGGAAATCTACCTGGACGAAGGGTCGCCTATCGAGAATGTGCCTGGAGCCCTAGTCGCCGATGGCCATATTGTCAAAAAAAGGCAAAAAAAAGAGGGCTTTTGGTCGATTTCTGTGGTCAAAAGGGCTTCAAGAGTGTAGATTATATATATAATGGAAAACAGGATACTGATTATAGGCGATGAACTTTTGGGAGAACAGGGCGAGGCTGCCAACCGCTTTGCCGAAATACTTCTCTGTCGCGAAGCCAACAGACCTGTCCAGTTTTCTATAAACGCGCCTGCCCCCCAGACATTGCAACAACTTTATGACCGAGCCTCGGCCGACATTATCGGCAAAAAGGCGGGGCGGATTATAGTTGGCCTTGGACTCAAGGAACTCAAGCGCGGTGGCAAGGACTACATGGGCGTCTTTACCGCCTACGAAACGCTTGCGAACGAAATCTTGAGCAAGACGCTTGTGCCCATTCATTTTTTGACCATTCCCGAAGACATGTTCCCGGCGGCGCCCTCCCAGCTGACGGCGTTGAACGACTGCATTCGCGGACTGCAGCAGAAAGATGAAAAACGGGTGAAAATTTTGGATTTTGCCGCCTATGTGGCGGATTTCAAGGAAAAACAGCTGGAACGCGGCAAGTTCGGTCGTAGCCTTTATACCGAAGAAGGCAACCCGACTTCTATATGCAATACGTTTATGGCGTTGTTCCTGTACGACTTTATAAAAAGAGAATTAAAATAAAGGAAGGTAAACATGAGCTTGACAGACGATCATTTCGCACGCAAGATTGCAGCCCAGAGCAAGGCCTGGGAAGATACCAGTGACGCTCCCAAGAAGGAACGCAAGCGTGAACCCGCAGAACCCAAGATGGGTATTTGCGACAAGTGCAAGAAAGAAGCTTTGCTTCGCCCGTACCGCTTTAAGGAAACGAGCGTAAGTAACGGGGCGGCAAGCTTTGGAACGGTGACTAAGCATCTTTGCGAAGACTGCGCACCCAAGTCTCGCGCCCAGAAGGATGCCGAAGTGCCGCAGCTCGACAAGAAGCAGCTGAAGAACCTGATGCGTTCTGCTCGCAAAGCCCTAAGATAACCGCTCGGCTCTATCGCATAAATAAAAATGTGATATCGCCTCGCTACCCCCGCAAGGGGGGCCATATCCACATAAGCACTAAAGTGCTAAGTGGCCAAAGGTCGCGAACACGCCCGGTTAATACCGGTCGTTTTTCGCTCACGGAGATCGCTCGACTCTGTTGTATATGAAAAACGGCCCTGGCAAACGCCAGGGTCGTTTGATGTATCCGTTTTGCTAGAGTGTATGGATTACATGTTGCTGAAGATTTGGAAGCCGCTGTAGGATTCTTGTCCGTGTTCGCTTTGGTCGAGGCCGCGGAGTTCTTGACGCTCGGTAACGCGCAGTCCCATGGTCTTCTTGATAGCGTAGAAGATGAGGCTTGCAGCACCGAAGCAGGGAACCGCGTAAGCGATCACGCCGATGGCCTGGGTGCCGAGGGTGTAGTCGCCAGTGATATCGAAGATACCGACAGCGAGCGTACCCCACACACCGTTCACCAGGTGAACCGAGAGAGCACCGACCGGGTCATCCAAGTGCAGGCGGTCGAACATAAAGACTGCACCGACGACGAGCACACCGGCGATGGCGCCAATAATCCAGGAAGAAAGCGGGGTTACCACGTCTGCACCGGCAGTGATGGCGACGAGGCCTGCAAGGCAGCCGTTGAGGGCCATGGTGGCATCCGGCTTCTTCGATACAATCCAGCTCGTGAGTGTTGCGGTAATGATACCTGCGACAGCGGCGAGGTTCGTGGTCACCAGAATCCAGCTGGTTGCCTTCGGGTCGCCGGAGAGGGCGGAACCGGCGTTGAATCCCCACCAACCGAACCACAGCATGAACACGCCGATGGTAGCAAGCGGAATGTTGTGGGCCGGAATTGCGTGCACCTTGCCGCCGACATACTTGCCGATGCGCGGTCCAAGGATCATGACGCCAGCGAGAGCTGCCCAGCCACCCACGGAGTGGACGAGCGTAGAACCGGCGAGGTCATGGAAACCGGCCTTGCCAATGGTAGAAAGCCAGCCGCCGCCCCATGTCCAGCTACCCACGATGGGGTAGACGAAGGCCACGTAGATGATGGTGAAGACGAGGAAGGAGTTCAGCTTCACGCGTTCGGCGACGGCGCCAGAAACGATGGTTGCTGCGGTTGCTGCGAACATCGCCTGGAACAGCCAGTCGGTGAAGAGGGTGAAGTGGCCGTTGTAGGCGGCGGTGAACTTGGAGGGGTCTGCCCAGTCACCGATACCGAATCCGGCAAATCCAAGTACACCGGAAATCGCGTTGAACGTTCCGGGGTACATGAGGGCAAAGCCGATGGCGGCGTACATCGTGATACCTATGGCGGGAACCGCGATGTTTTTGAAAGCGACGTTGGCCGCGCACTTCGCGCGGACAAGACCCGCTTCGACACAGGCAAAGCCCAGGCCCATGATAAACACCAGCATGGCGCTAATCATGATCCAAATGTTTTCTGTCATAAAGATGGCGTCGCTGACAGGTACGACAGTTGCTGCTTCGTTCATTGGTTTAAATCCTTTTTTAGTTGATAGTTTGCTAACTAAACAAGTAGGCAGTAGGAAGTCGGAAGTTGGAAGTAGAAAATCAATTGTGTGATTCTACTGCCTACCGTCTACTGTCTACTTCCTACTAATACTTATCCAATCGCCTCCGGGCCAGTTTCGCCGGTGCGGATACGGATGCACTGCTCGAGTTCCGTGACGAAAATCTTGCCGTCGCCAATGGCTCCCGTGCGTGCGCCCTTGATGATAGCGTCGATACAGGGCTGCACGAATTCGTCATTTACCGCAATCTTCAAGCAGATCTTTTTGAGCAAATTAACCTCTGTCACCACGCCACGGAAACGTTGGGTGTAACCGCGCTGCTGACCACAGCCAAGCACGTTCGTGACAGACATCTTGTAGATCTTGTTTTCGTAAAGTTCTTGCTTTACGATGTTTAATCGTTCGGGTTGGATATAAGCTGTAACTAGCTTCATGTTCCTATCCTTTGTTGAGGTTGTTTCTTGTTTTGCCCAACCCATTGCAAAAGGCGTGCCAAAATAATCAAAATCGCGAAAATGGCTTAAAAATGATGTTTTTAAACCAAAAAATGTTATAATAACGAAAAAATCGCAGCCTGCTAAGCTGCGATTACAAATTTTGATTTTACAAATTTGGAAAGGGTATCAGAAAATGTAATCTTGCAGTTTGATTTTTTCTGCCTTGGCACGCATCTGTTCAAGTCTGGTTCTCAGCACTTCGTGGCTGATTCCCTTGAACGTGATCAAGAATTCGTCGCCACCGTAACGTACCACGCGGTCCAAGTTTCGAACAGATGAACTCAGTATCGATGCCACGGCGGCAAGGGCTGCATCACCGCACTGGTTCCAGCTTTGTCATTTGCGCGTTCACGTTTTCGACAAGGTACAGGACTCGACGTAGGGGCTTTTCGTTGCCAATGCGGACAAAAATCGCCTTGCTCCAACCGTGAATCTTTCCGTGGAAAATTTCTGAAATAACGTTTGTGTCTTTCAGGCGTTCCTGCAATGTGGAAAGAATCGTAAAATTCTTGATGGTTTCAACACTTTCCGGACATGCAAGATTTACCATGATGTTGGTAAGACTTTCTTGTAGGGTATTGCCGCATTTCATGAACTTATCGATGAATTGTCCATAACGGTTCCCGAAAATAATCGTTTTAAAGTTCAATGTAGTGCGGAATGATGTCTTCGTAGTTTCCGTCCTTGAGCAGGAATCCCTTGGGGATTACGCCTAGCTGCGTAAATCCGAGCTTCTTGTAGAGCTTGAGTGCCGACGTGTTTGTGGCGACAACCGCGTTGAACTGCAAAATCCTGAAGCCGATTTCCTTTGCCTTCGCAAGGCAGTCTTTCACGAGAAATTCGCCGATGTGCTGGCCGCGCTTGTTCTTCTTGATGGCGTAACTAGCGTTGGAAATATGTCCGCAGCGCCCGACATTGTTCGGGTGGAGAATGTAGAGCCCGACCACTTCGCCGGAGTCCGCATCGATAGCGATGCCCGTGAATGACTGCGACTTGAAAAACTCGTCACCCGTCTGCGGGTCAAGCAAATCCATTTGCGGAAACGCGATGCCGTCTTCGACGATGTCGTTCCAGATTTCAATCGCGTCGTTGATATACTTTGTATTATATTGTTCAATTTTAAGCATGAGAATAATCCTCTAATTTCTTTTTATTCCCCCAGCACGTGCCGGAGCGTATCGAGGAAAAGTTCGCCCGCTCGCGTGAACTGCTGGCCCCGCCGCCAAATGATGTACATGTTGGTGGTGAGTTCGGGCATGAGCGGCCTGAAGCACAGGCGCGAACTGCGGCTCGTATCCACAAGGCCGTCGAAAGTGAGCAGGTAGCCCGTGCCCTCTTTGGCAAGCACCGAACCGTTGTACGAAAGATCCAGCCCCACAATCACGTTCAGCTTCGAAATATCGTCGCCGAACCATTTCGGCAAATCCGCCACCATCGCCTGGCGCGACGCCATCAGCGGCTTGTCGAGCAAGTCCTTCGGCTCAATAAAATCCCGCTTGGCCAAAGGGTCGTCGCGTCGCATCACCACGCCCCAGCGGTCCACCGAACGCACCGCAAGGCAGTTGTACTTTTCCAAATCGACGTTGTCTACAACCACCGCGAAATCAAAAATGCCCTTGTCCAGCTTTTCCAGGGCACGCTCGCTATCGCCCGAATATAAGTTGTACTTAATCTTCGGATAGTCGTCCCGGAGAATCCCGATGCACTTCGAAAGAAAATTCACGTTCCGCGATTCCGCGCAGGCAATGGCGATTTCACCCACCACCTCGTCTTCCTTCAGCGACTTGAAATCCTGCACCGTCCTGTCCGCCATCGAAAGGATGTCCTCCGCACGCTCCCGCAAGAGTTCCCCCGCAGGCGTCAGCCGAATCGCGTAATTCGTGCGCTCGAAAAGCTTCTCGCCCAGTTCCTCCTCCAACTCCTTGAGCTGGCGACTCACCGTCGGCTGCGTCACGCAAAGATTATCCGCCGCGCGCGAGACATTCCCCAACCGCGCCGCCTCCAGAAAATACCGCAAAACTCGAAGTTCCATACCCGAAAACTAATAAAATTTAAGCCCCACAGGTATGAATTTGTAAAAATAATGCCCGAAAGGAATAACTGATTGATTTGATGGTGGGGGAGGAGTCCCCCTGGTTCGCACTTCGTTGCTCTCCACCCCCTCGCCTAAGGGGCTCCGCCCCCTAAAACCCCCGGCTTGTCCCGCCCGCCCACCCAAATGTCATGCCCCGCTTGACGGGGCATGTCCTTCCCAATTCTAATTATGTATATTTCAAACGACATATTTTTTTGAGTGATTGCTCTTATTCGTGTAGCTGGAAACTAGACACTTTCAAAACACAAGGGATAAGGCCAATCTGCTCACGCACTCTGTGCGTGGGCCGTTTGTGCGTTTTCTTGTGTTAGGCCTTGTCTAGTGGCTCAGCTACAAAAACCATATTCGGCTCCACGCCTTTTTCTTTTGTGCGAACCGAAAACAATAAGCGTCGTCACTCCTACTGGAGTCCTGTATGGCGAACGAAAGATTGAACGAAGCGATAATCCGAGATCACTTTAAGAGTGATGTTCTTTTTGGTTCTATCAAATTCGAAGAACAAAAATCCACGAATAAGAAGATTTCGGAACTTCTGAAAGGTATGTCCAAGGGTGGTGGAAACGGCGCTGGTTATCCAGAATTCATACTTACATTCCCGACAGATTCCCGTTATCTTATTGTTGTGGAATGTAAGGCGTTGCCATCAATGCATGAGTCTAAGAATAAGGACAAACCCAAAGATTATGCGGTTGATGGCGTTCTGCATTACGCCAAGGCTCTTTCAAAGGAATTTGAGGTTATTGCGATTGCGTCAAGCGGTGAATCTGAAACAGAATTGAAAATTTCGCACTACCTATGGAAATGCGGTGCAAACACCTGCCAGAAACTTACGGATAAAAAACTTCTTTCCTTGAATGATTATCTTAAGATTTTCGACAATGAACGATTTGCAGAGAACCTGCGTAGTGTAGATATCATTTCAAAAGCAATATATCTGAACGAAGAATATAACGATTATTCAATTCCTGAATTGACTCGCAACACCATGGTGAGTGCCATTCTGCTTTCACTCTTGAACAAGCCCTTCCGTGAAAGTTTTATGTCGCAGCCTACAATTCGTAGTCTTGGCGAAGCGATGATGGGAGCGATTAAGACGACTCTTTCTGCAAACAAAGTCCGTAACGAAAACGCCATGATTGGCGAATACAGCAAAATTTTGAACGAGCCAATCTTTCGCGAAAATGCGGTAAAAAATAAAACCACCAAGAAACTCGTGTACAGCCTTGAAGTCATGAAAAACATCATAGACTATCTGTACAAGAACGTATATCCCTTAACGCAAATGGACGATTCAGGATTCGATGTTTTGGGGCGTTTTTATACGGAATTCATTCGCTATGCGGGAAGTGAGCAAAAGCAAGGACTCGTCCTGACCCCGTCGCATGTGACAGATTTGTTCTGCGATTTAGTTGATCTGAATTTGAACGATGTCGCATATGACCCTTGTTGTGGTACGGCTGGTTTCCTTATTGCAGGAATGAAGCGTCTGTTCAGGTTGGCCGGAAATGACAAGCGAAGACATTTGAAAATTCGTTCGTCGCAGCTTGTCGGCGTGGAACTCCGTCCGCAAATGTACACCTACGCTTGTTCAAATATGATGCTCCGAGGCGATGGCCGCTCTAATATCTATTGCGGAGACTGTTTTCAAACCAAAGGAGCTATCGAAACTCATAAACCGACCGTAGCCTTCTTGAATCCTCCCTACGATGTGGGGACAGCCCAACAAATGGAATTCATAGAACATGCTATTGATGTGGTGAAACCTCAGCAAGGTAGAGTTGCTGCTATTGTGCAAATGAGTTGCGGAATCAAGGATGAAAAGAATTTGATTGAGGTAAAGAGAAGAATCCTTGAAAAGGCTCATTTGAAGGCTGTTTTAAGTATGCCTGACGATTTATTCTATCCCGTCGGCGTTGTAACGTGTGTAATGGTTTTTGACACATCTAAGGAAAATGCAGGACTTGAAAGTTGGTTCGGATATTTCAAGGACGATGGATTTGAAAAACGCAAGAACCAAGGACGCATTGATGCTCGTGGTAAATTTGCCGCCATAAAGGACAAATGGCTTGCTGCGTACAAAAATCTCAAAGAAGTTCCAGGCCTTTCCGTGCGCCATGAAGTCCAAGCCGAGGATGAATGGTGTGCCGAAGCCTACATGGAAACGGATTATAGTACACTCAATCAAAAAGATTTTGAAAAGAAAATGAAGGAATACATCTCCTTCAAATTTTTAAGCGAGTAATTATGGTTCCTTTGATTGATATTTTTGATGTATGGTATGGCGTCAATCTAGAGGTTGTCAATAGTGAGGTTGTTTCGGCTGGCATTCCATTTGTTTCAAGGCAATCTGTAAATAATGGTGTTGTATGCCATGTAAAAAAGATGGACGATGTTGAGCCTAATCCTTCACATACATTAAGTATTGCCGTCAGTGGTAGTGTCCTTTCAACATTTTATCACGATTATGAGTATTATAGCGGTCGAGATATCTATGTGGCAAAGCCCAAAATTAAACTGACTAAAGAAGAAATGCTTTATTACTGCTATGTAATTGAGCAAAATAAATACAGATATAATTATGGCCGGGGTGCGAATAAAACGTTTAGAAGTATTTTAGTTCCGTCTAAAGATGAAATTCCAAAATATGTAAGAACAAAAGAAGCTGAGATTCGCTTCTGCAACAAGCCCATTATTTCTAACAAAATCAAATTAAATACGGATAGTTGGAAGTGGTTTCGTTATGATGAAATATTTGAAATCAAGAAAGGAAAGCGACTGACAAAAGCTGATATGCAAGATGGGGATGTTCCCTATATCGGTGCAATAGATTCTAACAATGGAATTTCTGCTTATATTTCAAACGATGAGCATTTACATCAGGGAAATACAATAACGGTTTCTTACAATGGTTCAATCGCAGAAGCGTTTTACCAAACGACAAAATTTTGGGCAACTGACGATGTGAATGTTTTGTATCCAAAATTTGCATTAAATCGATATATCGCAATGTTCTTGATAACGTTGATTCATCGCGAAAAATACAGGTTCAATTATGGTCGTAAATGGGATAAAGAATTGATGGAATCTTCGTTAATCAAGCTCCCTGCGGTAAAAATCGCTCCCAACGAATACGAACCTGATTGGCAATTTATGGAAGATTACATCAAGTCACTTCCGTATTCATCAAGTCTTTAACTCAAACAAGGAGGCGTAAATGTCGATGTTACTTTCTGGGCTAGTGGAAAAAGTCAAAGAACTTTCGTATCGAGAAAAGCTGAAACTGGCTCAAAAGCTAATTCAAATGGCTTGTATTGAAGAAGAACGGCTAAATAGTGCTTCTCAAGCAGAAGAAATGGAAACGATAAAAAAACGTTTGTTGAAATCAAAGCCTACAAAATATGATGCCCTTACAAATTTCATCAAAGCAATGTACAATTTCAATGGTGGCATTGAAGATGCTAAGGTTACAAAAATTATAGAAGACCTTCAAAAAAGTAAATTCATTCGCCTTGATAAAAATAAAGTAGAATACCTTACAATCGAAAAGACTCTTTCTAAGTAAATTTTAAACATAGCCCCCTTGACAACCGCCATCTAGTAATTTATATTGCAGTGCACAAGTGTGTAGAAATTGCTTTTCGCACATGAAGCAAAACAATCAAAGCCCCGCCTTTTTATGCATGTAGGCGGAGGGAGGAAAGATGAAGAATGTCGGTTTGTTGCCGCCGAGTGAAGTTGACGGCGAGAAGAACGAAATCATCGTGTATCAGCCGGAAGGGGGCGAATTTCACATCGAAGTTCGCGTGGATCAGGACACTGTTTGGCTGACGCAGGCGCAAAATCGTGCAAAACGAGTGTCGCAAAATCAAGCTTGCTTGATTTTATGACCGAGTTGCAGCCGATTGCACGTAATGCAAATGGCGGAATTGTTCAATACGGACAGAACTTCAATAAATCGGCATATTCGCAACATTTTTCAGACGCAGGAATTGTATGAAAATTCAACTTGTGCAAAAATTGCACAGGTTCGTTTGGGGGGGTGGACGGTCCATTAAACGAGTTGTCCCGTATTACAATTTGGATATGATTATTTCTGTGGGTTACATGTCAATTCCATTAGCGGCACACGCTTTCGCCAATGGAATTGCGGACGACGCGTGAAGTCCACGACCGGTTCATTGTCGTTGACGAGACTGTTTACCACATCGGAGCTTCGATCAAGGATTTGGGTAATAAACTCACGGCGTTTTCAGTGCTTAGCCTTTTGACCAAGCAGCAACTGTTGGATATGATCAAGTAGCCCCGCCTTTTTATGCATGTAGGCGGAAAAGTAAGGCGAACGAAGCAAAATCAAACTTGTTTGATTTTATTTCTCTTCTGTATACCATTTTGCATTTTTTGCAAATTACAAATTCGGGTAAACCAGTCGGAAATTCCGACAGGTTCAAATCAAGAGTTTCCACAAGGTCTTTGTTGCTCGTAGTATTGAAATACGAATAACCTCAGTGGTTATGTAAAATTTCGTTATACCCCTTGCCAATTTTGGTGGATTTTGATACATTACCGCTGAACGCATCTCGCTGTTTTAAGGCGAGGTGCGTTTTTGCGTTAAATCGGCTTGTCGGTTTTGCAAGAACGCCTCAAACGTTAACTAGCCGTTTTTTTGCGGCTAAATGGAGGCTATATGACTAAAAAATTGGCTAATCATAGGGAAGACGCTCTTTATTCTCAAATTGCGTCGATTCTCGAACAGAACCGTAAGTCTGTTGCTGTTGCCGTTAATACGGCGATGGTGCGCACGTATTACGAAATCGGACGTTCCATTGTTGAAAATGAGCAAAAGGGTAACATCCGCGCAGAATATGGAAAGGAAGTCCTCAAAAATCTTTCTGCCAGGCTTACTGCAAATTACGGTAAGGGGTTTTCTACGACGAATTTGAAGCAGATGCGGGATTTCTATCTGACTTATCAAATTGGTCAGACAGTGTCTGACCAATTCGTCTTGAGCTGGTCCCATTACTTGTTCCTGATGCGTATTGATAATCCCGACGAACGGAAATTCTACGAAATTGAGGCGAAAAACTCGAATTGGAGCTTGCGGGAACTCAAAAGGCAGTTTGATTCCGCGCTTTACGAGCGGCTCGCCGTAAGCAAGGATAAGGAATCGGTGAGGGAACTGTCTAAAAAAGGGTGTATCGTGGAGTCCCCGGCGGACATTGTCAAGGATCCCTACATTTTGGAATTCTTGGGACTGCCAGAACAGTCCGAATATTCGGAAACCGAACTGGAAAGCAAACTCATCGACAAGTTGGAGTCTTTTTTGCTTGAACTGGGTAAGGGGTATACTTTCGTGGGGCGGCAGTCGCGGATTACGCTGGACGAAAAGCATTTCTTTGTGGACCTGGTTCTTTACAACAGGCTGCTGCAGTGCTTTGTGTTGGTGGATCTGAAGATTGGCGAACTCACGCATCAGGATTTGGGCCAAATGCAGATGTATGTGCACTACTATGACCGCTTTGTAAAGCTTCCGCACGAAAATAACACTATCGGCATCGTTCTTTGCAAGAAAAAGTCGGACTCCCTTGTAGAAATCACTTTGCCCGAAGGCAATTCGCAGATTTTTGCCAGCAAGTATCAAACTGTGTTACCCAACAAGGAACAGCTGATAGAATTGATCGAAGAGAAGTAGATGCTAAAAAATGCCCCGCCTTTTTATGCCGTTTAAATCCATGCCTTATAAGCATATCTAGTTATGAAAACAAAGTATTTGCAATATCTGAAAAAAGAGGTATATTTGAACATGTAAAGACTTCAACCGAGAGGAACCTATGAAAAAAGTATTGGTCTTGTCCAGCAGCTTGCGCAAGGGGAGCAACTCCGAAACCTTGGCGCAGGAGTTCGCGAAGGGTGCCGCCGAGGCGGGCAACAAGGTGGAATTCGAGTCGCTGCGCGGCAAGAAGATCGGTTTTTGCATGGGCTGCCTCGCTTGCCAGAAGAAGGGCAAATGCGTTATCAAGGACGACGCTCCCGCCATCACCAAGAAGATGGAATCGGCCGATGTCATCGTGTTCGCCACACCCATTTACTATTACGAGATGAGCGGCCAGCTCAAGACCATGCTCGACCGCGCGAATTCCCTCTATTCCAGCGATTACAAGTTCCGCGAGATTTACCTGCTCACGTCTGCTGCCGACACCGACGCGAAGGCCATGAACATCGCAAAGCGCGGCATTGGCGGGTGGATTGCCTGCTTTGACGGCGTGAAGCTCAAGGGCTCCCTCTGCGCCACGGGTGCCGAAAGCGCCGGCGACGTCAAGAAGAATTCCTCGCTCCTGAAAAAGGCGTTCGCCATGGGAAAGAAAGTTTAACAACAAGGAGATAAGTCATGAAATCCAGATTCTTTAAAGCGGCGCTTGCCGTGGCTTCCGCATGCACCCTGATGGCATGCTCCCCCGAAAAAGAAAACAACGCTGCACAAGGAGCCGCCGCACCGGCAACAGAAGCAGTACAACAGACAAAGGAAGAAAATATGAACAAGCTCACGCTCACCGCCGAATGGGACAAGGTATTCCCCAAGAGCGACAAGGTCGAACATTCCAAGGTCACATTCAAGAACCACTTTGGCATTGAACTCGCCGCCGACATGTTCGTGCCCAAGGACACGAGCCTCAAGGTGAACGGCAAGTTCCCGGCGATTGCAGTCTCGGGCCCGTTCGGTGCCGTCAAGGAACAGTCCAGCGGCCTTTACGCCCAGCAGATGGCGGAACGCGGATTCCTGACCATTGCGTTCGACCCGAGCTTCACCGGCGAATCGGGCGGCGAGCCGCGCTACATGAACAGCCCGGACATCAACACCGAAGACTTCATGGCGTCCGTGGACTTCCTCTCGACCCGCGACAACGTTGACCCGGAACGCATCGGCATCATCGGCATTTGCGGCTGGGGCGGCATGGCGATTAACGCCGCCGGCATCGACACCCGCGTAAAGGCGACGGTTGCCTCGACCATGTACGACATGAGCCGCGTAACCGCGAACGGCTACTTCGATTCTGCAAACAACGCCGACGCCCGCAACGAGGCTCGCAAGGCTCTGATGGCCCAGCGCACCAAGGACTTCAAGAACGGCACCTACGACCTGGCCGGCGGCGTGGTGGACCCGCTCCCGAACGACGCTCCTTACTTTGTCAAGGATTACTACGCCTACTACAAGACCCCGCGCGGCTACCACAAGCGCTCCCTCAACAGCAACAAGGGCTGGGCCGCCTCCGCAGGCACCTCGCTCATGAACACCAAGCTTCTCGCATACGCCGACGAAATCCGTAACCCGGTGCTCATCATCCACGGCGAAAAGGCCCACAGCCGCTACTTCGGCGAAGGCGCATTCGAAAAGATGACCGGCAAGAAGGCGGACGTCCCCGCAAAACTCGACGCCACCAAGAACTGGAGCAAGACCGTCGGCAACAAGGAACTCCTCGTCATCCCCGGAGCCTCCCACGTGGACCTCTACGACAACCTGGAAAAAATCCCCTTCGAAAAGCTGAACGAATTCTTCAAGACGAACTTGAAGTAAGCAAAAGACACAAAACCGCGACGATTCTCGCTGCTGTCCAAGGTCACAAATGTGACCTTGGTTGCTTTTTGTTGAATTTAAGCCAAACGCCTGGTACACAACCTTGTGGACCACAACTTTGTGTACTTTTTGGTGCACAACCTTGTGTATCGATGAAAAATAATGTATATTATAGGCGGAGGTTCCCATGAACGACGCTTTTATATATGGTTATGCGGTTGAGGGCGAAAACTTTACGGATCGCGAAGCTGAGACCAAAAGGCTCAAGGCGAATTTTGAGCATGGGGTAAACACCTTGCTTATCTCTAATCGCCGTATCGGCAAGACCTCCCTGGTTCGCCATGTCGGCCGCTTGGTGAATCCGAAAAAGGCCCTCGTCGTTTATTTAGACATTTTTGACTGTCGCAGCGAATACGATTTCTACAATAAACTTGCGACCGCAGTCTTGCAGCAGACTTCGTCAAAGATTGATTCTATCCTGCAAAATGCAAAGAATTTTTTGAGCCGGGTTTCGCCTAAAATCAGCATGGGGCCGGATCCGACGTCTGAATTTTCGCTTTCGCTGGGTATCACTCCGAAGGAATACGCTCCCGAGCAAATTTTGGAATTGGCCGAAAATATTGCGAAAAAGCAAAAGAAGCGCATCGTTGTTTGCATTGACGAGTTTCAGCAGATAGGCGAGTTTCCGGATTCGCTCTCTGTCCAGAAACGGCTTCGCGGTGCATGGCAGTTGCAGCAGAACGTTTCGTATTGTCTGTTTGGCAGCAAAAAGCACCTGCTCACAAATATCTTCCAGAACAAGAGCATGCCATTCTATCAGTTTGGCGACGCGATTTACCTGGGTGTCATTTCTACCGAAAATTGGGTTCCCTTTATCTGCGATAAGTTCAAGAAGCATGGACTTCGTATCGACAAGGAACTGGCTTCAAGAATTTGTGGCGAAGTGGAAAATTATTCTTCTTACGTGCAACAGCTTGCCTGGCTGGTAATGTTGCACACGGAACGCGAAGTTACTTCTGAAATAATTGATACCGCCATGAATGAACTCATCGCCCAGAATGCGGCGCTCTTTATGCAGCAGACAGAGGGGCTTTCCAGTTACCAGATGAACATGCTTCGAGCGATAGCCGCAGGAATTCATAACGGTTTCCTGTCGCAGGAGGTGCTGGAGACCTATCGCCTCGGGACTAAATCGAATATTCCCCGAATAAAGAAGGCCCTGATAGACCGAGATATAGTGGAACAGCGTGAAACGGGCCTCTATATCAGCGACCCCATATTCAACAAGTGGTTCAGGAGATTTTAAGAAATGAACATCAATTCTCTGCCGAAAGACTACCGTAGCCGTTTACTCCGTGAAACGAACTGCATCCACAAAGAACCGATTCCGTCTAAGACTCTTGCAAAACTTCTGAATGCTTGCCCAAAGGATTCCGTCCAGGATATTCATTTCTGCACGACGCCGGAACTAGAAAAAGACGAGGTTTGCGAAGAACAATTGCGCAAGGCCGAGTACATCGAAATCCTTAAAAAGCGAATTCCTAAAATATTCGAGAGCTTTGTCAAGTATTCCGGAGACTTTGAATTTTCGCTGTTCTTGGACCTTATGTTTAATGAATACGCAGGTGAGTCTCCCTTCAAGGAAATGTTCCCGGAAGGTTATCCTGCAAGATTCAATTTCCCGAACATTGACGAGCGCATTTTCAAGTTCGTAGAACAGAATTTGTCTATTGGGTTTATGTTCCTTTTCGGAACGGATGAAGACAACTTGACATTGGTTGTTCCTGAGGAATTTATTGAAATTGTGGATGGAACAAAACGGTCTATGGCAGGGTTCCATGACTATTGCAAGGTTTACGCCAACCTTTATGGCGTATGCAATCCCGAGACGGTCATCAGCAAGTGGAACATGGACCATGTCGACCGCACCCTGACCAAGAAACAAGGAGTTGCGGCAATCAACGAGTGCAGTTTGTTTACCCGTTATTTTACGAGCTATGGCGTGTGCCTTTGCGCCTGGAGTGTCGAAACATCTGTAGTGATTGAGCACATTATTGAAGAGCGCAAAATCCATCGCCCCTATAGGCCGACCAATGAGGAATTTAACGAGTGGCTTGACTATACGGACGATATCAATGAAAATCTTGCGGAATTCAAGACCATCCGCGATCACTTTAAAAAGTATTCGGATAAACCCGCCTTTGCTGATTTTGATGCTCACTGCCTTCTGGACGATTTGCGCATGGCTATGGAACATCCTGCTGCAATTGTTGAAAGGTATCGTCGGCAACTCGGCTTTACCCGTATCGATATGGACAAGATTACGCCCATTATCAGTGCCATTATGGAATTGAACAACAAGGCTAGACTTTGGGTTACTTACGGAAATGTTCCAGATGAATTGTCTTCGTCTCAAGAAAGTGGCTTTGGAATGAAGCAGAATATCGCCGTTGTTCGCTCGACGCCGAAAGTGGGGCGCAATGATCCTTGCCCTTGTGGTAGCGGCCTCAAGTACAAGAAGTGCTGCGGCAAAATGGTGAATTAGGGTTTGTTGAAACTTATTTTACTGGGATTTGGTTTATTGGCGGCTGTTTTTGTGCTGAAATGACATTATACCGGATTTGGAAACTGCAGATGAAATGTTTTGTCTTCAAGACGAACTTGAAGTAAGCAAAAGACACAAAACCGCGACGATTATCGCTGCTGTTCAAGGTCACAAATGTGACCTTGGTTGCTTTTTGTCATTTTTTGCCATTTTTAAATGCTATTTTAGGGATATGAGCGTAAATGCCATATTGACAATTAGACATTCAAAACCTATTTTTAAGCAGAGGAATAAACCTATGGCTGTGGCAATAAGATCCATACCGACGCTTCAAGGGGAAGACGCTGAACGTTTTCTCAAGGAAGCCGAATACGCCGAAAAGAACGAGCGTAAACAGGATTTTGGTGATAAAATCCTGCTCGTTAGGAATTTCCTCCGCGAACAAGGTTTCTAGACATGACCCTTGCCGATTTTTTGAACCGATGCTCGTTTGCTCGGCTTTCTTCGGAATTGCTGCAAAGTTGCAACCCCTTCAAATGCGGAAATGAAGACCTTGACGAATTTTTCAGAGAGGATTTTCGACTATACGGTGAAAAACTTTTGGGAAAGACTTATGTCTTTCGTCTAAGAGAGCGTCCCGAAAGCATCGTTGCTGCATTTACAATATCAAACGATTCAATTCGAATCAAACAACTTGCTCCTGAAGACAAGGCGAAGATTGAATATGTCACGGAGAATGGCGAGAAGAATCTTCGCCGCTATCCCGGAGTTTTGGTCGGTCGTCTGGGGACGAATATTGAATTTGCCAAACAAGGTTTTGGCTCTGCAGTAATGGACTTCATCAAGGCTTGGTTCCGTAGCGACGAAAACAAGACCGGTTGCCGGTTTATCATCGTTGATGCAATCAATAAACCGGAAGTCATTCATTACTATCAGAAAAACAATTTCAAATTCCTTTATAGTTCCGAAATTAACGAAGCAAGGGCTCTTGGAATAAACGTGAAAATGCTGGGAGAAAAACCTTTGCATACACGTTTGATGTATTTTGATTTGATTGATATTAAATAAAGATGTTTTACTTCGGTGTTTATTTCCGTGAATTCATGCGCAAAAGGCATAGTGAGTCATAGCAAATAAGTATTTTGAATAGCTCGCATAATTATTTATATTGTGTATATGCGAAACTTTGTCCTTGTAGCGTTGTTCTTTCTGGTAGCTTGCAGCGATGCCGCGAGCCATTCGACGCAACCCGAAACCCAGACGCCAAAATCGTCCGCCGGTAAAACGCCCGGCGCAGTACCAACAAGTTCATCTGCCGGTTCAACATCTAAAGCGGGGGAGGCTCCCGTGAAACTCAAAATCCATGTGAACGACACCGCCTTCACGGCAACGTTCGAAGAAAATTCCTCCGCCAAGGCCTTCGCCGAATTCCTCGCGCAGGGCGACCTCACGCTTGACATGCACGACTACGGCAGTTTCGAGAAGGTGGCCGACCTGCCGCGCAGTTTTCCGCGTAACGACAAGCAAATCGACACCGACGCGGGCGACATCATCCTTTACCAGGGCAACTCCATCACCATCTACTACGACAAGAACTCCTGGAACTTCACGCGCCTCGCCCGTATCGACAACGTGAACAAGAAACGCCTCCAGCAGATCCTCGGCAAAGGGAACGTGAAGGCGACATTTTCGGTGGAATAAACAGCGAAAGCTCTAACTAACCCTTGTTTTTTGTAACTAAATTTTTACTTTAAATTTCTAGTTGTTCTATTGACATTACAACGAAAATTGGATATATTTTGTGTTGTAACAATTAAAGAACAACAAAAAACGGGCTTGGCCCAAGGAGATTCAAAATGGAAAAGAACAACTTCAAGACCGTAAATCTTGGCAAGGGCGTCGTGGAAGTCTACGATTTCGGGGCAGTCAAGCTGCATGCCTACAAGACAAACGACCTGATAACCGACGAATGTTTCTTGCTGGAAAAGGGCGGCAAGATGTTCATGGTCGAAACTCCCTGTTTCTTCGACAACATCAAGGAACTGGAGGCCTACATCAAGGGCCTTTCGGTAGAATTCGTGGGAACGGTGATTGCCTACCATGGCGCGGGCGCGACCTTCATGAAGGGGGCTCCTGTGTACAGCACCCGCCATGCCGACGATTACAACCACAACGGGGAAGGTGCGGCCCTGGTCAAGAATTTCACGGCGGCTTTTGGCGATGCGTTCGACGGTTCCATCTACGCGACGACAGACTTTATCGAAGACGAGACTTTGAATCTCGCGGGCATCGACATGCGCATTGTCGCTACCCAGGAGGCATTCGATATCGAATTTCCTGAAATCAACGTGGTCTACACCCACATGATGGGCCACGACGTCCATTCCATCGTGGCAGGGAGCAAGCACGCTGATGCCATCATCGCGCAGCTCACGGATTACATCGACCGCGGAATTTCCCTGATTCTCACGTCACACTACACGGTGGAAAATCTGGAAGATGCCCGTGCAAAAATCCAGTACCTGAAGGTGATGAAGAATATCGCCCTCAAGAACGTGAACCCGGCGGCATTCAAGAGCGCCATGAAGCAGGAATTCGCGAACTACTCCGGCGAAAACTACTTGGACATGACGGCGGGAATGTTCTACAAATAGGCCAAGGCACGCGTGAACGCAGGCAACAATTGTTAAATTGTGGATTATGAAAGTCAGCGTTCGTTTTACGGCGGCGGTCCATACCTTGCTTTGCATCCACTTCTTCGAGGGTGCGGAACGGGTGACCTCGGAATTCATATCGGGTAGCACCGGCGTGAATGCGGTCATCATCCGCAAGGTCCTTTTGCAGCTACAAAAGGCGGGCTTGGTTGAGACGGCTCCTGGCGTAGGGGGCTCTCACCTTGCGCGTCCTGCCGACAAGATAACGCTCCTGGATGTCTACAAGGCCATCAACGATAACGACGAGGAACGGATCGTCTTCAGTTTCCACCCGGAACCGAATCCGCTGTGCCCCGTAGGCAGGAACATCCACCGCCTGCTGGATCCGGCCCTGAATTCGGCGCAGACGGCTCTGGAAATGGAACTGGAGAAGACGACCCTGAAGGGCCTCGCCGCACAACTCAAGACCGCCCCTGAACCGTCCGGGAGGAAACATGAACCAAGCAGAGCGCAGATTATTCCTGATAAAGTATCTATTGGCGGAAAGTCCCAGGTACAGCGGCACGACCATCCCCGCGGACGCCGAAGGACAGAAAATCCTGCTACGTTCCTTGATGAACGTGCGGGAGGCAGCCCCCGCAAGCGATGAATTCTACAGGATTCAGGACGAATACCTACAGGAATCCATCCGTGACCGCGGAATAACGGATGTCGCGGACATCGAAAGTGTTGGCAGGCGGTTCAGTGCGGGTGCGCCAGACCTGTTTGGCGATTCATTGTTCCTGTGGCGCGGCGACATCACCACCCTCAGGGTGGATGCAATCGTGAATGCGGCCAACAGCGGCATGACGGGTTGCTGGCAGCCTTGCCACAGCTGTATCGACAACTGCATCCACACTTTCGCGGGAGTTCGTCTCCGTAGCGCTTGCGACGCCCTGATGAAACGGCAAGGGCACCCCGAACCTACGGGACAGGCGAAAATCACGCCGGCCTACAACCTGCCCTGCAAATACGTGCTGCATACGGTGGGGCCAATCGTGGGCTACGGCCTTACGGAACGGGACTGCGAGTTGCTGGAATCGTGCTACAGGAACTGCCTCGAAGTTGCGGCCCGGAACGGTGTGGAATCTATCGCCTTCTGCTGTATTTCTACAGGCGTATTCCGTTTCCCGCCGGAACGTGCCGCCCAAATCGCGGTGGATACGGTGCTGGAATGGAAACGCCGTACGCAAAACCCCATGAAGGTTGTCTTCAACGTTTTCAGTGAAAAGGACGAAGCCATCTATGCGCGGATTTTCGAAAAAATCAACGGATGATTTTTCTGCCGAAGTATCGAGACTGAAAAAGGCGCTGGCAAGGGCGGATGCCGTCGTCGTGGGCGCGGGCGCCGGACTTTCGACATCGGCGGGATTTACCTATTCCGGGGAACGCTTTGTCAAGTACTTCGCTGACTTTTCTGTAAAGTACGGCTTTTCGGACATGTATTCCGGCGGCTTTTTCCCTTACGGGACACCCGAAGAAATGTGGGCTTTCTGGAGCCGCTATGTCACGATAAACCGCTACATGGCCGCCCCGAAACCAGTCTACGACAACCTCCTGAAAATCCTACGGGATAAGGATTACTTTGTCCTTACCACCAACGTGGACCATTGTTTCCAAAAAGCGGGCTTTGACAAGGAACGGCTCTTTTACACCCAGGGCGATTACGGGCTTTTCCAATGCAGCAAGCCGTGCCACCCCTGCACCTACAACAACGAAAAGCAGATTCGTGCCATGTTCGACGCCCAGGGATTTTCAAAAGAGACGGGCTTGTTCGGCGCCATGACCGTCCCTGCGGAACTGTTGCCCAGGTGCCCCATTTGCGGCCGCCCCATGTCCATGAACTTGCGTTCCGATTCCACCTTCGTAGAAGACGACGGCTGGCATCGTGCTGCAAAACGTTACCGCGAATTTCTCGACAGATGTAACGCCATGCGCGGCGGAAACGTGCTGTTCCTGGAACTGGGCGTAGGCATGAACACCCCCGGAATCATCAAGTACCCGTTCTGGCAAATGACCGCACTGAATTCGAACGCCACCTACGCCTGCATCAACTACGGACAGGCCTACGCTCCCGACGATATCGGAACCCGCTCGATAAGCATCGACAGCGATATCGGCGAGGTGGTGGCGAAACTTCTTTGATGAAGGATTTGACGAATCACTCGAATAATTTCATTTCAAAGGAGATGTCGCCACGGTCGTAGGGGAATTTTTCCTTGTCGACGGGGATTTCCGCAAAGCCGAATTTTTCGTACAAGTGAATTGCATGTGTACACCTGCGGTTGGAAACGAGAACGATGTTTTTCGCCTGTTTTTCGCGGGCGTACTCGATACAGGCCTTGAGGCAGGCGCTGCCCGCACCGGTTCCCGTGTACAAGCCCTTGGCGGCGAATTTCATGATTTCCCATTCCCCTGCACTGCGTGGGGCGACCATGCAGCATGCCATTACGTTGTCGCTGTCGTCAACGGCGAAAAAGATTTCCGCACCTGCCGCGATGGCGGTCTCGATACCTGAAAGTTCGCGTTCGTCTTCGGGTTCCACCTTGAACATGGATGAAATCCACGCCAGGTTCATTTCGACAAAGTCTTTGCGGTACTTGGGGTTGTAAGGAACAATTTTCATGTTGACAATATAAAAAAACGAACCGTAAAACCGTTAATCCCGGCCGTATTTTTACTATTGCGAATCGGTATTTTTTATCTAATTTATATTAAAGAAAGGTAGCCCCAAAGGAACACTCCATGAAAAAACTCGCTAGAATTTACACTCTTGTCTTAACGTTCGCGCTTGCACTGATTTCCTTGGCAGGCTGCGCCGAACGCAACAGGGCTGATCAGAACGCCGATGCGGATTTCTCGAAAAAAGGCGATGTGCTGGTCGTGTATTTCACCTGGTCTGGACACCTGCGGAGCATGGCGCACTGGATTGCCGACGAAGTCGGAGCCGATTACGCCCGCATCTTGCGCAAGGAAGAATACCCTGTTACCTACAACGAGACGGTGGATGTTGCCAAGAAGGAAAAGGACGGAAATATTTATCCCGAGATAAACCTCTCCCTGAGCGACAAAGAAATGAAACGTTACAAGACGGTGTTTGTCGGCTTTCCGGTCTGGTGGTACGACGTGCCGATGCCCGTGATGACATTCCTGAAGCAGGCGAACCTGCAAGGCAAAAATGTCTATGCGTTCTTCTCTCACGAGGGTTCGTCCGATGGTGCAGGGAGCCTTCCTACACTCGAAAAGTTGATGCAGGCGAAGGGTGCTGCATTCGACAAGAAGACCGCCCTTTCTGTGCGCGGAAGCAAGGTCAAGGATTCCGAAAATGTTGTCCGCGAATGGGTGAAGGCGCTCTCGAAATAATAAACTAGGTCAAATCTTGATTTTTCGTCTAGACAAAATAGCGCTTCGTTGGATGGTGGTTTGGGCTCTTGCCTGTGCCACGGGTTCCGCTGCTGTCGAAGCAGATTCCGTAACAACCTCGGCGAATGTCGATAGCGTTCAAAAACTTTCTCCGTTCGACCATCTGGGACACAACATGTTGCTGAGTGCGTTCGGCTGGCCGCTCGGATTTCACATGCTCGGCGGTGCGCTCACGTACAAGTTCTCGATGGAAAATAACGACTTGATGGTGGCGCGTTTTGCGGCCCGTCAGGACCAACTTGTTTACGGCATCGCGTTCACTCCCGGCATGATGATGGGGACGTTTTTCCCGATTCTTGTTCCGGGATACATGTACTTTATCAGCGACAACCGCGCGCTGAACAACACCGGCGCCGTCGCCGTGCAGGCCACCGCCGTAGCGTTCCTCTACAACAATATTCTCAAGGCGATTTCGGCTCGCGAGCACCCTGACGCGGAACTCAACAGCGGCGAGCGTTCCCGCGATTTCAAGTGGGGATTTTTTAGGCGCGGAGTATTTTACGGCTGGCCCTCGGGGCATTCCATGACCAACGCTGCCATGGCTATGAGCATCGCAAGCTACAACCGCGACAAGCCCCTCGTCGTGGCGGGCTGCGCCCTGTATGCGGGCTACATCGCGACAAGCATGGTGCTCGGCGCAAAAGGAGAAGCCCACTGGTTCTCCGACGCCGTCGCGGGCACCTTGATGGGGGCCTCCATCGGCTGGTACATCGGCAGCGTGTTCTACAAGGAAAAAGTCGGCGAAAAACAGACCCCGCCCAAATTCACCATCGCCCCGCTATTCTACGACGACACCAAAGGCGCCGTGCTCAGCGTGAGAATATAAGTCAAACGCCTGGTACACAACCTTGTGTAACGATGAAATTTACTTTTCTTTCGCCAAAACTCATCGTTTGAGCGAGTTTTGGCGAAAATAAAGATGATGTCTCGCCAAAACTTAAATTTTTATTGACTTTTGGCGAAAAATGTTATAAATTTAAGATCATGAGTATAATTGGAAGAAATTCTGAAATCGAACTGCTAGAGCGATATATCGCCTCTAAAAATGCAGAATTCATCGCTTTATACGGTAGGCGCCGCGTAGGGAAAACCTTCCTCGTCAACCAGACCTTCAAAAGCCAATTCGCTTTTTCAATGACCGGAGTCCTGGAAGGTAAAAAGGACGACCAAATAGACGCGTTCCTTGACGCCATGGACATCTTCGGTTACAAGAGCAATGAACGTCCTAAAAATTGGATGGAAGCGTTTTCTCAACTGCGCAAAGCCCTTTCGGACAGAATTTCTAACGGCAACCCCTGTATCGTTTTCATTGACGAAATTCCAAGCCTCGATACACAAGGTTCTGGTTTTACAAAAGCCCTTGGGCATTTTTGGAATAGCTGGGCTTCGACCCAAGACAACTTTAAACTCATCGTATGTGGTTCCGCAACATCCTGGATGATAAAGAACCTCATCGACAGCAGAGGAGGGCTGCACAACAGGATTACACACGAGATAAAGCTTCTGCCTTTTACGCTCAAGGAAACCGAGGAATATCTACTCTCAAAAAACTTCACTTGGTCCAGGCAAATGGTCTTGCAGTCGTACATGTTCACAGGCGGTGTTGCCTACTACCTCAGCCTCTTCGACGAAAGCGAAAGCCTTGCCCAAAACATAGACCGACTTTACTTCTCCGAAAACGGGGAAATGCGGCGCGAATACAAGCGACTTTTCAAGACTCTTTTCAATGCGGCAGAACCATACATGCGTATTGTGGAAACACTCGCTCAAAAAAAACAGGGCATGACCCGCAAGGAAATCATCTCGTCAATGAAGGCTGAAAAAGGCGGAACCCTCTCCGAGCAGATTCAAAATCTCATCGAATGCGGATTTATCCGAAAATACATGGTGCGCGAAAAGAAGGTCGTCAAGGAAAACAGCGGCATTTATCAGCTGGTCGATCCGTTTACCTTATTCCACCTATACTTCAACAGCAAAGCCAAGGGCGACACCCGCTTTTGGGAGAACCACATCAATACCCCCATCGTGAATACTTGGCTTGGGCTCGCTTTCGAAAAAGTCTGCCTGCTCCATACTCAACAAATTAAAGAAGCTCTCAGGATTGATGCGATTTCGACACAGCAGTATTCTTGGCGCAGCAAAGACAAGAAAACACCTGCCCAGATTGACCTGATTATTGACCGGGCCGACGGAATGATAAACCTTTGCGAATTGAAATACTCCGAAATAGATTACACCCTTACCGAATCGGAATTCAACAAGATGGAACGCCGTTTTGCAGCGTTCGTGAGCGAAACCGGAACCCGCAAGGGAATATTCAAAACGCTCATTACGGCAAGTCCTTTGAAAAAGAACCAATATTCAGAATCAATTCCCGTTAAGCTTACTGCGGATTGCTTATATTGAAAAGCATTTGTTTCCATTATGCGTCCCGCGCATACTGAGCATGAAAATTAAGCATTTTGCGCAAGCTCCGAAAAAATTTATATTATATGCGAAACATTTCGGAGTGGCAAAATGAAACTCAAGTTTTTAACGCTATTTTCAATCCTTGCGCTCGCTGCGAGCGTGTTTGCGGAGAGTGCCATGAGCAACATTACGGTAAACCTGCGCTATACGGGTAAGAACGGGGCGGCAAAGAAGTTCGCCGAAGAGATGGTCTCTAGCGGGACGGTGGCGAAAATCCGTGCCGAGAAGGGCAACATCCGCTACGAATATTTCCAGTCGCTGGACGATCCCGAGACCATCTTGCTGATTGACGCGTGGGAAAGCCAGGCCGCCATCGACGTGCACCACGCTTCGCCCATGATGAAGACGATTGCGAAACTCCGCGACAAGTACGACCTGAAAATGACTGTCGAACGCTTCACGCCCGACAACACCATGCCCAAGACCGACGAAAAGTTCATCAGGAAGTAAGTCGCGACCATGTAACGCCCGCGCGCTGTTTGTCGAGAAGGCGTCCAGCGGGAAATAGGTCGACATTTTTCTCGGCACATCAGCCTTTTACAAACAAAAGATTGTTTACATGCTCCGTAATGTAAAGTTCCGTGTCGGTCTCCACCAAGTCGTAACTATCTACAACAGCCTTGTCGTGTTTCTTAAGCACATCCCGATAGCCGGCGACAGTTTCCTTCTTTCTGGCGAAGCGCATGGAACTGTCAAAACAGTCCCGCAGTTTCAAGCCGCAATTGGCGCATTCGCTAATCCATTCTTCCTTTGTATAGAACTTGACGTGTCCGTCTTTTCGGAGTTTCATGTAGTCGTCGACAAAACCGTCTTTGTCGCAGTCGTTTGGGCGGGGGTCCGAAACAAAAAATTGTCCGCCTTGCCTTAATACCCTGCTCACCTCGCCAATGCCGTGCCCAATGTCAGGGAAATGGTGCATCGCGTACCTTGTCACCACGACATCGAACGAACCCGCCTCAAACGGGAAATCGACACCGTCATAACTTACAAACGAGAGGTTCTTGGCTCCTTCGGCCTTTGCCCTTGCGCGGTTTGCTTCGAGTGCGTCGCAGACGATGTCCAGGCCGATGATTTCGCAACCAGGATTGTCTTTCGCTAGCGGAAACGAAAGATAGCCGCTTCCGGTCCCGAGATCAAGAACCCTCATACCTTCAACAATTTTTACGAATTCGGTTATTTTCTCAAGATGCTCGGAATCCTGTGTTTGCCTGTTGTAAAAATCGCCAGTGGCAAAACATTCCTCAAAACCTTTCCGAGTATCATTTATATTTTCTTGAATATCCATGATACCAGTCCTTTCGTTAGCAAAGAAAATATACATTTTTGGAACGACAAATTCTTGAGGCTTAATTTGGGGACTTGAATAATCAAGATGTGCATGTATGTTTAATCTGCAGAATTTGTCGCTCCGTCAGAAAGTTGCGAATATGCCCTTTTTAAACGACGTGATAATTCTTAAAATTGTGCCGTCATGCGCCCGCGTCTTTTTAAAATCCTTGCTTCGCTGTTGCTGTTCTTAAGCGTTTCAGCCTTCTCACAAAAAGCAAATGGTGAAATTCCGCAGATTCCGGATAGCCTCCGCAAGAAAATCGAAAACGAAAATGCTGTTTTCAGTATTCAGGAGGCTCGCGAACTTCGGAACGCTATCCGTGGTGATTCGGCAGACGCAGCCGATGCCATTGAAGCACCGATCATTCCCAAAGACAGCCTGTTTGGCACCCACGTGAATCCGCTTATCGTCGGGACCGAAGTGCTCGGGCTCAACGCCTTTGTGTGGGCATGGGATTACTGGGTCCTGGACAAGAGTTATGCACATACGGGCCCCAGCTATTGGAAACGCAACTTCCGCGAAGGCTGGGAATGGGACCATAACCATTGGGCCATCAACTTTTACGGACACCCGTATCAGGGCTCCATGTATTACGCTACGGCCCGTGCCAGCGGTTACGGTTTTTACGGAAGCATGGCGTTTGCCGCCCTTGGGAGCTCCACCTGGGAAATGTTCTGCGAAACGGAATACCCGGCGCCGAATGACTTAATTTCTACGACAGTAGCTGGCTCCATGTTTGGCGAAGTCCTCTACAGGCTTTCCCGCGCATCGTACAACGGTTCCAAGGTGCCCTGGTACAGGCATCTGCTCGCTTTCGCCCTGGAACCCGCCGGATATGCCCAGCGCAGGGTGTTCGGCAACAGGGATTTTTACACGGGCTGGACACCAATCGAGTTGACGGTTGCCACGGGTATTGGCTCCAGGTTCGGTTCTGACTATCGGTTCGGTGGCGAAGATGCCGACGAGCTGGATGCCGAATGGAACGACCGTCACGGAATGATGGCGGTTTCCCTTGAGTATGGTCGGCCCTACACGAGGGTAAGGCGGCCGTTCGATTACTTCACTTTAAACTTCTTCGGCGAAGGCGGACTTGAAGGGGATGTGTTGCAGATGGATATCATGGGGAAACTTGTGAACAGAGGTATCCACGGGCGAGGCCATTGGCTTGATTTTTCGGTGAATCTGGATTACGATACTTTTTACGGGGACCTTGCCACGGTAAGCACGCTTTCGCTTGGCGGGGCCATGGACATAGCCCTTTGGCTGACTCCCAACTTGCGGTTCCGTGTCATGAACCAGGTTTACTGGATTATGCTTGGCTCTGCCGACATGGGCTACGATGACATTATCCAAGAATTTCACCCGGATTACAAGCCCGACATGGATAGCTACCAGTACAATTCCGGCGTGAAATACAGCCTGATGATAGAAACCCTATACAAGAGGTGGAGAATCTACAACAAGACGACGATAGATGCCATGAAGACCATCGAGGGAACGACTGCGGAATATGGCGTTTCGGGCTGGGATTTCTTGCTCCTCAACAACACCGCGCTGGAATACAGGCTGTTCTCCTGGTTGGATTTGGGCCACAGGCTTGACACCTACGTGAAAATGGCTGCCTATTCCTCGGAATATGCTGAACCCATGTCCAGGCGCATCCACGCCTTTTCGTGGTACCTGAATTTCCACCTGCTAGGGAGTTGACGCCAGCGTCACCTTGAAAAATTCCACGTTCATTTCGCGGTCGGCGAGCGGCACAATTTTGCGGTCCTTGGGAATTTCGTAATCGAACTGGTGGTCCGAAACGAAAGTCAACAGCGAAGACTGCTCGATAAGCTTTGAAATGCCCTTCACGCTGTCGTGCTTGATGAAGGTGGCGTCGGGAATCTTCTTGCGCTTGACCTGCTCCCAGAACCCCACGTTGCTGCGCTGGATGATGGTCTCGCCCTTGAGTTCCCGGAGCCGGATGGACTTGCGCTTCGCAAGCGGGTGCTTCTTGGGGAGTGCAATTGAGAGC
Source organism: Fibrobacter sp. UWOV1 (assembly GCF_900142495.1). Taxonomy (NCBI): domain Bacteria; kingdom Pseudomonadati; phylum Fibrobacterota; class Fibrobacteria; order Fibrobacterales; family Fibrobacteraceae; genus Fibrobacter; species Fibrobacter sp. UWOV1. The sequence goes on along the minus strand of NZ_FRBA01000001.1, from coordinate 344,862 downwards.
CGTTCCTGCATGTATTTTTCGGCACGGTATTTCTTTGCGCGTGGGGCCTTGAGGGTGATGCCGATATCCGCCGAGCCCTCGTTCAGCGCCTTCAGCACGCCCGCCTCGTTGTCGATAATCTTGTAGGTGACCTGTGCCCCCGGGTGCTTTTCTTGCAGTTCCTGCACCATCCGCATGGCGGGGAGAATGGCCACCGACGCGATAGAGAACGTGCGCGCACCCGCTCCCTGCGGGCTCACCTTTTCCATCATCTCGCCTTGCAAATCCATGATGCGCTTCGCGTATTCGGCAACCGTGCGTCCCTTCTCGTTCAGCTCGATGCGGTTCTTTTTGCGCTCGAAGAGCGGAGCACCGATTTCGTCTTCCAACTTTTTGAACGCGCGGCTCACCGCCGGCTGCGAAGTGTAGAGCTTGTCCGCTACGGTAGAAAGGGTCCCGTATTCCAGGAACCCGGCCAGCAATCGCAAAATGTAGGTCTCGACAAACATAAAAAGCCCCTTTTGGGGGAGAATATAATAAATCCGCTATGCGTCAAGTGAATAGTGGATGTTTAAAACTTACCCACAGGCACAACTTTGATGGTGTAGCCTTTTTTTTCAATAGTCCTTTGCTCGTTCCATGTCACAATAGTCAGGTTGTCGCAACCTAGTTCTCCCGCACATTCGACGATGCTGTCCACTTCCCGCTTTATAGTCTTTTCTTTGGACATGTCGTAGCAAACCTGGATAAGTTCCTTGACCTTGTTGCCTTCACGAAGTACAAAGTCGGTTTCCTTGTCGTTTCGGGAATGGTAGTAGAACAAAGTCTTTTCGGTGTCATACCCGCGATGGAGCAACTCCACAAAGACCTGGTTTTCCAGCAGTTTCCCGAGATTATCGCTCAAATTGAAAGCCTTCGACGCAACAAAACCATTGTCAACCACATACACCTTGCGGGGCGCTTTTTTCATCAACTTTAGTTTGTTATTATACCTGTCCAGATAATAAAACAGAAACGGTTCATGCAAGTAATCCATGAACTTTTTTGTCGTGCTGACGCTAGAGAGCCCTAGGTCATCTGCCACGTCATTGTAGCTAAATGTTCCCGTGAAATTGGACAAAAGAAACATGGCTACATTGTTCAAGTCGGTTGCGTTTCTGATCTTATGCCTTCTGACAATATCCTTGTACAGAATGGAGTCGAAAAGGGTCTGTAAATAACTTTGGGTAATAGACCTTTGAGTAAAAGTCTCCGGATAACCGCCGTTTTTCAAGAAATCGTCTTGTATTTTTTCTGCATTACCCAAGCGGTCTGCAAACTGCGATGCCTCGGCAAGGCTAAATGGCAGCATGTTGATTTCAAGGTAGCGGCCAGTTAGTACAGTTGCCATTTCTCCAGAAAGCATTTTGGCGTTACTGCCGGTTATGACCAAATTCACGCCACGTCGATAAAGTTTATTAACCCAGACGTCCCAACCGTCAATGTTCTGCACTTCGTCCAGCAGTAGGTACTCGTAATTCGGATAAATTTCGCCAAGCAACATCTCGGCCTGCTGTTCGTCCCACTTGTTCAATAGTTCGTTATCGTCAAAATTCAGGTAGGCGAAGTTCTTGCCCCGCAACATCAAAAGGGCCTGGGTAGATTTTCCGACACGCCTCGGACCCGTCAAAAGCTTGATGTTCGGGCTTTTCAGCAATTCGTCAAAGTTGTATATGGTTTGACGGGGGATATACGGCAGACTGAGAAGTCTGTCCCGTTCCTTGCGCTGGTTTTGTATGGCTATCTTCATAGGGAAACCGTCCTTCACCCATAAAAATAGCTTTTTTTATTCAATAAATGCGCTGTGTTGGATAAAAAATGCACTTTTTTATCCATTTTGACTAAATTTTTGACGATTTTCACCAGTTCTCGTAGCGGTGGCCCGTATCGAGGGCGGCGATTTGCTTCATTTCGTCGTCTGTCAACTCGAAGTCGAAAATCGATATGTTTTCTGCGATGTGGTCAGGGTTCTTGGAGCCCGGAATGGCAATGTAGCCCGATTGCACATGCCAGCGCAACACCACCTGTGCGGCCGATTTCCCGTGAGCCTTCGCTATCTTTGCGACAACCTTGTTCCCCAAAACATCTTCGGTGTGGCCGCGCCCGCCCAGCGGGTAATAAGATTCCACCACAGCGCCGTATCGTTTTGCGTAATCCTTGAATTCCGTGTTCTGGTAAAACACATGGTTCTCGTTTTGCACCACGGCAGGCTTTATTTCGAAATCGGCAAAAAAGCGCTTCGCCGTCTTTTCGGTGTAGTAATTCGAAATGCCAATGGAACGGATCTTCTTCGCCTTCACAGCACGTTCCATAGCCTTGTATACCGCCTTGTCTTCGGCGTCGCTCCCGTGCTGGTGCAACAGCATCAAATCAATATATTCGAGCCCCAGCTTTTCAAGAGAGTCGTCGATGTCTTCGTCCAAGGAGTTGCTCCACGGCACCAGTTTCGATGTCACGAACAAATCATCGCGCTTCACAAGTCCGTCGTCAATCGCCCGGCGGATTCCCCTACCCACGGCTTCTTCGTTGTCGTAATATTTTGCCGTATCAATCAATCGATACCCGTTCTTGATGGCGACATAGACAGCGTCTTCAGCCACCTTGCCGCGCAAAGTCCAAGTGCCAAGCCCGAGAACCGGCATATCGAAACCCGAATTCAACTTGACCGTTGGGGCCGCCCCTTTGCTATTCTGCACGATTGAATCTCCTTTGTCCGAAACCTTCGGCACCGCCTGCGACGCCGCATCGCTCGAACACGCCATGAACAGGAAAACGAACAAGAAACTGAACCACCTCATGCCCTAAAAATAACCAAATCCCGCCGCAAATCAAAATACTTATTCCGCATAAAAGATATGCTTTGAAGGCATAGGTGGGGGAAGCTTCCCCCTGATTGCAGCCTTGGCCTGTTGTCACCCTGGACCCTGGAGCGAAGCGATAGGGGATAGGGTCCAGGCCAAGTCTTCCATCACCCCCTCGCCTAAGGGCTCCGCCCCTAAGACCCCGCAACCCTTCTCGTCATCCTCGCGAAGGCGAGGATCCGCTATCATCCTCGCCCGTTCGACAGGTTCAGGGCAGTCTCCGGCGAGTTTCCGGTGCCATCCCCCTCCCGATTTGTTGCCTAAATTTTACAATGGGGGGGGGTATGGACTTTGGTCTGGGCATTACCTATATTTAACAGGATAAACTTTAGACGGGGATGTTTTTATGAAGAAGTCTTTCCAGCGTGTCATTGCGACCCTGAACTTGTTTCAGGGGAAGCAATCTCTAACCATCTTCTTGTTCGCGGCATTCTTCGCCCTTTCCGCCTGTGACGACTCTTCGTCGGCTAGTGACGATGGCGGCGAAACATCGACCAAGTCCAGCAACTCCAATTCGTCTGGAAATGGCGCAAAGTCAAGCAATAGTTCTGCGGGTAAGGTGGATTGTTCAGCGCTTCTGGAAGGAAATACGGGCTGGAGTTGGGATGTGCCGAAAGAATGCCGCTTCAATCCTGACATTGACTACGGCTCTATGACTGATGAGCGTGACGGCAATGTCTATAGGACGGTGAAAATTGGTGACCAGGTATGGATGGCAGAGAATCTGAACTACGACCCAGGACAGGGTGGTTTGGGTGAGGATAAATACGATTGGTCTTGGTGCTACGATGACAAAGCCAAGAATTGCGAAGTAGCGGGACGTCTTTACACCTGGGCTGCGGCTATTGATTCGGTGAAACTCGCTAATGATATAGAAAAACCATGTGTTTGTGGTTTTTACAAAGAGTGCACTAACATTGAACCTGTCCAAGGTATTTGTCCTAAAGGTTGGCATTTGCCAAGCAGGAGCGAGTGGGACACTTTATTTATAGTGGTTTACGGCGCGTCCACGGCCGGATATGAACTCAAGGCCCTGAGTGGCTGGAATGGAAAAGGTAACGGCGATGACTCATTCGGATTTACCGCTATTCCTTCTGGCATCCGTACATTCTCTCAGAGATTTGACCAGGTTGGTCACTATGCATATTTTTGGAGTTCTACTGATGCCGGCGGCGCTTACTACGGTAACAGTGCATTTGGTATATACCTGATCGATTATGACAGATCAAGGTACGAAAAGCGATTCGGCAAGGATGGCGGGTACTCCATCCGTTGTCTCAAGGACTCGGAATAACCCGCCGACGGATTATCAAATCCGAATGGCAATGCTGCCTTAAAAACCGCGTTATCTTGCCAAATCTATCATAAAAAAGATACTTTTGGTGAATTATGTCGTATAACTTGCCAAATCCATGTGTTTTTATATATATTTGGTAAAGTATAGGGAGGTCCTATGTCCGAAAAACTGATTGTTGGCAGAAAACGCGAAATATCCCTGTTGAACAGGTTCATCGATAGCGACGAAGCTGAATTTGTCGCTGTCTATGGTCGTAGGCGAGTCGGCAAGACTTATCTCGTGAAGAGCCTTTTCCAAAAAAACTTTTCTTTTTACATGACGGGGTTGGCCAATTCCGATCTCAAAAAGCAATTGCAGAATTTTACGGATGCCTTTTCGCAATATTTTTCAAAGAAGGCAACCGTCAAAAATTGGTTTGACGCGTTCAATCTCTTGCGCGACGAACTATCGAAATTGCGTATAACCAAGAAAATCATTTTCATTGATGAACTGCCGTGGTTCGATACCGCACGGTCTGACTTTGTAAGCGCCCTGGAACATTTCTGGAATTCGTGGGCCTCCGATGACCCGACCATAAAGTTGATTGTCTGTGGTTCTGCCACGTCGTGGATGATGAACAAGCTCATCAACAACAAGGGTGGTCTGCATAACCGCGTAACGCACCAGATAAAACTTTCTCCGTTCACCCTTGGCGAATGCGAAGAATTTTTGAAGGCAAAAAATTTCACCATGGACCGTTTTGAAATCGCTCAGTTCTACATGGTTTTTGGGGGGATTCCGTATTACTTGAAACTCCTGGACAAAGGCGAAAGCCTTGCACAGAATGTGGACAGACTTTTGTTCGGCGAAGATGGCGAACTCCGCAACGAATTTCACAACTTGTATCACGCGTTGTTCCGCAATTCCGAAAAATACATTGCCATCGTAGAAGTTCTTGCTCAAAAGAAAAAGGGGATAACCAGGAACACGTTGATCAAGGAACTTTCGGTCGAAAGTAGCGGGGGCGTGTCCAAGGCCTTGGACGATCTTGAAAATTGCGGATTCATTAGGCGTTATAGTCCCTTTGGCAAGAAGACCAAAGACGAACTGATTCAACTCGTCGATTTCTACACGCTTTTCTATTTCAGGTTCCTCGCGAAACGGGCGAAGGGTCGCCGCAACCAATGGCTGCAAATCCAGGGTAAGCCTGAATACAACAGTTGGTGCGGCTACGCATTCGAAATGCTATGCCTTCAGCATTATCCGCAAATTCTGAATGCACTCGGAATCTCTGGAATAGAAAGTGCCCCATGCAGTTGGACATATACGGGGAAAGACGGCGCACAATTCGACCTTCTGATCGACCGCATCGACAACGTCATCAACATCTGTGAAATGAAGTTTTCGACCAGCCCCTACGAAGTCACGCAGCATTACTTGACGGAACTCCTTGAAAAAGTCAAGCTGTTCAAGGAATCCACTAAGACCCGCAAGTCACCGATGCTTACCTTCGTGACATCGCTCGGTCTAAAACCCAATTCCTGCGCCAGGCAGATTCCAAAATCAATCACTTTGGATGTCTTGTATAATTCGCCAAATCTACCATAAAATGCCTACATTTGGCAAGTTATGACTCCTATATGTCCCAGGTTGAGTCATATAGGAAATTTTTGACGGAAAACCTTGAAAAAAGTTGTTTTTCTGCGTTATTCTGGACTTTTGTCTTGTTTCCTAAATTTTACAATGGGGGGGGTATGGACTTTGGCAGGGGCATTACCTATATTTAACAAGATAAACTATAGACGGGGATGTTTTTATGAAAAATTTCATTGCTCCAAGGTCCCTGAGCTTGCCGAAGGGCCGGCTCATAACCATCTTCTTGTTGGCGGCATTCTTCGCCCTTTCCGCCTGTGACGATTCGTCGTCGGCTAGTTCCGATGAAACAGGTGTTTCCAGTTCGTCTGTAGAGTCGCCTGATTCGAGTGTCACCCTGAGTCCTTCGACAAGTTCAGGACAGGCTCCGGAGTCAGCGGAGTCGAATGGGTCTGGTAACGAAACCAAAGACAAGTCATCTAGTAGTGACATTAAGTCTAGCAGTTCAATAAAAGAAACAAAGAACTCGTCCGACTCCAAGAGTTCAAGTTCTGTGAAGTCGGGCGATTCTTCTAGCAGCAATAAGGATGTGTCTAGTTCGTCTTCGAGCAAAAAGGACGAATCCAGTAGTTGTTCTTCGTCAGTTATTTCGTCAGATGAGTCAAGTAGTAGTTACACCCCATTTGTACACAAGTCACAATTTTTGACAGATAGTTTGAAAACGGGCGCATATAAGTTATTTAAAGATCTGAGAGACCACCGAGAATATTGGTATATAAAAATAAGGGGAAAAAATAGGAGCGGAGCCGTTGATTCCGTTACGGTTTTTGCACATAATTTGAATTATGCGGAAAAAATTGTTGATGGAGAACTGGATCAAACGGATGATGAATTTCACGAAAAGTATTGCTTTGATAATGACACCACGATGTGTGACCGTTATGGTGGATTGTATCAATGGGCTGAAGCAATGAATTTGCCTAGCGAATGTAATGCAAAGGCTTGTGCTTCTCGGATAATGCCTAACCACCAAGGGATTTGCCCCGATGGTTGGCGACTAATGAATTATGATGATTACTATATAATTGTAAAAAGTACGGACCAATATTCTGAAGCGATGCGTTCAGAAGGTGGTTTTTATGGCTCGAATAGGACAGGATTTAGTGGGACGGGGGCTGGATATCGTCAAAGTAGCAAAAAAAATTTGTTGCTCGACTTAGGGTTATGGGCTGGTATTATCCAGGTGAGATGGAGGAAGATGGGGTGATTTATCCCCGTATGGGTACGCTTTCTACAACAAAGGATGGTTGGCAAACAGAGGATGCGGCTGCCAATGATACAAAATTGGATGGATACTCTGTCCGCTGTGTGATGGTAAATCAGGAATAATTGTTTAGAAGGGTAAAGCATGTCCAGGAATAAAAACCGCAAGCAGAGAGAAAATATGAACAAACGTATTGATCAATACAAACTTGAACAACTTGAACCCCGCCTGATGATGGAATTTACGGTATAAATTCCACATTCCATATTTCACATTGCTTGGTTTGTGGGTGGTGAAAATTTTTACAGGAGATAATGGTATGAAGTGTGTCAAGGGTCTTGGTTTCTTGTGGGTGGCGGTGCTCGCGGCATTCTTCGCCCTTTCCGCCTGCGATGATTCGTCATCGGCTAGTTCCGACGAAACCGGTACTTCCAGTTCGTCTGTAGAGTCGCCTGATTCGAGTGTCACCCTGAGCGGAGCGTCAGCGGAGTCGAATGGGTCTAGTAACGAAAATATGGAAAAAGACAAGTCTTCCAGTAGTGTCAAGGGTTCCGAGCCCGCCGAAGTGTCCAGTAGTTCCGCAAAAGAAACAAAGAATTCATCTGACTCCAAGAGCTCAAGTTCTGTGAAGACTGGTGGTTCTTCCAGCAGTAATAAGGACAAATCTAGTTCGTCGGTTAGTTTGTCTTCGAGTGAAATAACCGACTATGTTGGGTTGCCCTGTGAAGGCATACTTTCAGATGGAAATACGGGAAAAATATATTTGTGTGTGGATGGACGATATGTGCTTTATGTGCCTACGGAAAGTTCCAGTTCTGGGCCCTATGAACCGTTCGATCAAACCCTGCCTTTGAAAAAGTTTGAGGAAGAGCGCTACAAGACATTTACTGACTCGCGCAATGACCGTGTCTATTATTACCTGACAATCATGGGCAAAGATGAAGATGGTGTCAAGGATACCATAGACGTTATGGCTCAGAACTTGAATATCGCCGATGTCACCTTGAAGGCAGGCGAAAACATGACCGACGACACGAAAATCGAACGCTACTGCTACAACGACGACACCACCAAGTGCGACCGTTACGGCGGCCTTTACCAGTGGGCAGAGATGATGGGTTTCAACGATAGTTGCAATACCAAGAGTTGCGCCGACCTTATACAGCCAAACCACCAGGGAATTTGTCCAAAAGGCTGGCGTTTGATGACGCGGCATGATTTTGAAGTTGCCCGAAGCAGTACGGAATACGGGGTCCATGGCTTGCGTTCTGAATATATTTTTACAGGAAACAATGAAAGCGGACTTTCTCTTACCGGGGCGGGTGCTTATTTTAATCAAAGAGGTTTCGCGGATTTAGATTCAGCGTTTTACATGTTTTATCCCTCGGAATCTGTTTTCCAAGATAAGGTTTTGGCTCTTGGGCAGGTTATATCGCGTTATACTGATGGATCTGGAACTGCAAGAGGCTCTAAATTTGACGCATTTTCTGTCCGTTGCGTAAAAAAATAAATGGTTAAAAATAATTCACCTTATTTGAAATAATAAATCAAAATGTCTAAATCGAATACTAAATCCAAGTTAAAAAGAACTCCTAATTTTTTCGAGATTGAACCCCTTGAGCCACGCCTGCTCATGGCGGCCGTCAAATAATCATTCCACACCCCACACTTCACATTTCACACCCGCTTCTGCGTTAGGGGGCGTCGCACCGCCACGCGGTGGCGAGACTTGCCGTGGACCCTATCGCTCCGCTCCAGGGTGACAGAGCGGCAAGGCTTGATGAGCCGAGGCACGAGGCGAGCAGCATCCGACCCGGCCCCCCCCCTTCGGCAGGCTCAGGGACCGGGCCGGGGAACGCCCAATAAATGGCTAAATTTCGAAAAATATTTAGTAGGAAAATTATTTTTCTGCTAAATAATTTGTTATATTAGGGGTATGGAATTCCTAGATCGTGAAGAAGAATCGAAAAGGCTGAAGGCGGAACTCTCCCGGAAGGGGGCGTCTTTTGTCGTTGTCTATGGCCGTCGCAGGTTGGGCAAGTCCACCTTGTTAAAGCGCGTCTTGAAGGAAAACGATATCTATTTTATGGCGGACCGTTCGGAAGAATCCGCCCAGCGGCGTTTCCTGGCCATGGCGATTGCAGTCCGGTATGAGGGTTTCGATTCCGTTGCTTACCCCGACTGGGAGTCGCTTCTTAGGGCTTTCAACTACAGGTGCGCGAAGGGTTCTACGCTCTGCCTGGACGAGTTCCCGTATCTTGTGAAGTCGTGCGAGATGTTGCCCTCTACGCTGCAGAAGCTGCTGGACGAAAAGTCCTTGAACTTCAACCTGGTGATTTGCGGCTCGTCGCAACAGATGATGTTCGATGTTGCTCTTGACGAAAAATCGCCATTGTATGGGCGTGCCCATGAAATTCTCCGGTTGAAGCCTATTCCGGTTTCTTACTTGCCTTCTGCGTTGAAAATTTCGGCAAAGGAGGCCGTTTATGAATATGCCGTTTGGGGCGGAGTGCCCCGATATTGGGAATTGCGTGAACGGTATCGGAGTTTCATGTCGGCCCTGAGGGATTTGGCACTCTCTCCCTTGGGCGTCCTTCACGACGAGCCTGTGCATATTTTGCGCGACGACATGCGCGACCTGGTGCAGGCGTCCACACTTCTAGGAATCATCGGGAACGGCGCGAACCGAATTTCGGAGATTGCGGCGCGTGCCGAAAAGAATGCGGCGACTTTGAGCGCCCCTTTAAAAAGGCTCGTGACCATGCAGCTTGTGGATCGGGAAATCCCTTTCGGTGAAAATCCAAAAAACAGCAAGCACGGCATTTACCACTTGTCCGACCCGTTCATTAATTTCTATTACCGGTTTATTAGCCCGTATCGTTCGCTGTTGGAACTGGGGCGTATTGATTACGTGGAAGAAATCGTCCAACAGCATTTCCCTGAATTTGAAGGTTTTTGCTGGGAACGCCTGTGCCGACAGGCGGTTAGCGGGCAGGTTGTCGGTGGCGTGATGTTCAATGTGGCTTCCAGGTGGTGGGGCAATGTCGGCAAGTCAGAGCGGATTGAAATCGATGTCGTTGCCGAAAGCATGGACAAGAAAACGCTACTTGTCGGGGAATGCAAATGGACGAATGGCGAAAATGCGGGGCGCCTGTTTGCTCATCTGAATGAGCAGGCCCAGAAATTGCCGTTCGTCCACAAGTATAGAAAAATCGTCCCGGTTCTTTTTTTGAAAGAAAGACCTCGCGACAAGACGGATGGAATTGTCTTTTTGCCGGAAGATGTCCTTAAAATTATTTAGTAGGAAAATTATTTTTCTGCTGAATAATTTTCGTGATGCCCGTTTTTGTAATTGGATTGCTCGCCTTTTTCTTTTTTACTCCCGGTTCGCGAAAGCCTTGATGCCGCCTTCCATGAGGGTTGCGGCAAGGTCAATCATTTGTTTAAGCGGGATTTTGCGGCCGTCTTGCACCCACTGGCTGCAAAGTACAAGAAGTCGCCCGCGCAGATTATCCTCCGCTGGCACGTGCAGGAAGGCTTCTCCACGATTCCGGGCGCCCGCAACCCGGATTACATCAAGGAAAACATCGAGGTCTATAACTTCAAGCTTTCCGAAGACGACATGAAAAAGATTCGCGGCCTAGACAAGGAAAAGCGGTTCTTTACCTCGACCCTCGCTGAAATCCAGCATTTCAAGGACTGGAACCCCGGCGACTAAGGGCAGTCATTGCCGCCGACCGTTTGTTCACTATGCGCTACACGCATAGTGGGCATAAAAATTACGCATTACGCGGCCGTCCTGAAATTATTTATATTAAAGGCAACCGGTTCAAGGAAATTTTTAACAGAAAAGGCGGATCCCATGAAAAAAATCACCTTGATTCTTTTATCACTTCTTCTAGGAGTCTCTATGGCAGCAGAAAAGAAAATCCTCGTCGTTTACTATTCCCGTGCCGATGAAAACTACACCGTCGGGATCATTTCCAAGGGCAATACCGAAATCATTGCCGAGATGATTGCGAAAAAGACGGGCGGCACGCTCTTGCATGTGGAACCCGCGAAGGAATACCCCAAGGGCTACGACGACTGCATCAACGTGGCCAAGAAGGAACTTGCGCAGGACGCGCGTCCGGCCATCAAACCGGTGAACGTGAACCCCGAAGAATTCGACGAAATTTACGTCGGCTATCCGGTGTGGTGGGGCGAGATGCCCATGCCCATGTTCACCTTCTTCGAGAAGTATAACCTGAAGGGCAAGACAATTCACCCCTTCGTGACCCACGAAGGCAGCGGCCTCTCGGGTGTGCAGCGCCTCAAGAAGGTGACCGGCGCGAGCGTGACTCCCGGCCTTGCCATCTACGGACACGTGGCCCAGAACGAACGCGACAAGGCCCAGAAAGAAGTCGACAAGTGGGTGAAGTAGGCTGATTGCGCCTTAGTTAGAATCGCCAGTCTGCTTTCTTTTCAGTTCAATTAAATCGAAATACATCAGACGGCTGTTCAAGGGCCTGTCTGGACCGAGGCAACGGAATTCGCGTTCCTGTTCTTCGGTGCTGAACAAGAATTTGAACTCATTGTTTTGATAGAACTTGAGGTTCCGTTCCTTGTTGTAGGAATCAACTAGCAGAAAACGGCAACCGGTCTTGTTAAGCGGGTCAACGAACCAAGCCTTTATAAAACTGAGAACGTCGCTTCCCAAATGCTTGCTTTGGAAATTTAGGCTAATTCCGAGACGACCGATCATGACGGCCGGATAGCTGCTGTATATCTTTTCACGGGGAATATTCTTCTCGACTTTCTTCTTGCGTGATCCGGGAATTTTCTTGATGCTGTCATTGGAAAGAGTGAAAACCGCCACCAGTTGTGCCGGGTCATCGACAAGAGAAAAACAATAATTCTTGCAAAGCAACTCTTCGCTCTGCAAAAAGGCGTCCTTTGTGAAGAAATCGTCTAAGTCGTTGTCCCCGCACTTGAATGATTTGCATAGGGCAGCCTTGCCTTGAGTGTAGAACCCAAAGCGGCATTTTTGTTGGAGAAAGTTCATTACTTAAATTCTCTAAAATCGGCCTTGGAGAGAATGTCTCTGGCCTGTTCAATTTGCTTGGAAAAATCAATGGAACCGCGACGCTTTTCGCTTTCTTCCATCATGAGGTCAAACCTGTCCGACGCTTCGCCGGTCAGTATCGGTACCGATGCGATTGCTAGTGCCATGATGACCTCCATTGTTGAATTGAACTATAGTCAATATACATTTTTCCTCGTGCTGGTGCAAGTGGTGAAACTTGGGTCAAATGGCTTATTTGAAGAAAATAAAGCCTTTTGACCGTGCTAGAGCAAAAATATATTTTTAGTGTGTCACAAAATGACAAAATGAAAAAGAAACGAGTTTTTTATAAAGGCCCAAAAAGAAGTCGACAAGTGGGTGAAGTAGGCTGATTGCGCCTTATGGGCGGAACTGACTTATTGTATCCATTCATCGGTGATGGCGCAGAAAAAGTTCTCGCTCCAGAGATTCAGTTTGTCGCTGTCGGCAATGAACGGGCGGACATCCCTTTTCGCTTCCTCGAAATCGACGGAGTGGAAACGTTCCTTTAGTAGATCCTTGAGTCCATCAAAAGTCAAGGTGTCCGCACTTTTCCAGTGCCCAGTCTGTTCCATTCTCTTTTGCAGGTGCGGCAAGTTTACGCCCGTGTTCTGCGAGATATACCATACAAAGTCGTAGAAATCGCGACCCTTGACCCTGTTTTTCCATCCGCGACAAAGTAACGCGTGGAGTTTGCCCGCAAAAAGCGAGGGCTTGTCGTAGAGTCGGACCATGAAAGGCGATGGCAGCAGCCGATACTTGCTTTCATAGGCGGCTGATTCTGGCGGATTCGTGTCCACCTCGAATTTGATTTTCAGGATTTCGTTCCCGGGAACGGGCAAGGGAGAGTGCTTTCCGGGAGCAATTTTAAGCAAGTGCTTGAGCGTGTTGCCCTTGAGAAAGGCCGACTGCACCGGAGATCCGTGCGGCTTGCTTTTCGCTTCGACCGACATCTCCAGGCCGACAGAGTAGAGTTCTTCTTCAAGCACGCCAAAATAACGTGAAAGCTCGAAACCTTCGTCTGGCTTGATCAACGAAAAGTCCAGGTCCTCCGAAAAACGGTCCAGCCCATAGAATATGCGGAGCGCCGTGCCGCCATAGAAGGCGGCCTTGTCAAAGAACCCTCCACGTGAAAGTCCGCACAGGGCGACTTCCTGCGAAATTTCCTTGAGGGCGTTCCTGTAGTCCGAAACATTTTTGCAATTATATTTCGCAAGCATTGAATCAAGTACGTGAGCCATGCCTACCTCATCTTGGATAGAATTTGTAGATTCTTCTTTCTGTACAGGGGGGCAACCTTTTCGATGAAGTCGAAATCCAGGTTCCGAAAATCACCGACTTCGATGCGCAAGTTTTCGAACAGGAACGTTTCCATGGCGCGCTTGCCTGCAATCGGGTGCTCCTTGTAGAGTTTGTCGCAAAGGGCCTTTTCACAGGTGGCCATTGCGTAGGGCCTGTCTTCTGCGTTTTCGATGTTGACTCCGTGCGGAAAGACGTCGGGCGGGACATCGGAATACGAAAACTCGCCGAAGGGCGTCTTGTACAGTTTGGTCTTGTTCTTCTTGAACGATGCGGAAGTAAAGAGGTGCACGGCTTCGGGAATAAGCCCGTGCCTTGAAAGGGCATAATCGAAGGAAAGATACGATGGGCCGTAAATCGCCCCTGCAAGGGCTTCGCCCGGGGTGTTCTTGTCGGTCTCGTACAGCCCGCGGATAACTTGCGTTATTTCGCCGCGCAGGGTCATTTGACGCAACTTCATTTGGGGCTGCCTGTATTTTTGACCAAGGTCTGAAAGAATTTCTGATACGGTTCTTATCACGATTTCCTCCAATAACTATAAAAATAATGTATTAACTGGAGAAAATCAAGTGATTTTCGTGTTTTTCTTTTGCTTAATTGAAACGGAATGGTCTTTTTGCCGGACGGCATTCTTGTTACCTAAATTTTACAATGGGGGGGGTATGGACTTTGGCAGGGGCGTTACCTATATTTAACAGGATAAACTATAGACGGGGATGTTTTATGAAGAAGTCTTTCCAGCGTGTCATTGCGACCCTGAACTTGTTTCAGGGGAAGCAATCTCTAACCATCTTCTTGTTGGCGGCATTCTTCGCCCTGACCGCCTGCGGGGACGACGTTTCCGCGAATGACGATGAAAACGGCGGCACTTCTCCGACCACCATGACGGACGAACGCGACGGCCAGGCCTACAGGATCGTCACCATCGGCTCGCAGACCTGGATGGCGGAGAACCTGAACTTCGACTACAAGGTTGCAGGAGAATCCTATGGCTCGTACTGCTATGACAATAGTGCCGACTCCTGTGCCAAGTACGGACGTCTCTACACCTGGGCCGCGGCGATGGATTCGGCGACGACGGGCTGCGGCTATGGCAAGACCTGCGCGGCGGATTCCGGAAGGGCGCAAGGCGTCTGCCCCACGGGCTGGCATTTGCCGAGTCGCGCGGAATGGGTAGCCCTCTTTATGGCCATCGGCGGCCAGTCTACTGCGGGCACGGCTTTGAAGGCAAGTTCAGGGTGGCATGACAACGGGAGCGGAACAGATGCCTACGGCTTCTCGGTGTTCCCGTCTGGCTACAGGAACGGCGGCGGAGACTACAGCCACGTGGGCAACGGCGCATACTTCTGGTCCGCTTCCGAAGACGACGCAAGCATTGCGTACCATATGTTCCTGGGCTATTCCTATGCGCACGCGTTCTTGGACAGCGGCTACAATAAGTACAACGCCTTCGCAGTGCGCTGCGTGAAGGACTCGGACTAAATCTCAAAAGGTTTCCCTATGAAAAACACATTCGCGAAAATGTTTACGGTCTGTGCCCTTGCGGGGGTGCTCGGTGTTGCGTTTATCGGCTGCGGGGACGACGGGGCGTCTTCGCCGAGCGCAAAGGGGCTCCCCGCCGAAGTGGCCGACATGGAAGAACTCGAGACCTACGGGTGCGGCATGGATGTCATCGGCGAGAAGGTCTATGTGACCGAACTCGAAGAGAACTACGAATGCGACGGCGAAAAGTGGTTCAAGTCCTACGACCAGACAAAGCCGAGTTCGACAGAGTCGTCAAGCAGCCAAAAGACCGACGGCTCCAGCGACTCCAAGACTTTCGAGAAGGAAGGTTCTTCGGGCAACGACAAGGGCGAGGCGAAATCAAGCAGTTCGCGCCCCACGGAAATCCTTGAACCCGAAATCACCGTGAACGAGACCTGCGCCGAGGTGGGAGTCTGTGACGCCATGGTCAAGACCGACATCAGCACGTGGCACTTTGTGCGCAAGGATGGCTTTGACAGGGACATGGAATACATCTATTTCGTGGAAGGCACGCAGCTTATGGTCAAGACGATCGATTACAAGGGGGTCGAAGACATCGACACGCTGAAAGTCTATAGCGACATGACCAATGAAATCAGTCAGGAATACGCCTTCAACGCCGCAAAGTCCACCTGCAAGAACGGCGGCGGGAACGACAACAAAATAAAGAGTTGCGTGAAGGACACGGTAAAGGCGTTGCCAGAATGCAATGCGAGTAGGGAAGGATTTATCGGAAAGAAGGATTCTTCGTCCTATGTTGTCTGTAAAAATGGTTCGTGGGAAAAGGCCAAGGAAATTGACATGGATACTTATGGCAAAACGTGCACCAACGCAGAAGTGGGGACGAGAACAAATGGCGTTGTGACCGAAACTAACAAGTATTATTGCACGGCAAATGGTTGGGTCTCTCTAATGCGTTGGAACTGGAATGTGCCAAAGGAAGCCTACTTTAATCCGAATATTACTTACGGCTCCATGACCGATGAACGCGACGGCAAGGTTTACAGGACGGTGCAGATAGGTGACCAGATATGGATGGCGGAGAACCTGAACTACGCTGACAGCGTCAAGACACCGAGTCTGTTGGAACGCAGTTGGTGCTACGACAATAAAACCGAGAACTGCGACGTGGCGGGCCGCCTTTACACCTGGGCGGCGGCAATAGATTCCGTTGCACTCTATGATAATGGCAATGGTGTGAATTGTGGTGCTGGCGTTAACTGCACTATGCCTAAAAAAGTGCGGGGCATTTGTCCTTCAGGCTGGCACTTGCCTAGATTTGATGGTGGTTATGATGATGAATTCCTTATCTTGTATAATGCAGCGGGCGAAGAAACGTCAGGCAAGGCTCTCAAGTCGCAGATAGGATGGGAATATGTTGGTAATGAATATATCGGCACCGACACCCTCGGTTTTTCAGGGATTCCTGCTGGTTACAGGATCAGCTCCGGCTCATTCACCTCTGCCGGACATCTCGCTTATTTCCATACTACCCTAACCAGTGCTGATTTCTCTCATTACACTACCCATGCTGAGTATTTGTCTTATGGATCCAAACTCATGGGCAAGCAAAGGCTTGAAAAGAGTGACGCCTACTCCGTCCGTTGCATCAAGGACTCCGAGTAGGGGTGTTGCCACCTAGGCTTTCCCTAACGCGAATGTTTATTCTGCTTTGCCTGTCTGTTTCTTTTTCAATTCAATCAGATCGAAATACATCAGACGGCTGTTCAATGGCCTGTCAGGACCGAGGCAACGGAATTCGCGTTCTTGTTCTTCGGTGCTGAACAAGAATTTGAACTCATTGTTCTGGTAGAACTTGAGATTCCGTTCCTTGTTGTAGGAATCTACCAGCAGAAACCGGCAACCGGTCTTGTTAAGTGGATCGACGAACCATGCCTTTATAAAACTCAGGACGTCGCTCCCCAGATGTTTGCTCTGAAAATCAAGGCTTATGCCGAGTCTGCCAATCATGACGGCCGGATAACTGCTGTATATCTTTTCGCGGGGGATGTTTTTCTCGACTTTTTTCTTGCGTGACCCCGGAATTTTCTTGATGCTGTCATTGGAAAGAGTGAAAACCGCCACCAGTTGAGCCGGGTCATCAACAAGGGAAAAACAATAATTCTTGCAAAGCAATTCGTCGCTCTGCAAAAAAGCGTCTTTTGTGAAGAAATCGTCCAAGTCGTTGTCCCCGCACTTGAATGATTTGCATAGGGCGGCCTTGCCTTGAGTGTAGAACCCAAAGCGGCAATTCTGTTGGAGAAAATTCATTACTTATATTCTCTAAAGTCGGCCTTGGAGAGGATGTCTCTAGCCTGTTCAATTTGCTTGGAAAAATCGATGGAACCGCGACGCTTTTCGCTTTCTTCCATCATGAGGTCAAACCTGTCCGACGCTTCGCCGGTCAGTATCGGTACCGATGCGATTGCTAGTGCCATGATGACCTCCATTGTTGAATTGAACTATAGTCAATATACATTTTTCCTCGTGCTGGTGCAAGTGGTGAAACTTGAGTCAATTGGCTTATTTGAGGAAAATGAAACCTTTTGACCAAGCAAGAGCAAAAATATATTTTTAGAGTGTCATAAAATGACAAAATGGAAAAGAAACGGAATTTTGTCGTTTTCACTATGCGTTTCGTGCATACTGAGCATGAAAAAATGGTATTTTGCGGAATTTGCGCATTTATTTATATTAAAGGCATAGAAAGAAAAGGAACAAACCATGAAACTAGGGACGATTATGACGATGCTTGGTATGGGTGCGGTGCTTGCCGCGTGTGATTGCTGCCCGCAGGGCGAGGCAAAGGCGCTTTCGCAGGACAAGGAACTGCGTGCCGTGATGGACAACTTCACGCAGAACGAGGTTCCGGCGGCGACTCCGCTTGTAGAAAAGCGCGAGGTGGAATTGATTCGCCTGGTGTCGCTTGTGACGCAGCAGTCGGGCGCTCTTTTGCAAGAAGAAGTGGCGACGGCGCTTGCGCAGGGGCTTGCTCCCGAAGAAATTCTTGAGGCGATTTACCAGTGCGCCCCCTACACCGGGTTCCCGCGGACGGTGGATGCGGTTGAAATTGCCCGCAGCGTGTTCAAGGCGAAGAACGTGAAGGTGGAGGAAAACCGTGGGACGGTGACGGCGCAGTCCCGCCTGGAGGCGGGTGCAGACGCGCAGGGAACGCTGTTCGGCCAGACTTTCCGCGACATGGCAAAGAACGGAAAGAGCGGTATGCCGACTATCAATTACTTCTTGGCGAGCAACTGCTTTGGCGATTACTACACACGCAAGGGGCTTGACCTGAATACCCGCGAACTTTTGACGATGGCGATTCTCGTGAACCTGGGAACGGAACCGCAACTCAAGGCGCACATCGGCGCGAACCTGAAGATTCGCACGGCCGAATACGTGGAACAGGCGATTTACAACTGCTTGCCGTATTGCGGTTATCCGCGCACGCTGAATGCGTTGCGATTGCTCAAGGAAGCGGTGGCTGAGGCGAAGGCTGGTGGCGCGACGGCTGATGCTGTAAACGCGACGGTCGCAAAAAACATGCCGGGAAAGGACTGGAGTGTGTTCCCGGTGGGTAAG
The DNA here is from genome assembly GCF_900142495.1 of Fibrobacter sp. UWOV1. NCBI lineage: Bacteria > Pseudomonadati > Fibrobacterota > Fibrobacteria > Fibrobacterales > Fibrobacteraceae > Fibrobacter > Fibrobacter sp. UWOV1. The sequence goes on along the minus strand of NZ_FRBA01000001.1, from coordinate 326,362 downwards.
CCGAACGACGCCTATGCCAAGTATTTCGTGGGCAAGAGCTATCTCGACATGATCAGCAAGGAACAGGTGGGCGTCGGGAATGTGACTTTTGAACCGGCGTGCCGCAACAACTGGCATATCCATCATGCAAAGAAGGGCGGTGGCCAGATTCTCATCGCGACGGCGGGCCGCGGCTACTATCAGGAATGGGGCAAGCCGGCGGTGGAACTGAAGCCCGGCGACGTGGTGAACATTCCGGCTGGCGTCAAGCATTGGCACGGGGCAGCTCCGGATTCCTGGTTCCAGCATTTGGCGATTGAAGTTCCCGGCGAAGGAACGAGCAACGAATGGCTTGAGCCCGTGAGCGACGAAGAATACGGGAAGTTGAAATAATGTTTGCCAGAATTCTCGCTTGTGCATTTATTGGCCTTATGACGGCAGGAACTTTTGCGGCGGCACCTGTGCCCGATGGCTTCGTGCTTATCAAGGGCGGGACATTCAACATGGGAAGCCCCGCAAACGAGGACTGGCGCGTCAACGACGAGACGCTCCACAAGGTGAAGGTCTCCGATTTTTATCTAGGCAAATACGAGGTGACGCAAAAGCTTTACCGCGAAGTGACGGGCGAAAATCCCTCCAGTTTTAAGGGTGATGACTTGCCCGTCGAAAACATCACGTGGCTCGAAGCGGCTCGTTTTTGCAACAAGTTAAGCGAACGCGACGGACGCACTCCCGTTTACGCTATCGAAGGCGATGCGGTCAGCTGGAATCGCGAGGCGAACGGCTACAGGCTCCCTACCGAAGCGGAATGGGAATACGCGGCCCGAGGCGGCACGACCACGCCGTTCTACACAAAGAAGGCTCCCGGTGCAGACGACGTGAATTTTTACGGGCATTATCCGTATCAAATCGAACAGAACTATTTCAACGACGAGGTTCTGGAAACACGTCCCGGCGTTTACCGCGGAAATACGCTCCCCGTGGGTAAGTTCAAGCCCAATCCCTTCGGGCTTTACGACATTTACGGGAACGTTGGCGAATGGTGCTTTGACTTTTACGGCGATTACGGTGTTTCTGCGGGCTCGACAAGCGTGACGGTCGACCCGGCGGGCAAACCTTCGGGCACGAGGCGCGTGCATCGCGGTGGCGGCTGGAACGATTTCGGCAAGAACCTCCGCAGCGCCTATCGCGGGGCCATGCAGCAATCCAGCAAGAGTTACAATGTGGGGCTCAGGCTTGCCATGAATGCGGGTGCAGGCGTCAAGGGAACTTTTGTGACCCAGGAAGCGGCGGGCTTTAAGGGCGAAAAGACGCAAGCGGCGGCGAACCCGAAAGGCAGTTCCCGTGCGCTGATCGTTTTCTATTCCTGGAGCGGGAATACCCGTGGCGTGGCCCGCGAAATCAAGAAGCAGACCGGTTTCGACATGGTGGAACTTGAACTCGTGAAGCCCTATTCCGACGACTACAATACCGTCTTGAAGCAGGCGCAGAACGACCAGCACAAACAGGCGCGCCCTGCCCTCAAGAAAAAGCCCGACGCAAAGAAGTGGGCCGACTACGAAACGATTATCATCGGTTACCCCAACTGGTGGGCGAGTATCCCGATGCCTATCGCGACCTTGCTCGAAAGTTACAACTTTACGGGCAAGCGGATTCTGCCGTTCTGCTCCCACGGTGGCGGGCGCTTTGGCCAGAGCATCACCGCGATTGCGAAACTTGCGCCCAACGCAAAAATCGGCGAAGGCCTTTCGGTGCATTATTCCGGCGGTTCGAGCCTCTCGAAAGACGTGGCCAAGTGGCTCGAGAAAAACGGCGTGAAGACGAAATAATGTATATTCCTTGATATGCCTATTTCAGCAAAAATCCGTATGCCGCTTGACATCGCGATGACGGTTGCGACGCTCGTGCTGATGGGCGGCAATTATTTTTTTGAATCGACTGCCGTTCACGAGATTCTGGGCGTGGTGCTGCTTGTTCTGTGGGCGGTGCACATCACGCTGAACCGGCGATTTTTCCTTTTGTTGTTCAAGGGCCGCTACAACGTATTCCGCATCTTGCAGACGGTTGTGAATTGCGGGATTCTTTTGTGCGCGATTTTCTTGATGGTGAGCGGAATCATGCTTTCGAACCATGTGTTCGCCTGGCTCGGGATTGAATCGGGCGCAAGTTTTGCCCGCACGGCACACCTGCTTGCAAGCCACTGGTATTACGTGTTCATGTCGCTCCATATCGGGCTGCATTTGAGCCTGATTGCAAACCGCTTGGGACTTGCGGGCGCTTTCAAGTCAAAGGCGGCGCTTGTCGCAACTCGCATGGTTGCCGCTCTCGTGGCGGGCTACGGAATTTACGCTTTCGCCATTCGCGGACTTTGGAAATACATGTTCCTGCAGCAGCCGTTTTTCTTCTTTGATGCGGAACGTGGCTACGCCCTCTTTTTCGTGGACTATATCACCATTGTCGTGTTGTTTGCCGTCGCGGTGCATCTCTTTAATGCAATAATTTCAAGCCGACAATCCCGGATAAAATAAGCAAAACGCAAATGGCTTTCGGGATAGAGAAATGCTCCTGAAATAGATAAACGCCCAGGGCGAACGTTCCCACCGTGCCTAGTCCTGTCCATATCGCATAGGCGGTGCCGAGCGGCAGTTTCTTTACGGCAAGCGACAAGAATACGGCGCTCAAAAGGAAACCGATTACCGTGATGACAGAAGGGACTGTTTTGGAAAAGCCCTCCGAGTATTTCATGGCGCAGGCCCAAACCACTTCGAGAACGCCCGCCACGGCAAGCATAAACCATTCCATTTCTTTACCTCCAGGAATCTTTATCTTCAAAGACCTAACGATAAAGAATGCGTGTTTCCCTGTTACCCGGTGGCAGCAGGGCGCGGTTCAAATTATGGAACAAAGATAGTTATTCCGCAAAAAAAATTCTATCTTATTCAGCGATGAGGTCCGTTAAACAAAATGTTTCTTCGATGATTGCGGTCGCGTTGTTCGCGATTCTTGCTGCCGTTGTCGAAGGTTCTTTTGTTTACGATTACGGAACCGAAATGGGGCGGGCTTCGGAATATGGCAAGGTCTCCGCCGACAATGTGCATGCCGAAAGTCCGCTGTTCCTGTTGCGGGAATCGACTGCCGAGGCCATGCAGTTTACACGCAGATCGGGCCAGCAGGTGTCCTTGCGTGCATCGCGCGGCAACGGCCTTCAAGGGGACGGCGGACGCAGTTCGGTAACGTTCAAGCAGGCTACTCCATTTCCGACTAGGATCGCGCGGCCAACTGTTTGCGCCCAATGCGGCTTCCCTTTGCCGCTAGTTTATCAGAAATCAAAAGAGTATTACGTTTATACGCTAGAGCGAATGCTCTGTTAGCAAGTTCTTTCTCCGAACACTCTGTCACAGGTAAATTGCCGCGGCCCCAACCGGGGTGCGCGATTACATTCATTTAAAAAAAAGAGAAAGAACATGGAAAACATTTCTAAAATGATGATGGCGAGAGCTGTCTTCAACAAACCCTATATCAAGACCGAAAAGAAGTTTTTCGGTTTCAAAACCAAAGTCACCTACACTAAGACGAATTCGCCCGTTGTGGGAACTTGCCTGGACTACAGCCCCACGGAGGGCCAAAAGGTCAAGGAAATTATCGAGGCTTCTCCAAGCGCCTTGGACGCGGTCGTTCAAAAAAATGGTCATCCGAAAACAGGCGACAACGGGAACTTCCGCCTGAATCTCTGCTATTCGCAGGACCGCGAATTTGCGGCACTGCACCTGCAGCAATTCTCGGGATTCGAGTACCATACCGTAGGTGAAATCCGTTTTGCCGAAGGCGATGAAGCGCATAAACTTCTCGCCGTTTTCGTGAAATAAACGGACATATCGTCAAAAAGGCTCCCTCGGAAAAAACGAGGGGGCCTCGTTGCAGCACCCGCCCCGGCCCCCCTTCGACAGGCTCAGGGACCGGGCCGGGGAACGCCCAAGGAAGGGCTAAATTTCAAAAATTATTTAGTAGGAAAATTATTTTTCTGCTGGATAATTTTCGTAACATCCGTTTTTGTAATTGGTTTGGCTCGATGAGCCGGGGAACGCCCATGAAAGCGCCTGGCCGCCAAGAGTCCTGCTTCAAATAGCAGGTAAGTCGGTGCGCCCAGAAGTAGTTGGCTTATGATGTCGGGTGGAGTAAGGAATGCGGCGAACAGCAGGATTGCCACCACCACGTAGGGGCGCTTGCTGCAGACGGTTTCGTAATTCACGATATCCGCACGGATAAGCGCGTAGGTCACCAACGGGAACTGGAACATACATCCGAATGCAAGCGAAAGCCAAAGTGCGAGTGTTACCAAGTTAGAGATGCCAAATACGGGCTGTAGGGTCGTGCTTGCAAAACTCATGCCGAACTGCACAATCAGCGGGAAGCAGACGATTAGGCAGAACGCGACACCCGCGATAAAGAGCATGCTAGTCAGCGCCACGATGGAGCGGATGAAGCGTTTCTCGTTGTCGTATAGGGCGGGAAGCACGAACTGCCACATGTTCCAGGCGATGTAGGGCGAAAACAGCACGCAGTCCAGCAGTGCAGAAATCTTGAGCTGCAGCAGGAACACTTCCATCGGGGAAAAGTAATGGAGCGTGACGCCGCCCTGCAGGGCAATTTGTTCACAGAACCAGTCCAGAACGTAGGGCGAAACAAGGAAAAGGGGCACGATGCCGATGGCAAGGGCGACAATAGAACGCAAAAGCGCCCGTCGGAGCGCTTCCAGATGCGAAATCAGCGTAGCTTCTTGATCCTGTTTGGAGGACATTAGCCTTTCTTTTCTTCTGCCTCGGCGGCTTTTTCCACAGTCTTCTGCAGGTCTTCGGCTTCTTCCTTCAGGGCGTCTTTCGCCTTCTTGTACTCGTTCTGGGCTTTGCCTAAAGAGCGAGCAAGTTCAGGAATGCGCTTTGCTCCGAACAAAAGGAGCGCCACGACCACAATCAGGATTATTTCTGGAATTCCAATGGACATTTTTTACCTGCCTTTTCCTAGAAATATAACATAATTTCTTTGTATATTTTAGGCAAAAGACAAAGGAGTTTATGATGAAGGTCATTTTATTCAACGGTAGTCGTCGCGAAAAGGGCTGCACCTATACGGCACTGAGCCTCGTGGCCGGCGAACTCAAGGCCGCAGGCATCGAGACGGAAATCTTCTTTGTGGGTGGTCGCGTGCTGAAGGGAGAAACCGACGCCGTGGTTCACGAAGCCAAGGAAATCCTTAAAACAGCCGACGCCGTCGTTTACGGCTCCCCGGTTTATTATGCATCCCCGAGTGGCGAAATGCTGATGTTCCTGGACAGGCTTTACGGCATCGCCGAAGCGGAACTGCTCTTTAAGCCGGCCGCAACGGTTGCCTCTGCCCGCCGTGCCGGCACTACCGCAACGCTCGACGCCCTGAACAAGTACCCCACCTTTGCGCAACAGCCCCTGGTGACATCTCGCTATTGGAACATGGTCCACGGTTCTAGCCCTGAAGATGTGCTGAAGGACGATGAGGGCGTGCAGGTGATGAAGGAACTGGGCCGCAACATGGCGTGGATCCTGAAGAGCATCGAAGCGGGCAAGAAGGCGGGTGTCGTGCAGCCTATTGCCGAAAAGAAAATCTTCACGAACTTTATCCGCTAGAATGGGAACGATGCGCTTGCGTTTTGCAAAGAACAAGAAACTCATGATTACGGCGATTATCTTATCTGTACTTTTTATTTTGGGAGACGTGGGCGTGTTGTTCTTATCGCAGGCGAGCTTCGGCCATATTCCGCAAGGCAAGCGCCTTGAACGCATCAAGCAGTCGCCGAATTACGATGGCAAGCAGTTTGTGAACGAGGTGGAAACTGTCACCATGACGGGAGACAGGAGCGTGTTTGCCGTGTGGAAGGATTTCCTGTTCGGCGACAAGAGTCAGACTGTTCCCGATACCGCAATGAACGTCATCAAGACGGACCTGAAGTCGCTACCGCAGGACCGCGATTGGATTGTGTGGTTCGGGCATTCCTCGTACCTGCTTAATTTATCCGGAAAGAAGGTGCTGGTGGACCCGGTTTTTTACCAGGGCTCGCCGGTGAGTTTCGTGAACAAGATGTTCAAGGGAACGGATGTTTACAAGCCTGCCGACATGCCGGATATTGACTATCTGGTAATTACGCACGACCATTGGGACCACTTGGATTACCAGGTGGTTACGGAACTGGAACCCCGCGTAAAGCGCGTGGTGACTGGCCTCGGCGTGGGCGAGCATTTTGAATACTGGAAGTATCCCGTTGAAAAACTTACGGAACTCGACTGGTGGGAATCTGTTGACCTGGGCGAAGGCTTTAACGTGACGGCGACTCCGGCAAGGCATTTTTCGGGCCGCGATCTTCACCAGAATAAGACTCTGTGGGCGTCTTTCGCGTTCAAGTCTCCTAAGCGCACTATATGGATTGGCGGTGATACGGGTTACGGCCCGCACTTCGAAAAAATCGGAAAGAAATTTACCGACATCGATTTGGCGATTCTTGAAAATGGGCAGTACGATAAGGACTGGTCGCTTATCCACACCATGCCGGAATACCTGGGCAAGGAAATGGTGGAACTGGATGCAAACCGCTACATGACGGTTCACCATTCCAAGTTCTGCCTGAGCAAGCATTCGTACACGGAACCGCTGGAAAATGCGAAACGCGCCGCCCAGGAATCGGGCAAGCCCGTGCTTATGCCGCAAATGGGCGAAGTTGTGTACTTGGAGTAAACCGCATTACCTATGTTAGCGCGTCGATGGCGATATAGTATTTTTCTATATTTGGACGCGGATGAAAAGACTTTTAGATTTTGATAGCGAGCATTTGTGGCATCCATATGCGGCGCTGAAAAATACTCCGGCCAGGTTCTTGGCAAAATCCGCTCATGGAACGACGATTGAAACAGCCGATGGTCTGAAATTAATTGATGCTGTATCGAGTTGGTGGTGCATGGCGCATGGGCATAACGCCCCTGAAATCGTTGAGGCGATTCAGAAGCAAAGCGAAAAGATGTGCCATGTGATGTTTGGCGGTTTTACGCATGAACCCGCGATTGAGTTGGGCGAAAAGTTGGTGAATTTTTTGCCCGAAGGCTTGAACAAGATTTTCTTTGCGGATTCGGGAAGCATTGCCGTGGAATGTGCCGCCAAGATGGCGGTGCAGTACCAGTATTCCCTCGGACATCCGGAACGCTGCAAGTTGGTCGCCTTGAAGGGCGGTTACCATGGAGATACCGCAGGTGCGATGGCGCTTTCTGACCCTGATGGAATGCATACGCTTTTCCGTGGAATCATGCCGCATCATTACTTTGCGGAACGTCCGAACTGCCGCTATGACGAGGCGTGGAATCCGACGGATTTCGCTTCGATGGAGCGCGTTGTCGAGGAACACAAAAGTGAAATCGCTGCCTTAATTTGCGAGCCCGTTTTCCAAGGTGGAAACGGCATGTGGCTTTACAATGCGGGTTACCTGAAATCACTCCGCGAACTTTGCGACCGTTACGGTATCTTGCTTATTTTGGATGAAATCGCTTCGGGCTTTTATCGAACGGGGCCGCGCTTTGCAATGATGCATGTGGGGATAAAGCCGGACATCATGTGCATTGGCAAGGCTCTCACGGGCGGAAGCATTACGATGGCGGCTTGTGTTGCGTCCGAGAAGGTCGCCGAAACGATTACGAACAGCAAGATTCCTGCATTCATGCATGGTCCCACCTACATGGCGAACCCGCTCGCTTGTGCCGCAGGAATTGCTTCGCTTTCGCTGTTCGAAAGTCGCGATTATGCCTCGAGCGTCAAACGGATTGAAAAACGCCTCAAGCAGAATCTGGAACCGCTTCGTTCGCTTGAAAATGCGGCGGACGTGCGTGTTCTCGGCGCTATCGGAGTCTTGGAACTGAAGGCGAAACCTTCCGCAGACGACATTCTGCGCGTGATTCGCGAAACCGGCGTGTGGCTCAGACCTTTCTGCAATTACGTGTATACGATGCCTCCGTTCATTACGACTGATTCTGAAATCGACCGCATCTGCGAAGCCATCAAGATGATTGGCGAATGTGAACCCGCGCCTGTCGTAGAAGGCGAAGACGAATTTCATGAGTAAGTGATGGATTATTATAGTTTAAAAATGCGAGCCTCGCAGCAAGTGGGTGAGGGCGAACAAAAGCGTGAGCAGCACATTTCCGGCGCCGAACGCATTGTAAATCGGGATTCTGTTGAGGCTGTTTGTACGGCGATGGTGCGTCGGGCCATGACGCATTCCAAGGGCGACCCTGATTTTATCAATGTGAAAATCGAAAAGGTTCACGAAAGCGATATCCAGATTTTAAAAGCCTTGCCGGTGACGCGCGTAGATGTTGAAACCTGGCAGGAAGGGCTGGAGAAGGCGTTTGGACTCATAAATAAAACTGTAAGTGATGGATTGCTTCTCCCCAAAGAGGATAACTCTACTAAGGCAACAAGTTGCCAAGTATCGTATAGCTTCGCTCGCAGTGACGAATACGGAGTCCTCATCAAAGATTTTGCCCAAAAACTTCCGGAACTCCTGCGAGCAACTTTCCCGATGCGTGGTGCGATGCTGTACGATATCGCGACGGGCGAGCGCCTGGAACCAGACCACGAACGCGGAGTGCGCGCAACTTATATGGATGCACTGCATTCGAGCGAAGTGGATGGCTGCAAGAATCATTTTAACGAAGCCATAGTGCTTGCGACCAAGGTGGCGAATGCCCCCGGAATGGTTGCGGAATTTTGCGTGAGCGATGACCCGAATTATGTGACGGGCTATGTCGCGAGCAAGGAACTCGGCTATGTACGCATCATGAAGATGAAGGAAATGGGCGACGAAAACGGGGGCCGCATTTTCTTGTTTGATTCGCGCAAGGCAAGTGCCGAAGAATGTATCGAGTACTTGCAGAAAAAGAAAGTGCTCGTAGAAATAGCTGACAGAACTTAGATTGTCATCCTGAGCTGAGAACCAAAGGTTCGAAGTCGAAGGATCTAGGGCAGAATAGCATGAACGAAAGAATCTTAGACTTATTTACGAAAGACGCTTTGGAAACGGCGCGTGCGAACAATACTTACCGCTCGATGCGCTTGATGGAAACGCCGGAATCGTCGTGCGTAAAAATCCGCATGTCCAATGGCGCTTCGCAGGAACAGATCCTGCTGGCTTCCAATTCTTACCTGGACTTGGCGAACGTGGACGAACTCAAGCAGGCGATGGCCCAGGTGGTTTTGGAGTGGGGGACTGGTAGCGGCGGCGCTCGCCTTACGACAGGCAACAAGACTCCGCATCAGGAATTGGAGGAATTTATCGCAAAATTCAAGGGCGAAGAATCCGCTATCACGTTCAATACGGGCTACATGGCGAATGTCGGTACGATTTCGGCTTTGTGCGGCAAGAACGACTTTGTCTTTAGCGATGAACTGAACCACGCGAGCATTATCGACGGAATTAGGTTGTCGCGAGCCAAATGCTTTGTTTACAAGCATAACGATATGGCGGATTTGGTGCGGGTTATTAAAGAGGCCAAGTCGGAACAAGATGCAAAACAAGATGCGCGGACCTTCCGCGGCCTTATCGTGACGGATGCTGTTTTCAGCATGGATGGCGACCTTGCGAATTTGCCGGAACTTCTGCGGATTGCAAAAGAAAATGATTGTCTCTTGATGATTGACGAGGCGCACGCCACGGGCGTGCTCGGCAAGACCGGGCGCGGGCTTGCCGAACACTACGGCTGTGCTCACGCCGATGTAACTATTGGCACTTTGAGCAAAGCCGTTGCCGCCGAAGGCGGCTTCGTGGCGGGTAAGCAGCAGCTGATTGATTTTCTCCGCAACAAGGCCCGCAGCTTTATTTTCACAACAGCGATGGCCCCTGCCGTTGCCGCCGCAGCCTGCAACAACTTGCGCTACATCGATGCGCATCCAGAACGCGTGCAGAACTTGCGCGATAACGTGAAATTTTTCTGCGAAGCCCTGCAACGCGAAGGCGTGAACGTAGAACTGTCTCCTTCGGCGATTGTACCGATTGTTATCGGCGACGAAGCCTGTGCGCTAAAAACATCTGCCGCGCTCCAGGATGCGGGAATACTCATTCCTGCGATTCGTTATCCGACAGTCGCCAAGGGACAAGCCCGCTTGCGCGCAAGCCTAATGGCAACGCACACGCATGAACAACTTCAATATGCCGCGTCTATAATTGCACAGGCGATAAAAGAGGATGTATGAACAAGGGTTATTTCGTTACAGCTACCGGAACTGATGTCGGCAAAACATTCATTACCGCCCTTCTCGTAAAAAAGTGGCGCGATTCCGGCATCGATGCAGGTTACTACAAGGCGGCCCTCAGCGGTGCAGAACTCCGCGACGGCAAATGGGTCGCAGGGGATGCCGATTACGTGAAACGCATTGCAAATCTCCCTGATTCGCAAGAACAACTTGTGAGCTATGTCTATAAAGAAGCGGTCTCGCCGCATCTCGCGGCCCGCAAAGAAGGCAATCCTGTAGAACTTGCGAAAGTTAAAGATGATTTTGATGCGGCCTGCGCTCGTCATGAATTCATTTTCGCCGAAGGCAGCGGCGGAATCATTTGCCCCATCCGCTACGATGACCAGAAAGTATTCCTCGTCGATATCATGAAAACGTTAGGCCTTCCGCTGCTTATTGTTACGACAGCGGCCCTCGGCTCCATTAACGCTTGCGTGCTCACCGTAGAATACGCCCGCAGTTGCGGGCTTTCCATCCGCGGGCTTATCGTGAACCGCTACGGCTCTAGCGGTAACCTCGAAATGGAAGACGACAACATCCGCATGATGCAAGACCTGACGGGGCTTGAAATCCTTGCAAAAGTAAAAAACGGCGACACCGATCTAGGTGTGCAACCGTTTTAAAAACTAAAGAAACAAATCAGTCGGCGCTACGATGCGTCGATGTCGGCAGCGATATGCAAATCAAAATCGGGGTAGGCTTCGCCGATTTCCTTGTGCAGAATGTCTAAGCCTTCTTGCGGCTTGATCTCGAAATTCATGACCACGTCAAAACGCATGATGCGATCTTCAAGGTTCACATAAAAGCCGTGGAGTTGCAACGCCCAAGGGTGCTCCTTTACCAACTTCAGCACGTTGCTGCGAATTTTGGCAGCTTCGTCATTCTTGGTGTTGTGTGAATACACGCCCACGCCCGTGAGAATCACGCCGGTTTCTTTGAGCACGCGCGCCTGTACCCTGCGGGTCAGTACGTCGACTTCTTCGACGGTCATGGTGTCGGGGAGTTCCAAGTGCACGGAACCGAGAAACTTGTTCGGACCGTAATTGTTTAGGATGACATCGTACGCTCCGCGAACTTGCGGCTCTTCGGTGAGCAACGCCTTAATTTTCTTGACCATGTCGCCATCAGCGCGTTTGCCCAGAATGTCGTCCAGGGTTTCAATCAGCATGCCGATGCCCGACTTGATGATGAAAGCGGAAATCACGAGGCCCACGTAGGCTTCAAGTGAAATGCCCGTGAGAATGAAGACGATGGCCGAGGCCAGCACCGAAAGGGAGAGAATGGCGTCGAACAGGGCGTCTGCACCCGATGCCACGAGTGCGCCCGAATTCACGCGCTCGCCCTGGCGTTTCACGAATTTGCCGAGCACGAGTTTTACCACTACCGCCGAGGCGATAATCACCAGCGAGACGGTGGAGTAGTCCGCTGCTTCGGGGTGGATGATTTTCTTGACGGATTCCACCGCCGAGGTACCGCCGGCGTAAAGCACGATTGCCGCAACTACCATTGCACTCAGGTATTCGATTCGACCGTAACCGAGCGGGTGTTTTTTGTCGGGCAACTTGTTCGAAAGTTTTGCGCCCACAATCGTAATGACCGAGGACAAAGCGTCAGAAAGGTTGTTCACAGCATCGAGCGTCACGGCGATGGAGTTGGTTGCAAAGCCGACGAAAGCCTTGAACGTCGACAGCACGATGTTTGCCGCAATGCCGATAATACTTGTCCGGACAATGACCTTTTGGCGATTTTCCGTTTCGTTCATAAAATTGAATCCTTTTTTAGCGGAATGACTTGGGCGATAAGCCAATCGTTCGCTTAAAGAAAATAGAAATAAAAGACATCTGGGACCACAAGGATCCGTGTCAGCAGCAGTCCTGGGTGCCGCAAGCCACATGGGAGTTTTTCGAGAAGTTCTAGCGGATAAATACATCTTTCTGTTGTCAATTTATCAAAACGAATTCGAATAAAGCCCTATATTAAGCGAATTTTTCAACTTATTTTATAGTAAGTAAAGTTCGTATGGGAGGCTTTATGTCGTTTTCAATTAAGGGATTTCCCTCTTTTGCAGGTTTTGTCGCGTTTTTGGGCACCCTCGCCAGTGCGGCAACGATTAACGTAGATATCGGCAAGGAATACCAGCGCATCAGCGGCTTTGGGGCTGCCTCGGCATGGGCCGGTTCCATCACCGACAAGAATGCCGCCTTTCTTTGGGACTCCACCAGTGGCGCCGGGCTTACGCTGCACCGCATCCGTATCGCCCCGGACGGCACCACATCTGAAACGAGTATCGCAAAAAAGGCGAGTGAATACGGCGTCAAAGTCTGGGCAGCCCCGTGGACATCTAGATACACCATAAATTACGACGGTGACAAAAAGCACCTGGATTTCAATCACGCTCAGGACTGGGCCAACACCATCTTGAAGTTTACGCAAGACATGCGGAAGGCTGGCGTTAATCTATATGCAATTTCGTCGCAAAACGAGCCCGACGGCACCGGTGACAACCACTACGAACCCGATGAATTGGCACGTTGGGTCGGCGACTACCTTGGCCCCACCCTCGATACCACGGGCATCAAAATTATTGGCACCGAAGCTATCAACTGGTATGGATTCCCCAATTACAAAAAAGCTTTCTTCAACAACCCTGCCGCCTTGAAATACACCGATATTTTTGGGACGCACGAATACGGCGGAGACCCGGCGGCTTATCCCGAAATCCACGAAGCCGGCAAGGAATTCTGGGAAACCGAAGTCTATGATCTTGGAAGTAACAAGGAAGACGTGGGCATGGGAAGCGCGCTCCGCGTTGCAGGCGTAATCCACGATGCCCTTACTATTGCGAACATGAACGCCTGGCATTTTTGGTGGATTTATTCCTGTAGCGAACCCAGCTGTGGTAATGGAGCGCTTTGGCCGCAAGGACAAGGCAACCCCGATAACGTGGAGCCCTCCAAGCGACTCTGGGTCATGGGAAACTACAGCCGCTTTGCACGACCCGGCTCCTGGAGAATCGACGCCACCAAGAATCCGGAAGCAAACGTAAAGGTCACCGCCTACCGCGACTCCCTCAAGACGAAAATCGCAGTCGTCATTCTCAATTCCAAAAACGAGGAATTCAAGGCGGACTTTGATTTCGGAAACACAAAAATTGGAAGTTTTAAACCCTATGTCACCGACGACAATAGTAACCTCAAGGAAGGTAGCGAAGTCAAGGTTGATGGTACAAAGTGCAGCTTCAGCGTTCCGGCCCGCAGTGCAACGACCATCGAATTCGTTCTGTGGCAGGAGCCAAAGGTTGAACCGCCCGCAGATTCTACAGAGGCTATCGCCTTCGGACTTTCTGCTCCCCAAAGCATTCAAAGCACATATAAGGTGTTTAGCCTGCTTGGAGCATTTGTCGGCGAATTCCAGGCCGGACATATCGGCGAACTCCGCAACGCCATGACAAACGCAGGCTTAAGCCACGGTGTGTATATGGTCAAATGCGGCAATGCGAAAACGCAACATATGGTGTTGAGATAAGCAAAAAAAATTTCAAAATGCAAGAGCTTAGCAATTGCTTTGTGATCTTAAGGTGTGCTTGATTCGGAAAAGATTATGCTGATGTCGTTTCGCTGGCAAGTTCTGCCTGCAATTTGCGAACATCATTCTCGGAAAGCTTGGTCACACGGGCTATTTTCTCGATGGAATCGCCTTCGGCGAGCATAGCGATGGCGACTTCATTGCGTTCGTCATCCTTTCCTTGCAGGTACGAGCCCTGTTTTTCATAAAGCATGTCCGTCATTCCGTCAACCTCGTTCAGAAGGGTTTCGTCCGTGTACCCCTTAAAAGATACATCATTAGCGAAGTCCTTGTCAAGGAGCCGTTTTAGTTTTTCTTCGGGGATATCCTTGTCTTCAAGAATATCGCGGAAAATTCGCAGCATTTCGGCCCTGTCGGACTGTTCGCGTCTCTCGGGCGGGGTGCGATCTTCGATTGCGAAGAATTTCTCCAGTTCGACAAGGAAGATGTCCAACTTGCTGTAGAACAGACGATGGTTCCGCACGAGTTGGGCGTGGTGGAGATAGGTGTCACGCTCCCTCGGGAATTGGTTCTCGGTCAGGATAGAGAGCACGTAGATATGTGGCAGGTTGTAATCTTGAGCCTTCTTGACCGTTCGCGAGATGACGCGGGCGGTGTAGTAGATGAGCCTGTCAACGAAAAGAGTGTTGAAATTCTGTTGGACCTCGATTAGCACGGGCTCGTCGGCCTGCGTGGTTCCGTAGATATCGAAGATGGCAGTCTTGTCGTTAAGTACCCCAGGATTCTCTGGAACTCCCAAGGTATATGTTTTTATGGCTTTGTCTCCAGTAAGTCCGAGCATTGCATTCAGAAATTTCACAGTTCGTTCAGGTTTCGCCTCGTTGGCCATGAGCATCTTGAAAATGCCGTCGCTGAACGGATAAACGTTCTTGTAAATCTTTCTGTAGTCTGCCAGGTGTTCGGGATGTTCGTGTACGTCCTTCGCCATAGCGATGAATTCGCTTCTATTCATATTTACCTCCGGCCGCCTACATGCAAAAAAGACGGCGCTTTTAGCGTTTTTTTTGCAAATATACATTCCTACGATGTCAGAATATGACATTTTGAGACTTTACGGGAAATTTTTATTTGAAACTTGTCCAAAATGACGCAAAAAATGCAAATCAATTAATCTTGAAATCACAAATGTGATTTCAAGTTGGGTTTGGGGAAGATTTTCGTGGAAAAGATAAGTACTAGCCAAATTAGGCCGAAAAATGTTATATTGCCATTAAGCAATATGATGTACCCCTTCATGATATTAGACGATAATGCAGAAATTGTCCATTCCGAAATGGGCAAGGATGGCCGTGTCAAGGTGTACATTGAAAAGCCCGATGCAAAAGACGGCTTTCATCGGGCAACATGCTATTTACCCACATGTACTTGGGAAGACATATTCGGTTTTTCAGATGAGGAAATCGATCGCTACAAGAAGGTGATTGAATCTACGGCTCATTTAATAATGGAATTTTCTCAGAAAGGTGGGTTTAGTAATGCCGCTCAGAAAGTTGAAAACGGCATGGATGCTCTATGGGTTTCTGGTAAGTGGAACAATGAAAAGAATGAAGAAATACTAAAAGAGCATCTGCGAACGCCTTACAAGGGAAAGGTTCCCTGATTTGTGAAACGGAGTCTCTCAAATCATAGAAAGCGAACGTTCTCGCACATCTTTTCAATTTCATCAAAAAAACGTTTGGTGGCGTCTGCATTTGCCTTGCGAGCGTCCTCGGCGGCTTCCCTCATAATTTGGGCAAGCATTTCATCGGTCGGCTCTTCCAAGTCCGTCAATCTGTAAGAATCAATGCTTTTTGTCGTTATCATAGGGGTTCCTTGATGCCGTAATACTCCTAATATAGTTTTTTAGGGGTAAAAACACAAGTTTTTGGTCGTTTTGGTTTTGAAAAGGGGCGTTATAACAGCGCCCAAGGGGAATTGTATGGGCGTTCCCGCACATATATGTGCGGTCGGGCTATATTGCAAGGCGCCCCGTGCGCACCTGTGGCACGCCCGCGTCGCTCTTGCAACGGCGCCACAGCGCCGCCCCAAGGGGTCACTATCTCCCCTAAAGGGGACCATAGCCACTAAGCAGTAAAACTGCAAGTGGCTGGAGGCCTAACGCAAAGGCTTTAGTTAAATCCCGATGCTGTCTAGGTATTCAAGCATCATTGCGGGCGAAAAAATTTGGGGGTAATCTAGATTTGCTTCGAGAAAATCCCTGTCTCCTGTAAGTATTACATCGACATTGTGTGCCATGGCGTCGCTTAACACGGGGTTGTCTTTTGGATTTCGCAGAAGTGCACCTATTGTATCGGAACTTGAACAAAATGAAAATGGCAAAGTTCAATACAATGCGTAAACTTTTGAAGCCTTGTCGGGCCATTTTTTCGTTCAACTTGTCGTGAAATTCCTTGTTGACGTAATCCGAAACCAGAAGTTCGAAATCGGATTCGAACAATTTTTCAAGAAGTTGCCTCGCTTTGCTTTCAAAGACAAAAGCGGATATCAGGACATTTGTGTCAAGCAAGATTTTCATCAGGCGGTTCGGGTTCGTCTGAAGTTGGCCATGTCAGCAAGCATCTCCTGCTCGTTTTTCCAGCCCTTGTCATCGGCAAAAAGTCCCTGAATCTGTTTCAAGGTTGCCTTTGCCGCTTTTTTGCGTGAAGCCGAGAGAAAACGGACATAATCCAAGGCCGAACGCAAATCTTCCTCGGTAAGCGTTTCGATGATTTCAGAAAATTCGGCAGCCATTGCAGCCATAGGGAACCTCTTTCCTTAATATAAAAAAACAAGCTGTAAAAGCAACTTGGAAAAACTACTCCGAAAGGTAGGCCTTGCGAAGAATGTCACGGGCAATCATCGGTTTTATGTAGGTTGCCATATATTGTCCTTTTCTTTCGTAAAGATACTTTTTGTGGGGTGCATTGCGCAAATGGGGGTGGCAAACAATCAAAATTCTAAGAAAATTTTAAGAACAGATGTATTGTTTGCTAATTTTTATGTATATTTTCTTTCGTATGATTTCGATGGGTAAAAGAAAAATGGAAAAAATGGGCTCAAAAGTGGCTCGCTCTAGTTCGTTACCCCCCCCAGCGTAAAATTTAGTTTACAATATAGTTTCGGTAGTGGCGATTTCCAAAGAGGAAACCGCCTTTTGGACGTTTGTATCCCGTCAAGGGTATTACGGACGCAGAAATGTGCGGGGACAACTCTTTTCAGTTCAATTTAACAGCAGGTGTTTTATGGGACTTTTTGGTTTTGGCAATAATGCGTCTAAGGTGAATGAAGGCGGCTTTATGGACGCTATCCGGTGCGACGAACCGTCGTATCTTATTTGGAAGTGGCGTCCTGCGGGGCAGGAAGCGAATACCACAAAAAAAGAGAATGCCATTCGGTATGGTTCCACCGTTCGCGTCAAAGATGGTGAAGTCGCTGTATTTGTATATAATCAAAAAGACGGAACGCAGCAGGATTTTATCGAAGGTCCGTTTGACAAGAAAATTGAAACGGCGAACTTCCCTGTACTTGCAAGTATTGTTGGCTTGGCGTTTGGCGGGGCTTCTCCTTTCCAGGCCGAAGTCTACTATATCAATCTTGCTGGCATCATCCAGATTAAGTTCGCGATTCCGTATTTTGATGTGTTTGATCCGCGTCAACCCGATTTAGGCGTTCCCGTTGCGGTCCGCGGAACGATGAGCTTTAAGATTGCGGACTATCGTGAATTTATCAAGCTGCATCGCCTTGTGAATTTTGATTTGGACGCGTTCCAAAAGCAAATTAAGGATGCTTGCGTTAAGTATGTCAAAGATACCGTTATCAATATCGTTGATAATATTCCGCTCGTTCAAATTGAAAAGAAAATAATGGCAGTGAGTGATGCCATAGAAGAACGCCTCAAGAAGCGTTTGCAGAGTGAATTCGGTGTTGTTGTTTCTTCTGTAGATATTGCTACGATAGAGGTGGATAAGACGAGTGATGCTTATGTGACCCTTAAGAGTGTTACGCAGGATATTCAGATTCAATTTACCAAAACACAGGCGAATGTGAATTTGGATACGATGAAGGCGCAGAGCGCTGTGAATATCCAGAATATGCAGGATATGCAGCGTATCAATGCCGAAAATATGGAGGAATCGCTCCGTATTCAGCGAGAAGAAGCCCAGCGTGCGCAGAAATTGCAGACTGAAGGTGCAAATTTTATGGCTCATCAGCTAAATCAGCAGACCAAGGTTGCTTTGGCTGGCACAGACGCCTTGGGACAACTCGGGGCAAATGGCGGAATGAATATGGGCGGAAACGGCGCTTTCAATCCTGGTGCAATGATGGCTAGCATGGCTGTTGGTGGTGCCGTTGGTCAGAATATGGCGGGAATGATGAATAATATGATGGGTGGAATACAGGGTGTTCCCGGTATGACTCCCAATATGGCTCCTCCGCCTCCGCCCATGCCTCCGCAGATTCAGTTCAATGTGGTTGTCAATGGCCAGTCTGCAGGACCTTTTGATATGAATGCTTTGCAGCAGATGATTGCTGCGGGGACTTTGACCAAGGATACTCTGGTGTGGAAAGTGGGGATGCCTGCTTGGGCTGCGGCCTCAACTGTGCCGGAGCTCGCGTCTTTATTCACACCAGCTGTTCCCCCGGTACCTCCGGTTCCGGGAAATCCCGGCGTGCCGCCTGTTCCGCCTTCATTGTAGGAGAAAAGTATGAGTGACAACAGTTTCTTTTCGATGGATCGTCTTGTAGAGTTTGGTCTTGGTATGGCCGTAGCTCAGCAGATGACGAATGCCATGAATCAGACGCTTTGCCAAATGCAGACTCCGACTGCGTCAATGCCTCAAAATGTGGTGTTGAATTCGGTAAATAACGGTGTCTACTATGTTGTCTTGGATGGAAAACAGGCGGGGCCATTTTCTCAGAGTGAACTTTCTAGACTCATAAATGAGAAAAAGGTGACTAAGGATACCTTGGTGTGGAAACCGGGGATGCGAGAATGGCTGACGGCAGAGAATATTCCAGATGTTCTTAAGTTGGTTGCGTTAATGCCGCCGGAAATTCCGCAAATGGCAAAGTAGGAACGAACTATGAAACCGAACTGGTTTATGATTTTGCTTTCTTTGGGAATGTCCGCTCTTGCCGGATATGGCCTGTATTCCATGAATGCCGATAACGATAATGTATGGTTGATTACCATAATGGGGGGAATAACGATTTATTCTTCCCTTGTGGGCGTTTCTGGCTTTCGTTTTGAAAGGGAAGGGCATTCTGTTAATATTCGGCTTATGTCATCACTCTTTTTGATTGCGTTTATAGTCGATAATCTTGTTTTCTCTATTGTTGGACTCTATGTAGCTCCATACATCGTCTTGACAGGCTTGTTGTTGTTTGTGTACGCAGGCGTTGCTTACAAGATGATTAACACAAAGGTTTAACTCGAAAAAAAGGAAATATATGCCGTTTTGCCAAAAATGCGGAAATAGGTTGGAAGAAGGAATGGCGTTCTGTTCCAAATGTGGAACAGCGACCGAATGGGCTGGCACAGCAAATAAGCCTGAAGAATATGCTAAAAGAGAGCAAGTATTTGTTGGTAAAATAAAGAAATGTCCACAATGTGGATGTCCGCTTTCTAGTGAGGCTGTTGTTTGTCCTGAATGTGGACATGAATTGGGGGTTAATACAATATCGAAGGAATTGACAGAATTCAAAGATAGCATTAGTAAATTGGAAACCCATGCTTTGACAAGCGAAAAAGTTGCGATACTATTAAAAAGTACAATTACAAATTTTTCTGTTCCACATACCAAAGGTGATTTAAGGGACTTATTGGTTTTTGTATCTGGCAAAGTGAAAAATGAGACTACAAATATCGAATGGCTTGCAATTTGGAATGCCAAATTAAAGCAAATTGTTGATGAGGTCAGCCTTCTTTTTGCTAATGATAAAGATTTTCTTGCTCCGTTTCTAAAACAAAAGCAAGATTGCGATGCAATATTTTTTGAAAGACAAAGGTCTGAGAAAAATATTTTGACTAAAATAAAAAAAGTAAAATTGGGAAAGAAAGGAATAATTGGTATTGTATGCTGTATATTATTTCTACCAATATTTATAAAGTCGTGTAACGAGGCTTTTAGACAAGTTGAAGCTGAAGCAAATGCGAAAATAAATGCCCAAACAAAAGAAATTCAAGATAAAGGGCGTGGCGCTCAAGAAGATGGTGCTTCTGAAAAAGATGATGTAGAAAACTATGAGAAAAAAGAATTCAAGTCTGTTAAAATAGGAAAGCAAGTGTGGGCTGCTGAAAATTTGGCTGTAAAAACGGATGAAAGTGGCTGCTATGAAAATAAAATTGAAAACTGCAAAAAATATGGACGCTTATATAGTTGGAAGTCTGCTAGAAAGGCCTGCCCTGAAGGATGGACTTTGCCCACGATGGATGATATTCGTTCATTGACATCCTATATGATGGAGAAAGGGAGTTCGCAAGAATCTCTTGGAACAGATTTGAAAAGTTCGGATGGATGGAATAAAAATAAAGGAACTCCCAAGGGAAATAATAAATACAAATTCAATGCTTTGCCAGGTGGAGAATGTAATATTTTCCATGATTATTCCAAAGATTTAGGTCTTTGCACTCTGTTGGAAGATGTTGCATTGTTTTGGACGGCTACTAGTATTGATGATATGAGGGCTGCTGGAGTACGGCTTGATTATGATAAGACAATATTTAATGGAGATGTTCATTTTAAAGATCATTTACTTGCAGTTCGCTGCATCAAGGAGTAAAGAATGGCTAATTCAATTGATGAAGAATTAAATCGTATTCTACAAGAGGAACAGAAAAAGAAAGAATTGGACAGACTCTCAAATGGAATTGTTAATGCTCCTCCAAAGTCAAGGATGACAGCCTTCGTTTTGTCATTGCTTTTAGGCTGGCTCGGAGTGGATAGATTTTATTTGGGGTATACTGGTTTGGGGCTTTTGAAACTATGTACATTTGGAGGTTTTTGCATATGGTGGTTTATTGACGCCTTGCTAATACTCTTTAACTCTTTGCGTCCTGCGAATGGTGCTCCCTATGTCGAAGATTCTAGTAATAGTCCGTTAAATAAACTTTTTAAATAAGAGAGAGGAAATGTAGAAATGGGAATGCTTGAAGAACTCGAAAAACTCCATAGCTCTATGAAAAAAGCGGCAATGGAAAAGAAAATAAAAGAGAGCGTGTCGCAGATATCTGATGAAAAGTACTATAGTGAAACGATTTCTGGATTTACAGATTTTCTTTCGTCAGATATTGTTGAAACTGCAAGAAAAAAAATTATTGGTGTTTATAATGAGAGGATGGAAATCCTTCAGGAAATCGCAAAGTTAAAGCGTAGAAAAAGGGCTTTCTTTTCTTGTGGTTGCTTATCTATTGGTGTGTTCCTCATAGCTGCATTAGTAAGTTATTTAGCCGAAAGCTTCTACGCTGCGCCTGTTGTTTTGTTTATAGTTTTGGCTCTTGCTAATATAGTGGGGATGATTTTTTCATCAAAAATTAAGGGGCTTCAAGAGGAGTTGCTGGAAAAATACGCAACGATTGATTTAGGAAGGATCCCCGAAGGCTTGTCTTCAAAATTTGGTGAGGTCGCAAAGGCGTGGACAGATGTTAACGCTTCTGATATTATTTATCAGGTGCTGAGTGAAAATGAAATCGAAGATCGTGTTAGAGAAAGAACAAGTGCTGCCGCTAGCATTGACAGGAAAAAATTAAGCAAGGAACCGTTTACTGATCTCTTTGTCAATACGTCATGTTCTCCAATTATTTTCAAATCTGCGGGTAACGGATTTGTCTTTATGTATCCAGGACTAGTTGTAATGGCATATGATAATCCAAATTTTGAATTAAATCGGATTAGGGTTGATTCTTGGAGTGAATGCTCTTTGCATTGGAATACACAAAAATTTATAGAACCTGATTATGTTCCCCAAGATGCTAAGATTATAGATTATACATTTAAGTATGCAAATCTTGATGGTTCAAGAGACTTGCGGTATAAGGATAATGAAATGATTCCTATAGTGAAGTATAACGATGTATCGATTACTGTAGCGAACAATAGCATGACTTATCATATAAGCAATGAAAATCTTGTTCAGCAGTTCTTTGAAAAAGCGAAAGTTTTAGTCGAATGAATTGAAGTTTTGTTCTTGGATTAAGTTAATTGAAAAACAAAAACAGATGCTCTGCTTGGAACATCTGTTTTTTTGCTATAGGAGATTCCCGCCTTCGCGGGAATGACAAATGCATGCCTCGATCCTTCGACTTCGCACCTTACGGTGCTCCGTTGGGTCGCGGGAAGGCCCTTCGGCAGGCTCAGGGACCTTTCCCTAACTACTCATTACTTCTTCACATGCCTGTGGTATTCCTGGAGGCTGCAAACTTCGAAGCGGCCGAAGTCGTGCTTGTCCATGAGACCTTCGACGGTGGAGGTGAGGGCGGCGATGGTCGTGGTGATAGGAATGCCCGAGACGACTGCCTTGGAGCGCATCTGGATTTCGTCGACCATGGCTTCGGCGCCGGTTTCGGTGGTGTTCACGATCCACTGCACTTCCTTATCGTGGATAAGGTCGAGCAGGTTCGGGCGGCCACGGGAGATACGGAACACGGCGCGGGTCTTGATGCCTTCGTTGTAGAGCATGGTGGAGGTGCCGCGGGTCGCGTACAGTTCGTAACCGAGGTTCACGAGCTGGCGGATGAGCGGGACTGCCTTCTGCTTGTCTTCGTCCTTGAGCGAGACGAAAATGTTGCCTTCGCTCGGCACCTTGTTGCCTGCAGCGAGCTGGCTCTTGAGGTAGGCAAGGCCGCGGTCGCGATCGATGCTCATGACTTCGCCGGTGGATTTCATTTCCGGAGAAAGCGTGATATCGACACCCGGGAACTTGACGAACGGGAATACGGCTTCCTTGACGCTCACGTAAGGCACGTGGACTTCTTCGGTGAAGCCGATCTGCTCGAGGGTTTCGCCGAGCATGCAGCGGCTTGCATAACTTGCGAGCGGAACGCCGATGGACTTGGAAACGAACGGCACGGTGCGTGATGCACGCGGGTTCACTTCGATCATGTAGAGTTCGCCATCCTTCACGGCGAGCTGCATGTTCATGAGGCCGCAGACGTGGAGTTCCTTCGCGAATTCCTTGGCGTAGGCGCGAACCTTGTCCTGGATTTCCTTGGAGAGGGTCATCGGCGGGATGACGCTTGCGGAGTCGCCGGAGTGGATGCCTGCGGGTTCAACGTGTTCCATGATGGCACCCACCACGGTGTGCTTGCCGTCGCTGATGCAGTCCACGTCGAGTTCGGTTGCGTCTTCGAGGAAGCGGTCGATAAGAATCGGCTTGCCTTCGCCAATGGCGGCGGCTTCTTCCACGAACTTGCGGAGGTACTTTTCCTTATAGACAATCACCATGCCGCGGCCGCCGAGAACGAAGCTCGGGCGCACGAGAACGGGGTAGCCGATTTTCTCGACGATGGCGAGGGCTTCTTCCACGTTGTGGGCGATGCCGCTTTCGGCCTGCTTGATGCCGACCTTGTCAACCAGCTGCTTGAAGAAGTCGCGGTCTTCGGCGAGGTCGATGTCTTCGGGGCTCGTGCCGACGACGTTTGCACCGGCCTTCTTGAGACGCATGGCGAGGTTCAGCGGAGTCTGGCCACCGAATTGCACGATGACGCCCGCGCACTTTTCGCGTTCGTAAATGCCCATCACGTCTTCGAGCGTGAGCGGTTCAAAGTAGAGCTTGTCCGAAGTGTCGTAGTCGGTAGAAACCGTTTCGGGGTTGGAGTTCACCATGATGACTTCGTAGCCTTCGCGGCGCAGCGTAAAGGCCGCATGGCAGCAGCAGTAGTCGAATTCGATACCCTGACCGATTCTGTTCGGGCCGCCGCCCAGCACCATGATTCTCTTCTTGCCGCGGTTGCCCATAATGGTGCGAACCGGTTCCGTGTGCTCTGCGTAGCAGCTGTAATAGTAAGGCGTAATGGCTTCAAATTCGCCGGCGCAAGTATCTACGGAGTAGTAGCTCGGAATGAGACCGATGGACTTGCGCACTGCCATGACTTCTTCGGGAGTCTTGTGGAACAGATAGCCAATCTGGATATCGCTGAAGCCGAATTCCTTAGCCTGGCGGAACAGGGGCTTGTTCTTGGAGAGGCCTTCTAGGGACTTGGCGGCCTTGATTTCGTCTTCGAAGTAGGCGAGTTCTTCCAAGTGGCGGAGGAAATAGCGGTCGATCTTGGTGGTTTCGTAGAGTTTTTCGATGCTCCAGCCGCGACGGAAGGCTTCGTACACCACGAAGATGCGTTCTGCACTCGGGCGGGCGACTTCCTTGGCCAGCGTTTCGTCGTCGTATTCCTTGAACTTTTCGCACTTGGCGCAGGCACCGAATCCGCCGAATCCCGTTTCGAGGGAACGCAGAGCCTTCTGCATGGCCTGCTTGAAGTTCGTACCGATGGCCATGGCTTCGCCCACGGACTTCATCTGGGTGCCGAGCGTAGAATCGGCCTTCGGGAACTTTTCGAACGTGAAACGCGGAACCTTCACGACAACGTAGTCGAGAGCAGGTTCAAAGCAGCTCGGGGTTGTCTGCGTAATGTCGTTGCGGAGTTCGTCGAGCGTGTAACCCACGGCGAGCAATGCTGCAATCTTTGCGATGGGGAAGCCCGTTGCCTTGGAGGCGAGCGCCGAAGAACGGCTCACGCGGGGGTTCATTTCGATGATGATGCGGCGGCCGGTCTTGGGTTCGATAGCCCACTGCACGTTAGATCCACCGGTTTCCACGCCGATAGCTTCCATGACTTTCAGAGAGTCGTCACGCATGGCCTGGTAAGCGCGGTCATCAAGGCTCTGGATCGGAGCGACCGTGATGGAGTCGCCGGTGTGCACGCCCATGGGGTCGAGGTTTTCGATGGAACACACGATAACGGCATTGCCTTTCTTATCGCGCATGACTTCCATCTCGAATTCTTTCCAGCCGAGGAGCGATTCTTCGATAAGCACTTCGTTGTTGAGCGAGGCGTCAAGACCGCGGTTCACGATGGTTTCGAATTCTTCAGGGTTGTGGGCGATACCGCCACCCGTACCGCCAAGTGTAAAGCCGGGACGGATAATCAGCGGCCAGCTGCCGATGGTGTTAGCGATAGCGGTTGCTTCGCTCATGGAGTGTGCAGAACCGGAGCGGGGGAGGTCAAGTCCGATCTTGAGCATGGCTTCCTTGAACAGGTGACGGTCTTCGGCGCGCTGGATGGATTCGGCCTTTGCACCGATGAGTTCCACCTGGTAGCGGTCCAAAATGCCGCGTTCATTAAGTTCCATGGCGAGGTTCAAAGCGGTCTGACCACCGAGAGTGGGGAGCAATGCATCGGGGCGTTCGCGACGGATGATTTCGTGCAGAATGTCGACGCTCAGCGGTTCGATGTAGGTGCGGTCGGCCATTTCGGGGTCGGTCATGATGGTGGCCGGGTTAGAGTTCACCAGCACCACTTCGTAACCTTCACGGCGGAGCACCTTGCAGGCCTGCACGCCGGAGTAGTCGAATTCGCAGCCCTGGCCAATCACGATCGGGCCAGAACCAATGAGCATAATCTTCTTGATGTCTGTACGCTTAGGCATTCTTTTTGCCTCCATTCAAATTCTTCTGCGCGGCTTTTGCGGTCGCGGTTTTTGTTTTGCCATTTTTCTGTGCAAGAGCGGCTTTTACAA
Organism: Fibrobacter sp. UWOV1; assembly: GCF_900142495.1. Classification (NCBI taxonomy): domain Bacteria; kingdom Pseudomonadati; phylum Fibrobacterota; class Fibrobacteria; order Fibrobacterales; family Fibrobacteraceae; genus Fibrobacter; species Fibrobacter sp. UWOV1. The sequence continues at coordinate 300,788 of NZ_FRBA01000001.1, read as the reverse complement.
GTCCGCTGAACAGCGGGTGCGGTGCCGTAGGACGGCTCTTGAATTCCGGATGGAACTGGCAGGCTTCGAAGTAGGGGTGGTTCTTGATTTCCACCATTTCTACGAGCTTGCCATCGGGCGATGTACCGGCGATTTTCAGACCTGCCTTTTCGAGTTCCTTGCGGAATTCGCTGTTGTAGTTGAATTCGTAGCGGTGACGATGGCGTTCGCTAATCTTTTCGCTCTTGTAAAGCTTTGCGGCGTTGGAATCCTTCATGAGCTTGCACGGGTAAGCGCCGAGGCGCATGGTGCCGCCCTTTTCGGTGACGTTCTTCTGTTCGTCCATCAGGTCGATGACCGGGTGGGTCGTCTTTTCGTCGAATTCCGTGGAGTTGGCGTCCTTCCAGCCGAGCACGTTGCGGGCAAATTCAATCACGCAGCACTGCATGCCGAGGCAAATGCCGAGCAGCGGAATCTTGTGTTCGCGGGCGTACTTGATGGCGACGCACTTGCCGTTCACGCCGCGGCTACCGAAGCCGCCCGGAATCAAGATGCCGTCGGCATTCTTGATGAGGTTCGGATTCTTTTCAAGCTCTTCGGCCTCGATGCATTCCACCTTTACCTTGGCGTTGTGTTCCATGCCGGCATGCTGCAAGGCTTCGTGCACGGACTTGTAGGCGTCGCGGATGGCGATGTACTTGCCCACCAGCGCGATGGTGCATTCGTACTTGGGCTGGGTAGCCTTCTTGACGAGCTTGTCCCATTCGGAGTGGATAATCGGGTGCACGCTCAAGTGGAGCTGTTCAAGCACGCGGAGGTCGAGTTCCTGCTTGGAAAGTTCGCGAGGTACGGCGTAAACGGAGTCCTTCACGTCCTTTTCTTCGATCACGCATTCGGGCTTCACGTTGCAGAAGAGCGCAAGCTTGTCCAGGTGATCCTGCGGAATCGTCATTTCGGTGCGGCACACCAGAATGTCCGGGAAAATACCGATGTTGCGGAGTTCTGCCACGGAGTGCTGCGAGGGCTTGGTCTTGAGTTCGCCTGCAGCCTTGAGGTAAGGCACGAGAACCAGGTGGACAAAGCAAGTGTTTTCAACGCCGACTTCGAAGCGGAACTGTCTTGCGGCTTCGAGGAAGGGGAGAGATTCAATGTCGCCTGCGACACCACCGATTTCGCAGAGCACGATGTCTGCGCCGCTTTCGGCTGCAGAACGGAATGCGTCCTTGATTTCGTTGGTGATGTGCGGAATGACCTGCACGGTACCGCCCAGGTACTTTCCGGCGCGTTCCTTGGCAAGCACAGAGGAATAAATGCGGCCAGAGGTGTAGCTGGAAGCCTTGGAGCACTGCACGCCTGCGAAACGTTCGTAGTGGCCCAAATCAAGGTCGGTTTCGTAGCCGTCGTCGGTCACGAAAACTTCGCCGTGCTGGTAAGGGCTCATGGTACCCGGGTCCACGTTCAGGTACGGGTCGAGCTTTTGCATGAACACCTTGTAGCCGCGGCTCTTGAGAAGCAGCGCCAGCGAAGCCGAGGTGATTCCCTTACCGAGGGAGCTGACCACGCCGCCGGTAATGAAAATGTACTTGGTCTGTTTTTTTGCGGCAGCTTTAGAGGAGGACATTTTTTACCTCTTTGGGGACTTCAGCGGGCTTGGGGGTGCTGACTTGTTTTGCTTTGAATTCTTCGATCATTTGTCTGAATTCACTAAACAGGTAGAGAGAATCGTTCGGGCCCGGAGCAGATTCCGGGTGGTACTGCACACTGAATGCCGGCAAGGTCGTGTGGCGGATGCCTTCGACTGTGTTGTCGTTCAGGTTGATGTGAGTGACTTCGACTTCTTCGGGGAGCGTGATGGCATCGATAGCGTAGTTGTGGTTCTGGCTCGTGATTTCGACGGCGCCAGTCTTTACGTTCTTGACCGGATGATTGCAGCCGTGGTGGCCGAACTTGAGCTTGGACACGTTTGCGCCAAAGGCGAGGCCGAGCAACTGGTTCCCTAGGCAAATGCCCATCAGAGGAACTTTACCTAAAAGCTGCTTGACAACGGCAACAACCTGCGGAAGGCTGTTCGGGTCGGCAGGACCGTTTGAAAGGAACACGCCGTCGGGGTTCTTTGCCATGATCTGTTCATAGGTGGCGGTAATCGGGAGCACAGTGACCTTCATACCTTGTTTTACCAGGTTTCTAAGAATATTTGTCTTGATGCCGAAATCGAGTGCGACCACGTGCAGGTCGCCTTCGGTGCTGAGTACGTAACCGTTCGGATCGCTCACCTTGCTCGCGTAGTCCTGACCATCTAGACCGACCCATTCCTGAGCCTTCTGGATAGCTTCTTCTTCGCTCATGTCGGTGTCGTCTACATGGAGGTAGGCCTTCTGGGCTCCGTTGTTGCGCAGATGAATTGTGAGGGCGCGGGTGTCGACGCCTGCAATGCCCGGCTTGTTGTGCTTGAGCATGTAGTCGTGCAGGCTTTCTTCATTCAGTTCCTTAGAAACTTCGTCCAACGAGTTCACGACAATTCCGTTCAGGAACACGTCGCGCGATTCGGATTTTTCATGGTTTGCTGCGTAGGCGCCGACTTCGGCGGTGGTGAATACCACGAACTGGCCTGCGTAAGAGGGGTCGGTCAAAATCTGCTTGTAGCCGGCCATACCGGTGTTGAAAACGGCTTCACCGACGGTATCGGTGGTAGAGCCAAAGGCGTAGCCCCTAAAAACGGTTCCGTCTGCCAGTGCCAGAAACGCCTTCTTTTCGCGTTTCGCTTTCCAGTTGAATCTATCTGTCATATATTGCTCGCGTTAAGTGAAAACTTGTTTCGTAATGTCATTCTGGAGCCCTGTAAGGGTGATAGAATCCATATGGACCCTATCGCGCGGCGTGGCCTTGCTCCAGGGTGACAGTAAAAAATAAAGGCAAAAGCCAAATGCTTTTGCCAAATGATAAAGACGATAAAAAATGTGAAAAAAAGAAATTTTGTGAAATCCAGAGAGAGCCGCCTGGTTGCGTTGCGAGATTCCTGCAACGGCGGTACTCATGTGTGCCTCGATGGATTCCGATATTTTCATCGGGCTCAAAATATAGTAAATCTTGACCCAAGGGTGGAAGAGTGTTTTTGAATAATTTTTTTGAGTCACGAGGGGTTAAACTTTTTTAAAAGCAATCCGCCTGCGCGGGGCCGACGAATTGCATTTTGAGGTTCGGATTATTATGAGGTTTTGGAGTACAATTAGTAAATAAATTGGCATTTGGCTGCGCACCTTCGACGCGCAGCCGATGTTATTCATCTACTAATAGATGAACAACATCTCACGATACTTCGGCAGCGGCCACTTTTCGTCGGGCACGATGCTTTCGATCTTGTCCACGATAATGCGGAGGTTTGCCATAGCGTCGAGAATGACTTCGTGCTTTTCGCCTAGGGCGATTTCCATCTGGGCGACTGCGGCTTCAAGTTCCTTGAGCTTGTCGCCGAGTTCGCGAGCGTAACCGTCTATAGCGTAGAAGCCCTGGCCCTTAGCTAACTCGTTGGTCTTCAATGCGTTAGAGTATGCGCAGAGTACCTGCGGGAGCACCACGTTCTTCGCGATGTCGAAAGCGATCTTGCCTTCGATGTGAATCTTCTTGTGGTAATCTTCCATGTTGACTTCGTAGCGGGAGTCGAGTTCGCGCTTGTTGAACACGCCGTACTTTTCGAACAGAGCCACGTTTTCCTTCTTGGCGAGGGCCTGGAGGGCTTCCATGGTGGTGCGAACGTTCGGGAGGCCGCGCTTGGCCGCTTCTTCCACCCATTCGTCGGTATAGCCGTTGCCGTTGAAGATAACACGCTTGTGTTCCTTCACGATCTTCTGCAGCAGGTTCTGCAGTTCTTCGTGGAACTTGTCGGCAGGCACGTTTGCGAGCTTGTCGGCGATGAGGTCGAAGGCTTCGGCGACAATCGTGTTGAGGATGACGTTCGGTTCGGAGCAGCTCTGGCTGGAACCCGGAGCGCGAAATTCGAACTTGTTGCCAGTGAAGGCGAAGGGCGATGTACGGTTACGGTCGGTAGCGTCGCGGGGGAGCGGCGGAAGCGTGTCAGAACCGAGCTTGAGGGCGCCGGCCTGCTTGCTGGACTTCGGATCGCCCTTTTCGAGCTGGTCGATGACGTCGGCGAGCTGGTCGCCCAGGTACATGGAGATGATTGCCGGAGGAGCTTCGTTGGCACCGAGACGGTGGTCGTTACCGGCGCTAGCGACTGCCATGCGGAGTAAGTCGGCGTGGGTGTCGACAGCGTAGATGACAGCGCAGAGCGTGGTGAGGAAGATGGCGTTCTGGTGCGGGTCCTTGCCCGGGTTCAAGAGGTTCGTCTTGCCGTAGTTTACGGACCAGTTGTTGTGCTTACCGGAACCGTTGATGCCGGCGAACGGCTTTTCGTGCAGCAGGCAAACGAGTCCGTGGCGGTCGGCGACCTGGCGGAGTACTTCCATAATCTGCATGTTGTGGTCGCAAGCGAGGTTCACTTCCTCGAACATCGGGGCAAGTTCGAACTGGGCCGGAGCGACTTCGTTGTGGCGGGTCTTCGCCGGAATGCCGAGCTTCCAGAGTTCCTTTTCCACATCGTTCATGAAGTTGATGATGCGTGCCGGAATGCTACCAAAGTAATGGTCTTCCATCTGCTGGTGCTTTGCAGGGGCTGCACCGAACAGCGTTCGGCCGGCCTGGTACAGGTCAGGGCGCTGCAGGTAGAAACGTTTGTCGATCAAGAAATATTCCTGTTCGGCACCGAGAGTGACGGTTACCTTCTGCTGGGCGACGCCGAAGAGACCCATGAGGCGGTCGGCGGACTTCTGGAGAGCCTGAATGGAGCGGAGAAGCGGAGTCTTCTTGTCCAAGGCTTCGCCGGTATAGCTACAGAAAGCGGTCGGGATGCAGAGGGTGGCACCGTTGCCGTGACGCTTGATGAATGCGGGGGAGGTCGGGTCCCAGGCGGTGTAGCCGCGGGCTTCGAAAGTAGAACGAAGGCCGCCGCTCGGGAAAGACGATGCGTCCGGTTCGCCGACGATCAGGTTCTTGCCACTGAAGGCGAGAATGGCCTTGCCGTCTTCGGGTTCGAGGAAGGAGTCGTGCTTTTCGGCGGTGGAACCGGTAAGGGGCTGGAACCAGTGAGTAAAGTGGGTGGCGCCGCGGTCGATAGCCCACTTTTTCATGGCGTGGGCGACTTCGCCGGCGATGCTCGGATCAAGCGGTGCGCCGCCATCGATGGTGGCGAAGAGCTTCTTGCAAATGTCCTTGGGAAGATATGCGCGCATGGCCTCGGCGTTGAATACGTCTTCGCCGTAGAAGTCGATGTTTGCGGGTGCTGCGGGGAGGTTAGCGCCGGCGTTTTCGCTGGCGATTTCCTTGATAGCTTTTAATCTGTATTCGTTGCTCATGGCAATCTCCTATGAATTTTGTTTTCGGTGCCATAAAAGCAAAACGCGTGCCAAAATCAAAAAGTGGCGAATTCTTTGTAGAATCGCCAAATTTCTTTTTTTTACAAAAATTCAATCTTTTTCAAAAATTGAAAATTCGCTTATTCGTTTACGGAATCTGTAAAGCCTGTGTCGGGACTTTCTGAATTTGTATAGGTCGGCGGCGTGTAACCGTCGTCCTTGATGCAGCGGACAAAATGATAGTCTTCGTGGCAGAGCATGGCTTCGCAGTAATCGGTGCCGCCAAAGCGGTAATGCCTTAATTGCTTGACTTCTACATTGCCGTTTTCGTCGGGCCAGAGCGGGATTTCCTTGGAATCTAGGGTCCAGTAAGAGCCGAAAGCGTAAGTTTCGCCCGTTTCTTCGGTGCATTCGCTATCGTAATAGCGGCGGGTGAGAGTCGAAAAGTTCATGCCGTAAGCGTTCGTGGGGTAGAAGAATACTTCGGCGTCGGTAGAATACGATTGTGATCCGCTCAGTTTTCCAATTTGGTGTATAGAATAACGCGGCCTGCGGTAAGCGGTCGAGAATAAGTCGTCGTAAGAGGCCGTAGGCGAAAGATCCGAGAGCAAGTTTGCAAATTCTGTCTGGGTCGGGAGTCGCCAGCCTTCGGGGCAAATATTGTATTCGATGTCGGCGGTGGGGTATTCAAGGCCTGCATCCGTCGGGATTTTTACATTGGGCCTGTTGGCGTCAGTAAAGGGGCGGCTGCCGCTGGTCTTGTAGCGTAAATCCTGGGCCATCCAGATGCGGTCGCCTACGCTAATGGTTCTGTAGGTCTGTCCGTCGCGCACGTCGGTCAATTGCGCAAAGTTGGGCTTGTGCGGCAGTCGGGTGAATCCCCAGAATTTGATTAACGCAATGCATACATCCTGGTAAAGCTTGCCTGGGTAAATATCTTCGATTTCGATGATAATCTTGAATACGTTCTTGAGCGGCTTTTCGAACATGATTACGTCGGCAAGGGGATCTTTGTGCCCGCGCCAATTGGGCTTGGCAAGCGTATGCACCTTGATCAGGTTGTCGGTGGTGTTCTGGTAAATCTTGATGGTCTTTGCGAGGCTGTAATTTGTGTAAGCCGAAGAATCCCGCAAAAAACCGTTATAAAGGGTGATAAGGTCCAAACGCGGGGCCTCTACCAAGAATTCCAAGGTGATGGGCTTATTCTTGTACTTGGCCCCCCAAACCTGAAAAAACGGGTGCACGTGCTTTTTCATGACCATGTTTTCGGGTCTGTACGTGGTTTGTCCAATGTCGGGCAGTGTTGCCGAAGCCTTGATTCCGCTAATCGGGATAGAGGTAATTGCGTGCGATAACGAAGCGGCAACAAGAACGGCAACAAAAAAACGAATCATGCGAGGGCCCAAAGCTAAAGACGAGCGGAAAATATAAAAATAACTAGTTCTATATATATATGGATTTTTTACGAAAAATGAATAAAAAAAGGTAAAAATTTCTTTTATATTTAGATTGAAATTGAGGAAAGATCTTGCGGATGCGATTGTCGTATATATTGCTGTTGCTAGTCGGCTTTGTTGTCATGGCCGAGGCGCACCCGCACGTGTTTGCCGACGTGTCTATTAAGGCTGTATTCAGTCAAGATGCCTTTACAGGGGTCCAGAATCGTTGGACCTTTGACGAGGTATACAGTGCGGCAATGTTTGCTTCTGCAGATGAAAATGGCGATGGTAAAATTACAGGGAACGAAATCGACGAGGTGAAAAGACTCGTGCTTGATCCGTTGCAGCAAAGCGGCTATTTTAACTATGTAACGGTTGAAAGTAAGTTTGCTCCGGCACAGAAAATCGAAGGGTTTTCGGTGGCTATGACAAATGGAAAATTGGTGCTGGATTTTAAGGTGGCTTATTCTATTCCGGCAACATCGGAATACACGATGCTTGTCATTGTTGTCAGTGACCAGACGAATTACATTCAGATGACGACGGATATGGAAAATGCGGATGTCGATGCACCTGATGGACTTGATGTCGAGTTCTTTCCTGACGAAGTTCGTGGATTGACCTTGTTCCGGGCTTTCAGAAGTGATACGGAAGGTCTTTTTTTAAGGTTTAAAAAGTGATTGCTGGGGCTTTATGAAGAAGTCTATTGTGTTTTTGTTTGTTCTTTTGATTGCGGTGGCGGCTTCGGCGGCTGTCAAGAAAAAGCGTTTCGATGTCGGCGGGGGCGAAGCTCCGGCTGCAACGGAAATGGTGGCGCCTGCTGAAGGTGCGTCTGCTGTGCCTGCGGCGGCGCCTGAAAAAACGGCGGAAAAGACGCGGTCTTTTTATACGGTGATTGCGGAGGAACAGAAGGTGCTTCGCGAAAAGTTGACGGCAGCGATTTCGGCGATGAAAAGTGGCGACTGGGATGCCATTTGGAAGTTCCTCGCGATTTGCCTTGTGTACGGTATGTTGCACGCGCTTGGCCCCGGGCATGGTAAGTCGATCGTGGTAGGTTATTTTATAGCGCGTCGTGGTCGATGGCGGCAGGGTGTTGCGCTTGGTGCGGGCATTACTGTGACGCATACCATGAGTGCGGTTCTCTTGCTGCTTGTTTTGTACGCGATTTTCAAGGCGACGGTATTCAATGCGTTCGAGACGGGCCGCGTCGGAATCGAGCGCGCGAGTTATGCGCTCATTATGCTCACGGGTGTGTTGCTTGTGGTGCTTGCAATTCGCGATGTGATTAAGTCGCGTAAGGGCTGTGGATGTGCCGCTCGGCTTGATGCCGCGGAAGGGGCTGCGCAAGATGGTGCGTGCGCGGAATCTGGCTTGGGAAGTGCGCTCCCGCCGGTTGCCCGCTGGCGTGAAATTATCGGAGTTGCCGCCGTTACGGGAATCGTACCTTGCCCGGCTGTGGCGTTGATTGTTCTGTTCTGCCTGCTGAATTCCATGGTGGCGCTTTCACTCTTGGGTGCGCTTGTCATTTGCGTCGGCATGACGATTACGAATGTGGCTTTCGGCATTGCGGCCGTGGCATTCCGCAAGGGAATCGATAAGGGAAGTGCCCATACCCGTATCGCGACAAAAATATACCCCGTCGCGACTCTCGCAGGCGGTGTCATTATCTTTATTTCGGGACTGTTGCTGTTTACGAACCAGTTCGCGGGAAGGGTGTAGCGACGCCGCAAGCGGTCTTATTCCGCGCTTTCCATCTCGTTAATCAGCTGGATATTGTACAGCTTTTGCACCTGTAAAATGTCCAAGATGACGGCGATGCGCTCGTAAGTGGTTCCCTTGTCAATCTTGATGGCGACAGGGGATTTCTTGTTCTGCACCGTTGCCGCCTTTTCGCGGAGTTCGTCGGGCGTGCCACGCTGGCCGTTAAAGGCGAGTTCCGTCTCGGAAAGCTCTATGTACAGGCCCTCGGGCGTGTCGCGCTTGGTTTCGGTCTGTGTTTCGGGCAGAATCAGCTTGAGTACCGATTCGTCTTGCTTGAAGACGGATGTCACCAAGAAGAACACCAGCAGCAAGAAGACGCAGTCGATGAGCGGCGTCATGTCGGGGCGGATTCGGCGGGTGCGCTTGGCCATTTATGCATCCTCGTTTGCGGAATCGGCGCTTTGAGAACGAATGTGGTCCTTTTCCTTGAGAATGCGGCCCAGCTGCAAAAGCACATCGTTTTCTACGTTGTCCTGCTCCGATTCCATGCTTGCATTCAAGTAGTTGAATGCGATGACGTGCGGAATCGCGACCACGAGGCCAATCACTGTCGTAATGAGGGCGAGTTTGATGCCTGTTGCGAATGCGCCTGCGTCAGAAAGGCCCGAAACGGCGATGACACTGAAGGCGTTGAAGATGCCGAATACGGTTCCCAAAAGGCCCAGCAGCGGAGAAATGCTGGCAATGTTTTCAATCGTAGTCATGCCCTTCTGTAACGGCGAGAAAGCGAGCGCGATTTCGGTGCGGATGCTTTCCATGATGATGTGGTGGTCGGTGTTGTGGCTCACCACGCGGTGCAGAATTTTGGAAGGAAGGCGCTTGCGGATGCTCCTGTTAAAGAGAATCAGCGAGATGATTTTCCATACGATGATGGAATAACCGACGAAGTTCATCGCCACGAGTACGTAGGCGATAACGCCGCCCTGTTGAATAAAGTCTAAGATGTAGTTCATTGTGTTCCTGTTTTAGGTTGTATGTAAATGTCTTGTTGCTTTGTCATGCCCGCGAAGGCGGGCATCTCCTTTTAATGCAGATTGTATTTAATCGGTATCTCCATTTTCCAGGTGTCCTTGCCGAGCACCGCTGGAATCGGGTCGAACTTTGGCACGGCTTGCACGGCGGCAAGCGCGCTTTCGTTCAGCGAGGAATACGGGCAAGGCTTTGCGACAACTGCACCGCTGATGCTTCCGTCTTTGGCGACCGTAAACTGTACGCGCACGGTGCCTTCTTGCTTAAGGCGACGGGCTGTAGCGGGGTAGTCCTTCTGCTTTTCAAACGCCTTGGAAAGCCCGATAAGGTAGGCTTTCGTCACCTTCATCAGCGAATCCTTCGAAGGTTTCGGTGGAGGTGGCGGCGGTGGGGGCGGTGCCACTGGCTCAGGCGGTGCTTCGACAACGGGTTCGGCATCCGTAACCACAATCGGTTCCGGCTCTGGCTCCGGTTCAGGTTCCGGCACCGTGTCTTGCACGATGTTCGGGATAATTTTTGCGCGGACCACCTTCTTCACGATTTTCTTGACTTCGGGCGGTGGCGGAGGTGGTTGCAAGAGCAAACGCTCCACATGAATCACTTCGGCGTCTTCGCGAGTGGTAACCACCTGCGTTCGCTTCAGGAATCCCCAGGCGTAAAAGCCCGCATGTAGCAAGACGGCGATAATGATGCCTACACAAAATACACGCCGCATCGTAAACGCGGAATAGGGATTGCGAGTTTCTGTTTCTATTTCAAAATTCATTAGATCTTATTAGAAGTAGTACTTCGCTTTCGCCCAGACTTCGCGGTTTTTCTTGTAGCCAGCGAGTTGTCCGCGTTTGCCGCCAAAGTGGTCGTAGCCCAGCGAAATCATGACTTGGTCGGTAACTGAGTAATCGCCCGAAGCGCGGCCATAGTAGCCGAGGTTATCGATGTCGAATACGCCGTAGAGCGAAAGCTTGAGCGTGTTGTTCAGCAGTTCCTTTGAAATGCGGAAGGTCATTTCGGAGGAATTCTTTTCGGCGGCCAAGTTATGCGAATAGTCGGCGATGTACTTGTGCAAATACTGCACCATGAAAGTCCAGTTGTCGCCGGCGTACCAGTCGATTCCACCAAGCGCATTGAAGGTATTCTTGCGGGCGTAATCGAGATTGCTTGCGTAACCGAGCGCTTCACCGAAGTATTCTGCGATTTCAGCTCGCAGCACGAATTCGCCGATAGGCATAGAGAGGTCGCCACCGATCATGGTCATGGTTTCGTGAATGCCATGAATGACAATGGAATCCTTGACGGGGTCGTAGCCTGCGACCGTAACGGGCGACTGGTTATGCGTATGGAGTGCCGAGATGGAGAAATCTAGATTCGAAAGGAAGAACGAAACTCGCGTTCCGAAGTCGCCGTTCTTGAATTTGGCATCGGGACCTTCCGGGAAATCGATGCTCGCTTTTTCGGGCAATCCAGGACGCCAGGGATTTTCTTCTTGCATGGGCATCTGGAAGTATCGCGGCACGGGCACGTAAACGATTTCGGCATTCACGCGCTCGCCGGGGTACTTGATGCGAAAACCGTCAACGGCCATGCGCATGTCGTCGTAGTCGCTCGACATGAATTCGGTGTAGTCTACAGGCGAAATCAGGTCGGTAACGCGAAGCCCGTCGGCAACGCCCCACACCACAATCTGGCGGCCCGCGCGTATTTCAAGAAAGTCATTCTGGTAGTTGAAATAAGCTTCTTGCAACTGCATTCCGGTGCGGTCTTCGAGAATGCTGTTGTGCACGCCATTCAGGCTAGTGAACAAGTAGGCGTTCTCGTAATCTACGCGAAGTTCTGCGCGCAGGCGCGTCCGCGACGTGGTAAAATCGTGAGGATGCTGCGTCTGGACGGCGTGATACGTATCCACGAACCCGTTAAACTGGAATGGAGATTCTTGGGCGAAGGCAACGCTCGCTACCGTCCCCGCAACAACCATCGTAAAAGCAGCAATCTTATTCATAACTAGATCCTTCGACTTCGTGCTTCGCACTCCGCTCAGGATGACACTCTCTCGTCTTTCGTCTGTAGGACCGAAGGTCCGTTCTTTCGTCTATTTTACAGTCCTCTTTCCAGGCGCGGGACGGTGAATGTCTTCGCATCCAGCGGAATGTTGAACTTGATGTCGCCGAATTCAAGGAGCGTCTTGTGGTTGGTTTGCACGTTTTCCATGCTCATCTTGGCGATAGACCAGAATCCGTCTACCTGAACCACGTTTTCAACTTTCAGCGAGCGGTGCAGTTTGCCGAGCTTGTCGTAGTATTCCACCTTGGCGGCAATCAGGCAGTCCTTGCGGATCCACATGATTTTCTTTGAGAAGATTTCGTCGTTCTTCTTGGGTACGGATTCTACGACCCAGCAGTCTACGCCATCGACCTTTTCTTCGCGCACAAATGTATGGGTGTCTTCGTCAATATTGCGCTGGCCCACATCGTCATAGGTGAAGTCGGAACCCATGAAGTAATCCGTCTTGGAGCTCTTTCCGCTAATGCGGCGAGTCTTTTTCATGGCGGGCAGGTAAAGCCACTTGTCGTCATCCTTGTTGATGTCGTCGTAATCGACCGTCAGGAATCCCGTGCCCTTCACATCGTTGGGGTAGCGGAAGAACATAATCTGTTTGGTGTCCTTGCCTACGTCCATCGCGAACGAGGTAATCTTACGTTCGCGCTTGCTGCCACTCTTGTTCACAAGCGTCATCGAAAGCTCGGAACTACGCGTGTCGCCATCGGGGCGGTCGTGCACCTTTTGCACAATGTCGCGGCCAGTTAATGTTTCTGCGCACACCATGGCGCTCAATGCGACAACAATTGTCGCGGCGGTTTTTGCAATTTTCATGCTCATAAGATACTCCTATTTTCCAAAAATCTTGAATTTCTTGATTAAAAGCGGTGTTACGAACAGGTCGGCGAGCAATGCCGAGACAAGGCCGATAAACACCACGAAACCGAAGTTGAACATCTGCGTTGCTTTCGAGGTGGTAAAGCCGGCGAAGGTCGCTACCATGATGATGGTGGTCATCACGAGTGCAGGGCCCGCCGTGCGGAACACGTTGAGAATCGATTTGCTGTAATCGCGGGTACGGTCAAATTCCACATGCCCGTGGTTGATAAAGTGAATCGTATCGTCAACGGAAAGGCCGATAATCATCGGGATGAGTGTCGCCGTCATCATGTCAAGCGGAATGTCCGTGAGCCCGAGGTAGCCGCCCACGAAAATGCCCGGCGCAATGTTCGGAATCATGCCGATAAGGCCCGTGCGAATGCTACCGAAAACGATCATCAAAAGGACTGCCACGATGACTACAGAAATCAGGAACGACGTCATCTGACCTACTTCCAGGTACTGCTGCATGGCGGTGAATTGCGGCAAGTTTCCTACGGCAGTCACCTTTGCGTTTGGGTAAAGTTTGCGTGCGAAATCTTGCAAGTCCTCGATTTCCTTCTGGAGCTCGTTGGAGTTGTAAATCGATATTTCCACCATCAGGCGGAGCTTTCTATAATCGTAATCCATCCAGTAAGTTGCCTCGCTGCCGCCCGCGTTTTCGTAGAGCAAAAGCAGCTGTGCGACTTCTTCTTCCGTTTCGGGAATGGCGTATTTTTCCTGACGGTTTTCGTTCAGCGTGCGGTCCAAATCCTTGACGATGTCAAGAATCGAGGTGGAACGCTTGGTGAGCGGGTACTTGCCGGCGTAATCCTGCAACTGTTCCAACTTTTTAAGGTTTTCGACTTCCTTGGCCTTGTCGTTTGTATCAAAGTCAATCACCAAATCGTACGAATAGAAACTTCCGATTTCGGATTCGGCCACATAGAGCATCTTGTTCACGTATTCGACCTTGCGGCCCATGGTGCGTTCCACATCAAAGGCGGGTTCTATCTTGGTTAGCCCAAAAACCGAAATTGCTGTCACGACGGCGAATACAATCGCAATCGGCTTGCCGTGCCCGAGAACGAACTTGCCGATAGAATCGAGAATGATTCCCATGCGCGTGTCGCCGCGTTCAAGCACCTTGGCGTTCGGCTTCTTGTCTTTGCCGAAACTCAGGAGAATCGGTGAAACCGTTAGCGCCACGAGAAGAATAAACGCAATCGCAATCGACGAGAGAATGCCCACGGAGCGGATCGGCTTGAGCATCACTGACAGGAACGAAAGCAGCGCCACGATGGTGGTAAGGCCCGAGAACAGCACCGACCAACCCGTTTCACGCATGGCGTAAAGCACCGATTCCTTGCGCTTACCGGTAAGCATCATGTTCTTGCGGAAGAAAGAATTGATGTGGATGTTGTATGCAATCGAGACTGCGAAAGCCAAAATCACCGGCACCATGATGTTGGTTACGTCCATGTAAAGGCCAAGATAACCCACCAGGCCGAAAGTCATAATGACGCCTGCGAAAGTCGTAATCAGCGGCGAGACAATCCCGCGCAGCGAACGCGTCACGATGAACATCACGATGATGGCGCAAAGAATGGTCATGATGAAAATGCGACCCATTTCCTGACCGATGTAAGTCATTTTCTCGAAACTCAGGTAAGGCATGCCCGTAGCGCGCGGGTTGAGCGGGGCGTATTTCTCCTTCGCGATGATAGCCGCTGTTTCGCGACCCGTTTTCATGTCGGGAGCTTCTGCCTTTTCACCCTTCGCTTCGCCTTCGGCCTTCCACACGGAATCTTCGGGGAAGGGACGCAACTTGATGTTGATGAAGGCTTGCTTGCGGTCGCTCGAAATGAGCTTCTTCGCCAGTTCCGGCTTGTCAGCCAGGCGCTTCTCGATTTCAGCGAGGCCCGCTTCGTCTGTCGGGATTTCTTCGGGAACAATCTGCGTGATTTCCATGCCCTCTTCGGTGCCGAGCATGTATTCCAAATCGACAATCGAAGTCGCCTTGCCGTCGGAATACGAGAGGCTATCGCGCAGTTCGTTCGAAAGCTCGCGCAAAAGCTTCAAGTTGTCCGGCGTCAAGATGGAATGGTCGCTCTCGACCAGCACGCCCACGAAGTAGTCGTTACCGAAAGTTTCCTTGAACTTGTCCGTTTCGACAAGCATCGGGTCGCCCTCGATAAAGTAGCTGTCCCAAGACGCCTCGACGTAGATTTTTTTCATGCCCACGATGGAAACCGCAAGCAAAACGACAAACGCCACCAGCAATATGGCGCGGTGATTGAGCAAGAATTCGCCAAAACGGCCGAACTGCTCGTTGATTCTTTCAATGTTAATCTTTGGAAGGCTCATTGTATCCTCTTTTTTTTGCGGTGCAAAAATAGGGATATGGGGCTAAAAATTCTACTCCAAATGGTTTTGCTTAAAACCGAACGGACTGTAAATCGTTCTGGATTCCCCGTAGTCTATTTGGAGCGGTTTTTTGAGCGCTTTTCGGCTACTTTTGGCGCATGAAAAATGCTGATTTTGTTGACCGATTGAGTCTCGCCGAAATGGGCGAAAATCGTTGCGGAACTGTCGCCCAGATCGAGGGCGATTCCCGCTTTATTTCAAGAATTGTTTCCATCGGGCTTACGCCGGGTTCCGCCTTTACGCTCCTCAAGAATGACGGGCGCTCGCCGGTGCTCGTTTTTTGCCGCGACACGGTCATTGCCATTAACCATAAGGAAAGTTCACAGATTTTTGTCAAGGTAGAATCGTAAAAATGAGCGAAATCAAGACTATTGCTTTGCTCGGGCAGCCCAATTCTGGTAAATCGACGCTTTTTAACAACCTTACGGGGCTTCACCAGCGTGTGGGCAACTGGCCCGGCAAAACGGTGGAACAGGCCGAAGGTGAATTTGTTTTTGACGGTACGACGTATAAAGTAATTGACCTTCCGGGCAGTTACGGGCTTTCGGCGAACTCCGAAGAAGAAGTCGTTACCCGCGACTACATTCAGAGCGGCAAGGCCGACCTCGTGTGCATTCTGGTAGATGCGTCGCAGCTGGAACGCAGCCTTTACATGCTGGCGGATTTTGTGGGCATTCGCATGCCCGTGATGCTAGTGCTCAACATGATGGATGTGGCCGAAGCGGCGGGCAAGAAGATTGACGTGAGTGCGATTGAAAAGCGCCTCGGCGTTCCGGTGCTCGGTTTCAGCGCGGCCGAAACGGAGCGTTATCCGGAATTCTTCAAGAAGATGGTTTCGGCAATCAAGACGCCTGTTTGCTTGGATAGCGGGAGCCTGCGCGAGGAACTCGTTGGCGGGGGAGAGCTTGGCGAAAAAAAGGATAGTCTCATTAGCCGCATCGAAGCGGCTTTAGGCGATTTTGAATACGGCGTGTGTGAAAAAATCTGGATTGTGGAAAAGCTCCTTGAAAAAGACAAACTCATTTGTGGTGTCGTGAATGAAATGCTTCCGTTCGCTAGGAAGAATGCGATTGATGCAATCCTCGATAGCGAAGAAGGGCGCGACGGCGGAATTCTCACCGGCGAAGCCAAGTACCGCTGGGTTTCGAAGATCGTGCGTGAATCGGCGACGCCCAAGTCAATCGAGAAGGTCTTTAACAAGTGGGACCGCATCGCCACGCACCACATCAAGGGCAAGTTCTTTGCGTTCGGCATCATGGTTGTCTCGCTGATTGCTTGCATGATTCTCGCTTTCCCGGGCATGGGAATCGGTTTTGGAATGCAGCCTGTATTGCAGTCGCTTGTAGAACGCGCTGGCAATGCGCTTGGCGTTTGGCCTGTGGTGATTTCGTTCATCAATCTGGTGCTTGTCGGTGGAACTTGCATCACGATTTGTATGACGAGTTTCATTTTCTCCATCATTTTCGTATTCCGCATTCTCGAAGAAATCGGCTACATGGCGCGTTTCTCGTATGCGTTCGACAACTGGCTTTCGCGCCTCGGTTTGCAGGGCAAGGCGATTATGCCGCTGTTTTCCGGAATTGGATGCACGGCGGGTGCGGTTTGCGGTACGCGCGTACTCGATACCCGCGGTCAACGCCTGCTTGCGCTCGTTCTGTTGTGGGCGATTCCGTGCGGGAGCAAGGTGGCTGTCGTGCTGTTCCTGGCGTCAACTTTCTTCGGGTCGGCGGCTCCGCTGTTTGGCATCGGTTACGTTGTGCTGATTTTCGCCAGCTTCTACCTGTCTTCGCGCCTGTTCGGCAAAAAGCTTGTCCCGCAGAATGAACGCGTGGGCATGATTATGGAACTCCCGCCGTATCACAAGCCGCACTGGAAGATGATTGCTGCGATGGTGGGGCGCAGCACCTGCGGCATTTTCAAGAAGGCCTTGAAGATGATCCTGATGGTGGCGGCTCTTTTCTGGGCGCTCTCTTACGCAAGCGACGGGAATGTGGAAAATACGCTCCTTTACAAAATTGGCAATGCGATTGAGCCGGTGACGATGTTCTTTGGCATGCGCTGGGAACTGTTTGTCTCTTATTTGGGCGGCATGTTCAGTAAGGAAGCTTCGCTTGGCATTATGAGCACGCTCTTCAACCACACCGGCGAGGCGTTCTCTCTTGTGACCCGCGTGGCTGCAAGCGAAAACTTGGGCGAGGCGCTTGCAAGTACCATCAGCAAGCCCGAAGCACTCGCATTCCTGTTTGCGTCGATGTTCAACGTTCCCTGCGTGCTGGCGATGGGCACCACCTACCGCGAGGCCGGTTCGTTCAAGTGGCTAGCCACCATCATGGGTTACTACTTGGCGCTTTCTCTTGGGCTCGCCTTTATCGGCTACCACATCGGATTGCTGATTTTCTAAGTGAAATTTTATAGCGCGCTGTCGAGCACCATCATGAGCGTGAAGCCCACGGCAAAAAGGATGGTGCCGGCATCAAAATGCTCTCCTTCGCTGACTTCGGGGAGCATTTCTTCGATTACGACATAAATCATGGCGCCTGCCGCAAGCGAGAGCAGGTAGGGCATGAACGGTGAGAGAGCCTCGGCGGCAAGCAGCGTGATTAAGGCCCCTACGGGTTCTACGGCTCCGGAAAGTGCGCCCAGGGCAAAAGCCTTCTTGCGGGAAGCCCCTTCGGCTCGGAGCGGGAGCGAAACCACCGCCCCTTCAGGGAAATTTTGGATGGCGATGCCTATGGCAAGCGCAAACGCCCCCGAAAGCGTGATGGCCACATTCCCCGAAAGCCAGCCCGCAAAAACGATACCGACAGCCATGCCCTCGGGCAAGTTGTGCAATGTTACCGCCAGCGTGAGCATGGTCGTACGCTTGAGTTTAGCCTTGGGGCCTTCGGGCGTGGCGCTACCCAAATGCAAGTGCGGTGTTATTTTGTCTAAAATGTACAGGAACAGGATGCCTGCCCAGAATCCGACCGTCGCCGGAATAAAAGCCAACTTTCCCATCGATTCGCTTGCACTAATCGCAGGCAAAAGCAGGCTCCATACAGAAGCTGCCACCATGACTCCCGCCGCAAAAGAGAGAAGACCCCGCTTGAGATTTTGGCTCATCTGTTTGCGCATAAAGAACACGCATGCGGCCCCCAAGACGGTCCCTAAAAACGGGATGGCAAGACCATGGGCAATTTGTAAAACAGGCTCGTTCATGTTCCAATTATAGTATTAAAATGTGGAGAAATCTACTCCTTTCGGTTGCAGGCCTAAAAAAGAATTGGCGATTTTGTAGATTGAAAACCGCAATTTTTACTAAAAATGCTGATTTGAATCTGCAAAATTTGAAAAATTTGTTGATTTTATTCTGCAAATTGTCGTTATGGGGATTAGTTATATATATTATCCATAACGTCTTTGTGGGCTTGATTTTGAGCGTATAATATGTTGCAGTTGATATTAGGCTTTTTCGTAATACTTATAATAATAGCAGCAGTGCGCTTTCTCGATACTGCCATATCAAAGAATATTCCTAGGCAGTCTCGCTTTGAAGATGACGAAGAAGACGAGATCTTTGCAGATATACCGGACAAGACTAAAAATAATCAAAAATTTTATAAATCTCTAGCTCGCTCCAATAGATTCATTTTAAATGACTTATTCAATATTCATCCAGGAAATTCGAAGTTGGGTGAATATGGAGAATTCCTCACATTTAAAGAGATTGTCAATTTGAGTCAAGGGCTTGACTTCTACTATAAAATTCTTGGCAATATATACATCGGGGTGAAAACGGAAATTGATATGGTTTGGATTCACGAAACTGGAATCTATGTGTTTGAAAGCAAAAATTATTCTGGATGGATTTTTGGTAATTTGAATTCCAAAAACTGGTGCAAAACAATGCCAAGGAAAAAGGAGTTCTTTTATAATCCGGTTAAGCAAAATGAAGGTCATATCAAAGCAATTCAACGTATACTTGGTAATAACTATCCCTATTACTCGATTATTGTATTCAGTGAAAGATGTGAGTTGAAGGATGTCCCTGAGAATTCTTCTGATAGAATTATTTTAAAGCGAAATAGTTTATCTACTGTAATAAGACGAAAAATCAACTCATCTCAAAGAGTACTTTCTCCGGAGCAAATAGATGCACTATATAATAGGTTGAGTTCTTTTAACAATAACTCTGTGTATATTCAACAAAAACACAATGACTATGTTAAAATGAGACAGGAACAAGGTTGGAAACCAACTCTCGTTGATGATGACGACTTGCCTTTTTAAAAAAGGCTTTTTAGAGTATTATGGTGATTTGTTAATTCCATTTTTTTGCGTTAGGGATAGTCACCCGTAAGGGCCGAGACTACAGGCTCGGTGAGCAAAGCGAGTATAGCCCGACCCGGCCCACCCTTCGGCAGGCTCTGGGAACTTGGGCCGGGAAACGCCCTAGATCCTTCGACTATGAACCTTACGGTTCTCCGCTCAGGATGACTCACGACTGTATGGCTTGCACAGGTAAACAAGTGCCGTGGTGAGCGTGTAGTCGGCAAGGAGTGCGGCGCCGAGGCCCACGATGGAGAGCAGGCCCACGTTGTGGAGCGCGCCCATGGGGCTGAAGATGAACACGAAGAACATCGCGCAAAGGATGAAGGTTGTCATGCCCATGGTCTTTCCGATTTCGCGGTAAGAGAGTAGTAGCGCGTGCTTGTAGCTGCCCGTTCGCTCGAATCCGTATTTGATGTGGTTGTTCATGTGGATGGTGTCATCGACGGCGATGCCCAAAATCATTGGCATCACGATCATCGTGATCATGTCGAGCGGCATGCCCGAATAGCCCATGATGCCGCCGATCAGGAGTACCGGCGCGATGTTTGGAATCATCCCGATAAGGCCCGCCTTGATGCTCCCGAATGCGAGAATCATCATGATGGCGATAATCACGAACGACCCGCCGAACGAGCGCAAAAGCCCGCCGACCAGTTTGCCGTTCATTTCGGCGTAGTTCACGACTTCGCCCACGACAGAAACTTTTGCGTCGGGGAAAATCTGTGCGCCGTAGCTTTTGGCCGAATCCAGGTCCTCGACGATTTTGTTGGCGTCGTAGCCCGAAAGTTCTATATGGATGAACGAGGTCTTGTAATCTTCGTCCATATATTCGAAAAGCGCTTCTGGGTCTGAAATCTCATACAGGAAAAGCAATTGCGTGAGCATGTCCTGTGCGTCGGGAATCTTGTAATACTCGATACTGTCGGCGTTCAGCGTGCGGTTCATCTCTTTTACGAGACGCGTCATCGATTGTACGCGCGGCTTGTCGCCCGAAATTTTCGTGAGCTGGAGCGTTCCGAGTTTCTGTTCAAGTTGCTCGATGCGTTTCATGTTGGCGGGGTCCTTGAGCGCGTCCGCGTCATCGAATTCCACCATCACGTTAAAGTCGTAAAGGCTTCCGAGCTTTCCGCTGAGCATGTCCTTGAGCCGCACCACGAAGGGAATCTTTTCACCCATGGTTTCGGTGTAGTCCATGTTCACGTCGATGCGCATCATGCCTGGAACTTGCAACAGCATAATTGCAGCCGAAATCACTGCGACAATAACGCTGTGCCTGCACACCTTGCGCCCGAAGAATTCAAAGAGAATGTCCGCCTTGGTGGCCCCTGCGGACTTTACCTGCGTCGGGTCGGGTTCTGCGTTCTTGCCGAAGCTCATGAGAATCGGAATCAAGATGATGACATACAGATAAACCATCGTGACGATGCCCGCTGAAATCCCGCCAATCCAGCGGATAGGGCGAATGCCTGCGAACAGGAACGAAATCAGCGATGCGACCGTGGTAATGACGGTAAAGAGGATGGGCCAGCCCGTCTCTTCGACGGCGTAAATCACGGATTCGCGGCGGTTGCCCGTGCGCCTAAAGTGCATGCGGAATGAATTGATGTAGTGAATGGAATAGCCCACCGAAAGTGCCATGCCTAAAAGCACCGGGAGTGCGACCATGCTCTCGTCGCCGACAACGCCGAGCCACGCATTAATGCCGAGTACCGAAGCGATGCCCCCCGCGGTAGCGATTGCGGGCACCACCACGCCGCGCAGCGAACGCACGAACAGGATAAGGCACAAAAGCATTACGGCAAAACCGATTCCAATGCGCATTGCGCACTCTCTCGAAACCACCTCGTCTTCTTCCATTTCGGTGTAGCTCATGCCCGTGGGCATCAAGGTGTATCTGTCGCTCTTGAATTCGTCGGAATAGATGACTTCGCGGGCAAATGGCGCAATGCTGTCCTTGCCGAATTCGATGCCGCCCTCGTAAGTTTTGAGCGAAAGAATCACCCAGGTCTCCTTCGCGTCATCGGAGACGATATTGTTCACCAGCGATTCGCGAGTCGTAATCAGTTTGCGTTTTTCGGCCAGCTCCTGCGGGTTATCGGGAATGCCGCCCTCGAACGGATCAATGACCTCGAAGCCTTCGTCGTTTGCGACCGGAATCGACAAATTGCGCGTAAGCGAAACCACGCGGTCGGCGTAGGGCACCTCGCTTTCGAGCCTGCGCGAAAGCCTGTCAATTGCCAGCAACACCTCCGGCGCAAAAACGTCGTCGGCGCGCACCATCACCATGTAGGTATCCTCGCTCCCGAAAATGTCGTTGAAATGCGCCTGGTCGATTTTTACCTGGTCCCAGTCATCGAACCATTCTTCTTCGCTGCTGCTCATCTGCAGTTGCGGGAGCCCGAGGCACGCCAAAACTGTCACGACCAGCGTTATTAGCAGAATTAACCAGCGAAACTTGACCTGAAAACACCCCAATCGGGCAAAAACCTTGTTGACACGAGAAACTTGCATAAAACCCTCAATTTTTGAGGGAAAAATAGAGCCATAGCGCCGTTTTTTCTACTCCAAACGGACGGGCTCAAAAAATACGGCTCGTTTACCCTTTCTGCGGTAAGCGTTCCTCGTAATCGTCCAGGAACGAATGCAGTTCGCCGCCGGCCTTGTAGCCGGGGAATGTCTCGATGCAGACGGAGTGCAGACTGTTGAAGATGCTCTTTTCGATGTTCGGGTTTTCGCGCTTGAGGCGCTTGATGAGCGCTTTGATTTCTTGACGCTTGCTACCGCCACCGCCGTTGTCACAGACGGTGCAACTTTCGGTAAAGCGGCAGGCGCACTGGATAAACTGCAGCCCGTTGTAATTTTTCCAGTTGATAATGTCTTGCTCGTTGATGCAATACATAGGGCGGATGAGTTCCATGCCGCCGAAATTCAGGCTGTGGAGTTTGGGCATCATGCCCTGCAGTTGCGAGCCGTAGAACATCGCCATGACGGTGGTCTCGATGACGTCGGAGAGGTGGTGACCCAGCGCAATCTTGTTGCAGCCTAGGTCTTTTGCCTTGTGGTAGAGGTGGCCGCGGCGCATCTTGGCGCAAACGTAGCAGGGGGAACGTTCGGTGTTGTTTGCCACGTCGAAAATGTTCGTCTCGAAAACGGTGATGGGTATTTCCAGGAGCTTCGCGTTGCTTTCGATTTTCTGGCGGTTTATTTCGTTGTACCCGGGGTCCATCACCAGGTATTCCACGTCGAATTTCACGTCGCTGTGGCGGTGAAGCATCTGGATGAGCTTCGCCATGAGCATGGAATCCTTGCCGCCGGAAATGCAGACGGCGATTTTGTCGCCTTCTTCGATGAGCTTGTAGTTCTTGATGGCGGTAATGAACGGCGTCCAGAGCCTTTCGCGGTAAGTTTTCGAAATGCTCCGTTCTACGCTTTGGACAAATGAAAGTTCTCTTGCCATTTTCATTACCTTTTTTGCGTTTATTTGCAAAGTTCCTTGTAGCAGCTGTCGAATGCGGCCATGAATTCGTCGATTTCTTTTTCGGTGGTGAGGTGCGAAAGGCTTATGCGCCAGGAGTTCAAGGCGTTTTTGCGGTCGCGGCTGACGGCAAAAACGGCGCGGGAGGGGAGCGCATCTACGCTGCAGGCGGACTTGACCGACACGTAAATTCCTTTGTCCGAAAGAGCTTTCTGGAAAATGTTCCCGCGGACTCCCGCGACACTCAGGTTCAAAATGTGCGGAACAGCGTCTGCGGGGGAATTGATGCGGACTTTCGGATAGCCGCAGAGTTTTTCTTGCAAAATCTTTCGCAGCTCCTTGACGCGGGCAAATCGTTCTTCGAAATGCTCCACGGCAAGTGACAGTGCCGTTTCGAGGGATGCGTCCAACGCGAGTGTCGGGGTGCCGCTGCGGTAAATGGTGGTGCTTGCTCCGCCGTAAATGAGCGGTTCCATGGCGATTCCGCTTTTCTTGTACAAAAGCCCGCTGCCCGAAAGCCCGTAGAACTTGTGCGCGCCGATGCTTGCCGTGTCTGCCAAATTCAGGTTTATAGGCGTTTTGCCGATGGCCTGCGTTGCATCCACGTGAAGGCTGCAGCTCGGTAACTCGCGGACAATATTACTGATGGCTTCCAGCGGTTGTACCGTCCCGAGTTCGCTATCGACCGCGTTTACCGTCACAAGCACCGTATCTTTGCGGAGCAGGCTCTTCAAGTCTTCCAGGTCGATTTTTCCATCGGTGCCGATTTTTGCCATCTCGATTTCGTAGCCCGCTTCTTGCAGGGCCGTGAGCGTTGCGCTTACCGAAGAATGTTCCAGCGGGTTCGTGACGATGTGCTTGCCCACATGGCGCTTGGCCTGGACGATGCCGCGGATGGCGGTATTGTTGCTTTCGCTGGCGCCCGAGGTGTAAATGATTTCGTCGGGGTTTACGCCCAAAAGTTTCGCGATGGAATCGGTCACCTGGGCGAGAAATGCTTTTGCTGCATGCCCTGCTTCGTGATTCGAATTGGCGTTGCCGATAAACCTGCGTTCAACTTCGCAGAATCGTTGCAAAGCTTCTTCGCATGCCGGGGTATTTGCCGTGTAGTCGAAGTAGGACATAACTACCAAAAAGATAGAAAAATGGGGAACGGCAAAGCCCCAACGGAATGTTGTTCCGTCGGGGCTGAAGCTAACCAAAACACTATAAAAAAGAAAATGTCATTTTAGGCGGTGGCGAGAGTCTTGCCGAGTTCCTGGCAAGCGGTCTTGCCGGCGTCATCGGGGGCGTTCTCGATGGCGAGCGGATCTGCCACAAGCACGAGCCCAGCGGCTTCGGCGTCAGCCTTCCACGGATTCATCCATTCGCCGCCACCCCAGCCGTAAGAGCCGAACAGGGCGACTTTCTTGCCGTTAAGGGCGGGCTTGACAGCTTCGTAGAAGGGCTGGAATTCGGAATCTTCGAGTTCCTCGGCGCCCATGGCGGGGCAACCCAAAGCATAGCGGGCATATTCAGCCAGCTGATTCTGAGAAAAATCCGAAACGCTGAACACGTCGGCTTCGGCACCTGCTGCTTTGGCACCTTCGGCAACGTATTTTGCCATCATTTCGGTGTTTCCTGTTCCGCTCCAGTAGATTACTGCAATTTTTTCCATTGTGATTCTCCTAGGTGATTTAAAGAGGTTAAGATTATGGGCTACGCTGCGTTTCGGACGGTCAGCATCGGCAGCGAGTAGCCTTTTTCAAATAGTTTGTTGAAGACATCGAAGCATTTGCGAAAGCAGGTGAATCGTTTTTCGCATTCGGTTACATCGCCGTAAACTTTCCAGTAGCCCGTATATTTGCTATTCCTGCCGCCGTTGATAATGAACCCTTTCACGTCTTCTAGGGGGTAGCCCAAGAAAAGTCCGACTTCGTGCGGAAAACAGTGGCATTTGCGGATGCGCGCCGTCATGTATGCGAGTGCACAGTCGGTGCTAAAGTCTGTGTAGCCGTAGGCGGCGAGAAAATGGCGGATTTCCGGCTCGGCAATAAGCTTTTTCAGGGCGTCTTCGCGATAGACGTAGATAAAACTGCGACCGCAGCGTTCTGCGATAACGCGCACGCACACGCCGCGAGGGTTGAGTTCCTTGTTCCAGTGGGCGAGTTGTTTACACAGCGTTTCGCTGGATGAAGATTCAAGGCAGAATAAACTTCCGACCTTGAGTCCGGCGAGTGTTGGCGCGCATTGGCGAACGAGACGGTGGTCTAAAAGGCGATTCATTTTTATTGCAAACTACAAATAAATTGTAAAGTTAGATTTCTCTAACAAATATATAAAAAAAGCCTTGATGTTTGTCAAGGCTAATTTTGTATTAATTTTTGTTCATTTGCAATTCGAGCATCTTGCTGAATAGGCCGCCTTTCGCCTTGAGCTCGGCAGGGGTGCCCGTTTCGGCGATGTGACCGTCTTGCAGCACCACGACCTTGTCGGCGTTTGCGATGGTACGCATGCGGTGCGCGATGATGATGACAGTCTTGCCCTTTACCAGCTGCGAAATGCCGCGCTGGATCTTGGATTCGTTTTCTACGTCGAGGCTTGCGGTCGCCTCGTCGAGCAAGATGATGGGCGCATCTTTCAACAGGGCGCGTGCAATCGAGATGCGCTGGCGTTCACCGCCCGAGAGCGTTTCGCCGTTTTCACCGATGACAGTGTCATAGCCTTGCGGCATCTTCTGTACGAATTCGTCGCATCCCGCGAGTTTTGCGACCTTCAAGATTTCTTCGTCGCTGGCATCGCGCTTGCCGATGCGGATATTGTCCTTGATGCTTGTGTTGAACAGCACCACGTCTTGGAAGACGATGGAGAAATTCTTGAGGAGCGTTTCAGGGTCAATCTTGCTGATGTCCTGCCCGCCGAGGGTCACCTTGCCACCTTGAATGTCCCAGAATCGTGCGGCAATTTTGGCGGCGGTTGTCTTTCCGCTGCCGCTCGGGCCCACAAGTGCGGTGATTTCGCCCTGTTTTGCCGTGAATGAAACCTTTTTCAGAACTTGCTTGTTCTCGTTGTAATTAAAGTCAACATCCTTGAATTCGATGTCGTAATTCTGGGGAACGAATGCCGTTACGCCTTCCTGAGGTTTCATCTGGTTCATTTCGCGGAAACGGCGCAGGCGCACGTTCACGAAGAACAGTTCGGCGAGGTTATTGAATACGAGGAAAACTGGGTTGTAGACAGTCGCCGCGCATACGATGAACACCAGGTAGGTAAACACATCGATTTCGCCCTTGGTCCAAAGCCTTGCGCCTGTAATCAGCACCGTGGCAAGACCCATCTTGAGAATGCCCTGCGCCGAATTCAGGAACATGCCAACCTTGATATCGGAATCCATCTGCGTTTTTTCGTATTTGATGCAGTCCTTGTCGAAATGGTCGAGGTAGGCGGCTTCGCCCGAGTAGGAACGGATTTCCTGCACATTTTCGAGGCCTTCCTGGATGTCTTCCATGATTTCACGACGCGCATTGTAAGAACTCTGGAACCAGCGATCCTGAATTTTCTTGGATAGCGCAATGATCAATGCCGCTGCGGGCACCACCCAGAAAAGTGCGATGGACATTTTCCAGTTGTAGCAGAACAGCATGATGCCAATTATGGTAACGCTTCCGATGGCGGCGAAAAGTTCCGGTACCGCATGCGAGAAAATCATTTCGAGAGCATTGCAGTCGTCCATGATGGTCGATGTCAAATCCGAAAGGTTCTTCTTGCCAAAAAACGAGAGCGGCAGTTTGCGAAGCTTTTCGGCAATCGAGACGCGGCGACGCATGCTTTCGTCATACACGCTACTGTAAGTCGCGCTGTACGAGAACCTGTAAATGACAAGCATCACCACAAACAGAATTACCGCAATGCCCACATAGAACAAGGTTCCGTGCGGAGTTTTGCCTGCAAATTCACCGACGCCCATCTGCTCCATCAAAAAATAAAAGAGCATCATCATCGGGAACATGAGCGAAACAAAGTGCAGGAATGTCCAGACGACGCCACGGACAAACGTGCGCGAGCCTTCTTCCGAAAGAGCAAAAGTATTCTGAACCCACTTATACATTTTCGCCTCCTTCATTATCCTTGGAATTGTCGAGGGTCCATGTGACAGACTGCTGGTATTCGGCCCACATCTTGGCATAAATGCCGTTCTTTTCAAGCAATTCGCTGTGCGTTCCGCGTTCAGCGATTTCGCCTTCTTCAACAACGATGATCTGGTCGGCGTTCACCACGCTTGTAAGCTTGTGGGCAATCATCAGAACGGTCTTGCCTGCGGCCAGTTTGTGCAAAGCTTCTTGAATCAGGCGTTCGTTTTCGGGGTCTGCAAAGGCGGTTGCCTCGTCGAGCACCACGATGGGGGCGTTCTTCAAGATGGCGCGTGCAAGCACCACTCGCTGCTGCTCGCCGCCCGAAAGGTATGTTCCCTTGCTTCCGATAACGGTATTGATGCCAGCGGGCAACTTGTCAATGATTTCGCGGCACTGCGCAAGGTCAAGCGCCTTGTTTACCTGCTCAAGAGTCGCGTCGGGCATGCCGTAACGAACGTTGTCCAGAATGCTCATCTTGAAAAGGCGGGTGTTCTGGAACACGAACGAAACGTTCTTCATCAGTTCCTTCGGGTCAATTTGCTTTACAGAAACACCGCCAATAGTAATCTCGCCGCTATCGACATCGAAGAATCGCGGCAGAAGTTTTGCAATCGTACTCTTGCCACTGCCCGAAGGCCCGACAAGTGCGACTGTGTGACCCGCCGGCACCGAGAACGAAATGTCGCTCAATACCTGTTTGTCTGTATCGGGATAGGTGAAGTTTACATTCCAGAATTCAACATTGAAATGCTCCATAGGGACGGGGTTTTCGCATACTTCCAAATCTTTGGTGCGGGCGATATCGTTGATGCGGTCAATGGCAATGCCCGCCTGGTTCGTGGCATTGCTCAGGTACATGCTGCGCATCACGCACTGCGAGAACAGCGGAGTCACCAGCACGTAAATCATCATGTTTACGATGGTGAGTTTTACATCGCCGTTGTTACCGATGATGAGCGCTGCTGTCGGCACCAGGAACAACACGAATCCGTTCACGAGAATCGTGTAGATGCAGTAAGGGACTTTCCAGTTGTTGGAATAGGCTGTGACCATCTTGTGGTAAGTCACGATGCTGTTGTAGAAACTCTTGAACGAAAAAATCGTCTGCTGGAAAACCTTGACTACAGGAATTCCGCGCACGTATTCCACCGCTTCGGAGTTCATCTCTTCAAGTGCCTGCATGTAGCGTTCCATGAACTTGGTTCCCCTGCGGCCAATGGTGCCCAAAATGAACAAGGCGTAGGCGATAGGCACCAAAGAGGCAAGGCCGAGTCGCCAATCGAAAACGAACATCATCACAAGCGCCACGATGGGAATCAGGATGGTGCCCGAAATATCGGGCATTTCGTGCGCGACGAAGGTGTGCGTAATCGCGGCGTTGTCGTCAATAATCTTGCGGAGTTTGCCGGTCGGATTCTTGTCGAAGAATCCGAGAGGCGCACTCATCAGTTTTTTCATGGCGAATCGACGCAGGTCTCCTTCGAGCCTGAATGCGACCAAGTGCGAGCAGGCGAGGGCCGCAAAGTAGAGCAGAACGCTTGCGACCGAGGCGAGAACCGCTCCGATGGAGTAGTCAAAAATCTTGATGTTCGTCATGTCACCGCCAGAGATAACCTCGCGGACAATCAGCCACATCAGTAAAAACGGCACGAGCCCTGCGATGGCGCTCAATGCCGAGAGAATCAATGCTAGCGGGAACAGCGGTTTTCGCGAACCCATGTAAGCGTAGAGTTTTTTGAAAGTGTTTTTCATGGTTTAATTGAAAATGTTGAATGTGAAATGTGAAATTAGAATGGGCTGTCATTACACATTCCTCATTACACATTGCACATTGTTATCATGCTACATTCGTGAGTCTGTATTTTTTCCTGTATTCCTTGGGGGTCATGCCCATCACATCCTGGAAGGCGTGGGCGAACTTGCTCCCGTTATTGTAGCCGACTTCGCCTGCGATCTCGAGAATCCCGCGGTCGCACTCGCGAAGTTGCTTGGCTGCCAGTTTCATGCGCTCGCGGCGAGCGTAAGTGAATACCGGCAAACCGAACACGTTCTTGAAGCAGAGTTTCATTGCGGTAGGCGGCATGTCAAATTTGTCGGAAAGTTCCTCGATGGTGAAATGACTGTCCATGTTTTCGCAGATAAACGAACGGATGCAGTAGATTTTTTCAATCTGCATCGAAGATAAATTGCATTCGCGACAAATGGATTCTCGTTGCGTGTCTAGGTTTTTCAGGGTGAGCAAAAGCTCCAAAATGGCGAGCCTGCCATATTCCGCCTGCAAGTTCTTAGACTTGTTGTCGACTTTTTCGAAAGCGCTAGCGACTTCTTCCTTGGTGTGGACGATAAACGGTCGGCCCGGTCGGCACATTTTCTGTGCGAGCATCTTGATGTCAATCAGAAAACCAGCAAAATGTTCGCGGATGTACCTTATCGATTCTTCAAAGAACAAAATGCGGTCGCCGCAGTAATCGGCGGAACGCGTTAGCGCTCCCGAAGTCCACGCGTCGTAAACCAGCATTTCTCCTGCCTTCAGCTGATTGCAGGGGAGTGCTCCGCCGGCCCAGCTGATTTGCCCCTTTCGGCAAAATTCAAGAACCAGGAGCGGATCCCTTTCAAGCGTTGTATGGTAGCACCCGACTTTGTGCAACCATTCAATTCCGTTAATATTCAACATATTTCCCTCAAAAATCTCTTTAAACCGGCTTTGTTAGTCTAGTCTTAAAAAGTAAGCCAAATCTAATTAGTAAACAAAACTTTGTCAAGGCTAATTTTGTGACGGCGATAGAAAAATTTTATTGCAAGAATGTCTGAATGGAGTGAAAAATGACTAAATGGAATTAAATGGTGGCCTAACATTGATAAAATGAAGTTTTTGACTTTACAATCCAATTGGATTTTTTCTTTCCTTTTTGGAGTAGAACGTCCCTCAAATCATTTCTAAAATGCTCCGCAAAATTAACAAACGCGGTTTTTCCCGCATCAATTTCAAGGAGTATTTATGAAAAAAAGATTCTTAGCGGCGCTCATTGTGTCGCTTGGTATGCTGGTTGCTTGCGACGATTCTTCTTCGGCAAGCTCTGAAAACGACAAGGAACTTTCCAGTTCTTCGTCCGAAAAGTCTGGTGACAGCGAAAACAAATCTAGCAGCAGCAATGCCAAGTCTAGCGATAGCAAGGATAATTCCAGCAGTTCCAAGAAGGAAGAAAAAGGCGAATACAAACGCGAATTTGCAATTGCGATTGCCTCGGGCGAAACGATGTTCATTGGCACGATGTCGCTGGACCATACAGATGATATCGGCTCCGACTATATCGAAGTCGGAACCCGCGCAGGCGTTGTCTATTACGACAATTCCCTGTTCATTGCCGACCTTGATGTGGGAACCATTGCACGCTACAGTCTCGATGCAAACAACAAGATTGGTAGCAAGACGGCTGAACTTTCGCTTGCTGGCGCATGGGCAAACCACATTTACTTCGTGAATGAAGAAAAAGCCTACTTGGGCGGCATGCTTGACTCGCTGCTCATCATCAACCCGAAGACCATGAAGCGCACGGGCGCGATTGACCTGTCCAAATACAAGAACAAGGACGCTCTCGTGGTGAGCCCGGGTACAGGCGTAATCGTGGACGGTCGGCTCTATGTTGGCCTGTTGCAGAACGTGAGCGACTATGCTACCGGCAATACGGCTCAGGTCGCTATCATTGATATCAAGAAAGACGAGGTTATTGCTGTGGCCGAAGATGACCGCGTCGCGGCTGTGGGCTCCCTGGATGATTCCCAAAACCAGTCGTTCATCGTTGCTGACGGTTACATTTACTGCTACAGCAATGCCTCCTGGGGCTATGCTCCCGGCCAGATTGACGGTTTCCTCCGCATCAAGGTAGGTGAAACCAAGTTCGACAAGGATTATCAGTGGCTCGTAACCAAGGACGTCGCTATCGATGATGTTACCAAGAAAGGTAACTTCAAGTACCTGAGCCCCACTACCTACGCGAATGGAACTAAGGTTTATGCATTCTTGAACGTGATGGTGGACCTGCAGCAGGTTTGGACTGATATGGATAGCTACCACAATAACACTTGCAAGCCGGTGGAAATCGATCTTGCCAAGAAGACCATGAAGGCTCTCCCGATTGGTTACTCTTCTAGCTGGGCTAGCTATGGTAAGTACATTGATGAAGACGGTACCGTGATTTTTGCTGTGTCTACCGAAGAAGACGGCAACGCCTACTTCCGTTATGACCCGAAGACCGGAAAGGCTAAAAAGATTGCTACAGTGGAACCGATTCCGATGTGGATTGTGCCGCTCAAGTAAAATTTCTCCATAAACCCCTAATATCCTCATAAACACAAACTTCCGTTCTTGCTCAAGCAAGGGCGGATTTTTTTTGATTCGCAAAATCAAAATTCAAAAAGCTATTTGGATTTTCTTCAAACCGTTTGGAGTAGATTTTTGACCTAAAAATTGCTCAATTGCGCTGCGATGAAAAAGATGTTTATTTACAAGGCGGCAACGCTTGCCCTTATATTTGCAACGGTTGGTGCGGTTTCGGTCCGTGCCCAAGATGATGAAATTACCTCGATAGACGATTTTCTTGAAGAATCTGCTCCAGAAAACAATGCGACAACTGATAACGCAAATGATATGGCGCGGTCAGAGGCATCTGCTGCAAATGCATCAAGTGTCACGCAGCTGGACGAGCTCTCGGTGGAATCTGAAATAGAAGCGGAACAGGCGAAGCAAGCCAAAAAGGCGGAATCGGTTGCGACGATTGACGCAGCCGAGATGCAGAATACGAGTAAGACCGTTTCGAAGGCGGTCAATTCAGCCTCGGGCGTTAAGGTGCGCAAGTCCGGTGGCATGGGCAGCGAAGGCAAAATCAACATTCGCGGCATGGAAGGCAAGAACATCAAGGTGCTGGTAAATGGCGTCCCCGTAGAGACGCAAGGCAACTTGGGTCTTGACGATATCCCTATTGACCAGATTGCAGACATTGAAGTCTACAAGGGCTATGTTCCGGCACGTTTTGCTACGGACG
Organism: Fibrobacter sp. UWOV1; assembly: GCF_900142495.1. Lineage (NCBI taxonomy): Bacteria > Pseudomonadati > Fibrobacterota > Fibrobacteria > Fibrobacterales > Fibrobacteraceae > Fibrobacter > Fibrobacter sp. UWOV1. The sequence continues at coordinate 268,973 of NZ_FRBA01000001.1, read as the reverse complement.
GTGCGGGCGGTGCCATCAATATCATTACCAAGAAGCGTCCCGCCAATTCGGTGGATGCGTCCTACAGCCTTTCAAGTTTCAATACGCACAAGGCGTCGGTAAGTGCGAGCCATTTAATCGATAGCATTGCGGGTGGTGTTGGCCTAGAAGTGGGTGTTTCGGGCTACTTTAATCATTCCGATAATGATTACAAGTTTACTTCGCCTTACATGAAAAGTTCAACTGGTAAAGATACGACTGTCGTTCGCGATCATGACCGTTACACCTCTTACAATGTGCAGGCTTTCGCAAACCTAATGAACACTTGGTTTGACCAGATTTCGCTGGGTGCCAGCTACGGTGCGTTCGATAAGGAAATTCAGGGCGAAGCGAACCGCATTGTTGAAGCGACTGCCGAAGGGTATAATTTAGGAGCGACTTTCGGATTAGATAAGAAAAATTTGTTTGTAATAGACTTGAATTTCGGTGACCATTTTTCGTTTGGTTACAATGAAAATAAAATTATTGACACGAGTCGTGTCCATTGCCGCAACTGGTATAGTTGCGATACCGCCAAAAAGAATGTGGGCGAAATTTCTTCGATGGGACTTCCGAAATTCCGTACTGTGCAGGCGTACGATTTCAATAATTTACTGAATCTGGATTATCAGTTCTTTAAGAATCAATTTATTTACTGGAATACGCTTTTCCGGTATCACAAGGAAGATCCTGAAGATGACTTGGGTTCCGAAATGGTCGGATTCAATACAGCGGGGTATCCGGGAAAGACGATTTCGGTGACGACGGGGCTTTCGCTTGAAGATAATTTCTTTGATTCGAGACTCCAGAACCTGTTGGGTTTCAAGTTCCATTACATGAAGGCTGAAATTTCCAACACTTCAACAAGTTTGTTGCAACAGGCTTCTGTAGAATCGAATGATTACAATGATTTTAGCTATGATGAAAGCTTGATGTTCCGGATTGTAAAACCGCTTGCGGTCAAGGGCTCTTACCAGCATGCAGTGCGCCTGCCCACGCCTGATGAACTCTTTGGCGATGGAATCCGCGTGAGTGCTGCGACAAACCTCAAGCCCGAAGAAGCGGACAATTTTAACGTAGGTCTCTCCTTGGATTTGCAAGAAATTCCGCTGTTTGCGCGGTTCCGATTTGATGGCGACGTTTTCTATTCCTATTACAAGAACCGCATTCACTATATGAGTGCTTCTCAGATGTCGGTGCCGTATTTTAATATGAATCCGATTCGCGGCTGGGGCTACGAGGGCGATGTGAAACTGGATGTGAATGAATGGGTGTTGCTTGGGACGAACTGGACTTTCCAGGATTTGCGCAATATAGATTACAATGCGAAGCAGGGTATTCTTGAGGATGCGATTATCCCGAATATTCCGCGATTCTTCATGAACTACCTCGCTGAATTCCACATGGGCGATATATTCAATAAGAACGATTTTGTCAAGTTCTGGTGGGCCGCAAACTATACCGATGAATATTACTATGGCTGGAAAATCAGTTCTCGTCAGAGCCGGAAAATAGACGCTTCGTTCACGCAGGATTTGGGTATTGAATATTCCGTGTGGGAAAACAAACTCGCTTGGAGCTTTGAAGTCGATAACTTTATGGACGAAACCGTTTACGACAAGTATGGAGAATCTAAACTGGGACGCACTTTCGCTACAAAGATTCGTTACAGTTTCAGGTAGATATATCTAACTTCGGATAGTTTACGCTAACTAAGTTATTTATATGGAAACTAAGTTGTGTAACGTGAACTAATTTGCAAATTTGCAACAATGTTAGTCACACGGAAGCCATACAGGACTTGGGCTTGAAGTCTGTTTGTTAGTTTGTATGTAGTTTGCGTTTTAAGTGAATTTTAGGTAGATTATTATGCAAAGAACAACAAAGCTTTAATGAAGATCCCCGACCAAGTCGGGGATGACATTAGGGCGGAACAAAAGGAGTAAGCTATGCCCGTATGGAAAAATGAAAAGTTCTGGTGCGTGGTGGCCGGTGTCGTTGGCCCGACTATCATCAAGAAGATTCTCAAGGCTCCCAAAACTCGCGAATATGCCGTCAAGGGACTTGCCGAAGGCATGAAGATTACTGCCGACGCCAAGGCAACCTTCCAAGATATGAAGGACCAGGCTGCAGACATCTGCAACGACGCGAAGAAAGAAGCAGAAGCGAAGTAATCCATGAAATTCAAGATTGTTTACGATCAGCCGGGGCGAATCCGCTTTCGGGCGGGGGCCTACGCATTTGAAAAAATGCATGAACCGCGCATCCACATGGCATGCGTGAGTGAACCTTATGTCCAGAAAGCGGTAGTCCATTCGGAAAACGGCGGTATTCTGCTGGAATACGAAGATGGCTATCGTGAACAGGTGATTGATTTCGTCCGGAATCTGGACGTTGCTAATCTTCCGGAAATTGAACCCGATACCGAATACCAACTGCAGGAACTCGACACGCAATTCAAGAACCGACTCGCGTTCATGATTGCGCGGCGTTACCTGGCCAAGTTGCTGATCCCTGCCCCCATTCGTACGGCACACCTGATTTACAGGGGCCTCAAGTTTGTGGCGAAGGGCTTGAATTGCCTTGGCGAAGGGAAACTTTCTGTCGAGGTGTTGGACGGTGCCGCCATCGGGGCGAGCATCTTGCAGCGCAATTACGAATCGGCAGGGACCATCATGTTCCTGCTGAACGTGAGCAGCCTTCTGGAAGATTACACCAAGGCGCGTACGCGAACCGCCCTTACCGCAAGCCTTGCCGTTAAGGTTGACCGCGTGTGGGTAGTCAAGGACGGCGTCGATGTTCAGGTGCGTATGCAGGACGTTCAGGTGGGCGACCTCGTGCGTGTGCGTTCCGGCTGCATGATTCCGGTGGACGGAACCGTTGCCGAAGGCGATGCCTTTGTGAACGAAGCGACCATGACGGGCGAATCGCAGGCAGTGCACAAGACAGTCGGGAAGTCTGTTTTTGCGGGCACCATTGTGGACGAAGGCTCCATCGTAGTATCTGTCCGAGCCGTGAGCGGCAACACCAAGATTCAGAAAATCATCGAACTCATCGATCGCTCCGAAGACCTGAAGGCCTCTATCCAGAGCCGCGCCGAACGCCTTGCCGACGGAATTGTGCCGTTCAGCTTTATCGGATTCGGGCTCACACTCCTGTTTACGCGTAACATTACCAAGGCGGTTTCGATTCTGATGGTGGACTATTCTTGCGCCATCAAGCTTTCCACCCCGATTTCGGTGATTTCGGCGCTGCGCGAAGCGGCCGACCGCAACATGACCGTGAAGGGCGGCAAGTACCTGGAGGAATTTGCGCTTGCAGACACCATCGTTTTCGACAAGACGGGAACGCTCACCAAGGCGGAACCGAAACTCGAACGCGTGATTCCGTTCGGTAACCGCAGCGAAGAAGAAATCCTCCGCATTGCGGCCTGCATCGAAGAGCATTTCCCGCATAGCATGGCGCGCGCCATTGTGCGCGGTGCCGCCGAACGGGGAATCGACCACGAAGAAGAACATGCTGACGTGAAGTACATCGTGGCGCATGGAATCGCGACGACCCTCGACGGTGAACGCGCCGTTATCGGCAGCAAGCATTTCGTCGTCGAAGACGAAAAAATTGCGGTGGGCGAGGCGGAACAGAAAAAGATCGACGAACTCGCCGGAGCCGCATCCGTGATTTACCTTGCCATTGGCGGGAACCTTGCGGGCGTGCTTTGCATTAGCGATCCTCCGCGAGACGAAGTGGCAGAAGCGATTCGCATGCTCCGTGAACGCGGAATCAAGCATGTGGCGATGATTACCGGCGATAGCCAGAAGGCTGCCGAACGCACGGCGCAACTTTTGGGCATCGACACCTTCTTTGCGCAGGTGCTGCCCGAAGACAAGCACCGCTATGTGGAAAAAATGAAGGCCGAAGGCCGCCGCGTGATTATGGTGGGCGATGGAATCAACGATGCTCCCGCTTTGGCTGCCGCGAACGTGTCGGTTGCCATGAGCGATGCCAGCGACATTGCCCGCGAAACCGCCGATGTGACCCTCCGCAGCGAAGACCTGCGCGATCTCGCCGAACTCCGTACGTTGAGTACGCTGCTTATGGAACGTATCCAGGCGAATTACCGCTTTATCGTTGCCTTCAACACGTCGTTGCTGGCGGCAGGCTTCTTCGGTTTCTTGGCGCCCTCGACCTCGGCCTTGTTGCACAACCTCTCGACCATGGGAATCTGTGCCAAGAGCATGACCCCGCTAAAACGCGCGTAGGGCCGCAACCCTCAAAAATCACCTAAATTATCAAAAAATGCCCCTGCTCAGAGCTACTTGAGCGGGGGCACCTTTATTCCCAAAGAGACACAAAAGAGGGAATTGATTTTTTGATTCAACCTAACAAGCCTGAGTCCGAAAGCTATGGCGACTTTCTGAATTAGACTTGTCTAACTAAAAGTTAGATAAATCTAACTGCAAAAACAAGGGCAAAAAAGCCAAAATAATGTAAATTTTCCGTTTCAAAGTTAGATTTGTCTAAAAAAGTATGGCTATTATAATATTTTTAGTCTTGCCTAATTAGTTTTATTAAACTATATTAGCCGCGTCTAAACAAGGCTGGTTGAAATGGACCATACAAAACTGACTCAAAGCTTAGAAGACTATCTGGAAATGGTGCACATGCTGCGCCTGGCGAACGGGCTTGCCCGCGTCAAGGATATTGCGGCGGCTCTCGGCGTGAAAATGCCGTCGGTTGCAAAGGCCATGGTTGAACTCAAGAAGATGGGCCTTGTTAGGCAGGAACCCTACAGCGGCGTGGAACTCACCGAAGAGGGCGAACGTGTTGCCGCCATGATTTTAAACCGTCATATTCTACTGAAGGGTTTCCTGATTAAGCTGGGCGTGTCCGAAGCGATTGCCGACAAGGATGCTTGCAGTATGGAACATATTCTTTCGGCAGAAACGCTCGGTAAGATTGAAGATTTTGTGAAACCGTCGAATGCGATTGCCTCGGCAAAAGTTTCTTCGGTAAAAAAACTAAGGCTTGTCAAAAACACAAAGTAAACAGGAAGGCTCCGCTCAAGAGTTTTCTCGTTTTTATATGAGGATGATATGAGCTGTAATTGTGGATGCGGCGGAAAGTCGCAAACGAAAAAGTGGAGTACCGAGCCCAAGTTCTCGGATCTCAAGAAGGGCGACAAGGTAGAAATCGTCGGCTATAACGAAGGCGATTCCCGTTACAAGTCCAAGTTGCTTTCGATGGGCCTTGTGCGTGGCGTTCAAATGGAAGTCTTGCAGGTGGCCCCGCTCGGCGACCCGATCGAAGTGGCGGTGCTTTCTTATAGGCTCTCGCTCCGTAAAGAAGAAGCCAATGTTCTCAAGTTGAGGAGGGTATAATGGCTGCCAGAAAACTTTTGACGATTGCAATTGCCGGTAACCCGAACTGCGGTAAGACGGCTCTCTTTAACGCCCTTACGGGTGCACGCCAGCATGTGGGTAACTGGCCCGGCGTGACGGTCGAAAAGAAGGAAGGTTACTTTGAACTGGGCGACCGCCAGATTCGCCTGGTGGACCTTCCGGGTACTTACGCTTTGTTCGCAAATGCCGAAGACGAACGCGCTGCTGTCGATTACTTGCTCAGCCGCGAAGCGAGCCTGATTATCAACATTGTCGATGCGACGAACCTGGAACGCAACCTGTTCCTCACGAGCCAGCTTGCCGACATGAAGATTCCGATGGTGATTGCCGTCAACATGATGGATATCGCTGAAAATCGTGGAATCCAGCTGGATCTCGACGAACTTTCTGACGTTTACGGCGTGCCGTGCATTCCGCTTTCTGCCGTGAGCGAAAAGAGCGTCACCAATTTCATTAGCCAGATGGGCCACGTGCTTGCGAGCCCGATGCCGCTCCCGAAGCAGATGGTTTACGGCGACAAGGTCGAGGAAGCCGTCAAGGTTTTGGAACCGAAGGTGGCTCCGGTCGCAAAGCTCTTGGATGCAGATGCTCGCTGGGTTTCGCTCATGTACTTGGGCAACCAGAAGAGCTATGCAGACAAATTCGCCGAAGCGGGCGTGAAGCTCGACAAGGCCGAAGTCGTGAAGATTCTGGGCGAAGAGCCGGAATTTGCGATGGCCGAAAACCGCTATTCCATTTCTCACGAGGTGGCGGGGAAGGCGATTGTTTCTGCGCGCGCCAAGAAGACGTTCTCGGACAAGCTTGACGCTGTTCTTTTGAACCGCTGGGCGGCTCTCCCGATTTTCCTGGTCATCATGTATCTGGTGTTCTGGATTGCGGTGACGATCGGTTCTGCGTTCATTGATTTCTTTGACGTGCTGTTCGGTGCGATTTTCGTGGATGGCCTCGGCTACCTGCTGGGCGATGTACTCGGCTGCCCCTCCTTTGTCACGGCAATTCTCGCCGACGGTATCGGTGCCGGTATCCAGACGGTTTCGACATTCATCCCGGTCATCTTCTTCATGTTCCTGTGCCTTTCGTTCTTGGAAGACTCGGGTTACATGGCCCGCGCGGCTTTCGTTGCAGACCGTTTCATGCGTTTCCTTGGGCTCCCGGGTCGTGCCTTCGTGCCGATGATGGTGGGCTTCGGTTGCGGCGTGCCGGCCATTATGGGCACCCGCGTGCTGGAATCCAAGCGTGAACGCTTCCTCACCATCTTCTTGGTGCCGTTCATGAGCTGCGGCGCACGCCTCCCGGTGTATGCACTGTTTGCGGCGGCATTCTTCGGCAAGATGGCGGGCACGGTGGTGTTCCTGCTTTACCTCGCCGGTGTGCTGTTCGCTATCGTTTACGGTTTGTTCCTGAAGAGGTCGCTTTTCCAAGGCCAGGCCTCTAACTTTGTGATGGAACTTCCGCCGTATCACTTGCCCAAGTTCAAGTCCTTGATGATTCACTGCTGGCAGCGCCTGCGCGACTACATCTGGCGCGCCGGTAAGGTGATTACGCTTGCCGTTGCTGTGCTCGGGTTCCTCAACAGTTTTGGTATTGTGGAGAAGATGTATGTCGATGTTGACGGCAAGACGACCGAAATCGTCCAGGCCGAAGACGGCTACCAGATGGTCAAGGAAAATGAAGAAGGCGAGACTGAAAATGTTGCTCTCCCCGAAGGTTTCGTTGTTGACGAATCCAAGGTGGTGAAGTCAAACGAGTTCACTGCCGGTAACGGCGACTCCGAAAACAGCTTGCTTTCTATAATCGGTAAGGCCATTACGCCGGTATTCGAACCCTTCGGTGTCGAAAAAGAAAACTGGCCTGCATCCGTGTCGCTGTTCACTGGCCTGTTGGCCAAGGAAGCTGTTATCGGTACCATGAACTCGCTCTATTCCATGGTGGGGGAGAACAATTCGGAATCCGGAATTCAGAATTCGGAAACGAATGAAGATGGCAAGGCTGCGGAACCGGAACAAGTTGCAGTCGCTGATTCTGCCGCTACGGATAGCGTGAAGGCCGATTCGACTGTTGCTGCCGCTGATTCTGCTGCAACCGATAGCGCTGTGGTTGCCGATAGTGCCGCAGCACCTGCTGAACCCGCAGAAGTTGTTGCCGAAGCCGCTCCTGCAGAAGAAAAGCCCCTTATCGCGGGCATTGACGAATGCCCTGCCGAAGAAGAGGAAGAAGGTGGCGCACCCGACATCAAGGGCGCCGTGCTCGAAGCTCTCGGCTCGATTCCTGCTAACCTCGCCGAAGTATTCGGCTCCCTCACCGACCCGCTCGGAACCACCGGTGAATTGGAAGGCCAGGAAGCAGCCGAACTCAAGAAAGAAACTTTGGACAAGATTACCGACGCCAAGGTGCTGACCTGCGAAGAATATGCAGCCATCGAAACCTTCGGCGAAGAAGAAGAGGATGAAAAGACCCGCGAAGCCGTGTTTGCCAAGCTCGCTGCCGCAGGCCTCGAACTCTCCGAAGACGAAATGGGCGCTCTCGAAGAAGGCGACCTCTCCGAGACGATGGATATTTATGCGAACCTCCGCTCCTACTTCCACAACCCGGACAAAAACGGTAACCCGGTGGATGGCTTTAACTGGCAGGTGTTCGCATTCCTCATCTTCATCCTGCTCTACGTGCCGTGCCTTGCAGCCATGGGTGTGGTTGCCCGCGAAATCGGCCTCGGCCTCGCAATCCTCATGGCGACGGTGCAGACGCTCCTTGCCTGGGCTGTGGCGGTACTCCTTTACCAGGTGCCTGTTGGTGGAAACGTGACATGGATTGTCGCTGCCATCGTGGTGCTTGTGGGTACGGGAATCTTCCTCAAGCTCTTCGGCATGAAGGCCAATAAGGAAAAGAGATTCGAAGACTAACCTTTGGAATCAAGAATAGGGCTGGTAGGCCCAAAACCTGCCGGCCCTTAATTAAAAAACTTGAATTAGATTAGTCTAATTTTTGAAACTAAACTAAAACATCTTGGCACGCATTTTGCAACAATAGCACACAGAAGGCGATAGCCAAGCGTTTTTGTAGCACTATTTGTAAAAAACCTGACGGAGTGTTACAAAAACAGAAAATCAATCCGTCAAGGGAGAGAAAAATGAAGAACCGTTTGACGTCTAATCTTGTGTTCGGCCTTGCTGCTGCCTCCGTGTTTGCGATACCCGCATTCGCTCAGGAAGCTGCCCCTGCCGCCGAAGCCCCCGCTGCAGCGCCTGTTGCGGAAGCTCCTGCTGCAGCTCCCGCTGCTGCCCCTGCTGAAACTCAGGCCGCTCCGGCTCCTGCCCAGGAAGCCCCTGCCGCTGCTCCGGCTCAGGAAACTCCTGTCGCTGCCGCTCCTGCCGAAGAAAAAACCGTTGAATCCGCTCCTGCCGAAAACACTAACCCGGGCGAAGTCGCTGACGCCGCCGGTAACGCTCTCGGCATGCTCAAGGCTAGCATGAACGAAGGCACTTCGGAAGCCCAGATGGAAGTCAAGTACAATGGCGAAGTGGAATTTGATGCTTACACAGGCAATGTCTGGGCAGAAGATGACCTGAACCATTCCTACGCTTCTACCTTCGACCTGAATTTTGAAGTCAAGTTCAACGAAAAGTGGTCTGCATTCGTTGGCCTCGAAGCCGACGGTGAAACGACTGATCCGGCCGCCATTTACAACGGCGCCTATATTCAGTACCAGCCGGCCGATTTCTTCTCGGTTAAGCTGGGCGACCTGACTTTCTCGGAAGGTGCATTCGTTGCCTACTATGACTACGACGATCCTGCCGATAACGCCGCCGGTATGAAGGAACACGATATCCGCGGTCTTGAAATTGACCTGGCTGGCTTCATTCTCGGTGTTGGCTTTGGTCGTGGCGATAACGACTGGGCCGACGAAGAAGGTGCCAAGGTTTACGATGTGCACGCCGCCTACGAATTCGATTATGCCGGTCAGCACTTGCGTCCGTATGTAGACTACAAGAGCTTCCAGACCACTCAGCATAACGAACTCCATGCCGGTGTAGAAGCGGGCCTCTCTCTCGGTGGCTTTGGCTTCAGGGCTGTGTATGGCTTCCATGCCGACTACCTGGGTGACGACGGCGATGTCGTGGAAGGTCAGGATTGGACTTCTACCGCTCACGCCTTCTTGGTTGAGCCGACCTTCGAAGTGGGTATGTTCGATATCAAGACGACTGCCTTCTATGCCATTGTTGACAGGGGCGATGCCGCCGAAGATGCAAGCGACCTTGACAACGGCGAAATTCCGGAATACTTCTTCGTGTATGCCGAACCGGCTTTCAAGCTTGCCGAATTCATCAAGTTCGGCATTCCTGTAGAATACCACACGCACACCTTGGATGATGATGACGATACCGCTGCTACGTTCGATGTCGGTGGCCGCATCTACATCACTCCGGTCGAAAACCTGGAAATCACCGCTTTCGGCATGGTGGATGTTGCAGTGCAGGATAACGAAGACGACAATGCTCTGCGTTTCGGTCTTGAAACGGTGTACAGCTTCTAATTACCTCGCATAATGCGCAAAAAGGGGACTGTGGCGTTTTGCCGCGGTCCTTTTTCTGTCTAAATGGAGTAGAAAAAAGTGCATCAAAAAACTCTATTTGGCGTGCATTTGTTTGCTATTGGAGACTTTTATGAGTAATGTAAGATCGATCCTCATTGGCAACTTGTAAATATTCCTTACAAGTTGAGCACTTGTCTAATTTGCCTATTCAACTAGCTATTCAGTCTTTCCCATTTTCAACATTTCCTCTCTTCACGAGTATATTTCCGTTTTCGAGGTCCCAGCGTTTGCCATTGAAATACTCTGAGTTGCTGTCCGACACTGTTTGGGCGAGGGTAGAACAATCGTATTCAAATTCCTGCTTGGTACATTCCCTGTAGCACTTTCCTATGCTTGCAAGCATTGAACCTTGCTGACCTTTTTCGACATGCTCTACCATCCAAGATACATCAAGATCATCTATAATGATGGACGCCGATTGTTCCGAATAATATTTTACATCTCTCAAATATTCTTTAAGTTGATTCTTGAGCTGTTTGATTTCCACATACCTTGCTGAATCACTATTAGCCGCTGCACATAAGCGTTCAAAAGCGAACTTTCTCTCATAGAAGAAATCACCTTTCGGGAGCTCTCGAAACAAGAACTCTTTCAGCAGATAGCAAATGAACACACTTGTATCATCGACTATGCACGAGGGTACCCCCCTGTTTTCAGCTTCTATCTTTGCCCTCACTAGAAGCGTTACATCAAGGAGAACGCGGAATTCCGTAAGTTGAGTCATAGTCTACCTCCTTATGTCTTCGAACTGAATGTGATCGATTTTCATTTCGTTCTCGGGATTTGGGGCCTTGTTGCCAATTTGCTTGAGCATTACTTCAAAGATATACGATCCTGGTGTATAATCATCACTTGTTTCCATGTATTCGTCGTAGGCAGACTCTAGTTGCTCCCTTGTCGCATTGAAAATCAGTTCTTTCGCCCTTGCCAAGAATCCGTTTTGGATTGAGCTTTCGTAGCCTTTTTGGGGAAATACTATGTCATTGAGTCTAATTGCCTTATCGCCTCGATTCAATTCTGCAACAATTTCAACGGCTTTATCAATGGTTTTCTCTCGTACAGTTTTCAAATCTGCTGGTGCTGTCTTAATAGCTTCTTCAAATTCTTTGAGATTTTTGCAAAAATCTGGATAGTCTCCATGGGCGAAACCGACGGGGGTTTTCCATATCCAGTAGCCCCGCGGCTGCGAGTCAAAAACCCTTTGTTCAATATCAGTTTCTAGTAGACAGTATTTGCCGCTGGCATAATAAATCAAGCCTTCGATGTCGCCTGGATCCCAAACATATTTCCAGTTTTTATGGATTAGTTCTTTTAAAAGATCTTTTGCAAATTGTTTGTTTCTCTGTTCTCGTAATTTGCCTCTTTCAGTTTGTTTGGGAGTGATCATAGACAGCTCAATACTCCCATTTTGCTTGTCTATATGGCTAGAAACCTTCCATTTCCAGTCACCAATACTTTTAATCTTCAAATTAGCCAGGATTTCACCAATTAATTCTTCATGCGTAAACCACTTCATAATAGCCCCCTTGATGAAATTTATGGGTGTTGGTGATTCAACTACACTTACAAATATACATTTAAGTAGATGTCAAAATTTGTCAAATATGTTTTATTTTGTCGTCCGTTTCAGGGTTTCTTTTTCTGAAAATGCTTCTACGGTAGCGATTTCGTCTTCTGTTAGTCCGTAGGCCTCATATACACTCTTGTCAGCTTCGTCTTCTAAATGCTTCGTGACTATACCGTTTTTTCTGCCGTTTAAGATTTCATCGGCAATTTCGGAAAGATTGTCAGGCAAAATGCGCGGTATGGGAATGTTTTTGAATTGTTCCCATATGAGCTGCCTACCGCCCTGTATTAATGGACATTTTTTACAAATAAGCCACCAGCCCATTTTAGAATTTAAGATGGTAAGCAAGGACTTGTTTGGCACTGACAAAAGCCACATAGAATTATCACACATTAAATCTTCTTCATTGTATGTAAAACATGCTTTTGTTTGGAAGGTCTGATACATGATTCTTGGTAACGAGAATTTATCATAATAGTTGCAAGCTCTCAACTCCCACCAGAAATCACCTTTGTCGCTTCTTGTTTTGGCTTTTTCGTGTTGGTTAAGCCAGTTGGCAATAGACGGAAATTCTGTTTGAAATGATTCCCACATTTCATTTTCGTTATGATCGCCATATCGATTTTTCGAAAAACCTTTAGGAATTGCAATCAAATACTTGTTTACGCATGGTTCTTCCCATGCAACTTGACCATCACCCTTCATCATCGGCTTGAGTAATTCCGCTGCAGAAGGATGTTCATTAATCAAATTATCTCTTTTTTCCTTGTCGACAAGAAAGGCGCTGACACACCCACACTTGATTCCGTAATAAAAATCATCTCCAATGGTAGACTCTAATGTTGCGCAGTCATCCTCAAGTCTTGCTATTAGCCTATTCTCTGCAATAGATGATACAATCCATGCTTTTTCGGAAAGATAATTTTGAGGAAAATTCTCATATACGGCATTAATCAATTTTTCCGATTCGTCAACATTGGCAATCTTTATCTCATTTTTGTTTTCTTTCCCGTATTTTGAGAAAATGCAGGTGTAGGTTGTCACATTGGGGAATACTTGATAATCGCCAAAATCTATAATCTTATCTATTCCATTCTCTAAAAAGAACTTTCGTAACCCCTTGCCGTAATCAGTGGTCATCCACTTATTGGGCATAATGTAAGACACAATTCCGTTCTTCCCAACTAAAGCATAAGCTCGTTCAACGAAAAGCGTGTAAATGTCTCCACCTTTACAGAACGTGCTGTAGATAGGTTTTTCTTTTAGCTTCATACTTCCGTATTCTTGCGTAGCGTTTTTGATGTTCGCTAAGGGAATGTACGGGGGATTACCTACAATGATGTCGAAACCTACGAATCGTCCTTTTTCATCAATGAGTTCAGGAAACTCAAACATCCATTCCATTGAATGACGGTAGATGTCGTTTCTTACCATTTTTTTGTTTGCTTCTTTCTCTATATTCGTGAGCTCAAGATAGGGTGCTATTTCTCCGCGAATATCTCTTTTCAAATTTTTTATACTTTTTTCTAATTCAATCTTTGTGTCTTTATCATCTGTATTTTTAAAGTTTTTGACAAGATCTTTGTATTCTTTAATTTTTTTATCAGAAATGTTTTTTGCATCTGTAGAAAGTGAGTGTGAAATTTTTACTGCAATTTTGCTTAACAGAGAATCTCCTTGACGTACATTCAAATCTATATTGGGTAGTGTTTGGAGTTCGGTGTATTTGGGTCCTTTATAGTATGCGTTTTTCAGCAATTCAATCCACAGGCGTAGTCTGCATATATTGACAGAGTTCGGATTTAAGTCTACGCCAAACAAATTGTTTTCAAGGAGTTTTTTCTTTTCTTCAAACAATGTTTCTTGTAGCAATTGCGCTTCGCTATCATTGAAATCATATTTCAGTTCTTCTGCGCCACGATAGATTCTTAAAGAGTCATCCTTCAATTCCATTTTAAATCTTCGCAAGTTTCTTTTTTGAGTATCAAAGAAAAGACCAAGATTCCATTTTAGATATAGGAGGTAGTTCAATGCAGAAACAAGGTAATGCCCACTACCCACGGATATATCACACAATGTTACAGAATTAAAGATAGAGACGAGTTCTTCTTTCTTGTCAAAATCCCAACAATCTATTATATTTCGAAGTTCATCAATGCTTCCGACTTGCTTTCGCAATTGTTCGGAAAATTTTGCAAGTATCGCCGCATTTATGGAATCCTTGCACATATAAGCGGTTATGTATCCAGGTGTATAGACGGATCCATCTTTGTAGCCATTGATTTTTTCAAATACTTTTCCTAGAACAGATGCGTTTATCGTGCAATCGCTGTCATCTCCAAATTTATAAGCATTCAGAAATTCAAATAGATATTCGAGGGTGTGAAGATTCTCTTTCTTTCGATTCCTATTTTTCAGGACTGTTTTTGAAAATAAAGGGAGTTCTTTGTCTGCTAAATTGCCGATTACAAGTGCTGTTCTTTCAAGTTTAGAAAGTTCAAAAAGAGAACTATTCAAATAAGGAATTTGAGAAAATTTTTGTTGAAATTCATCCTTGCGACTTTTAAGCGGGACTCCCATCACCTTGAAGAAAAGATTGTAAAGACTCTGGAAGTCTGGTATTGTCGATATATCAAGGAACTTTTTATTTTCTTTTTTATAAGAGATCAAGGAGGTCTCTAATAGTTTTAGGAATAGAATGCGGTTTACCCACATCAAACATAGCTCAACTGCAAGGTTGAATAACTGTTCTTGTTTGCCCTTGCCGTAATCTTCAAGTTCTTCATTTAGGTAAGTCTCTTCAAAAGGATATTTATCATCTAGTTTTTCAATGGCCAGTTCTAATAGAGAACCTTTATCGGGATTTTTCTTTCTTCCTATAACAAGTTTATTATCGTCATCCTTATATTCTTGTAACCCCATTATGTGCAGGAGTTCGTCATAGAATTTTTTGTTTATGTCGTTGGAATCTTTTTCTTTTGTGCCACCGAGAAGAAATTGCTGGGACAGAACATTTTTAACAATCGCCCCATCGCGGCTATTTAAATTAGAAAGATCTACATAGATACAGGGTAATGTTATATCTGTTTTGTCAAGATATGCTTTTGTTGTTTTATAAAACTCATTTGTTGAATCTCCATAATTTGCATTAAGAAATTCCTCATATTTTTTCAAAAAAACGTTGTTTCCAAAAATTTGATAAAAATCTTTTGCCGAAAAAATAAACCATTGAAGACCATTTGTCGCAATTAGAGTCTGTATATTACGATTGTGAATTTCGTCATCAAGAAAAACTTCATTCATAAAATACAGAACTAATTCATGTAGTGCTTTTCGATTACCATCATCTTGTTTGAGCATTTCGTCGTTTGATGGGTGTTTGACCTCTACAATAGAAGCGACATATTTCCCATTACGAGAGTTAATGGAAATATCAGGGGTTCCCTTTTTATCATTACTCTTTTTGCCTAGTACAATATTTTCTTTTGATGATATTTCTGTATCAGCAAAGAAATCCCTAATTCTAGCGCGGACCTCTTCTTCACTAGGTGCGTCATGAACTAATTCAACAAGGGAGTTAACATGTTTCTTGAATTCTGCAGATGAGGCCTTTGTACTTTTCAAGCCGATGCTATTCAGTTTCGCTTTTAATGCTTCGCTATGTATGTCCGTAATGTTCAATGTGAGCATAGAACAAATCCTCATTTTGCGAGATTTGCTCTATTTCGTTAGTTTGGCTCTACAAATAAAAAAGGCGTGGAGCCGAATGTGCCTACCACGACTGAGGGCTACCACACCCTTTTCTACGATAAGCACAAACGACCCACGCCCCAGATGGGACGTGAGCGTTCGTCTTATTCCCGTAGAATTTGAAAGTGGTAGTTTCAGTCGTGAGAACAAGAGACGAATCTCAAAAATTCCGGTCGCTCCGAACCATTCGGTACGGGGCTATGTCAACAACAATTTAAATAAAAATGAGCGTAGTAATATGCAAATTTTGCATATTACCGCTTCATAAAGCAGTTGTCAAGGATTTCTTGACAACTGTCGCAAAAATACCCCCATTTTCCGCAGTTTAGCCTTTACTAATTAGCCGAGGCTTTCTAAATTTAGCGTTGACTAATATATAAGGTGTGTTTTTCGTCTAATCGGAGCCGTCCTATGGAACAAGTAAAGTTAAGCCAGAGCCTTGAAGACTACCTGGAAATGGTGCACATGCTGCGCCTTGCGAACGGGATTGCCCGTGTCCGCGACATTGCGGCGGCGCTCAAGGTCAAGATGCCGTCGGTGGCAAAGGCGGTAATCGAACTCAAGAAGCTGGGCCTTGTGACGCAGGAGCCTTACAGCGGCATCGAACTCACCTCGGAAGGTGCGCTCGTGGCGTCCCAGATTTTGAACCGTCACATTCTGCTGAAGAGCTTTTTGATCAAGCTTGGCGTGTCTGAGGCGATTGCCGACAAGGACGCCTGCTGCATGGAACACATCCTTTCGGCGGAGACTCTCGAGAAAATCGAGGAGTTTGTGAACACGCCCAGTGAATCGGCGAAAAAGCCGAACGCCGCTAAATCTAAGAAAAAGTAAATCGTTGGTGTATGAATAACGAACCGAAGTTTTCGGAGCTTAAAAAAGGCGACAAGGCCGAAATTATTGGATACAACACGGGTGATTCTCAGTACAAGTCCAAGCTTTTATCGATGGGGCTTGTGCGCGGCGTGGTGCTGCAGGTTTTGCAGGTGGCTCCGCTCGGCGACCCGGTAGAGGTGAGCGTGCTTTCGTACAGGCTTTCGCTCCGTAAACAAGAAGCCAACGTGCTCAAGTTGAGGAGAGTCTGATGCCTATCGAGAAAGAAGTTTTCACGATTGCGATTGCAGGCAACCCGAACTGCGGCAAGACTGCACTGTTCAACTCGCTGACCGGCTCAAACCAGATTGTGGGCAACTGGCCGGGCGTGACTGTTGAAAAGAAGGAAGGTCAGTTCAAGCTCGACAACCACACGATTCGCGTGGTGGACCTGCCGGGCATTTATGCGCTGTTCGCGAACTCCGAAGACGAACGCGCCGCTCTCGATTACTTGCTCAAGGGCGAGGCGGACCTGGTCGTGAATATCTTGGATGCGACAAACCTGGAGCGCAACCTGTTCCTCACGAGCCAGCTGATGGAAAAGGGCGTGCCGATGGTCCTGGCGGTGAACATGATGGACATCGCGGCGAGCCGCGGCATCCATGTGGACCTGCACAAGCTCGAAGAAATCCTCGGCGTGACGGCGATTGGCCTCACGGCGGTTTCGCCCAAGAGCTGCGAAGGATTCGTGAACGACTTGCACAAGCTGCTGCACAATAGCCGCGAACTCCCGCTCCCGAAGGCGGTCAAGCATTCCGAAGTCCTGGAAAAGCTGATTGAAGAAATTGCGGTGCCGCTCAAGCCCGTGGCCGACAAACTCGGTGCTAGCCCGCGCTGGACGGCGGTGCAGTACCTGGAACATAGCGGGCGAGTTTTGGAACTTGCCGACGAACTCGGTGTCGAAATCCCGCACGACAAGATTGAAGAAGACTTGGGCGAAGAGGTGGAATTTGCGCTGGCCGATTCCCGCTATTCCTACGCCCGCGATATCGCGAAGGCGGTCATCCGCGACAATACCAATACGAGCACGCGAACTGACAAGCTCGATAAACTTTTCCTGAACCGAATTCTGGGAATACCGCTTTTCCTGATCGCCATGTATCTGGTGTTCTGGTTTGCGGTGAAGGTCGGCAGTGCGTTTATTGATTTCTTTGATATCCTGTTCGGTGGAATCTTTGTCGATGGCATGACGGAACTCCTGACGAAGGTTGGCGCGCCGGGCGTTGTCGTGGCGCTCTTGGCGAACGGCATCGGTACGGGTATCCAGACGGTGTCGACGTTCATTCCGGTCATTTTCTTCATGTTCCTTTGCCTTTCGTTCCTCGAAGATTCCGGCTACATGTCGCGTGCGGCGTTCGTAGCGGATCGCTTTATGCGGTTCCTCGGACTCCCGGGCAAGGCTTTCGTGCCGATGATTGTGGGCTTTGGCTGCTCGGTGCCGGCGCTCATGGGCACGCGTACGCTCGAAAATAAACGCGAACGATTCTTGACGTTGTTTTTGGTGCCGTTTATGAGTTGCGGCGCGCGTCTCCCGGTGTATGCGCTGTTCGGTGCGGCGTTCTTTGGCGAAAGCGCAGGGACGCTCGTGTTCGGAATTTACCTGACGGGCATTGTGATTGCCCTGATTTACGGACTGCTCTTGCGCCACACGGTTTTCATGGGCAAGGAATCGACGTTCATCATGGAACTGCCGCCTTACCATCTGCCCAAGGCGCGTAACCTTTTCCGTCACGCATGGCTCCGCCTCAAAGAATTCGTTTTCCGCGCGGGCAAGGTCGTGCTCATTATGGTGACGGTGCTTGGCTTTATGGGCTCCGTCGGCACGGACGGAAGTTTCGGCAACGACAACAACGAAAAGTCGGTGCTGAGTGCCGTGGGTACGGTGATTACGCCGGTGTTCGAACCCTTTGGCGTCGAACGCGATAACTGGCCCGCTTCTGTGGCGCTCTTTACGGGGCTCTTTGCGAAGGAAGCGATTGTCGGTACGCTCAACTCGCTGTACGCCATTGAGGGCACGGGCGCTGCTAACGCTGCTATTGAAAAAGCAGGGGAGGCTGGCGCGGACGAGACTGCTGCGGACAATGGCTTTAGCCTGAAATCGACGGTGAAAGATGCTCTCGTGAGCGTCCCAGCGAATTTGGTAGAAGTATTTACCTCAATTGCGAACCCGCTGGGCGTCAAGGATGCCATCGATGAATCCGAAAGTGCCGGGAACGAAGGGGCGTACAAGACGATGCTGGCGCATTTCAACCTGGGGCGCTTTCAGGTGCTGGCTTATCTGCTGTTCATCTTGCTCTACGTGCCGTGCCTTGCCGCCATGGGAACCGCCTTCCGCGAACTCGGGCGCTTCTACGGGACACTTATGATGGTGCTTCAGACGGTTATCGGCTGGAGCCTCTCGGTGTTGTTCTTCCAGGTGACCTGCGGACATTCTACCGCATGGATCGTCACCTCGGTGGCACTGCTTGCCGGAGTGGTCGTTGCGCTTATCGCTATCGGCCGCGACCAACGCAAAAAGAAAGTCTTCGAATAAGGCCTTTCGGCAGGCTCAGGGACCTTTGAGAGTTTTCCAGAAAACATGATACGGGGTCTTAGGGGGTGGGCCCCCTAGGCGAAAGGGTAACGGCAGACTTGCCCTAGGACGTTTGTGACGTGTATCAGTTGCTTTGATGATTTTGGGCAAGGCTGGAGTGAGGGAGAGTCTTCTCCCTTCCATTATTTACGAAATTTGTAAAACAAATGCAATTCTTTACATTTTTTGAAATTAAAAATTTTGCTGAATTTCACAACTCGGCTTTCGTTTTACATTTTTGACCGCTTTTTCAATAATTGACGGGTGGTTTTGTCCATTTGGCACGGATTTTGCAAATACGGAGCGCAAAAAGTAATAACAAGGATTTTTTATGAACGCTCAAGCACTTTATGATCCGGCCAACGAACACGACGCCTGCGGTGTCGGTCTGGTTGCCAATATTAATAATGTTGCCTCGCACCAGATAGTGCTGCAGGGTATTACGGTCTTGAAAAGGCTCATGCATCGCGGTGCGGCTGGTGGCGACCCTGAAACGGGTGACGGCGCTGGCCTTTTGCTTTCTATGCCGCATAAGTTCTTCCGCAAGCTTTACCCGACGCTTCCTGCCCGTTATGGCGTGGCGATGTACTTTGTCGAAAATACGCTTGCCGCCGATGCCCTGGATGCCGAAATCAAGCGCGTTGCTGAATCCGAAGGTGTCGATGTCATCCAGTTCCGCGAAGTTCCGGTGAACCCCGCTACGATCGGCCACACCGCTCGCAAAACCTTGCCGCATATTCGCCAGGTGTTCTTTGACGGCTCCAAGTTCAAGACCAACGAAGAATTCGATATCAAGCTTTATGTGGTGCGTCGCCTGATCGAAAAGACCTGCAAGGGTGTGTATGTTTGCAGCTGCAGCCGCAAGAGCATCGTTTACAAGGGCCTGTTGCTTGCAAGCCAGATCGAAGGTTTCTACAAGGACCTGAACGACCTCGATTTCGAAAGCCCCTTGGCTCTCGTTCACCAGCGTTATTCGACCAACACGTTCCCGACTTGGCCGCTCGCTCACCCGTTCCGCTACCTTGCTCACAACGGTGAAATCAACACCCTGCGCGGTAACCTGAACAGCTTGCGTGCCCGCGAACCGCTCCTGAAGAGCGAAGTCATCGGAGACGATTTGCCAAAGCTCTTGCCGCTCATTATGCCGGGCCAGAGCGACTCTGCCAGCCTCGATAACATGTTTGAGCTTCTCGTCGCTGCGGGCCGTAGCCTCCCGCATGCGATGATGATGCTCCTGCCGCAGGCATGGGGGCAAAAGCATTACCTCGGTCGCGACGTGCGTGGCTTCTTTGAATACGAATCCATGCTCATGGAACCGTGGGACGGTCCTGCCGCTGTCGCGTTCAGCGACGGTGTGAATGCCGGTGCAATTCTCGACCGCAACGGCCTTCGTCCGGCACGTTACACTTTGTGTAAAGATGGTCTCTTCGTGATGGCCTCTGAAACGGGTGTGCTTGACCTGCAGGACGACGAAGTCGAAGAAAAGGGCCGTCTCAAGCCCGGTGAAATCATTTACCTCGACCTCGAAAATCACCACATCTTGAAGAACGCCGAAATGAAGGCTTACGTGGCCCGTAGCAAGCCGTACCGCCGCTGGGTGGCCGAAAACAAGATGAGCGTTCGCGGCCTCTTTAGCGAGATCAACCCGGCCGACGTTCCTGACGATATTCTGGTGCAGCAGAAGCGCTTCGGTTACTCTGCCGAAGACCTCTCCATTATTTTGCAGCCCATGGCCAAGAACGGTGCAGAACCTATCGGTTCTATGGGTAACGACGCCGCTCTCGCCGTGCTCTCTGACAAGCCGCAGCCGCTGTTCAACTACTTTAAGCAGCTCTTTGCTCAGGTCACAAACCCGCCGATTGACCCGATTCGTGAAGAACTGGTGATGAGCCTTACGACTTACATCGGTAACCACGGCAACATACTCGAAGAAACTCCGGAGCAGGCGCACCTCATCAAGATTCCGCGCCCGATCGTGACCGAAGACGAAATCCGCCGCTTTGAAAACATCGGCGATAAGGCCTTCAAGGCCAAGGAACTCAAGATGCAGTTCCCGCTCGGTGGTAATGGGGAAGTCTTGGAAGCCGCCTTGCAGAACCTCGCTGGCGATGCCGTGCGTGCCGTGAACGAGGGCTTTGATATCATCGTGCTTACCGACAAGAACGTCGATTGGGGCTACGTGCCTATTCCGTCGCTGCTTGCTACGGCTAGCGTGAACCGCGCCCTTGTAGAAGCGGGAGTGCGTCCTGAAATCGGTCTGGTGGTGCAGTCCGGCGAAGTCCGCGAAGTCATGCACTTTGCCTTGTTGCTCGGTTTCGGTGCTACGGTCATCAACCCGTATTTGGCCTTCCAGAGCATTACCAACATGTGCCACAACGGTGACCTCGATGTAGACCCGGTCACTGCTGCCGCCAACTACGTGAAGGCTGTCGATAAGGGCCTGCTCAAGATTATGTCGAAGATGGGTATTTCTACCCTCCGTAGCTACCGCAGCGCTCAGATTTTTGAAGCGGTCGGCTTGAATCATGAACTTGTCCAAAAGTTCTTGCCGGGTACCGCAAGCCGTATCGAAGGTATCGGTCTCGAAGAAATCGCAGCCGAAGTGGGTGAACGCCAGAAGATTGCCTTTGCCGATGCAAGTAAGGTACTTCAGTCCGGTGGCCAGTACGCTTACCGCAAAGAAGGCGAAAAGCACTTGTGGACTCCGCAGTCCTTGGCTGCATTCCGCCAGGCGGTACAGGGCGGCGACTACGAAAAGTTCAAGGTTTACAGCAAGCTAATCAACGATCAGTCCGAACGTCAGGCAACGCTCCGCGGCCTCTTCAAGTTCAAGGATGCAACTCCGATCGATATTTCCGAAGTCGAAAGCCGTGAATCCATCGTCAAGCACTTTGTGGCGGGCGCCATGAGCCTTGGCTCCTTGAGCCCTGAAGCTCACGAAACCATCGCTATCGCCATGAACCGCATCGGTGCCATGAGCAACTGCGGCGAAGGTGGCGAAGACCCGGATCGCGATACTCCGGCTCCTAACGGTGACATCCGTAGCTCCGCTATCCGCCAGATTGCTTCGGGCCGCTTCGGTGTTACAATCGATTACCTGCGCCACGCCAAGGATTTGCAGATCAAGATGGCTCAGGGTGCAAAGCCCGGTGAAGGAGGCCAGCTGCCGGCCCACAAGGTGAACGAATTCGTGGCCCGCATCCGTCACAGTACGCCGAATGTGTCGCTGATTTCTCCGCCGCCGCACCACGATATTTACTCTATCGAAGACTTGGCCCAGCTCATTTACGACCTGCGTAACTCCAACCCGAAGGCCCGTGTCTCTGTGAAGCTCGTGTCCGAAGTGGGCGTGGGTACGGTTGCCGCGGGTGTCGCCAAGGCCCATGCTGACGTGGTGCTCATTTCTGGCCACGATGGCGGTACGGGTGCATCTCCGCTGACCTCTATCAAGCATGCCGGCCTTCCGTGGGAACTCGGTATTGCCGAAGCGGAACAGACCCTTGTGCTCAATGACTTGCGCGGTCGTATCAAGCTCCAGGTCGATGGCCAGCTCAAGACGGGCCGCGACATTGTGGTGGCCGCCCTCCTCGGTGCCGAAGAATTCGGTTTTGCCACGAACTTGTTGGTTAGCCTTGGTTGCGTGATGGACCGCAAGTGCCATACGAACCAGTGCCCCATGGGTATTGCAACGCAGGATGCTGACTTCCGCAAGCGCTTTGCCGGTAAGCCGGAATATGTGGAAAACTTCCTCTTCTTCATCGCCGACGAAGTCCGCGAAATCCTCGCAAGCCTCGGTCTCCGCTCTCTCGAAGAAGCCTGCGGCCGTAGCGATCTCCTCGAAAAGGATTCCGCCATCGCCTTCTACAAGGCAAAGAACCTCGATTTCTCCAAAATTTTCGAAACCGTCAAGGGTGGCGTCAAGTCCTTCGACAAGAACTATGTCAAGGAAGAACTGGTCAACTTCGACCGCCGCGAACTCTTGCCGTTTGTCAAGGAAACTCTCGAAAAGGGTACGGCTGTGGAACTCAGCGCGATGGTACACAATACCGACCGTACGGTGGGTACGGAACTCTCTGGCGAAGTGGACGAACACTTTGGTGTGAAGGGCCTCCCCGAAGATACCATCCGCATTCACCTTCAGGGGGTCGCGGGCCAGAGCTTCGGCGCCTTCCTTGCTCCGGGTGTCACGCTCGATCTGGAAGGCGAAGCCAACGACTTTATGGGTAAGGGCCTCTCGGGCGGTAAGATTATCGTGCGTCCGCCGCACAACGCCACCTTCAAGGCCGAAGACAACGTCATTGCCGGTAACGTCATCGGTTACGGTGGCACAAGCGGTAAGGTGTTTATTAACGGCCTTGCGGGCGAACGCTTCGGTATCCGTAACTCCGGTATGCTCCTTGTCTCGGAAGGCGTGGGCGACCACGGCTGCGAATACATGACGGGTGGCCGCGTGGTGGTACTCGGTCGCGTGGGCGTGAACTTCGCCGCAGGTATGACAGGTGGCTTTGCTTACGTGTACGACGAAACGGGTCACTTCGACCTGAGCTGCAACGTGGGCTCCGTGGACCTTGAAAGCGTGATTGCCGGTACTGAAAGTGAACGCGAGCTCCTCGACTTCATTGAACAGCACGTTCAGGCAACGGGTAGCGAAAAGGGCAAGCGCATCCTTGAAAACTGGAACAGCGAACGTCCCAAGTTCGTGAAAATCTTCCCGGTCGACTATCGTAACGCATTGGCAAAGAAGGGCTGAATGAAAGTAGACAGTAAACGGTAGGCAGTAGACAGTGATAGTAAGGCGGCTTTGCCGCGATTATAAAACTTCCTACTTCCTACTTCAAACTTCTTACTAAACATTAAAATTTTAACTATAAAAGTTGAAGTCTTTTATGCAGCAAATTAACCGAATCGCAGATATTTACCGCCCTGTCGAAGAGCGAATCAAGGACAACAACGAAGTCGAACGCCGCTTGACTTCACTGGAAATCGTACAGCAGGGTTCACGCTGCCACAGTTGTGGAATCCCGTTCTGTCACGGTGCGGGTTGCCCGCTGGGTAACCTGGTGCCCGAATTCAATGCGGCTGTCGCTGCAGGGAATGCCGAACGTGCCTACAACATCATCAGCAAGACAGCTTTCTTCCCCGAATTTACGGGCCGCGTTTGCCCTGCGCTTTGCGAATCCGCTTGTACGGGCAATGTGCATAACGATCCGGTGATGGTTCGCCAGATTGAAAAGTATATCATCGAAACAGCTTTCGAAGAAGGCCGCGTCACGCTCCCTGCCGCCGAATGGAACGGCAAGACAGCCGCGGTTATCGGCTCGGGCCCTGCAGGGCTCTTTGCTGCCGAAGCGCTCCGCCGCAAGGGCTACGCCGTTACCGTTTACGAAAAGCGCGAAAAGGTGGGCGGTCTTTTACGCTACGGCATTCCGAACTGGAAACTCGACAAGTCGGTTATCGATCGCCGTGTCAAGCTCCTCGAAGAAGCTGGCATCAAGTTTGTCTGCAGCACCGAAATCGGCAAGGACATTTCGGCGGAATACATCCACAAGAATTTTGACGAAGTCTTCCTCGCTATCGGTACGCCGAACGCCCGCGACTTGAAAATTCCGGGCCGCGAAGCCGAAGGAATCTTCCTTGCGCTCGACTTCTTGCACGGCGCAAATAAACCTGGCGAGACGAATCCTGAAAAGTTCAGCGCGAAGGGCCGCAAGGTCCTGGTGATTGGCGGTGGCGATACGGGTAACGACTGCGTGGGCAAGGCCATCCGTGAAGGTTGCGAAAGCGTGCTTCAGGTGGAATTCATGCCCAAACCGCCCGAGGAACGTTCCCCGTCCACTCCGTGGCCGGATTGGCCGTACATGCTGCGTACCAGCTACGCCCAGCACGAAGGTGGCGAACGCCGTTGGAACGTGTCTTCCAAGCAGTTTATCGTGAAAGATGGCCGCGTCGCTGGTGTCGAAGCTGTCCGCGTGGAATGGGAAATGTCCCCACAGGGCCGCCCGCTCAAACCCAACGAAGTCCCGAATTCCACCGAAGTCATTGATACCGACTTGGTGGTGCTCGCCATGGGCTTCACCGGGGTCCCGGCAGAAGGCATCGTGAACGATTTGGGCCTGCAACTCACGCCGCGTACCGCGATCATTCCGGACCCGGCTCGCCACATTTACGCAGTCGGTGACTGCGCAAATGGCGCGTCCCTTGTGGTCCGCGCCATGGCCGATGCTAAACGAGTTGTCGGTTCGCTTTAAGAGATAAAGCGGATTAACAATCGAGACCTTCTCCGCACTCCTGGCAAGTAGAACTGCTTGCGCAGGGGAGCAATTCGTCTTCCTCGAACAAAGGCTTTACACGATCGTCGTCTTTGTACCTCAGGTATTTGACGTTTGTGTATTCCTTGCTGACGGTAAACGTGAGCGCGCTAATCTGGTAGGAGTGTAGGTTTGCTCCGTCAGGGTAGATAACGTCTACGATAATGGTGTCTCCAGAAAGTTCTGTGTAAACATCTTTGATAACGAAGTTGTTTGTGGCATAGTAACCATCATCGCGGATAGAAACGGTTCCGTCGGCATTCTTTACTATCACGACACGCGGGGTTACGGCCATTCCCTGGCGAGGCAGTACCGAGACATTACGTGCCTGGGAATAGGTGCTGTCCGGGCCCGGAGGCGGCAGGTACACCCACTTGTTTTCAATGCACTGGTAACTGCGTCCGTAGAAATAGAGCAATGTGTCGGTATCGCAGGGCTCCAAGTCAATTCTGCGAACTCCGTCAGGAATGCCGTCACCGTCACAGTCGCTGCCCGGTGCGCAAGCTTTTGCGCGTGTCCAATAATTGTCAACACATTTCATTTCTTCGCCGGTTACGCAGTCGATAACAATGCTTGTGTCTTTGTTGCTGTCGCAGTTACCGTTTGCGGTCATTCCGTCGTAATCGGAAATATGCTGGCATGTTTCGATTTCCTTGCTGGAGCTGGATGCCGGATTTTCTGCGGCAGAAGAACTCGGTGTTTCCGAAGAGGAACTCGTGACGATATCCTTCGAGTCAATCACGTTGACCCACTCGTCGTCGGTCTTGCTGGCAGGGCAGTTTTCCTTGGCGATGTCCGACTTTGCCGTGGTGCGTTCAACGACCGGTTCCTCGCTCACGTCGCCGCAGTAGCTGAACAGGAATCGAACAATCTGGTTGCTCGTATTTTCTTCGCAGTTCTTTGCTTCGATATCCACGACCTTCATGGTGTCGGGGGAGACGTATTCCAGCACGTGGCCGGCATACTTTTCGTTGCCGTAGAGGTTGAAGGAGTAGAGCGAGCATTCGTTCGTGCCGTTCTTGGTGGCTTCAACCAGGTCGGCGTACTTGGCGGCGGCCTTCGGGAACAGCGCTTCTATAGCGCCGATGTTCTGCTGTACAAACTTGCTGACACCTTCGCCATCAAATTCTGTGGAATTTGTGGAGCCGTCCATAGCCGGAGTCCTGGAAACCATTTCGCTCTTGTTAAATGCGAGCACGGCCTTGTCGAAACGGTGCTTGGTTTCGAGACCGTATTGCTGCAGGTAGGCTTCCAGCGAACCGTTGTTGCTCGGCGGAGTATGAACGTCTCCGCTTGACGAGGAATTCTGGTTTTGGTCTCCGATGCTGCTAGAGGATTCTACCCCGGGCGTGCCCGAGCTCGAAGACCCCTTGTCGGCGACTTCGTTCAGTTCTTCTGATGTTCCGGTGAGATCCTTGACCCCGTCAGAATCGCTGCAACTGGTGCAGAGGAGGGCGAGTGCGCCCGCGATGCAGATGTTAAGCTTTTTCATTGTTGTTCTCCTTTATGCTTTTGGTAAGCGGGAATAATTGTAAATTCAAACGGTAAACCTGTTCGATGCCTTTGTCTTCGGCGGCAATCGCGATAATCTGTCGGCGGCAATCGTCCAGCGCCTTGACAATGCGGTCATAGCTCTCGCGAGACACTCCCATGGTGACGCCGCTGAAGTTGCGTTCGGTTGCCGGCAACTCAAGAGCCGGAGCGGCAAGCTGTGCCATCTGGCGGTGCATTCCGCGGAGAGCAAGCCTGGTTGCATCAGGGGTGCCGCTCACAGACGTTTCGGACTGCTTGAAGGCGCCGTCCTTTTCTTTCTTGAGGAGTCCGGTCCTAGTCAAAAAATCAAGCGATTCGCGGACTTCCTGAGCCGATGTTTCGGCGTAGCACATCTTGGCCATCTCGCCCGGGGTAGCGCCGGGCATCAGCGGGGCAAGTTCACGCATCATGGGGTTACGCCAAGTGTCGTAATAGGCGAACAAGTCTCCTTCCAACACGCGCACCTTATGTACCTTCGCAATCGCGAGCATGTCGCGGTAGGCAGCCTTCTTGGTTTCTTCGTTTGCGGCCTGGCCGAACTTGACCATCGCGCGGAAATAGTCGAGCTCAAACCCTGTGAGTCCTATTGCCGCGGCAACGCGTTCCACACCAATCTTGCTGAGCTTGCTCTTTCCGTCGCACACCACCTTCATATAAGAAGAAGAGGTGAAGCCTGCGATTTTCGAGAATTCGCGCCACGAGAAAGCGGAAATGCGTTTGCGTTCCTCGTAGTAGTCCAGCAGATACTGGCGAAAGTTTGAATATTCGATAATCGGTTTCATTGTTTTCCATCCTGTTATGCCAAGAATATATCTCTTTTTTATCCCCTTGTCAATAGTTTTATGCAACAAAAATTAGGTTTTTTACAAAAAATCACAATATTTTGTCAATCTTTTTAAAAATATTTTCTATATGCAACATTTGGGCTGTATATGCAACATCCAGCCAAAATAAAAACGCCCCGACATTGTCGGGGCGAAATTATGCGATAGAGCTGTTTTTTACTCGCCTAGGCAAGAATCCATTGCAGCGATAATCTTACCCTTATCCATGTGCTGGCCGATGAAGACGAGGCGAATAATGCGGTCGCCGTACTTTTCGTCCCACACCTTGAGCAAGTCCGGATTTTCGCGCAGAATTCGCTTCTGTTCCGCTTCACTTTCGCTAGCGAACCAAGGTCCGAAATTCTGGGCGGACGCCTGCTTGCCGGCCTGTTCGAACAGGTAGCTGTTGTCGCGTTCATCTTCGAACCACACGAGACCTTTGGTGCGGATAATGCTAGTCGGGTAGTCGTCAAGCAACACTTCAAAGCGTTCACGGATCAACGGGCGGCGGCGTTCGTACACGAACGTGCTGATGCCGTATTCGTCACCATGCGGATGATCCTTGTCGTGGTGGTGGCCACAATGGCACACGCCGTGTTCATGGTCGCAGTGACTGTGGTCTTCATGATCGTGGTCATGGTCGTCATCATCGTGATGGTGGTGATGCTCGTGTTCGTCATGATCGTCATCGTCGTGATGATGGTGATGTTCATGTTCGTCATGGTCATCGTCATCTTCGTCTTCAGGCGACGTTTCCTTCATGAGTTCCTTGGCCCAGGCAGCGGAGTTTCCGACCTTTTCGAAGTCGAATTGCTTGGTGTCCAAGATATCCTTCATGTCGACCTTGCCGTAATTCGTCTCGATCATCTTGGCTTCGGGCTGCAATGCACGCACCACGGCCTTCACGTGTTCCAGATCGGTTTTGGACAAACTATCAACCTTGTTCATCACGATGGTGTTGCAGAATTCGATCTGCTGGATGAGGAGGTTGGCGATGTCTTCTTCTTCGAGATCCTTGGACAAAAGCTTCTGGCCACCGGCGAATTCGTCGGCGAGGCGTGCCACGTCTACCACGGACACGATGTTGTCCAGATGGCAGGGGAGCGGGCGTCCGTCGCGGCTCTGGAGCTGGGCGCCTGCCATGCAGATGGTCTGTGCGATAGGAATCGGTTCGCAGATGCCGCTTGCTTCAATCAAGATATAGTCGAACTTGTTCATTTCCAACAGTTCGGCAATTTGTTCCAAAAGGTCGGTCTTCAGGCTGCAGCAGATGCAACCGTTCGAAAGCGGCACTACCTTGCCGGAGTCTTCCTTGGTGATGTTTCCGCCCTTTTCAATGAGGGTCTGGTCAATGTTCACTTCGCCAATGTCGTTCACGATGACAGCGACGTGGTAACCCTGCTGGTTATTAAGTACAAAGTTGAGGAGGGTGGTTTTTCCGGCTCCGAGGTAGCCGGTGAGCAGCGTAATAGGTACTGACTTTTTCATAGTATTCCAAAATTTAGCTTTTTTTGCTTTTTTCGGCAAAAAACAAAAAAAACTAGCCCAGCAGAGCCGGACTAGTTTTTTGGGGGTTAGGAGGAGAACAAAGAGTTCTGGTACATAAGATATAAAAATTCGGGGGTGCTGACAAGGAAATAACTGAAAATTTTATTACTATTTTCTTATTTCTACATTTTTTATGTGATTTGCAACTACTTTGCGGTACGAAAAGTTCCATTTTGGCTGATTAGGGGTGTATTGGGTTCATTTGGGGTTAGAATTGCTGTTTAATAATTAAAAACGGCTATATTTACTCGAAGAATGGAGATTCTATGAATTGTCGAATACTGATGCGTTTCGTCGGAACTACCGATGAACTTTCCGCCGTTTATGATGCCCTGATGGAGCAGTATCCCGAAATGGACCTGCCTAGCGAAGATTCGGGCGAGTGGTACTCGGTTGACGACGTCATGATGGATGAATACGAATGCCGCTTCGAAGAATTACCCGAAGGCGAACTCTTGGCGATGGACGGTTCTGTACTCATCGAAGATGAACTCCCTGAAGATTTCTTTGCTGACTTGATGGATCGATTTGAACGCGTGTACGGCGCATTCAAATGGTCTTCGTTAGATGTGGGCGTGGGTTGCGGCGTCAGTGATGGCTGGGGCGAATTCAATCCGGACTACGCTGACGATTATTCTGACGAAGCTAACGAAATTTCCGAAGCCGTCCTCGGTTTTTGATTCCCTCGTTGACAATCTTGACGCTCTCTTTGTCTTCCCGGCGAATGCCGGGCGGACAGCACTTAGAGCTTTGCTCTTTAGTGCGCATGGCCACCAAGGTGGGATCCCCTTTTACGGCTTTCCAGAGAACTTGTAATTCTTATTGAAAAATTAATTTGTCGGTGATTTCGGCGAGCATGCGTTCGTGCGTGCAGACTTCAGGCGATACGCCTTCAATAGAACCCGTGCTGTAAAAGCTCGTGCAGGCACATTCATGAGCGCAGCAACGGTAGCGAATGTCGCAACCCTCGCATTCCTTTTTGTCGCTGTCCAGGAACTGTCTAATTTGTTCGCAGGCTTCTTCGTTAAATCCGGTAAAGACGTTGCCTTGTAAGTAAGGCGGATTCTCGTTTGAGGTGATGAACCTGGTGCACGGAAACATGTTGCCGTTTGTCGCGACTCCAATTGCCCCGTTGTATACGTGGCAGGAATATTGCCTGTACCGTAAATTCGCAAGGTATAACTTTACTTTGTCCTGAATTGTACCCAAGAACATCTTGTCGCCTTTGTCGCGGCATTCCTTCCAGTACAAAGCCATCTTTTGGTATTGCAATGCGAGCCTGTCAAAATCTTCGCCGGTCCATTTGCCATCAAAGTCGACGCTTGTGGTAAGGCTCTTGAATCCCTGTTCGTGCAGCCACTTGACGCTGTCGGCAAGCGTTTCTACGTGGGCGCGCGTCACCGTACTTAAGGCGACTGCGCCTAACTTTACGAATCGCGGAATGTATTTCTCGATGTCCTTGAAGCTGCCGTCGTTGTTTATGGTACGGCGTGCTATGTTGTGGTGATGTTCCGGGCCGTCCAGCGAAAGGTAAATGCGGAAATGCTCTCGCTCGCAAAAATCTAAGAAAGCGTCGTCGAAGAGCGTTCCGTTCGTGTTTACGGCAAAGTTGAGCTTGAAGTTGCTGGGAGCTTCGCCTTTGTCTATGGCTTCGGCAAGGAATGCCTTGGCAATGTTCACGCCTTTGAAAATGGCGTCTTTGCGTAGTAATGGTTCGCCACCGAAAAAGGTGATGTTCAAATAGCTCTGCTTGAAAAATAGACTGCGTTCTAGCCCCACGCGGATCGCTTGCTCGAGCGTTTCGTCGTCCATTACGTTATGACGGGCAGATTGCGTGTCCTTGTAATAACAATAGGAACAGCGCAAGTTGCACTGTTCCGTAAGGCATAGAACTAAATTCATCCGGCGGTGTCAAATCGTTCGTAAGTGGATACCATGCTTGCGACCATGCAGCCATCTTCGTTGTTACACATGTGAACCTGGATGCAGAACGGGTCGTTGTCCGGGCATACTTCATGTATATCGACGGACGAACTAGAGGGTTGTTCTACTTCGCTCGAAGAACTTTCTTCTATAATCGGGTCGCCTGGAAGCGGCTCCGGTTCTTCAGCGGAACTGCTTTGCGCATTCACTTCGCTTGAAGAACTGCTTTCGAAGTCGCTTTCATCGGGAGCTTCGATAACGCCTGCTTCAGGAGGCGGATACGGTTCATCGTAAGATGAACTGCTCAGGGGCTTGACTTCGGAAGAAGAACTGGATTCTACGTATTGTTCGTCAGGAAAAATGATTCCAGCTTGAGGCGGAAAATCTGGTTCTGCTGCAGACGACAGCGCTTCGACGGCCGAACTGCTGAGGGTCTCGTGGCTCAGAGGAATATCGACGATGCTAGAGCTGCTGGGAGACTCGGTTTCGGGAGCCCCTGTTTCAGGCTTCTCAAGATCGGTCGGGTCGGGTGCCGCGACGTCGCCACTTTCTTCGCAAGCAGTCAATGCGACTGCTGCAATACCGAACGAGGCTGCAATGGCGCTCTTGGCGGCCAAACTGAGCTTCGCGCTGTTTTTGACGATTTTCTTCTCGATTTTCATAGCAGAACTCCTTCCATCAAATCAAAATATATATAAACTAGCCCCCGATTTCTATAAGAAAAGCTGTTTTGCAAAAACCTGTGACCAAATACAAGAAAATCCGCCCTTTCGGAGCGGATTTCCTGAAATCTTGGCGTGAGAGCCGAGCGTTTTTTTTCCCCGCTACGTCTGTTCTTCGCCGCGGAGCATGATGACCTTACCCGTGCGAATGTATTCGACGATTTCGAACTTTTGCAACAGGCTCTTGAGCGTGTCGACCTTCTGGCTGTTTCCGGTGATCTGGATAATCATCGAAGTAGCGGTCATGTCCACGGTATTGGCGTGGAAGTGGTCGCAAAGCTGCAGAATTTCGGTACGCTGGTCCGGAGTGCAACGCACCTTGATCAGTGCGAGTTCCTTTTCCACTGCGTCGGTATCGGTATGGTCCTTGGCCTGCACCACGTCCACGAGCTTTTCGAGCTGCTTGATA
The DNA here is from genome assembly GCF_900142495.1 of Fibrobacter sp. UWOV1. Lineage (NCBI taxonomy): Bacteria > Pseudomonadati > Fibrobacterota > Fibrobacteria > Fibrobacterales > Fibrobacteraceae > Fibrobacter > Fibrobacter sp. UWOV1. The sequence continues at coordinate 236,939 of NZ_FRBA01000001.1, read as the reverse complement.
ATCTGCATCAAAATCTCGGGGTTACCGTGAGCGATGATGTTCATGCGGCTAAAGTTCGGGTCGAGCGTGGGGGAGACCACCAGGGAGTCGATGTTGTAACCACGGCGGGAGAACACGAGGGCGATGCGCACGAGCACGCCCGGGCGGTTTGCAACTAACAAACTAATAGAATGTGCTTTATCCTTTAACATGGCTTATCTCCTTAGGTCGATCCCGTGGGCTTTTCAAGTTGAGTCTTCGGCTGTTCGGTAATCATGCTCGTGATCGGAGCTCCGGCCGGAATCATCGGGAACACGTTGTCTTCCTTTTCGCATTCGCAGTGGATGAGCACCGGGCCTTCGTTGTATTCCAGAGCCTTCTGGATCACGCGTTCGGCGTCGGCGCTACGCTTGATGCGAAGCCCCAGAATACCGTAAGCTTCAGCGAGCTTCACGAAGTCGGGGTTGCCCTTCATGTCCACGCAGCTGTAACGCTTGTCGTAGAACATGTCCTGCCACTGGCGCACCATGCCCAGGTACTTGTTGTCCATCACGAAAATCTTGATGGGGAGCTTGTGGATGGCGGCCGTTGCAAGTTCTGCTTCGGTCATCTGGAAACCACCGTCACCGCAGAAGGTCACCACCGGCCAACCGGTCGTGTTGCCGAAAGCGGCGCCAATGCAAGACGGGAGGCCAAAGCCCATGGTGCCTGCGCCGCCACTGGAGTGGAGCTGGCGCGGATAATTGGTGTGGAAGAACTGTGCCACCCACATCTGGTGCTGGCCCACGTCGGTCGTGACAATGGCCTTGCCCTGCGTGAGGTCGCTAACAGTCTGAACAATATGCTGCATACGCAGACCGCCCTGCTTCGGGTAGGTCAGCGGGAAACGCTTCTTCCAGGACTGGCAAGTCTTCACCCATTCGGCGGTGTCGAGCTTACCCACGAGCGGCAAGAGCTGTTCCAGAACGAGCTTTGCATCGCCGCACATGAACACATCCGGCTGCAACACCTTGCCTTCTTCGGCGGGGTCGATGTCGATGTGCATCTTGATGGCGTCCTTACAGAAAACGTCAAGCTTACCGGTAATACGGTCGTCCCAGCGGCTACCGATCGAAAGAATCAAGTCGCAATCGAGAACGGCCTTGTTGGCGTACACGGTGCCGTGCATGCCGAGCATACCGAGAGAAAGTTCATGGTCGGTCGGGAAGGTGCCAAGGCCGAGCAAGGTGCAGCACACCGGGGCGTTCAGCTTTTCGGCGAGTTCCTTCACCTGGCGGCTAGCGCCAGAAATCATAGCGCCGTGGCCCACGAGCAGGAGCGGCTTCTTGGACTTCTTCAAGTATTCAGCAGCCTTTTCGATGCTTTCAGTAGAAGCGTAGCTCGGGATCTTGTAACCCGGAAGGTCCATCTTGTCGGTGAACGGAGCGGTGCAGGGGCCTGCAGTCACATCCTTCGGCAAGTCAATAAGCACGGGGCCCGGACGGCCACTGCGTGCAATGTGGAAGGCTTCCTTCATAATGCGCGGCAAATCGTTGGAATCCTTCACCAAGTAAGAATGCTTCACGGCTGCAAAAGTCATACCGCTGGTATCGCATTCCTGGAAGGCGTCCTTACCCAAGTTCGGAGTAGTCGTCTGAGCGGCAAGAACCACAATCGGGCTAGAATCCATAAGGGCGGTGTAGATACCGGTAAAGGTGTTGGTTGCGCCCGGACCAGAAGTGACGAGAGCGACGCCGACCTTGCCGGTCTGGCGAGCGTAACCGTCGGCCATGTGGGTAGCACCCTGTTCGTGGCGGGTCAACACTACTTTAATATTGGAATCCAGAATGGCATCGAACATCGGGATGGCCGATCCACCGGGATAACCGAAAATGGTATCAATTCCTTCGCGCTTGAGGCATTCAATAATCACCTCTGCGCCACTTAATGGAGAATTTGCCATAACTTTTCCTATCTAAATTAGGTTCTTGTTTTAAAAATATGGCTGAAATATAGAACGAATGCCCCCTAGTGGCAAGAGATTTGCTCTAAAATATCTAAAAATTTTTAAGATTTTTTGAAAAGTTGTGACTTTTTGTACGTTGTGTTCTGAAAAGTTTGCTTGTTTTTGACCTGTTTTTGGAAAAGTCTTTGTTTGTGTTGTTGAAAATAGGCGTATTTTTGATGTAAGTTTATTGAATTTTTGATTTTGGATAAAGTAAATCGTATGTTTTTGGACTAAAGTTTGAATAAAAAGACCCTTTCGGAAACCGAAAGGGTCTCGAAAAGGACGTTTTTTACGAAAAATGGACTTTTTTAGCCTTCAATCCAGCCGTAACGGCCATTGAACTTGGCTTCAGCCTTTAAAACTTGGAAAGTGCAGCTGATTTCGACCGCCACGTTCTTGGGCAAATTCGATACGCCCACAGCGGTACGGGCATGCTTTCCGTTTTCACCAAAAATCTTTACGGCAAGTTCGCTGGCGCCATTCAGTACGGCCGGCTGTTCGTGGAATCCGGCGGCAGACTGCACAAAACCCTGCATTTGCACGAGTCGAAGCGTTTCGTCTTCTTCCAGCAGCGTGAGTGCGGCGGCAACGTTGTTCATCAGGCAAATGGCGGCGCCTTCGGCAGCCTTCTCAACAGAAACTTCAGTCGGAACAGAACCGCAGAATGCCGAAAAATCTCCGTTAATCGAAGGTAGCTGGCCTGATACGTAAATCGTTTCGCCATTGCGGGTGGCGGGTACGTAGGCGGCAAGCGGTGCCGGGCATTTGGGGAGTGTTAATCCTAATTCTTGAACCTTTTTAACAATCTGATCCATTTTATTTTTCTCCAGTGAACTTTAATATACAATTTTATCTAAAAAAAGAACAGCAATTTGTATGGGGTTTACAAATTGCTGTGTAATAGTCGTTTTAAATGGGGTTAGGCTTTGTTTTCAACAAGTTCCATGGCCATTTTCTTCATTCCGTTGAAGTCCCATTTGCCAGACCCCAGTTTCGGAATGTTGTCTACCACAAATACGGCACCCGGCTGCATGAGCGGCGGAATGCCTGCCTTGCGGAGGTTGCGCGAAACGTCTTCGGCGTTCACGTTGCCCTTGACCAGGAGCACGATCTTTTCGCCCTTGGCTGAATCGGGCACTGCCGTAACGGCAAATTCGCAGTCTTCCATGACCTTGGATTCTGCAATACGCAGTTCCACGGCCGTGAGCGAAATCATTTCGCCGCCGAGCTTTGCAAAGCGGCTGTAACGACCGAGAATCTGTACGAATCCGTCCGGAGTGAGCTTGCACTTGTCGCCGGTTTTGTACCAGCGGCGTCCGTTGATTTTCAGGATGACGCTGTCTGTTTTTTCTTTGTCTTTGAGGTAGCCCTTCATGACCTGCGGACCGGTCACGACCAGCATGCCTTCTTCGCCGTTGGGCAGGAATTCGTTGGTTTCCGGGTCGATGATCGCGCAGACGGAACCCGGTACGGACATGCCGATGCTTGAATTGTCGCTGCACTTTTCCATGGTCAGGAAGTCGTCCAACAATACGTTCGGGGCGTTGAGCGTTGCAAGCGGTGTAAGCTCGGTGCAACCGTAGCCTTCGTAAACATCCTTGCCGAACTTGAGTTTGAATGTTTCGCGCATTTCGGGGCGCAGCTTTTCGGCACCGGCAATGATGTAACGCAACGAATCCAAACACATCGGGTGGACCCAGCGGTTAATGGCAATGGCGCGCAGGAAAGTCGGAGTCCCCATCATAATCGTGGTCTTGTACTGGGCGCACACGCGGGCGAGCGTTTTGATGTCGGTCGGGTCGGGGCAGAGCACCATGGGCACTCCATCTAAAAGCGGCATCATATATGTCATGGTAAAACCGAACGAATGGAACAGCGGAAGTAACGATGTCATCACGTCGGTACGGCGGAGCTTAATAATGTGGTCTCCCTGCTGGGCGTTCGAGATCACGTTCTTGTGGGTGAGTTCAACACCCTTCGGTGTTCCTTCGGAACCCGAACTGAAGAGGATGACCGCATCATCGTTCAGGTTGGCCGAGGTAAACCATAGATGGCGTAAAACCGCTGCCGGACAGAAATGGATGATAAATGTCGAAACTAGGCGACAGAAGGTCGATATTTTGGCTTCTTCTTCGTCTAGGTAAATCATCTGGCATTTGCCGGCGATTTGTCCGAAGGCGACATTCTTTCCACAGAGCTTGTCGAAGAAGGCGTGGGTAGTAACGACTGTAGAAATGTCTGCCTTTTCGATGCAGCCGAGAATCGTATCGACCGGAGCGGAATAGTTCAGGTTCACCGTCGTCTTGCCGGTACCGAGAATCGACATAATGCCAAGAGCTGCATCGCGGCTAGTCGAAAGCATAAAGCCCACGTTGCGGTCACCCTTCGCGACAGACTTGATGACTTTGCCGAAGTGGTGGCACAATCGAATCATGTCGTAGCCGTTGACATGGTTGCCGGCGGGGTCAATCAGCATCACGCGGGAACGGCGCTTGCGCATAGCCTTGAACCAAAGCGGGACTATCGATGCGGAATGGTCCATGGCGGCATTCCAAATATCGGTGTCCAGAAGTTCCAGGTCGTGGCGGATTTCTTTTTCGGTTGCGTTCGTAGGAAGCGGCTTCGAAAAACCGACGCTAATAATGCGGTTAAAGGACTGCGGACGGTTCACGCATTCGCTGGCGTGGCTGTAACGGCTGCCCCAAAGGCCTTGAATGTAGAATGGAATGATCGGAGTTTCGGTGCCTTCGATTGCCTTGGAGTAATCGAGCGAGAAGGTTGATACGAACGGGGTCTTCGAAACTTCGCCTTCTGGGAAAATCACGACCGCTTCGCCATTCAAGAGAGCCTTGTGGATTTCTTCCATAGCGGGGCCTGGATCGCGGCGGTTAATGCTAATTAGGAAGTTCCCGTGGAAGAACCAACGCTGGTACCAGTCGGCGAATGTGTTGCGGTTGCTTGCAATGCGGAGAGGTCTCGGCGAAGCAATCTGGAGCACCGCCCAGTCGATAAAGCTGAAATGCGGACCCACCAAGAGAACCGGACCGGATTCGGGAATGTTCTGCACACCCATGACCTTGACGCGGTAACGGAATACGAAGGCGAATGCAAAGCGGAGTGTTGCTCGCAAAAGGGCCATCGGGTTGTTCTTGAGGGTTGCAATAAAGCAAAGTGCAAGGATTACCGCTAAAATCATAAAGCAGTAATCGAGCGTAATCGGCGTAAAGATGAGGAGCAATGTTTGGCCGCCCATAATCAGCACGAGTGCAGCCATCTGAATGCAGTTTGCCACTGCGTGAATGCGGCCTGCTGTATCGGGGCGGGTGTAGCTTTGAATGACCGTACGCAAAATCACGAAGGCGCAGCCGGCGCTCCAGCCGATAATGCCGTAAAGGATCGCCTGCAACCAGGCGTTATGTACGAACGGGAGTGCAAACATGGTAATAGCGGAGGCTACTGCTGCAAACGGGATCAGGCCTGTTTCGACAAAGCCCTTGGAAGCCCAACTGGCAGAGAATGCTCCAACCACATAGCCGGCGGTCACGATGAACATGGAAATCGGAATCACGGCTGTGTTCAGCATGTTCGCCAAGTCTTGAATCAAAATCAAGAAAATCTGCGTCACGCCCCAAAAGGCGGCAAGACCAAGAATCGAAAGACGTACAATCGGGTGGCTCCAGGTGGCCGAGAAATTTCGCATGGGGGAACGCATCTTGAGGTTGTCGTGCGTCTCGCCGACCTTGATGCAAAAGCCTGCAATCGTTGTCACGACACTTAAGCCGAGATAAATCCAAAGCGTAAGGTCGATACTGATGGGCGAATCAGGCCTGCCAGAAAGTCCCATGGCGAAGAAAGCCGCTGCAGCAGTACCGAGAACAGAAAGCGCCATATACCAGGAGTTAATTTTAACGAGGTCTTCGCTTTCGACCATTTCCTTCATGATTCCAAGTTTGGCCGGGCTTAGTACCGCAAGGAATATTCCGTACAGCCCGAGGAGTCCGTAGGCGACCCATTCTGCGCCCGCCACGTAACAGACCACGACGGCAATCACGGAGGCAAGCATTCCCACCGAGGACCATGCCATGACGCGACCCTTGTGGAATCGGCCTGCAAAATAGCTGGCTGCCGGGAGCATAAAGATGCTCGGTGCAAAAATGGCAAATTGTAAAAGCATGCTGCGCCACCAGAAGGCGGACCCCTCGAACGAGATGGACAGCCATCTCTGGAAATGGACGAACAGGCCCATCTGCACAAAAATGCTACAGAAAACAAAAATCAGGTACGCAATGGAACTCTGGTACTTGGTCAGTTTCATAAATCCTCAGTTAGAACTTAGATCTTAGAACTTAGAGCTTTGAAGCTAGAATTTAGGGCTTAGATCTTAGAATATTCTCTAAGTTCTACAAGCGAAGCGTCTAAGTTCTACCAACTTATTTCTTCTTGAACACCTTGTAGAAGCAGAAGGTGCACATTCCGATAATACCTGCCCATGAAAGGACCATAAAAATCAGGCCGCTAGTAGAAAATTCCATGTTATGCCTCCTCGTCGGAATTGCCGACGGTCATATTCTGCTTGTGGAGAACGGTGGTCTTTCTGGCCGGGCCGTTCTCCTTCCAGGCGTAGTAGATGGCGATATTCAAGAGTACTACGAGAGCGAGCAGGAATCCGCGGACGCCCCAGGTAAAGCCAATCTGCGAGAATTCGCTGCCGAGGAATGTCACCTTGGCATCGGCCGGAACGTTGCTCAACAGGAGCACGCCCATGCCGTCGTGAATGATCCAGGCGACTAGCACGATTGCCAGGTAAATCGGGCACACGTACATAATGATCGGCCTAAAGAATCGGGGAAGTTTCAATGCGGCGCCGTCGTTCATCAATGCGAAAGCTTCGCATTCCGGCTTGCCGTCTTCGCCAATCACGTCGGATTTGCGGCGGCCGAGTACGAACGAGAAAATGAACGCCTGAATGGTGCCGAGAACCACCAGCAAGAAGCTTCCGCCCCAGAAGTCGAGCTCGTCGACCGCGCCTGCTGCAAGGCCGAAAATACCCACAAGGCCTCCCAGGAAGGTTACTGTACCGGTGGCGGTAATGGAGCCCTTGCGGCTAAATTTCAAGTCATCTTCACAGAAACTAATCAGGGGCTGGATAATCGAAATGGCGCTGGTGACGCCCGCAATAAAGAGCATCGCGAACCACAGCGTCTGGAAGAATCCGCCAAAGGGTAGCTGGCCGAATACGAACGGCATGGTCTGGAAACCGAGGCCGAAGGTACCGAGCTTTGCGCATTCTTCAATATTGTTACCGGCAATGAGTACGGCCATCGGAATCACAATCGTGCCGCCGAGGATGATTTCTGCAAAGCCATTGGTGGCACTTGCCGTTAAAGACGAAAGCACCAGGTCTTCCTTGGGCTTCAGGTAACTGGCGTAGCAGAAAACGATGCCCATACCGAGGCTCATGGTAAAGAAGACCTGACCAGAGGCGGCGAGCCAAACCGTGGGGTTGAGAATTTCGGAAAGGTTCGGGTTCCACACGAAAGCGAGTCCTTTACCGATGTCGGTAATCGTAAGCACGCGCACCACGAGGATAATGCCCATAATCAAAAGAATCGGCATGGTAATCTTGTTCACGCGTTCAATGCCCTTGCGCACGCCGAACGAAAGGAGTCCCATGTTGCAGGCGAAGGTGAGCAAGAAGAAGAGGATCGCGGCAGGAACAGGGCCGACCTTAGTGTTCAGCATGATGTAGTTGCCGAAGAATTCCTTCATCGGTTCGTAACCGCCGGCGACCACTTCCATCAGTTTGCCTGTGGCAGAGTAGTAGGTAAACGCGAGAATCCAAGACTGGATAAAGATATAGTAGAAGCTGATGAACAGCGGAGGCAAGAGCCCGAGCGAACCGAGGTACTTGGCCCAGGGTTTCTTGTTCAGAATGTAGTGGAATCCGCCGGGGGCGGTACCGTGGTGTTTGTTACCGGCAGCGCGGCCAAGCGTCCATTCCATCCAAGAAAGAGGAATGCCCAAAAGCAAGAAGGCAATGAGGTAAGGGATAATGAATGCGCCGCCACCGTTTGTGGCTGCCTGCACCGGGAAACGCAAAAAGTTGCCAAGTCCGACGGCGGAACCCGCGACCGCGAGAATCACACCAAGTTTCGAACCCCAGTTGTCTCTAGAGCTTTTCATTTTTCACATCCTTTCAAATTTTGGAACAAATGTAGAATATACTGCTTTTGTCTTCCCCGCGTAGGCGGGAATCTCCTCTTGTTTTTTTGACGTTATTTACTCTTGTATACAGATTTCTTGAAAAATTCGGTGTTTTTTGTCTCGCTGAAGTCTATCTTTATATTCATAAACCGAGAGGGTGGGGTTACCCTCGCAGAAAATAAAGGATGAATTATGATCGACGTTAAGGGCAAATGGACCTTGATTACGGGCGGCTGCCGCGGAGTGGGCCGTCTCACCGCTATCGAAATGGCGAAACTCGGCGCAAATATCATTCTGCAGGGCCGCGACAAGTCCCATGCTGAACCGGTAATGAACGAAATCAAGAAGTACGGTGTCGAAGTCCGCGCAGTGGGTTGCAACCTCGAACATGCTTGCGAAATCGATGCCGCTCTCGCCGAGATCGATTCCTGGGGCGTGCAGGTCGACATCGTGTTCAACAACGCCGGCCTCATGAGCCACTACTTTACCGATTATCTCACCAATACCATGGAAGACTTCCACCAGGCCATGGCGGTGAACTTCTTTGCACCAATCAAGATCGCTTATCATTTTTTGCCGGGAATGATCAGTCGCGGCTTTGGCCGTATGCAGCTTACCACGAGCGGCATCGCCAACGAACCCGAACTCATGGGTTACGCCTGCGCCAAGGCTGCTCTGACAAAATTTGTCAAGGACTTTGCCTGCAAGCTGAATGGTACCGATGTCATGATGAACGTGATGGATCCGGGCTGGTTGCGCACCGATCTCGGTGGCCCCAACGCTCCTAACGCCCCCGAAAGCGTGATTCCGGGTTCCATGGTGTCTGTCATGCTCGACGACAAGAAGAGTGGCCGTTGGTTCAGCGCTCAGGAATTTACTGGCATGTCCCTTGCCGACGCTGTTGAAAAGGGCAAGTCTGTGGAGTAATTGTAAAATCGAGGTGTTTGAAATTTTACAATGGAGAAAGTCCTGCCTTCGGGTTGGGCTTTCTTTTTGTAAAAAGATGTTTAGAAACGCGTTGGCTATTGGGCTCAAAAAAACTATAAAAAAATATTACAAGGAAATTATTCTTCTCATTACTATTTTTTATGTGGGATTAATAAGGGATTGGTTTTTAACATAAACCAAAAGGTCTAGAATGAAAAAGATTCTTGCGATTATGTCTATGGCTGCGGTGTCCGCCATGGCAATCACGGCAAGCAGGGTCGGCCCTGTTAGCACTTACGGCGAACTTAAGGCCAATGGTGGCAAACTTTCCGGTTCTTGCCCGGAATATGCCAACAAGGCTGTCCAGGTCAAGGGCATGAGCCTTTTCTGGAGCTCGGGCAACACCTATTCTACCGACTTCTACTCTGAAAAGGGTATCAACCGCTTGGTTGATGACATGGGCGTCGAAGTGGTTCGTTTTGCTCTTGGTGCTGCTGACGAAAAGTTTAACAGCTCGGGCCGTTCTTACACGACGGGTGGCGAAGGCTTCCAGAAGGCTTTGCTCAAGTCCGTAGTGAATGCTGCTGTCGATAAGGACATTTACGTCATCATTGACTGGCACATCGAATCTTCTGATGGCTTTACTAACGATGCTGTCAAGTTCTTCGAATATGCAGCCAAGGAATACGGCAAGTACAACAACGTGATTTTCGAAATCTGGAACGAACCGACCGGTAGCATGGATGCCGTGAAGCAGCATGCCGATCAGGTGATTCCGGTTATCCGTAAGTATTCCGACAACCTCATCCTCGTGGGTAGCCCGGGATGGTCCAGCCAGCCGAATGCTTGTGCTTCCGCAGGCATCAACGACAAGAACTATGGTTGTACGCTCCATTTCTATGCTGCAACTCACTATATGGGCGATGGCGGTTACAACAAGGCTGCAGAAACGGCTATGGCTGCAGGCGTGCCTGTGTTCGCTACCGAATGGGGTACCGTCAATGCTAACGGTGATGGCCAGCCGGATGAAGGCTCCAGCAACAAGTGGGTAGAATGGATGGCTCAGAAGGGCGTGTCCTGGACGAACTGGAACGCTTCTGCTATGAATGAAACTTCTGCTGCATTTGCTAACGCCGTGTTCGAAAATGGTTTCACTTACACCAATTCTGGTAAGTATGTGAAGGGCAAGCTCGGTGGCGCTTCTTATAAGGATTGCGGCCTCCAGAATGGTGATGCCGAAGAAGAATCCGGCTTCTCTACGGGCGTTGCTAATGGTGCTACGACTTCCATTCTCGATGACATGGAAGATGGTGACCGTTATGGTTACCTTGGCGGTGCATGGGCTGCTGTCGAAGACCAGGAAAACGGCGGTAAGAGCTCCATTTCTAACGACGTGATTAAAGACGACTTTGGCAACTCGACCTACCAGGTTGTTTACCCGGTCAGCGGCGATAGCAAGAATACTTCCAAGTATATGGCCGCCCTTAAGGACGTGAAGATTGGTAAGGGTACTCTCGATTACGGTCCGTACATCAAGATGTTCCTCACTCTCCTGAAGGAAGAAAAGAAGGATTCTCCGAAGGCTTATGCTGACTTCTCCAAGTGCTCTACGATCAAGTACAAGTACAAGGGTGCAAGCCACAACTTCGCAATCGAAACGACTGACGTTACTGACTATAACTATCACCGCGTGAACAAGGATGCCTCCGAAGGCTGGAAGGAAGTCGAAATCACGACTGACATGCTGAAGCAGGAAACTTGGGGTGACGATTCTCGTTCCAAGCCGATCAACATGGCTCACGCAACTCGTCTTTCTTGGGAAATCAAGGGCCTCGAAAAGGTTCCGGACGATATGAACCAGCCCAAGTATCCGTATCTCTACATCGACGATGTGAAGTGCGATGGCCTCAGCTTCACCGCTGTGAGCGGTGGTGCCGGTGACACTCCGAAGTCTTCTTCTTCTGTGGGTGGCAAGTCCAGTTCCAGCAATGGTCAGAGCGGCAAGTCCAGCTCTAGCAACGGCCAGGGTGGCAAGTCCAGCTCCAGCACGACTCCGACACTCTCTTCTTCTTCTGTCGCTCCGGTGATTACCGACATCAAGGTTATCGATGACTTTGAAGACGGTGATGAAGTTGCCTCTACGACTGGTACCTGGTATGCCTATACCGACAAGGAACCGGGTGGCCTTTCCAAGATTTCCAATGTCTATGACAACACCCTCGGTGGCTATGTCGTGGTGTTCCCGGGTACAGCCGATGCCGCTAACGGCACTAAGGGCTTTGCTGCTTTGACAGAAATCGAATGGAACCAGGGTACTTATAAGGAAGCTCCGTTTGTCGCTCTCGGTCTCAATACGCATGCTGACACCTCTAAGGGTGTTGACCTGAGCGCTTGCTCGGCTTTGAGCTACCGCTACAGAGGTAGTGCTCATACCTTCAAGGTCCAGGATGGTCAGGTGGCTGATTACGCATATCACCAGATCAATTTCGAAGATGCCCTTGAATGGACGACCGTTGTGGCCAGCTGGGATGATATCGCACAGCCGAGCTGGGGCGAACCGGTTGACTTGAACAAGAAGAACATCAAGAAGTTCGCTTGGGAAGTGATTGGCTACAAGAACATTGAATACCAGCCGACAATCAACTTCCTCTTTGTGGATGATTTCAAGTGCGTGGATGCAAGTGTTGGTATTCGCATGGCCAAGGCTGCAAGCCCGCTCAAGCTCAGCGTGAACGGTTCTACTCTCAATGTGACGACCGCCGCTGCAGCCCGCATCCAGGTGTTCGACATGCAGGGTAACATGGTCATGAACCGCCTCGAAAGCGCCGCCGGTAACCACCAGGTGTCTCTCGAAGGCATGAACCGCGGTAACTACGTGGTTCGCGTCAAGACCGTGAAGGCCGCCCAGACCGCCCGCATTAGCATCCGCTAATCCTCAATTGTCATCCCCGCGAAGGCGGGGATCACCTTTAAAAAAACTCCGGTTTAACCGGAGTTTTTTTCATTTAAATTATTGCACATTTAAGCTATTGCAAATCGCGCTGCAGAATTTCGCACTTTTCTTTTTTCCACTCTTCAAAAGTGTCGTCGGCGATGTGCTGCTTGGCCTCTCGCATCAGGTGCAGGTAAAAGTGCAGGTTGTGAATGCTTGCAAGCGTAAATCCGAGCGATTCTCCGGCGTGGTGCAGGTGGCGCAGGTAGGCGCGGCTAAAGTTGCGGCAACAGTAGCAGTCGCAATTCGGGTCGACCGGCTTGTCGAATTCTTCGGCATGGCGGGCGGCCTTGTAGCGCAACACCCCTTCGCTGGTGAATAGCATGCCGTTACGGGCGTTGCGCGTGGGCATGACGCAATCGCACATGTCCACGCCGCGCTCGATGAGTTCCAGCAAATTCCATGGTGTTCCCACACCCATCACGTAGCGGGCGTGGTCCTGCGGCAAAATGTCGGTACAAAAGTCTGCGATTTCGTACATGGTTTCGGTGGGCTCGCCGACCGAAAGTCCGCCCATGGCATAACCGTCGGGGCCAAGTTCGGCAATACGCTCGATAGCCTGCTTGCGCAGGTCCTTATGCATACCACCTTGAATGATTCCGAAGAATTGCTGGTCGTAACCATGAATGGGCGGGTGCTCCTTGAGCCATTGCATGGCCTCGGCGGTCCACTTGAGCGTGAACTTGAGGCTATGCTCGGCTTCCTTGGCGGTACTCGGGAACGGGGTGCATTCGTCGAGCGCCATAATGATATCCGCGCCGATTTCGCGCTGGGCGTTCATGACGCTTGCCGGGCTGAAAAAGTGCTTCGAACCGTCCAGAATGCTTCTGAATTCCACGCCTTCGGGGGTGATTTTGCGTAAATCCTTCAGGCTCCACACCTGAAATCCGCCGCTGTCTGTCAAAACCGGACCGTCCCAGCCCATAAACTTGTGGATCCCGCCCGCTTTTGCAATACGCGGGGTAGTGGGGCGCAGGTACAGGTGGTAGGTGTTTGCAAGGATAATTTCGGCCTTGATGTCCTTAAGCTGCGCAGGAGTGACCGCTTTTACGGTCGCTTCGGTGCCCACAGGCATAAAAATCGGCGTTGTCACGTCGCCATGGTCGGTATGGACCACGCCAAGACGCGCTTTCGATTTTTTGGAGGTCTTTAAAAGCTCAAATCGATTCATTATGCGTAAATTTAGAAATAATTCTAAGTTCTACCAACTAGGTTCTGCCTACTGCGGCTACGCCGCCCCGTTGTCAATTTATCCATAGGAATCCCCTTATAAATGTGTTTTTTGGAGCCAAAAAGGGGTAACTTTAATTTCGGATGGGTCTACGTGTGTAGATTCCTGCATGGAGTGATAAATGGAATACAAAAAGGTGTGGAAAAAGGCTGCTTGCCTTGTGGCTGGCCTTGCCGTATTCGGCTTGGCCGACAACCCCATTTCTTCTTACCACTATCTGGCGGATCCCTCTTGCGCCTCCGACGGTGATACCTTCTACATCTTGACCGATGTGGATGATTATAACAACCAGACAAACTGGAACTACGATATTGTCGGCCTTTACGCCTTCACGTCTGAAGACATGAAGAACTGGACTGATCACGGCATGATTTTCCGCTCCAGGCGTGAATTCGGCAATTACCCGAACAACACTTGGGCTTCGGGCATCGCCGTCAAGAATGGCAAGGTCTATATCGTTTACCCTGATGGCGCGAGCGGCGTGGGCATGATTACGGCGCCCGCGATCGACGGCCCCTATACCGACCCTGTTAAGGAAACTCATGGCGTCAATAGAATTGCAGGTGGCGGTAGCCTTATCGGTGGCTGCGACGGCATTGCGCATTGCTTTGACCCGGGCATCTTGATTGATGACGACGGTAAGGGTTACGTGATTTTCGGTGGTGGCGAAAGTTCCAGCCGCCCGTATGGCAACAACTTCGACATTATCAGTTTTACCGAAAGCAATGGCAAGATTACTTTCGACAAGAATTCTCTTAAGAAGGTTTCTTTGCCGAACTCCTTCGAAGCTCCTTACTTGCACAAGAAGGGTAGCACTTATTACCTGAGTTTCAACAACCGTAGTCAGGTGATTGATTATGGTATGTCTAACAATATCTGGGGCCCCTATACCTTTGTGGGTACGGTCATTCCGGGGATTGGCTCTGTGCCAGACGCTCATGGCGAAGGCGGTAACAACCACCAGGGCTTCGCTCCTTTTAAGGACAAGTGGTATGCCGTGTATCACGATCGCCGCTTGGTGACTTCCGACAACCATCCGGCCGCAACGACGCAACAGGGCGTGCGTTCTGAAAATCCGAACTACGAAAACCACAGAAGCGTGTCCATCGACGAACTCACCTGGAGTGGCGACAAGATGAACAAGCTCACCTTCACCCGCGAAGGCCCGAAGCAGATCAAGAACTTTGACCCGTACAAGACCTACAAGGCAACGACGAGTTCCAAGCAGATGAACATCCGTAGCCGTACCGACTGGACCAAGGGACAGCCGGTGAAGCACGTGCTGCTGCCGCTCACGAGCCGTAGCGAATCCTGGATCCGTGTTTCTGGTGTGGACTTCGGTAACGGTGCCGAGAACCTCCGCATCAAGGCCGCGAACGTTGGCGATGGCAACAAGATTGAAATTCACAAGGGCAGTGCCACCGGAACACTTGCCGGTACCTGCGAACTGGCGAAGACCAGCAACAACATGACTTTCACGGACAATGACTGTGCCATGACGGGCCTTAGCGGCGTTGTGGACCAGCTATTCTTTGTGTTCAAGAATAATGGAAAGGATTCGACCATGGGTATCTTGGAATGGGAATTCCAGGGTACCAAGCGCGAACCTGAACCGCAGCAACCGTTCGGCGGCAAGGCTTGGGCTATTCCGGGTAAAATTGAAATGGAAAACTTCGACGAACCGGGCTATGGCGCAGGCAATGACTCTTACGCTGACAACGATTCTGACGACCACGGCGCCGAAAGCAATGGCGGCAAGAGCTATCGCGAAGGCACCGGCGTTGATATCTACAAGAAGAATAATGGCTATGTCGTGGGTTACAACCAGACCGGCGAATGGCTCGAATATACTGTAGAAGTGGCCGAAGCTGGTGATTACACCATGTTCGCTTCCGTGGCTTCAGCAAATGCAACTTCTGGTTTCCAGCTCGCTATCGACGGCGAAAACATTACCGAAGAAATCGCTGTGCCCAAGAATGACGGCGAAGAAAACTACGATGACTATAACGTCGTTCAGGCAAACGTCAAGCTTGCTGCTGGTAAGCATATCCTCCGCTTCACCGTGACCGGTGACTGGATGGACATTGACTACATCGAGTTTGTTGCAGGCAAGGATGCTGATCCGGGCAAGACCTCTATTGCCGCGCTCAAGCTCCAGAACAAGATCGAAAGGTCTTACAACGTGTTCAGCTTGACTGGTGTCAAGGTCGGTACGGTTGACCTGTCTGGCAAGGCTGCCTCCAAGGCTCTCAATGCCGCAGGCTTTGCCAAGGGCGTGTACATGCTCAAGCAGGTGAATGGCAGCAAGAAGTTCATGGTGAATACCTCCAAGTAATTCTTACATACACCTCCAACGGAGTCTCCTCGGTACTTTGTACCGGGGAGACTTTTTATGACCGTTCGGCTCTGTCGCATACATGAAAATGTGATATCGCCTCACTCTCGCCCTCACGACTCGTTAAGACGAGTCGCTCGGGGCTCACGGAAATTGCTTATGACCGTTCGGCACTGTCGCATGCATGAAAATGTGATATCGCCTCACTCTCGCACTCACCAACACGACTCGTTAAAACGAAGAAAGACTCAGTTTTCACTGAGTCTTTCTTCTGCGGTCGGACAGACTTGAACTGTCATGGGATCGCTCCCACTAGCACCTCAAGCTAGCGTGTCTACCAATTCCACCACGACCGCGTGGTCCTTAGCGGAACAGCCCAAATTTAGTATAATTCGTTACGCTTGTAAAGGGGTAAGGATGAATTTTTTGAAAAAAATCAAAAAAAATTCTTTTAAGAAAACAAGTTCTTTTTTTATATGCGGGAGGGAACCCAGCTCGGAGTTGCGAAGGCCGCACGGTTCCCTCCCTGCACCCTCCTTTACGTTGGCCGACGCTTTATTATCTACACGGTTCGTTATTGTTTCTCTTTATTATTTATCTCGCTACAAGAAAAGCAGTCTAATGAAAGACTGCTTCTCCATATTGTCTTCCCGCACGGGGTGCGGGATCTCCCCTCGTTGTTTGAGGAGGAACATGTTTGTTTGAATTACAAATCAGCAACGAGCTTGTCAAACACTTGGCCGCGGACCTTGTAGTTCTTGAATAGTCCGAAACTTGCGCAGGCGGGGCTCATGATGACGGTGCCGCCTTCGCCGATGGCGAGACTGTCTGCAAACGCTTCTTCCAGTGTGGGGAAGATGTTTGCGGTGACTTTGAGCCCGGCCTGCTGTAAGGATTCTAGCATGCGTTCGGCGGTAGCGCCGATGAGCGCGATTCGCTTGAGGTTCGGACGTTCGTTCACCAGAATCTGCGAAAGTTCGGTAAAGTCTGCATTCTTTTCGGAACCGCCGAGAATCAGCGCGAAGGGGCGCTTCATGCTGGCGGTCGCAGCGATCGTCGCGTCGGGGCGAGTGGCGTAGCTGTCATTGTAGAATTCGATGCCGTTCTTTTCGCCCTTGAATTCCATGCGGAAGGGGAGCGTCTCGTAGCTCTTCAAGGCTTCGAACGCGTCGGCCACCTTGATTCCCAAGGCTTTGCAAGCGAGGGTCGCCGCAGCCATGTTTTCAAGCTGGTAAATACCGCGTACCTTGCAGTCCGACAGGAACAATTTTTCGCCGTCAATTGTGAGCGTGGCGCCTTCAATCACCGCGTCCCCGTCGCCAGCGCTCGGGCCGTCGACAAGGCTCACGGCGTATTTCGTCTTGGCGGGGCTTTCGCTTGCAATCTTTGCCGTCGGGGCAGCGTCCTTCAAATACACGCATGCGCCGTCACGTTTTTGCCAGCGAACCAAGTTCGCCTTGGCGTCGCGATATTCTTCGACGCTCTGGTGCCAGTCGAGGTGCTCCGTGGAAACACGCAGCACCACTGCTACATCCGGCGACACAGACAATGTCATCAGCTGAAAGCTCGAAAGCTCCAGAATGCTCACTCGGTCTGCCGTTTCGTCCTTCAAAAGGTCAAGCGCTGGCACACCGAAGTTGCCGCCAATCTCGTTATTCACACCGCACTTGGTCAGAATGTGGCTGATCATGCTCACGGTAGAGCCCTTGCCGAGCGTGCCCGTAACGCCTACAACCTTCTTTGATTTAGTTTGTTCTAAAAACAGCTGAATCTGGCTAGTCATCATCCCGCCGTTCATCTGGAACTTGAACAATGCGGGGCTCATGGGGTAGACGCCTGCAGAACGTACCACCGTCACGCAGTCCTTGAGGCCATCCAGATAATTTTCGCCGCTGCAAACCTTCACGTTCACGCCGGCGGGAACTTCCGGCAACTTCACCGGGTTCTTGTCCATGACAACGATGTCCTTGACACCGTTACGTACAAGGTAATCGAACGTGCTCTGGCCTTCGACGCCAAAGCCCAAAATGCCAACAGGGGCTATAAGATTAGAATCCATATTCTTCTCGATCTTTACATTTAATTTTCTCTGTGTTTGCACGGCACAGGGAATCGATGTTGAGTAATCTTTCTTGTTGCTGAGTCGCTTGAATCTCTCGTTGCTGAACCTTGCATTTTTCGACGGCGTCTGTGTCTGTGCAAAGACGGCTGTCGCGCTCTTTTTCATTTTCAAAGAACGCTCGTTCTTCTTGGCAATCGTCAGATAAATCCCAGCAAGTGCAGGAACACAAGACAAGACAAAGAATTGTGACAAAATGCTTCATATCAAGAAATCTAACATTTTTACTTAGCGAAAAAAGTCCGCCACAAGGGCGGACTTCGTAATGCGGTCGGACAGACTTGAACTGTCATGGGATCGCTCCCACTAGCACCTCAAGCTAGCGTGTCTACCAATTCCACCACGACCGCAGCATTGCCTGCGCAGCCTAAGCCGCGCGAGACAAAACCTTACTTGGCTTCAGCCGGAGCGGCCGGAGCTTCCGAAGCAGGAGCTTCTGTAGCCGGAGCAACGTCGGCGGCCGGTGCAGCAGCGTTAGCGGGAGTTGCAAAGTCAGCCGGGAGTGCCGGAGCCGGGGCTTGCTGCTGGGCAGCGTTTTCGCGGGTAGCCTTCTGCATCGAAGATTCTTCGACAGCCTGGTCCTGCTTGGCAGTGATCAAGCCGAGGGCGAACACGACGATAAAGAAAATCACGGCCACGACGCGGGTCAACTTCTGGATGAAGGTCGCGGCACCTGCGGTAGAGAATGCAGACTGGGAAGTCATGCCACCGAGACCTGCGAGACCGCCCATCTTGTCATTCTGAACCAGAACGAGCAACATGAGGAAGAGGCACAGGAACACGTGCAGGACGATACCAATCCAAAAGAGTGTTGTCATAGTCGTTTTACCTTGAATTTAAAGTTTTAATTAGCGAGCTTCGGCAGCGTCGATGATTTCCTTGAAGGTGTTAGCCTTGAGGCCTGCACCACCGATCAAACCACCGTCGATGTCCTTCTGGGCGAGGAGGCCGGCAGCGTTGGCGCCCTTCATGGAGCCACCGTACTGGATGCGCATGCCTTCGGCAACGGCTTCACCGTAGATTTCCTTCACAACGGAGCGAGCGTAGGCCTGGGTGTCCTGAGCCTGTTCGTCGGTAGCGGTAACGCCAGTACCGATTGCCCAAACCGGTTCGTAAGCGAGAACGCACTTGGCGGCGTCTTCGGCAGAAACGTCCTTGAAGGCGCCCTTGATCTGGAGGCCGAGGACTTCCTTCAGGATGCCACCGTTGCGCTGGTCGAGGGTTTCGCCAATGCAGATGATCGGCTTCAGACCGGCTTCGAGGGTCTTCTTGACCTTGAGGTTCACGGTTTCTTCCGTTTCGTGGAAGTACTGGCGCTGTTCGGAGTGACCGATGATGATGTATTCGGCACCGATTTCCTTGACCATGTCCACAGAAACCTTACCAGTGTATGCGCCCTGGTCCTTCCAGTGGATGTCCTGGATGGCGAGCTTCACGTTGGAACCCTTGATGACGTCGGCGACCTTGGCGGCGGCGAGGTAAGTCGGGGCGATGACCACTTCGGTCTTCTTCACGTCCTTAACGGCTTCCACGATGTCCTTAGCGAGCTGAATGGATTCGCTAACGGTCTTGTTCATCTTCCAGTTACCAGCAATGATATACTGACGCATAATTAACTCCTTGAGTTGTTTAAAATTTAACGCGCCTAAATTTAGTAAAAAAAGACCGCCCCCGGTAGTCCGAGGGCGAATCTTTCGCATAAAAAACGTCTATTAATAGTTGCTGGAATGTTTGGAAGTCGGAGCCGGAGAACCACCGTAGCGGTCGCCTTCGATCTTTTCCAGGATCCATTCTTCTTCGTAGCCCTTCAAGCGAGCCTGGTCGGGGTGCTTCCAGAAGAGGCGGGTAATGAGTTCGCCTTCGCGGGTGTAGTATTCCCAAATGCTCTGCTTTTCGGTGGTCTTTTCGTGGTCAGGAGGTCCCCACAGGAGGTTCACCATGTCGTTGGTCATGCCTTCTTCGATATAGCCCTGCTTGAACACGTCTTTCAGGCGCTTGTCGATACCCATACTTTCCTTGATGGCAAAGTATTCGCGTTCGTATTCGTTGCGACCTTCACCGCGTTCGATCAAGATGGGGGAGGAATAGCGGTTGGCACAGGCCCAGAACATCAGGGCGCTCACGCCAAGCAAGCAAATATGAGAGAGTTTCATTGTGACTCCTATAAATTAATGCCTACAAAATAAGAATTTATGGCGCAAATGGGGAAATTATTTTAAATTTTATTCCGAAATGACTTATTTTAAGAAATTATTGGCCTTTTCTATAATTTTTTTTACTTGTGACGTCGCGTCTTTTGCCGATGGTTTCAATGAAAATGCGAATTTTGGATTCCGCTACGGGCCAAACCTTTCGTGGACTATCATGGGCAATACGCCGTTTGTGTGGGGCCAGTGGCTACCGCAGGCGACAGGCATGCTCCATTACACTTGGCTCGAACCGCTCGACGAACTTGCTTACGGTGAACGGCTCGAATCCCTCCCGTCTTACTTGCGCATGGATGCCGCCATCGAAGTATCGCCGTTCTATGCGGGTTACCTGGCGGGCATTGGCATTCGCCCCTTCAAGACCAATCCGCAAATCGAAGGCAATATCGTTTACGAAAGCTATATCTACATGCGCTCGAACCTCGAAATGGTGACAGCCGAAGTCGAGGGCGTGGGCCGCATTGCCGACAGTTGGAATGCCGACTACGTGACCGACAATCTTTATGGCGAGGATGCCGCATTCGATTACACGCAGCTGATCGACATGTCTTTGAGCCTCAGCTATTCCTTGCCCAAGGGGTCGGTTCTTGGCGTGAAGTTCCATTACATATTGTCCGATGTCAGTACCGATTTCGATGGTAAAAGTTACGACTACCGCCGCAACATTCCCGTGTTCAGCCGTGATTTCTTGCTAGTGTTTGATATCTACGGCCGTATTCCTCTGACAAACCATTTCGCCGCCATTTTTGAATCCAACTTCTACAAGACCGGTTTCTTGCGCGAAAAGAACACCGTGCGTAAGGAATCGCTCGGTTACGGCAAAGCCATGCTCGGCGCCCATTTCTTCTGGAACGAGGGCTTGCAGAATGTTATTTTGGAAGTGGGTGGCTGGAGGCGTACCGAAGAGCGCTTCTATAACGGATCACTCGCGCAGCAGTTCCTGATTCAGCTTGAGTATCAGGGGTATTTTTCTTTCCCCTTTCACAGGAATTTTTCTAAATAAATCCGGCAGTGGCGGTTTCTGCTTGCCTTCTACGCTGTTCTTGAGCGGGTCGGCCTGCAGTGCCTGCACGGTATAGGCGCTGCGGATCCAGAGTTCGCCGTTATATCTTTCGTTTTCGACCTTCACCAAGGTCGGCAGCATTTCGCCGGAATAATTGCGCCATTGGCGAATCGTGAACACGCGCCGTTCTTTGCGCGGGCCGTTCATGGTCACCCTTGTCGGGTGGGGTAGGCTGTCTGCCACAAGGCTCCACCAGGCCATGGAGAATGCGGTCGAAAGAATGTTCGGCTTCTGGATCGTCGAGTCGCGGCACAGGAACTGGCCGTTTGCGAGCAGTTCCATGTCGTCAAGCTTCAGCGGAGTCTCGCCGATGTGTTCCTTCAAGTGGTGCGTTCCCAGCTGGCGCTTCACCTTGGCGTTCGGGAATTCCATGTAACGGTATTCGCCGGCGGTAATGAAGTTGAACGGCTGGTGGTCGGGCTGGTTCACGAAGAAGGTGTCAAGTGCTTCGGGGTGGTGTCTCCATTCGACATCCAGCGAAACGCGCGACAGTTTCTCGTTAATAAAAAAGCCCTCGATGTTTACGACCATCGGGCTTTCCAGTAAAAAGTGCGGGCAAGAAGTCTGGGCAAGGGCGGCAGTGCATGCAAGGGCAAAGAATGTTGCCGCTGTACGCAAAGTTGCCTTGAGAATTTCTGCCTTCATGTTCGTCAATATAGAAAATTTTAAACAAAGGAAAACCCCGACCCATCCCAATGGCTAAAGGATAGGCCAGGGTTTGTTGCTCTTCAGGAAGAAAATGTTTGGGTAGGGGACTAAGCGTCTTCGCTAACGCTGACTTCGTCGCCGTCGTCAGCTTCGATGGCGTCGCCTTCGTTCAGCTTGAACAGTTCCACGTCCTTCATGCTTTCGCGGATCTTCTGCTCGATTTCGTTGCAGAGGTCTACGTTATCCTTCAGGAACAGGCGGGTGTTTTCACGACCCTGGCCAATTCGTTCGTTGTTGTAGCTGAACCAGGAACCGCTCTTCTGGATAATGTCGAGTTCGGTAGCGAGGTCAAGGATAGAGGCTTCACGAGAAATGCCGCAACCGTAAAGGATGTCGAATTCGCACTGGGTAAACGGGGCTGCCACCTTGTTCTTCACGACCTTCACGCGGGTGCGGTTACCGATGACTTCTTCGCCGTCCTTGATTGCAGCAATGCGGCGGATATCGATACGCTGGGTCGCATAGAACTTCAGGGCGTTTCCGCCGGTGGTGGTTTCGGGGTTGCCGAACATTACGCCAATCTTCATGCGCAACTGGTTGATGAACAGCATGCAGGTATTGGACTTCGAGAGAATGCCGGTGAGCTTGCGGAGCGCCTGGCTCATGAGGCGGGCCTGCAGACCCACATGGTTATCACCCATTTCACCATTGATTTCGGCCTGCGGTACAAGGGCTGCCACGGAGTCGATCACGATGATGTCGATAGCGCCAGAGCGGACGAGCGTTTCGGCGATGTCGAGGGCCTGTTCACCAGTGTCCGGCTGGGAAACGAGGAGCGATTCGATATCGACACCCAACTTGCGGGCGTAGACGGCGTCAAAAGCGTGTTCTGCGTCAATAAAGGCTGCGACCCCGCCAAGTTTCTGGGCTTCGGCAATGGCGTGCAGGGTAAGGGTAGTCTTACCGGAAGATTCAGGTCCGTAAATTTCGATAATGCGGCCGCGCGGGAATCCGCCTACGCCAAGCGCCATGTCGAGCTGGATACAACCCGTAGGAATAACGGGGATATCTTCGACGGGCTGCTGGCCGAGAGCCATGATGGAACCTTTACCATAATTCTTTTCAATCTGGGCGATGGCGGCTTCTACTGCCTTGGCCTTGTCTGCGGAAAGGTTGCTTGTCGGGGTGTTTGTTGTTTTCTTAGCCATGTTGGACTCCATTTTGTTTTTTCGTTTTTAAATATAACATTTAGTGTTCACTTGTGCAAGTGCTTTTTTGGTTATTCAGCAAAAAAAGTAGCTTGCCCAATACACTATACACGCTTTTTTCGCGCACTTCGGTGCGGTTTCCTTCGAAAATTTTACAAAAGGCCTCGTTTTGCAAACTATTGGCGACAGCCATCCATACCGTACCGACGGGTTTGCCGGGTTCTGCCCCGGTAGGGCCTGCGATTCCGGAAGTGGCAATTGCCCATTCGCAACCGAACTTTTGGCGTGCGCCTTCGGCCATGGCTTTTACCGTTTCGGCCGAGACTGCACCCTGATTTTCGAGCACTTGGTGCGGAACACCGAGCAGGGATTCCTTTACCTCGTTCTGGTAGGCGACAATGCCGCCGGCCAGAATGGCGGAACTTCCCGGAATATCGACAATGTGGCTTGCTACGAGTCCTCCCGTGAGCGATTCGGCGGTGGCCATCATTTCGCCGCGAGCCAAAAGCGCTTTCTGGATTTCTTGTGCAAGTTCCTTGATATTCATTTCGTTGTTCATGTTGTTTCCTTTACGTTGTCAAATATACATAAAGTTTGTGTCATATTTTGACAATGGAGTCAATCTGCAAAAAAAGTAGAAAAAAGTGGTGAACGGTGGGCCTTAAAAAGTAGGAAGTGGATCGACTTTTTTCTATATTCGACCCCGATGTTTTTACGCTCGTTTGTTTTTGGCATATTCCTGTCGGTGCTGCTTGCAGTTCCGCTTTTTGCCGACGACAGTGTGGCCGAAAATGCTGTAGAACAGCCCGCGGAAGTCGGGGCTACACCCGATTCCGGTGCAGACCCCTTGCAAAAGGGTAAAACGGGCATTGTCGCTATCGATACGCTTACCGTAAACGAATGGGACATCCCGACCAAGCGCAATTCCTTGCCGCTGACCATGCTGTTTGCGATTTTCCCGGGCGGCGGCCAGTATTATACGGAACATTACGTGCGCGGCGGCTTTATTACAGGTATCGAGCTCCTGCTTTTGTACGAGGTCACAGCTAACAAGAGCTACCAGCACAGGCGTGTACTCGAACAGGCGGAACCCTTCCGCGACTCCGTGGCCTATTTTACCAACAAGATGCTTCGCGAAACGAATCGCGACAGCCTTGCAGCGTACCACACCAAGCGAAACGAATTCATTGCCCGCGTTCACGAAAAGAGCGACAAGAAAATGGAGCAGGAAGACCTGCGCAAGGCAGAAACTGCCTGGTTGTACGGCCTTTACCTGTACAGTTTCTTCGATGCCTTTGGAATCTGGTACAACAACAATTACCGCAGTGTAGAACTCAAGAGCATGAAAAAGGCGCTGCTCTGGTCCATTATTCCCGGATTCGGACAAATGTACAACCGCGAGTTCGGCAAGCAGGGCCTTTTGTACATGGCCTTTATCGGTTCTGCCACCAGTATCTGGACTTCGCAGAACATGGTGGAATACTACCTGGACCGCAAGCATGTCGTAGAGAAAGAAAGCACGACGTCCGAAGAATATGAACGTGTAGATGAACGCGTTACCTATTACCGCAAGAACCGCAACCAGTACATTTGGGCGATTGCGTTACTTTATCTATACTCCATTGGCGATGCCGCTGTCGATGCTCTGTTAAGCGACTTCGACAATCCCATGCACTTGGCCGTACTGCCACGCCTAGGCGGCGGTCTCCAGGCCCTGATGTCGTTTGACTTTTAATTAATGTGTAATGTGGAGTGTGGAATGTGTAATGAAATTTCTCATTTCACATCCCACATCTCACATTGTTTTCATCCAATCTTTAGCGGCGCCATCTGGATGCCGTCGTGAATCTTCGTGAACGTTCCGCGGTAATGCCCTTCGGCGTCACGTTTGAATTCGAATCGGGTTACCATGGCATAGCTGAATGCGCCTTCCACGAATTCCTTGTCGGGCAGTCCGCAGGCAAAGTGCTGCAAGGCGGCGATCACGCCTGCATGCGTAATCCATAAAAACTCGCCGTCGTCAGCGAGCGTGTCCAACAGGGACTGTACTCGTCGGTCGATGTCGTAAAAGCATTCGCCGTCTTTGAACTTGTAGCCGCGCAGGTCGCGTGCCCAGGCGGCCATCTCTTCGCGGGGAACTTCCGTCAGTTTTTGTCCTTCCCAGGTTCCGAAGTTCATCTCGATGATTTCTTCGCGCTTTTCCATGGTTAGCCCTGTTGCCTTTTCAGCCTTCTCGGCGAGCCTCAGGCAGCGGAGAAGGGGACTGGTGAACATGCGCGTGGGCTTGGCGCCTGCACCAAGCAATGCCTTCAAGGCTCCGTCGCTTTCTTCTTCGAAAGTAGGGGAGACGTCAAAGTCCAGTCTGCCGTAGCAGACATCGTTCGGGTTGTAGGGCTTGGTGTGGCGAATCGTCCAAAGAATCATTTTTTTAGTAGACAGTAGGCAGTGGTTAGTAGACAGTAGACTGGCGCAACGTCATCCTGGAGCGTAGCGACGGAATCCATTTTTTATAAAAAAAAGCCCTGTTAAGGGCGAAAAAAAATCCTAGGCGACCTGAGCACATAAAAATTCACAAGTCCGTTGCTGCTTTCGCCCTGGCGAGTTGCCCGCAAATAGTCATTGCGCAGGGCCTAGGAACCCGCAATTTAGCAATATCTCGTGATTTTTGTCAAGGGAAAGCGGCAAAAACAAATTTTCGGAACAAAAGTGGACGATTTGTCCATGAAAAAGGCTAGCTTTGTGAAAAAAAGGTAACCTATGTAAAGTTTTTTTATGTATTTTTGAATCAGGAGTTGAAATCCTGTAATACAACAGGGGTAAAAGATGGTTAGAGTAATCAACATGAAAAACTTTTTAAACAAATTATGGCTCGTGCTGATGGCAGCGGGGGTTGCTTCGGCTGCAGATGTCGCGCCGTTGGTTTTCGATAGCCTTGCAACGTATTACAATGAACTTTCGGATGTAAGTGATCCGAAAACGATGGATGACGCTATAAAAGCGGAACACCAGAAGTATTGGAATAAATTGATGACCTTCAAGATGTGGGGTACTTTTGGTATCTCCATGGGACATGCGAGTGCTCCCGATGTCAACGGTGCCATTGGTACTGCTCATGGTAATATGGAATTGACTAATGGTGACCATAAATTAGGTGGTCCGATTTATATTGGCGGTGAAATTGTTTTCCAAGATGGACCAGATGTTTTTTTAAGTGGCCCAGCACGTGTTAAGGGTGATTTTAATTCGGGTGCAAATGGCAATTCCTTCTACGGAACGCATTGCATCGAGGGTGTTGCTTCCACCAAGAATCAGAATTCAACCATCCAAGCTGAATTTAAAAACGATAAAGATCCTGTAGGTAGGCTTGCTCAAGGGGCTGCCGCCAAGCTTGGTATGTGTTCTTACGACAGTGTTCCTGAAGTCCCGACGTATCTTACAATTCCTGATGTGCCGGCTCTTCCTGCAAGTGCGAACGTTATTTATAGCGATATAACCATTAATAATGGCCAAACCTATAACATTGATGTTCCGCCTAATAGTAATGGCTCGAATATATATGACGTTTATGTTGGTGGAAACATCATTATGGGTGCGAATTCGAGCATAGTTGTTCGTATGGCGAACAACAAGAATTTGGTTCGTCTGTTTATAAGTGGCACAATCGTTGCAAACTCCAGTTCGACAATTCAAGTGGCTTATGTTGATGAAGGTGCTCAGTACTTAGGGGACTCATGGGTAAATGTTACGAATTCTACGTTTGTTGCGAATAAAGACTATGCAGGAAACGTATTGTTCCATTGCAAAGAGGGTATTGACTGGTCTGCAATGAATGGTGGATCTTTCTTCCAGGGTTCGTTCTTGTCAAAGAAAAAGATAAAGGTCGGTCCGAACTTGGTTTTAGCCGGTCAGCTTCTTGCCAACGAACTCGAAATTGGTCATGAATTTGATGGAAGTTCTTTCCGCTATGTGCCGTTCGATCCTCCTGTTTTGAATACTGCAGAAGGCGTAAAGACTTATTTGGTCGAAGGTCACAAGCAAGATACGGTTAAAATCGCTCTGGACAAAGAGGCCACAACTCTTATCGATTTCGAATATTGCTTTGATTTTGGTGGAACCGTAGATGGCAAGGATCCCAATGGTCTTGCCACTCGCGCTGATATCGCTACTGCAGATATTCCATTGTTCGATGGAACGAAATGCGTCAATCCTGGCAAGGCCTATTTTGATATTGATAGCAAGAACCTGAGAGACCCTATCATCTTGACCGCGTTTGACGACAAGATTGATGAAGGTACTGATAGTAAGCCGGGAAGGGAAACCTTTAGAATTATCATTCAGAACCTGAATGCAGCAACGCTGAAGGATGGTTCTCACGATGGTTTCATCACTCTGGAAATCAGCGATCCTGATCTTGATCCGCTCAAGTTTAAAAAGGATACGTTGCATACGATTAACGAAAATCCGCGGAATGATGCCGTGATTGATACCTTGCGCGGTGTTCACGGTATTGTTGGTTGCCCCGCTTGCGTGTATAGCATAAGCGATACCAGCCATTATATTGATTATGTAACTGTAACGGATTCCGGTTATGTTCTGGTCAAGGATTCTACAATCTTTGATTTCGAAAAGATACAGTATATCGATATCCAGGTTCACGTAGAAGATGTTGACAATAAGATGAAGGCCGATACGACGATTATTATTCCGATTGGCAACGTCAACGAAAATCCGATTTTGGAAGAACAGAATTTTGAAATCGATGAACATCTGCCGAAGCAAACTGTCGTCGGAACTCTCGTTTGGGGTGAAAGCGACTCTGTGTCGGTGTTCAGACAAGACATTTTCACCGCAGTGGGTGGCGATACGGCATTCTTCTCCGTTTCTTCTACCGGTGTGATTACGACCAAGAAGGAATTCGATTACGAAACGGAACCGGATTCTTACACAATCCAGGTGAAGTTGGTTGATAAGAACGATTCGACACTTTATGTGATCAAGCCGGTGACGATCAATATCCGTAACGTGAACGAAAATCCGAAGATTACGACGGAATTCATCAATGTTACCGAAAATAGCCCGAAGGGCACCGTGGTCGACACCTTGAAGGCTATCGATTATGACTTGGATGATACTGTCTTGACATGGACGCTTATTAGCGATCAGAGTAAATGCTTTGATTTGTCTACAGACGGCGTTGTTACGCTCAAGTGTTCTGACATTGATTACGAAAAGACTCCGACCATTTCGATTCGAGTCAAGGTCGAAGACCAGCATGGTGGCTCCGATACCAAGGTAATCAGGGTGAATGTCATCGATATCCCGGGCCCGACGGTTGAAATTACCGAAGCCAGCAACGAAGATTCTACCTGGGCTCCGCCTAAGAATCCGATTTATACCAATAAGGACAGCCTGAATGTTTGCTGGGAAGTGAACCACAAGAATAAAACTTGTGCTGACACGAATCTTGTGCCGGGATACAACAAGATTTGCAAGGAAGCTTGTGATATAGACGGCTTTGAAGGCTGTGCCGAAGATTGCTTTATTGCTTACTTTAGCGATGTCTCGCCGAAGGTGGTTGTTGATGCCGGCGGCGACGCTAACCTCGCAAGCAACATCTATACCATTGTGGAGCAGCCGGCCGTAGGCGATACGAACGTGTACGTGAAGGATTCCGTACGCAACATCAACGTGTACATTACGGATTACGACCCGATTATGGGCGAAACCAAGGACACCTTGAAGTTCGAAAAGGTCGATATCACCAAGAAGGTGGCTGTGCCGCAGACTACCTACGATGCCCTTTCGATGGTTGCAAAGCAGACGGTTTCGCTTGACGAACTGAACCCGAATACCACGAGAACCCCGATCAACGGCACGAACGTCCTGAATTCCTACCCGACAAAGATTGCCGGTACCGAAGTCACTGTGAGCTACGTGACCGACACCAAGGGTAATATTGTGAAGCAGGCCGTTGTAAACGAAAAGGGCAAGGTCGATTCTATTGAAGTGATTACGGTGTCTTACCAGACCGAAATCAACGGCCAACTGGTGACTATTTCTTACCAGGCCGACGCGACGACGGGTATGGCTCTGAATGTCGACGGTAACGGCGGCTTTGTGTCTTCCAAGAACTCCGACAGCTCTACCGGTATCTTTAAGGTCTCTTACGAATATCTTGACAGAACGTCCGGCCAGGTGCTTGAACTGACCTACGTTGTCGACAAGAAGGGCAACTTGGTCAAGAATCCGGAAGGTGACCGTGGTTACCAGGTATCGTTCACTTACACCGACAAGTATGGCAACGTGGCCGAACAGTCCGTATTCGTGGTACTCGACCAGACGCTCCCGACGGTGGAAATCCTTTCTCCGCTCGACAACCAGGTGTCTCATGCGAACTACGTGAAGGTTGAATGGACCGTTAACGGCGAAAAGCAGGATACCTTGACCACGCAGGGACTTGTGAAGGGCCCGAACGTTATCGTGCGCTTCTACAAGGACAAGGCGGGTAACATCGCTTCTGATACGGTCCGTGTGTTCATGAAGGAAGGCAAGGACCTAGAAATTGCCGTGGAACGCCCGGTGACAGTGATCGACAAGGACAAGGTTGACGAATATTACGCCGACAATCCGCCCAAGAAGGGTCAGACCTTCGCGGTTAGCGTAAGGAACCCGACGACCAAGGAAGAAGTGGAAACCTTGATCGGTGGCGACTTCAAGACCAAGGAAGGCAGCGGTGAAAAGCCGTATGCGAATACCAAGAGTTCCAAGCACTTGGGCCCGACGCTCATTCTTAACGTGACTCTCCCGACGATTAGCGACGGCAAGAGCGGTTCCGTGAGTGGCCTTGCTACCTTGGACGACTTGATTCTTCCGAACGGTATGATATCTTCTGCCGGTATCGGTGTCGACACCTCCAAGCTCGATGCCGCCGCCAAGAAGGACTACAAGGAATACACGGTCGAAGAATATGTGTCTGAATTCTGCGAAGACGGTACCAAGATCCCCAGCGACTTCAGCCAGTTTAACCTGTATAACTCCAGCCTGAAACTCGATATCTGGGTTTATACGACGCTTGGCAATTTCGTGGGCAAGTACAGCTTTACGCAGGAACTGAATGACCCGAGCTTCGCAAACGAAGCCGGTGTTACGCAGATCTTCTTCGAAATGAAACCGGATAAGGACGGTTACGTACATGCCAAAAACGGTAAGCTTTTGGCTACTGGCGCCTACTTGTACAAGGTGGATGCCAGCCTGCGTAACCATCTGCGTTGCTCTGTCCCGCCGCTCGGTGGCACGACCACCAAGACCAAGGGTGACGTGACGAAGTCCAGCGATGAACTGCTGAAACCCTTCGGTTATAAGCGTCCGGCAAACAAGAAATAAGAGTTCGTACGCAATTTCTTAAACAAAACCCCCGGGCCAAGGCTCGGGGGTAGCTTGTTAGAATTGGCATATAATTTATAAGAAAAATTTCAAAATAGTTTGCTTGTAAACGAAATTTTTCGTTCGAGGGGCGACTGGAGGCGCCGGTTTGGGGTGTCGGACATCACGGAAAAACGTCATTTTTAACTCAGAATACACAAAATGGTAGGTAAAACAACAACTTATTAACATTTTATGCAGTATCACTATTGTAATAATTAAAAAAGTTTTGTATTTTTACGGTGGTGAAATATAGGGGTATATAGTACACTTAATTTTTAGGAGTTTATTATGTGGTTTGGAAAGAGCATAATAGCTAAACTCGGTTTTGTAGTGGCCTTGGCGGTCCCCGCTTTTGCGGGTGCTCCCGTGAAGCCTTTTAGCTTTACTTACATTGGTGCGAGCAACGATGCACTTCAGCAGGATGAATGGAATTACCTGATGAAGTTTAAAATGTTCGGTACCAAAGGCATTGAGTTTGGTAACGAAAGCATTCGTGTGACGGACTCTGTTGGCTGGTTTGGCACGTCAAAGGGTAGTCTTAAAATGGGCATAAACGGTAAGGATACTGTTGGTGGTCCCATTCTTGTTGGTAAGGATCTTTCATTCTATCTTGGTCCTGATGTGTTTACTACAGGGCCGTTGTATGTAGCGGGAGATGTTTCTGTACTTTCAGAAGGATTTAAGGATAATAAAAGTACTTTTGCTGGGGATGTATGTATTGGAGGTACGGTTGCTCAATATTTCAGAGATAAGTTTGTTACTGATGAAGAAAAATCAAGATTGCACATTGGCTCTGGATGTCCTGATACGGTGCCAGTAATAAAAACTAATTTGGAAATTCCTCAAAATACTGCTACGAAATATGATAAAG
The DNA here is from genome assembly GCF_900142495.1 of Fibrobacter sp. UWOV1. Lineage (NCBI taxonomy): Bacteria > Pseudomonadati > Fibrobacterota > Fibrobacteria > Fibrobacterales > Fibrobacteraceae > Fibrobacter > Fibrobacter sp. UWOV1. The sequence goes on along the minus strand of NZ_FRBA01000001.1, from coordinate 205,743 downwards.
AACTTGATGGCGCTAATTTAAAAGGTGCTGGCGATGGTAGTGTTTATGAAACGTTTGAAATTGTAGTGCCTGCAACGACGGATGGTTCTGATACGCCGTATGATGTTCATATTAAGAGCATAAGAATGGAAAACTACTCTAAGATTCTTGTAAAGCAGCCGGTTGGTGGTCGACTGACCAGACTATTTATCGATGATTTGGATATCGAGACTACTAAAGGCCGTATTGTTGTTGCATATGAAGATTCTGTTGTTGCTGGCAAGTACAATGAATTGAAAAATGATGAATATTTAGGAACGTTGTTGATTTATACGTCGAGTAATCTGAAAATTAAGACAATGGATAAGGATTATGCTTATTTCCAAGGCTCAATTATTTCTAAAGGAACAATCCATATTGAACAACACTTAATTCTTGCTGGTCAGGTTTTAGCTGATAGTATTTATATTGATACTGACTTTGATGGAAAAAGCTTCATTTATGTTCCCTTTGGATCGCCAGAAATTGACCCTAATCTGTTGAAAGACGGAAAATGGATTGAAAATAGTCGTGATTCGTTGGTTCCCATTTTCTTGGATACAATTCCGGGAACTGATGTGAAGTTCAGTTATTGCTTTGAAGTGGATCCTAATGGTGAACCTGATCCGAAAAAGGATGCCAGCGCAACGCCGAGAAAAGCAGTTCTTGCAGATTTTAAAAAGACGTCGAAATCCAAATTCCCTGTTTGTGCTTTGAATCAATCGGAACGGGTGTTGATTAAAGAGGGTAATCTACAGCCGACAGATGAGACCAAAATCTATATCAATGTGATTTCTGATTCTTATGATGAAGGCGAAGAAATCCTTGTTTTGAAGATTTTTGACCTTGTTGGTGCTGTAATGCCAGGAAATAAGAAAGAAGGTAGGTTTAATCTTGTTGTTACAGATGTTCGTCCTCCTCATTTTGATGATGATGTTAAAAGTTATAATGTCAATGAAAATACGGGCAAGGGGACTGAGTTTGCTACAATCCCAGTTGATGGTGTAGAAATTGCTGCAACTGCTATTGATAAGTTTAAACTTATTGTTGGTGGTACTGATGCTACGCTCGCCAAGACATTATTTGATTTTGAACTGGTGAAATTAGAAAATAGTACTGATCCGTCTCTTTATGATTCCGCTTATGTAAAGATGACTGTTAAGACAGCAGATCTTAACTACGAAGCTTTAACGCAGACTTCGTTCAAACTGACGCTCAGCTTGGAAAATGACGGCAAAATTACTGACGCTTCTGATCGTACTATCAATGTGATTGACGTGAACGAAAAGCCGGGTGTTGACAAGAATTCTTCGTTCAGTGTGAAGGAAGAACAGACGATTGGCACCGAAGTTGGTGAAGTCATTGCTACGGATCCTGATAGCAAGAACGAGGCCTTCCGTCACTTGGAATACACCATCGTTAGTTCGACACCTGTTCCGTTTGAAATCCCGGTTAGCACAAAGGGTGTAATTAAGACTACTGAAAAGCTCGATTACGAATCTTTGAAGGATCAGGATTACAAGTATACCTTTGATGTGAAGGTTAGCAACTGCTTGAAGAATCCTTCTACAGGTAAGTATACTGAAGCATGCCTTGATACCCTCACTCATGTGACGGTTACGGTACTTGATGTTAATGAACCGCCGGTGATCATTGATGATGGCAAGACTTTCGAAATCGATGAAAATACGAAGACCATGCCTGTCATCCCTGATGCTGTCGTCGGTAAGATTGAAGTCAAGGATGTTGATGGCGCTGATGTCGGAACAGAGTTGGTTGTTTCCTATGTTGTAACCGACGATGCTTCCAGCGGCTCGAAGTTTGATGATTTGTTCGTCGTGACTGATCACGCGGTTGCTGATGCAGAAGGAAAATTGTGGCTGGTTGTTTCCGTCAAGGATCCCAATCTTCTGGATTACGAAGCCATAAAGTCTTCTTATAGCATTACCATGACTGTGAAGGATCGTGGTGGTGTCGCTGGTTCCAATGCCGTTACGGTCAAGAAGACGATTGTTATTAACGACGTTAACGAAGCTCCTTCGATTACGGGTGTTCGTGGCGAAAACGATGGCCTTCCGGCTGGTGAAACTAGAGACGCGCTTACTCTGTATCCGGTCGAAAACCTGCCTGTGAACGCCTCGATTGGTGTTGTTCAGGCTTCGGATCCGGACTTCAAGAATCTTGATAAGTTTGGTCATTTGGAATACAGGATTATTGCTGATCCTGCTAATCCGGTTCCGTTCACAATGAAGGGTAATACGGATTCTACCATCTACGTGAGCAACGCTTCGCTGATGAATTACGAAGACCAAATTGTGTACACGTTCGATGTGGAAGTTTCGAACTGCTTGAAGAATGCTACGACGGGCAAGTACACCGAACATTGCTTGGCTGACACCGCCAAAATCACAGTGAAAATCCAGAACGTACCGGAAGGACCGGAAATCAAGTGCTTCGAAAACGATACGATTTGCGACGGTCCGTTCACAGTTGCAGAAAACTCTGCAACAGGAACTATTATCCATGCGTTCCTGGTTGATGACCCGGACCTCGGTCAGGTTGCAACTCTTAAGGCAACTCTTACTGACCTTAGCGGTACCGGAGCTGATTCCCTGTTCGCTGTTAAGATTGTGAAGGATTCCTTGAGGGTGTATGTCAAGGATAAGTCGAAACTGAACTACGAAGCCGTGAGGGACACTCATAAGGTTCGTTTGACGATTAAGGATACCGATAACCTTGGTGATTCCATTGTCCGCGTCATCTACATTGTCGACGTGAACGAAGCTCCGGTGTTTGCAACTAAGGATACGACGATTGAAGTTAAGGAAAATACGCCTAACGGTACTGTCGTTGGCAAGTTGCCTGCTTCTGACCCGGATACCAAGCATGTCAAGGAATTCGGTCACCTGGAATACTTTATCATTGGTAATAACATCCCGTTCACGATGGATTCCAACAAGATTGTCGTGACCAATGTTGATACCTTGGATTATGAATCCTTGAAGCCGGATACCGTGTTCACGTTCAAGGTTCAGGTCGCAAACTGCGAATGGAACAAGACTTCTGGCAAGTACGATGGTGCATGTCTCTACGATACCGCCAAGGTCTCGCTGGCTGTGACGGATGTGCCTGAAAAGACGATTATTATTCCTGATTGTAAGGGTGACAGTTGTACGACATGCACTGGCCCGGATTGCCATGATATTGTGGATTCGCTCTGCAAGGGTCCGAATTGCACTGGCGTTCATACTCATGATTCTGTCTTGACTCTTGCGGTAGAGGAAAATGTTCCGACCGGTTACAAGATTATCGACTACTTAGTTGCTGACGAAGACGTCGGAACTGGCCATAAGGATTCTCTGTACGCATACTTCAAGAATACGAATGCCTCTGGCGCTGATAGCCTGTTCAAGATTGAGATGAAGAAGGTTGGCGGCCAGTGGAGAGTCATTGTGTCCGTAAAGGATAGCAGCAAGCTTGACTACGAAAAGGTCAACGACATTCACAAGCTTACGATTTACGTTAGCGATCCTGAAGATCCGGCTGGTATGGGTGACTCCATCCGCCGTATTATCGAAGTTGTTGACGTGAACGAAGCTCCGAAGGCTAAGGATGCCGACCTGAAGCCCGAAGAAAATCTGCCGAAGGGTACGGTCATTGGCAAGCTGGATGTTTCCGAACCGGATACCAAGCATGTCAAGGAATTTGGCCACTTGGAATACTCCATTATCGGTAAGGACGAAACCTTCGCATTCGTGATGGACTCCAACAAGGTTTTGGTGAACGATCCGACCAAGATGGATTACGAATTGGCTGTTCATAAGTACGTATTCAATGTCTTGATTTCGAACTGCGAACTGAATTCGACTTCTGGCAAGTACGATGGCGCTTGTCTCTATGACACTGCTAAGGTGACGGTTGATATTCAGGATGTCAACGAAAAACCGAAGATTATTGTTGATGGTCCTGTTCCGGATGGCGACGACGATTCTGATCCGAACTGTGTCGCCTTCTGCGATACCACCAGTCGTGGCGTTACGCCGACCGATACGTTGACCGTGGGTGTCAAGGAAAATACTTCGGATAGCACGCTTTCCAAGACGGGCATGGTCCTGTTCACCTACCATGTTGTCGATGAAGATACGGGCCATGTTGCTGGTGCTAAGGTGACTTGGTTCGATGTCCGCACGACTATCCCGAGTGTGAGCACGAAGGGCACAGACCTCTTTAATATTGAATACAAGAATAGCGCCATCACGGTTAGCGTCAAGGATCAGAAGTTGCTTGACTACGAAGCTCTCAGAGATGCAAAGTCTCGTAACGATCCTGATCCGGAATACACTGTGGGCATTGTCGTGACTGACCCGGATGGCTTGTCTGATACGCTCTACCGTACTATTCGCGTGATTGACGTGAACGAAAAGCCGCTCTTCGATGTCTGGCCGCTCGTGATTACCGAAAACAATCATATTAATGATTCCCTTGGCCATGTGGAACACCCGAGTGATATCGACTCGATGTCTAGGAATCCGGAATTTTATGATAACGGCTTCAAGATGACGGGTGGCGATACCGCATTGTTCTGGCTCGACAAGGACTCTACGGACTTAATGCGAGTAATGATTCGTGCAAATGTGGTGCTTGACTGCGAAAACGGTGAGTATATCTGCGGTCAAGATTCCATGTACTGGGTATACATGACCTATGGCGACACAACCCTCAAGACGATCTATACCGACTTGAAGATTCCGGTCAAGCTGATTGACTTGAACGAACCGCCTAAGATTTTGACCGATACCATCGGTGTGGATGAAAACTCGCCGAAGGGTACCGTTGTCGATACCATCAAGTGGGAAGATATTGACCGCTTCGATACCGTGATGACGTTCAAGATTGTGGACGATCCGATCGGCTGCTTCGAAATCGATTCGAAGACTGGCGTTGTGACTGTCAGTGCAGACAAGTGTGCCGGTCTTGACTTCGAAAAGAACCCGACGATTGACCTCAAGGTGTCTATCACTGACATGGTGAATATTCCGGATAGCTTGTACGACGAAAAGTGTAAGTGCCAGTTGATCTCGGCTAAGGATGGCCCGATTACGGTCACGAAGACTGTCAAGGTCAACATTCACGACGTGAACGAACCGCCTTCCATTTCGGACAAGACGATTGCCGTTCCGGAATCTACCACGGTCTGGACCGTTATCGATACGGTGAAGGCTACCGATCCGGATAAGAAGAAGGAATACAGCACGCTGATTTACACGGCTGTGAGCGGCGATACCGCTGTGTTCATGATCGACCCGCACACGGGTGCCGTAATCCTGAAGGATACCTTGGATTACGAATCCAAGAAGAACTACGTGGTCTATGTGCAGGTGGATGACGGTGAGTTCACTGACACTGCCAAGGTCAAGATCAACGTGACGAACGTGATCGAAAAGTCTGAAGTGGTTATTACCAAGTACGACAATGTCGATTCTACTTGGAACTACCCGGATACAGTCTATACGAACAAGAAGAACGGCACGATTACCTGGCGTCAGGACGACGATATCGTTTCGAAGGATACGGTCCTGAAGAAGGGTAAGAATGTCATTGTGATTACCTACAAGGATCCGTCTAAGGATTTGCCGGGTAGTGACACCGTCGTTATCATGTTCAACGACGAAGTGCCTGTTGTCGAAGTGTCCGCCAACCCGACGCATGTCAAGGCCGAAAACGTGTTCACGATTGTTGAAGATATGGGCGATGCCGATACCAACATCTACGTGAACAAGGAACGCGATTCCGTGTACGTGCACGTGAAGGATCCGGCCAACAAGCGCGATACGTCGTTCGCTCTCGAAGTGAACCTCGAACCGGTGAAGGTGCCTGACGCAACGTTCAGAAAGATGAACGAAATCGCAGACAGCAAGCTGATGCTCGACGAAACTCCGACTGGTCCGGTGACCCGTTCACCGGTGAACGGCAACTCTGAAAAGATGTCTTACACGCAGCTTGTCGGCGGCGATACGGTAACCGTATCTTACATTGTCGACAAGGATGGCGAACCGGTCAAGGCCTCGGTGATCAATTCCAAGGGCAAGACCGAATCCGTGGAAATCATTACGGTTACCTACAAGACGATTGTGGATGACCAGGAAGTGGAAGTCTCTTACATTGCTGACGCCTTGACGGGTGAAATCCTCGCCAAGGGCCCGAACGGCGAACTCATGTATCAGGGTGCTTCTTCGAAGGGCTCCAAGTCCGGCAAGGGCAAGGATTCCGAAAAGAACTCCAACGTGAGCGAAGGTATCTTCTCGGTGACTACGGTTAGCATCGATGGCCTGGGTATGCCGACGGTCGTGTCTTACGCTGTCGACGAAAAGGGCAACATGGTCAAGAACGCCGAAGGCGACATTGGCTACGCTGTGACTTACACCTACAAGAACATCTACGGTAACTTTGCTACCGAATCCGTGTTCATCGTGCTTGACCAGACGATTCCGACTGTCGAAATCCTTTCTCCGGTCACGTACTCCATTATTCGCTCGAACTTCGTAGAAGTCAAGTGGACCGTGAACGGTGTGGAACAGGATTCCCTGACGATCCAGGGTCTTGAAAAGGGACCGAATATCATCGTGCGCTTCTACCGCGACAAGGCAGGCAACGAAGCCTCTGATACGGTGTCTGTCATGATGAAGGATTCCAAGAGCGTGAATATCGCTGTGGAACAGCCTGTTACCGAAATTGACAAGGATAAGGTCGAAGAATACTACTCTGTGAACCCGCCGAAGAAGGGTGAAACCTTCGCAGTGAGCATCAAGAACCCCTCTACGGGCAAGGAAGTTGAAACCTTGATCGGTGGCAGCTTCAAGACCAAGGAAGGTAGCGGCGAAGAACCATATCCGGGAATGGATAAGGGTCACTTGGGCCCGACTCTCGCTCTGGATATCAAGTTGCCGGTGATTGTTCCGAAGGAAGGTTACGGTACTGTAAGCGGCCTTGCCACCTTGGATGATATCGTCGTGTCTGACGGTACGATTCCGCTCGAAGGTGTAGATGCCGATAACGCCACCAAGATCTCCGTCGAAGAGTACGTCGAAAAGTACTGCGAAGACGGCGTCAAGATCCCGAGCGATATCAGTGAGTTCAACCTGTACGATTCCAAGTTGCATGCCAAGATCTGGGTGTACACCTCTCTGGGCAACTTCGTGGATTACTTCAACTTCAAGCAGGATTTGAACGACCCGAGCTTTACCGACGAAGCAGGCGTGTTGAACCTGTACTTCGAACAGAAACCGGACAAGAACGGCTTTGTGAAGGCTGATAACGGCAAACTGTACGCTACTGGCGCCTATGTCTACAAGGTCGAAGCCACTATCCGTTCGAAGCTCCGTTGTACGCTCCCGTCTTCTGACTTCAACGCCAAGAAGTACAGGGAAACTGGCGACGGCTTCGGTCCTTCTGCAAAGCGTAAGGGCGACGTCATCAAGAATAGTGACGAACTCCTGAAGTCCTTCGGTTACCGCCGCCCGAAACACTAATCGCGGCAAAAAACCTCTGAAAATCAAGTGTTAAAAAGACCCCGGCTCGGCCGGGGTTTTCTGTTTTTTACATACAAAAAGTGTATCTTTTACCCCATAAATCCAAGGAATTATAAATGGAAAAACATCAAGGTTCATTCGCTTTTTACGGGGTCGTTTTTTCTCAGATTGCTTCGACTACGGCTCTCGTTGCCCTCATGGAATTGGTGCTTAACCGTTTGCATTTGTTCGAATCTAGTGACAGTTCGTTCATTGTTCTGCATCTCTTGATTCTTTTGCCTTGTGTGCTGCTTATAACGCCTGCGGGCTATTTTTCGGACAAGTACCCTAAGGAGCGTGTGTTGCGTATAACGTCGCTGCTCATGGTCCCGGCTGTGGGCGTGTTCGGTGTGGCGGCGTATGTCGGTAGTATGACGTTTGTGTTCGCGGCGGCGGCCCTCTTCTTTGTGCTGCAGGCTATAGCCTCGCCGGCAAAGAGCGGCTACCTCAAGGAACTGGTGGGCGTCCGTATGCTTGCCAATGGGGCCGGCCGGTTTACGATCGTTACCTTTGTAAGCTTGCTTTTGTCGGCAGCGGCGACCGCGGTGGCGTTTGAACAGATTGCTCCGCAGACGCTTGACTTTGCCCACCTGATGCAGGGCGTGCTCCCGATTGTTGCGGGCATAGCCGTCATGGAACTCCTTGGTACCGTGTTTGCTTTTGCGATTCCCTCTGTTGGAGCCTACGATGCCGAAATGAAGTTCCCCTGGAGTCGTTACTACAACTTTGCCTTTACCCGCCGCAAGTTCAAGAAGGCCTGGAAAAACCGTGCGCTCCGCCAGTCGATTATTGGCCTTTCGATGTTCTGGGTCATGATATTCTTGCTGCTGTTCATTGTGCAAGACATGTTCGGTTCGGGTTCGCTGTTCGACAAGGACCTGATGGCGAACTATGCGATTGTGGGGACGATTGTGGGCCTGGTGCTTGGTTCTTACTACGCCATGCGCATGTCCAAGGCCTTTATTGAAATGGGACTTATTCCGCTGGGTACGGCCGGTGCTGCCGCCTTGATTCTGATTATTCCGTTTATTCCGCGTCCTTACAATGCGGTTGCGTTTGCCTTGCTCGGTTTCTGTGGCGGCCTTTATGCGCTTCCGATGTTTGCGATGCTCCTGTACAATACCAAGCCGCGTTCGGCTGGCCACGTGCTTTCGATTAGCAATGCGGTGCAGAACATTTGCATTATCGCTTTTGACGTGCTTTTGATTGTGGCGCTCAAGTACCTGAATTTTGAACGCATGGACTTGTTCTTTATTCTAGGTATTTTCTGCTTGGCTGGCACGGTGTGGGCGCTTTGGGCTATGCCGCATACATTGCTTCGCCAGTTGCTGCGTTCCGCGCTTTCGATCCATTACAAGTTCTTGGTATCGGGCGTGCAGAATATTCCGTGGGAAGGCCCGGTACTGTTGGTGGGGAACCATATCTCGTACATTGACTGGGCGCTGATCCAGATGGCAAGCCCGAGACCCTTGCGCTTTGTGATTACGCGCCGACCGTATGAAAAGTGGTACGTGCGTCTGCTGCTTTCGCAGATGAAGACTATCAACTTGGATATTTCGAACCCGGCTCCTGCAATGGAAAAGGCGCGCCATGCCCTTTTGCGTGGCGAAGCGGTGGTGATGTTCCCCGAAAATGCAATGACTTCGACGGGTAACATGAACCGCTTTAGGCTGGATTATTCGGCGGCGATTCGCGATGTGCCCAAGGTAAAACTGCTGCCGTTCTACGTGCAGGGCCTGTGGGGCAGTTCGTATTCTATGGCTGATGCCGGCTTTAAGGACTTGGTGCATTCGGGCGGACGAATTGTGACGGTTGCTTTCGGTAACGAACTCCCGCTCGAAGCAGACCCGGTAACGATCAAGCGCGCTGTACAGGAACTTTCTATTACCGCTTGGGAGACATACATCCGTAAGCTCCGTCCGGTGGCCTCTGCCTGGATCCGTACGGCAAAGAAGGTGGGGAGTGGTCCTTCGGTGTATAGTCCCGATGGCAAGCATTTGTCTGCCCATACGCTTACGACTGCAGTGCTCTCTTTTGCGAGGGTTATTGATAAATTAACTGTCGGCGAAAAGCAGGTGGGTGTGCTGATTCCGCCTTCGGGCCCGGGCATTATTGCGAACATGGCATGCCTTGTGCGCGGTAAGACGGTTTACAACTTGAACTACACCAATACGCCTGAAACCATGGACTATTGCTGTGGTGTTGCCGATGTCAAGAGCATTATTACGGCCAAGGTCTTTGTCGAGAAATTGAAGCAGAAGGGCATTAACATGGACATTCTGCTTTCGAAGTACAAAGTGTACTATATGGAAGACCTTAAGGAGATGATTCCGAAGAGAGCCATGATTCTCAACTTCTTGAGAGTACTCGTATTGCCGGCCTGGTACCTGGAATTGCGTTTCTTCAAGAAGGTCTCGCTTGACGATGTGGCTACGGTAATCTTTAGTTCGGGCTCCGAAGGTAGGCCGAAGGGTGTGGAACTCACGCATTACAACTTGATGGGTAATATCAAACAGTGCGAAAGCGTTTTGAATCCCTGCGCCGATGACGTGTTCCTGGGTTCGCTCCCGCTGTTCCATGCATTCGGTTTTTCGATTACGACGATGCTTTGCCTTGTGGAAGGCGTGCCGGTGGCCACCTGCCCCGACCCGACCGATGCAAAGCTTGTGTCGCGCATTTGTGCTCAGTTCAAGGTGTCGTTCATGGTGGCGACGGGCACGTTCCTTCGCATGTGGGGCGTGAACCGCGCTGTGCACCCGCTGATGTTCTCGAGCGTGCGCCGCATTTACGCCGGTGCCGAAAAGATTCGCGAGGATGTTCGCCAGCTTTACCGCACCAAATTCAAGCTCGAAATCTTTGAAGGCTTCGGCTGTACCGAAACGACTCCTGTGGCAGCCGTGAATACCAAGGACGTGTTGATGGACGACTACAAGACGGTTCTGGTGGGCAACAAGCCGGGTACCGTGGGTGCACCGCTGCCGGGTACGCAGTTCCGCATTGTGGATCCCGATACCATGGAAGAATTGCCCATTGGCGAAGACGGCCTGATTTTGATCGGTGGCGCCCAGATTATGAAGGGTTACCTCAAGAATCCCGAAAAGACGGCGCAGGCAATTGCGATTATCAATGGCCGCCGCTGGTACAAGACGGGCGACAAGGGCCATGTAGACGAAGACGGTTACTTAACCATTGTGGACCGCTACAGCCGCTTCGCAAAGCTCGGTGGCGAAATGGTGAGCCTTGGTTCCGTGGACTTCAAGATTTCGGAAACGGCGTTCTTTGAAGGTGTGGACCACTTTACGGTGGCCGTGCCCGATGGCTCCAAGGGCGAAAAGATTGCGCTCCTGTTTGCGGGCGACATTTCCGAGGACGAGGCCAAGGACAGGCTCAAGCAAGTGGGACTTCCGCCGCTGATGCTGCCGTCTTATGTGCTCAAACTCGATGATTTGCCCAAATTGGGCTCCGGAAAGTGCGATTTCCAGACCGGCAAGAAGATTGCCATGGAAAAATTGGGCATTAAAAACGACTAGAGGTTTGTAATGGGTATCGAAGAACGTTCTACATTGGTTTATTCTACCGCTTTGGGGGGCCGCGTCAAGCAGGAAAAGCCCAAAGCGGAGCGTCCGCAGGGTGATGGTGTGGTAAGAATCCAGCTCAAGCGCCTTGGGGGTGGAAAAATGGCCAGTGTAGTGACTGGCGTGCCGCTCGACGAAGCCGAACTCAAGGAATTGGGCCGCGAACTCAAGCAAAAGTGCGGGGTAGGCGGCTCGGTCAAGGATTTTGTAATCGAAATCCAGGGCGACAAGCGAAATCTGCTAAAAACCGAACTTGAAAAGCGCGGATACACGGTAAAGCTCGCCGGTGGCTAAAAAAAGCCTGTTTAGGGCTTGATTTATATCACCTTATAAAAAAAAGTAATGCTTTTTGCGTAAAAAAAGAATATCTTTTTACTTGATATAGAAAGGGGCTAATGATGGTCAGAGTTTCCATTTCAAGTAAGACATTTTTACGCTCGATGATGATTCTTGCCGTAATGCCGGCAATGGTATTTTCTGCGACAGCGATCGGTAAAGTCCGTATGGCCTTGGGTGAAGTGGACCGCTGGAAAGCTAAACAGAACGAATGGTTCAAGATTAATTCTGGTGCTAAGGTTTATCAGTCCGACAAGGTGCGTACGGGCGTTGAATCCGAAGTCGTGTTCGGTCTCCCTGACGGCAGCTCCATTATGATTGGCGAAAACACCATCGTCGAAATGGAAAAACTTTTTGAACCCAACGACGAAGGTGGCTTTGAAACTAAGATCGATGTCGAAAAAGGGTTCTTGAATTTTGCCGTTCACAAACTCAAAAACAAGAAATCCAAGTTTATCTTTAAGACCGGAACCGCAACCGCATCGATTCGCGGTACCGAAGGTTATATTGGCGGCGAAGGCGTGTTCTTTGCTGGCCTTAAGACCGGTAAGCTCGAAATTACGCCCGCAGGTTCCGACAAACCGGTGTTTATCGGGGCTGGCGAAACCACGTTCGGAAAGGATTCCCTGGTGGTCGTAAAGCTTGCCTCTTCGGGTGAAGCCCGCTTTGCCAAGCGCTTGAGCAAGATTTTGGCTGACAAGTCCAAGTCGGTTAAGGAATTGCAGGCTGAAGTACAGAAGGCCGACTCTACCTTCCAGCAAGAACTGCGTGAAGATGCCCAGAAGGCTGCCGCAGCGCTTCCGGCCGATGGTTTTATCCTGAGCACGACTTCTCCGGTAGAAATCTGCGAAGGCGGTCTTTCGATTGATGGTTCTTACCGTACCTCTGACGAAAATGCATCGTTGATTTTGAAGGTGGGCAAGGGCTTTACTTCGGAAAACTTGATTCGCGCCGCCGACGGCAAGGCTCACACCTTCTCTGAAAAGATTGCCATTAGCGACGAAAACGGTCTTTGGACAGCAGACAAGGCAACGCTTGAATTCAATGGTGCTGGTCTCACGAATTCCAAGACGATTGACTTGCAGATTAACAAGTCCTGCTCCGGAGTCAATACCAAGGCTCCGACCGCAACGATTTCGTCTTACGACTCCTTGCACTGCGTTGCAAACGTGTCTGTAGGCGACATGAAGAACGATGCCGCCGTGATGTCCATTGAATCGGACGGTAGCCAGATTTCGGAAGAAGCGATTACCAAGAATGCCCAGAAGAGAGTAAAACTCCAGAAGGGCCGCCACGAATACGTAGTCCGTATCGAAGACCAGGCTGCAAACAAAGTTGAACTCACAAAGACCATGGGCTGCTATCCGAACAAGCGATTCCCAATCGAAGTCTTTGGAGGTCCGAAGGAAATCCTGAAGGTCCCGCCTCCGCCGGAAGATATTGAGGACCGTATTACGCGAACGCTGCAGTTTAGAATCCGGATTCCAGAAAACGATCCTGAATACTTGAACAAGGTGACAGTCCGATTTAACGGAAAGATTATCTTGCAGGAATCGTTGACGCAGATTCATACTTTGGATTACCAGATTCCGGTAACACTTTCGCGTGATGCGAAGAACCATATAGATATCGAAGTCGTCCACAAGAGTGGATACACGGCTAGAGCTAAGAAGGATTACGAGGTTCGTTAATGAAAATGAGGGGATGGTTTATATCCACGCTCATTATGGCAGCACTCCACGTGAGTGCTTTTGCCGTTGATGAGGGTGCGCTCAAAAAGAGCATCATAGGCGGTACACTTACCGGATTTTTAAAGAAGGACAACTCGCCGTACCTGGTGAATGAAACGATTGTCGTGCCCGAGGGAAAGGCGCTTGTCGTCGAAGCGGGCACGGCGCTTTATTTTGCCGAAGGTACGGGGCTTGACGTCCGTGGAGGCTCGATTGCCATTATGGGCGAAAAGGGTAATGCGGTGACCATGACTTCTGCCGAAGAAGGCAAGATGTGGAACGGTATTACGGTTACGGGTGCCAAACGCTCTGAAATTCAGGGGACAAATATTGAAAATGCCATGTTCGGCATTGCGGTCGAAAGCGGCTCGCTTGATGTTCGCGACGGTGTTATTTCGCGTGCGGACCGTGCTGGCGTTTTTGTGCGTAACGGCTCTGTGGCGTTGCAGTGGACTCGAGTCGAAGACTGTATGAATGTCGGTGTGTGGGCGACGCACAGTGCCGTGATCGATATTGATGCGTCTACGCTTTCGGGCAACCATGTGGCTCTTGTCGCAGGTGAAAATTCGTCTGTGAACTTGATGCGTACGCAAATCGATGTGAACGAAGTCGGTATTGTCGATTTTGGCGACAATGTGCTGACGCAAAGAAATTCTACAGTCGAAAACAATGAGCTTGCTTTTGTCGCCGACGACATTCCGCCGCAAGATGTCCGCCCGGCTCTGGGGGACAATTCGAAGCTGTTCTCGAGAAACGTGGGTGAATACAAGAGTGTTCTTGGTGAAGAACCGGTGAACCCGTATGCCGACGGCGCCAAGTATGCGGGCTCCTTGAAGGATACACAAGATTCTGCATGGAGTATTTCGGGTAACGTGGGCATTGAACTGGGGTACCACAAGGTGTTGACCCGCCACAATTCTTCGGGCAAAGATTATGTTTCGCAAGAAGACACGGTGAAGCCCGGCGAACGTTACATCAACTATTTCCAGGTTCCGGGATTCTTTACGAACTGGAATGCAAGCCTATTGATGAAATCGCCGACCGGTGCGACATTCGAAGTGGTGACCGATATCTCGAGCGATGCATGGGATCACTTTAAGGTTTACCAGTTCCAGGCCAGCTATACCGACGATATGCAACGCCTGGTGTTGGGTGATTTCTATACCAACGGTGGTGAACTCTACTTGGCCGGATTGCATGCCTTTGGGGCAAGCTACGACGTGAATGTGTTCAAGAATTCGGCCAATGACCCGATGTTCATGGGCTCTGTGTTCATGGGCGAAATGAATGCTCCCAAGACTGTTGGCGAACGCAATTACGACGTTTACCAGGATTACGTGGACGACGGCGAAGCCGAAGCCCAGAGAATGGTGGGTGGCGCAAAAGTCCGTTGGAATATGCACCGCCGCTTTAACGGGACTTTGGGCTTTGTGACAAGCAAGGATTACCTGGAAGATCCGTTCTTGAGAGACGGCATGGACCCGAACACGAATACCGTGAAACCGGTGGTGTCTTCGAGAAACCTGTTCGCTGATGGTAACTGGCTCTTTTATCCGGGCGATATCAAGTTGAACGGTCAGATTGCTGTGGGCGCCGCAGACACGCTGAATGCGGCGAAGATGCGTGCCGTGAACCAGGTGTTCTCGGAAGCGGGACTCGATCCGTCCAATTTTGCTTTGCTCAACAAGCTGATGAGCAATGTGAACGAGGTGAATTCGCTCAGTACAAGAAAGCTGGAACAGATTTTTGGCGAAAATTCGATGAAGACTCCGGCTGAAATGCGCGAAGAATTGAAGTATCTTTTGAATAAGGCTCGTGAAGTCGCCAAGACAATCCACACCGATGACATTGAACCGACGAGTGGTGAATTTTGGGGGCATGAACACTGGGCTTTCTCTGGAGCGTATCAGTGGTCGAATGCGCGTACTTTTGTCGAAGGCTTCTTTAGATACGTGGGCAGCGAGTATTACAGCGCCGGTTCCGAAGACTTGTTGCAGAATTCCCGTATGCTCGGCGGTAACTTCAAGCAAAAAATCTACGACTTCTGGAATTTCGGATTTGGTTATTGCTTGAATGTCGAAAACGCTGCAGGTAAGGGTAACGATTACAATTTGTTCGGAATGGGTGAGGGTACGCAGTGGGGGCTCCCGGGGGCGCATACCAACTGGCTCAAGGAACATGAACAGGACCCTGTGAGAACGCTCTACATTCATGACGGTTACGTGAAGAATGATTTCAAGTTGAACGACAAGATGGGCCTTACGCTCAAGTATGCCTTCAACTACAGAACTCGCAGCACGCCGCAGCGCCTGTATGCCAACTATACTGCCACCTCGGGCGTTTACAATGACCCGTGGTTCGAAGAAATCAAGGGTCGCCCGTCGATGAAGGTTTTCAACGGCATTGATACGATCAAGATTGACTCTGCCCGCTGGGCTGATTACTACGCCTTGGCCGACGAGCCTTATCTGGCAACCCAGTTCACCGAAAAACTGATGAAGCATACCATGGAATTGGGCTGGTCCTACAAGATGCCCGAACATGTGCTGAAAATCGGCGGCGTGTTGGTGGTGTTTACAGACATGTCTGAATTTGAACAGGACCGCCTGCTTTCGCACTTCCAGTTCAAGAACAAGACCTACGGCATTCTCGGCTATTACCTGCATGGCAGCGATTACTTGGAACAGCGCTATCCGATTTCTTTGACGACAACGCTCGAAGGAATTCGCAATACGGTTTCTTTGACTCCCAGGTACAAGATTTACAACCGCAACGACATGAGCGAATTCGAATGGAACTTGATGGACAATCTGGAAATGGAAATCAAGCCGGATTTCTTGGACTTGACGCTGTCGGGTAGCCTTCGCCAGAACTTGTTGAGCTATGAAATCGAAAACAAGGATTACGACGAAATGGAATTTGATCTTGACGCCTCCGCAAAGTTGCGCGTTCATCATTCTCCGGCGTTGTATTCTGATTGGACTGTGGGGACGCTTCTCAACTACCGCCCGGATAACAAGGCCGACCAGTATAAGGATTTCTACATAATCGCAGCCTTGAATTACGAATTCTAGCGAACCCTAACAAAAAATTACGCTTTTTTTAGGGATTTTTTCGAACTATAGCATAGAATTTGCTATAGTTCGTTATCATTAGGGATGGTTTTGGAATATGCGCGGTTGCAGCGGTAAACAGATATGTATACAAGGGAGCTAGAGAATAGTACAATGAATAACTATTCTTGTCATATGAAGATTCCTGTTCGCTACAACCATGTCGGTTACGCTACCGATGCGGCAAAGATTTTCTTTGTGAATCCGCAGGAGTTTAAATCTGCTAATGAAGGTGTGGATTCCTATAAATTCCGTGTCGCAAGACGTGTCCAAAATGAAGACTTGTTAATGGTGTGGGAAGGCTCTCTGGTGGAGGGGTCTTTTGAACATCACGGCGTTTGCGAATATACTGGCGAAACCCTCTGGTCAGGGGACTTTTCGGAAGTGACGCAAATGGGAATCTTTGTTATCCAGATTCGGAAGAAAAACGTTGCCGAAAAAGATTCCCTGGTTTTTGAAACCGAACCTTTTGAAATTTCGACGGAATGGCTTTACCGCCAGTTGCTTGCGAACATCAAGTCGTTTTATTACCAGCGTAGCGGTGTCGATTTGACGCCCGATTTTGCGGGTAAATGGTCGAGGCCGGCTGCACACTTGGACGATTGTATCGGGTTCCACCCGAGCATGAATCGTGAAGGATCATGGAACGCCCATGGCGGTTGGTACGATGCCGGCGACTATGGCAAGTATATTGTGAATGGCGGCGTGTCTGTTGCGACTTTGCTGCTCGCTTGCGAATTGAATGCGGATTCCGTGAGTGAAAACCGTGCCTACAAGGCGATCAATTCGGCCGAGCCTGTGATTGGACCCGATGGCCTCAAGATGTACAGCCTGATGGACGAAGTCCGTTTTGAACTTGAATTTTTCTTGCGCATGCAGGACAACGATGGCGGTGTGTTCTTTAAGGTGACGCCCGAACATTGGGACGGCTTTGTTTCACCTCGCGATTCCGATTTGTTGCAAAAACGCATGATTCTTGGAAAGTCGACAACCTCGACGCTGAATTTTGCTGGTTCGCTGGCCGCAGCTTCGCGCGTGTATCGCAAACGCGATACGGCGTTCGCAGAACGCTGCCTGCAAGCCGCGGTAAAGGCCTACAATTGGGCGACATCGCGACCGTTCGAAGATTGGCCGCATAATACCGAAGGCAGTGGCGG
Source organism: Fibrobacter sp. UWOV1 (assembly GCF_900142495.1). Taxonomy (NCBI): domain Bacteria; kingdom Pseudomonadati; phylum Fibrobacterota; class Fibrobacteria; order Fibrobacterales; family Fibrobacteraceae; genus Fibrobacter; species Fibrobacter sp. UWOV1. The sequence continues at coordinate 188,246 of NZ_FRBA01000001.1, read as the reverse complement.
TTACGGCGACGAACATGCCGAAGATGAATTTTTCTGGGCCCGCGCCATGCTTTACCGCGAATTGCTGGCCTGCGGCGAAGCTGTAGAAGGCCTTACCGCCGAAAGCTTGCGCTCGTTGCTCTTGGAAGACATGAAACTCATTCCGCCCAAGTCTTGCTTGGACTGGCGCGACACTCAGAATTTTGGCTGGATTGCGCTCGCCTTGCAGGACCAGGACGAAGAATTCCGCATTGCGGCCCGCACCACTCTTGCCATGACCGCTCGCGAAATCATTGACTTGCAGAGAGTCGACGCTTACGGCATTCCCGTGCGCCGGTTCATTTGGGGCAGCAACGGCGATATTGCAAACCATGCGCTGACGCTTGCGATCGTAAAGCGCTGGGCGCCTAGTCTGGGCGGGATGTCGCTCGATTTCTGGTGCCGCGAATTGGTGAATTACATTTACGGCCGCAATCCGGTGGACGTCAGCTTTGTGACGGGATCCGCGTGGAGCTCGCCGAAAGACCCGCATCATCGTTTGAGCCATTCCGATGGCGTCGATGAACCGATTCCGGGACTTCTGGTGGGTGGCATCAACAGCGATCGCCAGGACAAGCACCGTGCGCCGCATTATCCGGGCGAAAAAACTGGATTCTCGTATACGGATGAACGCTGCTCGTTTGCAAGTAACGAAACGGCCATTAACTGGAATGCGCCGCTTACCGCAGTACTTGCATTGCTTTGCACCTCCTAAATAAAGGTGCCGCTCTATTATTTTTTATTGGAATCCTTCTTGTCTGAATCTTTTTTCGGTTCTGATTTAGTGGAATCTTTCTTTGCAGAATCCTTTTTATCTGCTTCTTTCTTGGTGGTGTCGCTGACGACCGTGTCCTTGGCGACGGTATCCTTGGGAAGTTCCACCGGTTCTTCCAACTTTTCCTTGACCTTCGGAAGCAGCGATTGCAAATCGACTACCGGATTCTTTTCGGCTTCGTATTCCTTGGCCGAAACAATGGGCTTGTAGTAGAAGGAATCGGCTTCGGTGAGGTTGCCTGCCGGGAGCAAATCGAAATAAGAGGCGGCAAGCGATAACCAGTTGCGGAGCCATTCCTTACGGGATTCGCGGCTAGAATACCAGGAATCGGCGTTGTATTGGTAGTGGTGTACGTCGGTTGTCAGATATACCGGGGATTCGCCCGAGAGCACGCTAAAGATACGCTTGACGCGGTGCGTGGCGGCGGCTCCCGTAATGAGCAAGACGGTGTCTGCGTGGTGCAACTTGAGCCAGGGAATAATGGTGTAGGCTTCGCCAATGGTTGAAGGATCGTCGTGTCGGGCGATATAGACTGCGTTGCTGTCAAAACTGCCGAGACGCATGAAATCTTCGAGGTAGAATTCGGCGTTGCTGCGGTTGCGGAGAATGCGGCGGCCGAGAATGAGCACGGAGTCAACCTTTCCGCTGGCCATGAGCTCGGCGGCGAGGTCAATGCGTTCCATGTCGGCGGACTGTCCGTCCAAAACCACGGCCCACTTTACATGGTCGAATTCATCGTCGTCGACAAGCCAATGGCCGCTTCGCGTCATGACCATGTAGAAGACGATAATCAAGAAAACGAAAGCGGCAGCGATTGCGCTTAGAATGATTTTCTTTTTCTGAATCTGTTTTTTGGTAGGTAGCTTAGCCAATTTGAGCTCCTTCGGTGCGGTAAAGCGCCGCGTTTTCGCCATCGGCGTAATATTTTTTTCGGATTCCGAACAAATTAAATCCGTGCTTTTCGTAGAAGTTGCGGGCCTTGATGTTGTTTTCGCGGACTTCTAGAAAGCAGCAGTCCGTTTTGTCTAAATCCAGTTGCGAAAGCCCGGCATGCAAAAGCTTGGAACCGACTCCCTTGCGCTGAGCGCTATTGTTTACGGCAATTGAAAGCAACTCGGAATCTGCGCCCAATAAATGGAATACGGCGTAGCCTTCGATGGTTCCTTCGTTTTCGTAGACAATGGCGTAAGTGTAGGGCGCCTTGAGTTCTTGTTCGTATTGTCGCTCGTTCCAGTCTTGAAACGCAAGTTCGGCCTGAATCCTCAGTACGGCGGGAATGTCGGCGGAATTCATTTTGCGAATGGACATGGCGCGAATCCTTGAGACTATGGACAAACTCAGTGCAATTTTTCGAAGTACGACGGTTGAATGTAGTTTGCTTCTTGCATCAAGCTCGGGGTGACCGAATCAAAGAGCTTGGCCCAATCGCTTAGGGGGCGGCCTTTGTCGAGAATCGTTGCGGCTCCGATTTCTTTGAAAACGGCGGGCAACGTTTCGTCGGCGAGGGCGGCCTCGTCTACGACAACTGTCTTTACCGGATTCGTCTTGAGGGCATCGACCACTTGGACTGTCTCGATAAAGCTTTCTTTTTCGTCTAGGCGCAGGTACCAGTAGCCTTTGCGGGCGCGAATCACGACTGCTGTACTTGCGGACGCGCCGGCAAAGCAGGCGAGGGCTTGCAGCGTAGAAACGCCGTAGAGTTTGCGCTTGCCGCTAAAGCTTAAGCCTTCACAAAAGGCGACTCCCGTGCGCAGTCCGCTGAAAGACCCTGGGCCGAGGGTGACCATGACTCGCGTGACTTGGTCGAGGCTCGCGTGGGCCTTTTCAAGCAATGCGTCGAGCATGGCAGACGCGGTTTCTCCGCGCGCCGATTCGTCTACGGATTCAAAGTAACGGGGGTCGGCGGCGCCCGATTCCAGAAGCGCCATTGAGATTCCCTTGCGCGAAGTATCTACAAATAAGTCGAACATAGTTAGAACTTAGAGCTTAGAGTTTAGAACTTAGAACTTAGAACTTAGAAGAGTTTTTCTTATCTAAGCTCTACCAACTAAGTTCTACCAACTTTATCTTTTGATGTACAGGCTCTTGTCGATGATCATGTCGATCAGCTGGCTGTAGGTAATGCCGATGCTGGCGGCTTCGGCCGGCAAAATCGAAGTCGGAGTCATGCCCGGGAGCGTATTCGTTTCGATAGCGAACAACTGCTTGTCCTTGGTGATACGCACATCGGTACGGCTGTAGCCTGCACCGCCCAAGGCGTAGTGGGCGTTCTTCACGAGTTCCTGGATACGTGCTGTCAGGTCGGGCTCGAATTCGGCCGGAGTGACTTCCTTGCATTCGCCGTTGTACTTGGCTTCAAAGTCAAAGTATTCGCGGGTGGTCATGCGCATTTCGGTCGGCGGGAGCGGCTTTTCGCCTTCGATGTAGCCGCAGCTTGCTTCTTCTCCGGCAATGAACTTTTCGCAGAGCAGACGGTTAGAATCCTTGAACAAATCCTGGGCAATTTTGCCGGCTTCGTCCAAGTCCTTGGCGATACCGATACCGATAGAAGAGCCGCCCAGCGGATCCTTAATCACCAGCGGGAATCCGAGTTCGTCGGAAACGGACACGAGCGTATCGCCAGTAAAATCGTGCTTCCAGATGACGCGATACGGCGGAGTCGGAATGCCATTCGCCTTGTAAATTTCCTTAGTCTTCACCTTGTCCATGGCAAGTGCCGATGCCAAGAGACCGCAACCGGTGTAAGGAATGCCCCAGTTTTCAAGCATGGCCTGGATGTGGCCGTCTTCGCCCCACTTGCCGTGGAGCGCAAGGAATGCGATGTCGGCGTCGGGAAGTTCAGAAAGGGCCGGAGACTTTTTGCAGTTTGCGGCAGAGCCTTCGAGTCCGCGGAAGTAATTGACCGAGAAGTTGTCCTTCTGGTAGGGGGAAAGTTCGCGGGAAGACCAGTGCCAGGTGCCGTCTTTGTCGATGAGCACCGGATGAATGTTGTAACGGTCCGGGTTCATGGCACGAACAACGCCGGTGCCACTGACAACGGAAACATCATGTTCGGTGGACGGGCCACCCATTAAAACGAGTACGCGCATACGAGCCATTATAAACCTCTTTAGAGAAAAAACTTTGTGAATAATGTAGTAAAATAGTAGGAAGTAGGCATTAGGTGGTGGTTAATGTGAAATGTGTGGTGAGGAATGAGTGATTGGACATTTTTTCATTTCACATTCCACATTTCACATTTTTTTGTAAACTAGGTTGCCTGTATGGCAAAAGGTTTGTATTTTGTAGGTATTAGAGAGGTATATGTATGCGAGTATTCGTTACAGGTGGAACAGGATTCATAGGTCACTACGTGGTCAAGGCCCTTCTGGAAAAAGGTCACGAAGTCGTGATTGCGACTAGGCACCCCAACAAGGTCCCGACACTCAAGGCAAATTCCAACGTTTCTTTTGTGGAATGTGCTCTGACAGATTTTGACCTGATGGCCGAAGGACTCCAAGGCTGCGATGCCTGCATTCATATTGCACTCGGCTGGGGCGACACGCCTTCTGCCATGTTAATGAACGACACCAGGGCGACCGTGATGTTGCTTGAGAATGCAGCAAAGGCTGGTTGCAAGAAGTTTATTTACACCAGCAGTACCGCCGCTATGGGCCGCATGCGCCCCACGATGCGCGAAATCACGAGCAACTTGCCGATGGATCTTTACGGTGCCACCAAGGCCGCCGGCGAAGCCTTTGTACTTGGCTTTACGCATGGCTACGGAACTCAGTTCCCCGAAGTCAAGATGACTCGCAACATTATTCGCCCGGGTTATACGTTCGGTAACCCTGCATGGCCCGATGGCTGCTCTCAGCCGGACCGCCGATTCTTCTCGATGGCCCAGGCAGTCAAGGAAAATCGCGACATCAACATCATCAAGAATGACGGTACGCAGTTTATTCACGCAAGCCAACAGGCTCAGCTTTACCTGAGCGTGCTTGAATCTGACAAGAACGAAGAAATCTTCCTCGGCCTTGGCGAAGTCTGGATGAGCTGGAAAGAAATCGCTGAAATGATGGTCTCGATGAAGCCCGGCTGCAAGTCCAAAATCATCGAAACGGACCTCGGCTGGGGTGACGAGCCCATGCTCTTTGACGTAAGCAAGATCCAGGAACAGTTCGGGCTCGCCTTTGATGCTCACGAGTTCATGCTCGATCACGTCAAGTGGACTTATAACCAGATTTAGTTACCCGCACCTTGTTTTGCTAGAATCGCTGCCGATGTAGTCGGGGTAGTCGTTGTCAAAACAGGCGGCGCAGTAGTTTTCGCCTTCTCCGGTACATTCCTTCATACCTTCGACGCTCAAGTAACCGAGGCTTTCGACGCCGAGCATCTTGGCGATTTCGGCAGGTGTCATGGAACTTGCGGCCAGTTCGCCCTGGCTCGGGAAATCCATGCCGAAGAAGCACGGGTGCGCCACGGGTGGCGATGCGATGCGGATGTGAACCTCGAGCGCGCCGGCATCGCGCAGCATCTTGGATAGAATCTTGAGCGTGGTGCCGCGCACAATAGAATCTTCGACCACACAGACGCGCTTGTTCTTGAGCACTCCCTCGATGGGGTTGAACTTGAGCTTGACTTTCTGTTCGCGCACGTTCTGCGTGGGGTCGATGAAGGTGCGGCCTACGTAGTGGTTACGGAGAAGCCCGATTTCGAAGCGGATGCCGCTGGCCTGGGCGTAGCCGAGCGCGGCGGTTGTGGCACTGTCGGGCACTGAAATCACGATGTCGGCGTCGACGGGGCATTCCTTGGCGAGCTGCTTGCCCATCTTGCGGCGGATCTTGTCGCAACTTTGTTCAAAAATTTTTGAGTCGGGGCGGCTGAAGTAGATGTATTCGAAAATGCAGTGGGCCAAGCGGTCCTTTTGCACGAAGCGTTCGGAATGGAGCCCGTTCTTGGTGATGGTCAGGAATTCGCCCGGCTGGATGTCGCGAATGTAGTGGGCGCCCAGCAAGTCGAAGGCGCAAGTTTCACTGGCAACGCACCAGGCTTTTCCCATGCGTGCAAGCGACAGCGGGCGGAATCCGAATCCGTCGCGGGCGATGTACATGGTGTCTTTGCTGATGAATACGAGGCAGAAACTGCCGGTAAATTTGGTGACTGCCTTCTTGATGGCGTCTCCTAAGTCGGTGGCTTCGGTGCGGGCGATTTCGTGCAACAGAATTTCGGAATCGGATGTCGTCTGAAAAATATGGCCGTCGGCTTCCATTTCGGCACGGAGCTCGGCGGCGTTGGTGATATTACCGTTATGGGCGACTGCAATCTGGCCCCATTTACAACTTACGAGAATCGGCTGCGCGTTGGCCAAGGTTGATGCGCCTGTGGTGCTGTAACGCACGTGGCCAATGCCTGCAAATCCGTCAAATTCGTTGATGTCGTGTTCCCGGAGAAGGGTCGATACAAGTCCCATGGACTTGCGGACGCGAATTTTGTCTCCGTCGGTGACCGCGAATCCGGCACTTTCCTGACCGCGGTGCTGCAGGGCGTAAAGCCCCATGGTAATATTCCTTACGACAGTGTCGCCATTGTAAATGCCGATCACTCCGCATTCTTCGTGCAATTCGTCGAGCATAACGCCTCTTTGAAATGTATGTTCCCTCTACCTCGAAGGTCATAGCCCACCCGGACGGGTGCAAGCAAGGAAACAGCCGCCCTTGTTAAGCAAAAAATGTGCCGAATTGACGAAAATGGGCTAAAAACAAAAAAAACTAATTGCAAAATCAAAAGACTTTACAATGAATGTAAAGCCTTTTGATTTAATTTACGTTTTGTGTAAAATGTTATGCTTTGTCAGACTTGTCCAGCGAAGAATCAATCGCCGAAAGCAGGCCAGTGTATGGATTGCTGCTCTGCAGCAGATGAGCCTGGTTCTTGAGCTTGATTTCTTTCAACTCGGGGGCGAAATAGCTTTTTTTCTGTTCTTTGTTCATGGAGTTCTCCTTATTTCTTTAAGACTTTTTTGCCGTAGTAAGCACCGCGGGCCTGGTGCGTGCCATTCAGCTTGCGGCCCTTAAGGTCGTAGTTGCGGTTCATCTTGAATTCGCCGGAACGAGTATTGATGCTCCCGATAACTGTCGTATGTTCGTTGCCGTTGGTACTTTCGACAATGACCACGTCCATGGTGACAGGACGATTCTTTTCCTTGAGTTCTGGAGTGAAAATATCTCTTGTGAATATGAATGCACGGAAGGGGGCGAGTGTGGCTCCGGCACCGACTTTGACAAACTGGCCTGCGGTTTTGAAGGTTTCTGTGACTTGGTCGTTAAATCCATAGGTGTTGCCGCTTTCGAGCATTTCTTGTGTGAAATCCATGTATTCATCGGAGCCATCAATAAACCAGCTGCCACTCTGGTATAAGAAGTCGTGATTAAAAGGAGTCTTTTCTATATCTACAGCACCCTTGATTACGAGGGTTTCAGATTCCATCTGTATGAGGTACGGTCTATAAGCTTCGGTTTTTACTTGGCTGATGTCTTCGGTTCCATCTTTTAAGTTTTTAACTTGCACTTCCATTTTGCCGTTGACTTCTTCGACTCCTCGGAATTTGTAGATATTCTTGACTCCGCTCAGTTGATTCAGGTTGACTGCGAAGGGGAGCATGATTGTGGAGTATCCATTTGCCGAAAGGGGGAACTTTCTTTCGAAGACGACGGAGTCAACTGCTTTGGCTTCGATATCACCGATGGAACCATAGTAGTCGCCATCGATGAATGCTGTTGTTTTCCCGTCTTCGGTTATGTACCGGATAGCGGGGTAGTCCTTTTTCAGCATGAGCGTGTTGTTATAGGCGTATAATTCGTAACCAGTCGCTGTTCCTGAGACATGTCTGAAGATATTATTGATGGCGTCTTTGGTAACGTATTCCGATTTTGTGGAAAGGGCAATCTTCGGATTTTTGTCAGACAAAGGTTCTGCGATGTTCAGGTTGATGATGGCATCGCTTTTTAATTCGCCTACAATATTGATTTTCTTTCCGTTGGACAGGACGATTGCGTCGGTCTTGTAAAAATGAGGATTGCCGGAAATATCGATGTCTTCGAAAGCTTCTACGGCGTAGTTTACATAGATTGACCCGCCGGAAATGGTCACCTTGGAGCCTTTGTTTGCGATGATGCCTCTGTTGTTTGCATCAATTGAACCACCCTTCATGTTGACTTTTGAACCGGTTTGGGCTACAATCCCTATATCACTGGCGTAAATCATTCCTTCGCCTATTTTAAGGTCTCCTTGTACGTTAATGACCGGATCTACATCTTTATTAGATCGGATAAATCCCTTTTGCAGGAACATGGCGCCATTGACTAAAATTGCAGGAGCATTATTTGTATTTGTAACGTAGTCTCCAATTATTCCGCCATTCCGCGACTCATCGTTGTTTTCGATTATTAGTGCGCCGTCGACGACGAAAATTTCTCCTTTTTGTTCATTCGAATGGTTTAGCGAATCGCGTGATAGTCTAAACCCATGAAGGTCTAAGGTGATGAAAGCTCGATTGATATAAAGGCAATGAGATAATGTCACGTCTTTTTTTAATATGTAGTCAGTATCTTCATCTAGCACCCAACAGCCGTCAACGGTATGACGATGTTCAAAATTGTCTTCGCTAGAAACTTCCACCGTTTTAGTCGGTTCTATCGGGGGGTCTAGGGCGAATGCTCCAAGGGGTAAAAACAATAATGCTGGGATTATTTTTGTGATTTTCATATCTCCTCCTTTAAAGTGAAAAGCAAGTGAAAGTTACAAAAAACTTACCGTTTTGGCTCTGGATAAAGTATTTTTTTTGAGTAAGGAGGCTTTTAGCAGCTCACGACAAGGGCGATAAGGCCTGCGAACATGGCGATTTTCACTAGTTTTTGAGCGTTTCGGTAGTTACGCTTGTTTGCAAAAACGAGAATCGCGATGACGGCGGGGGTAAAGGCGATTCCGGTGATAATCAAGAAAAGCATGGGGTAGTAACCCTGCGCGACAGGCAGCGGTAAAATGGCCCAGGTGAAAAGGCAAATGAGGCCGGCGAGGCGCCTTGCGGTGGGGGCGCCTGCAATCAGCGGGAACGTCATGATGCCAGCCTTGAGGTCGCCCGTTTCGTCTTCCAGGTCCTTGTAGATTTCGCGGGCGGTCGTGAGGAGTATTGCGAACAGCATCGCGGGGTAGAGAAGTCCGATTTTGTTCGAAATTCCAAGCGTCGATTCGATGGATTCCTTGAGGCCCGTGGGGTAGAACAGGCAGAGAATCAGGGGTGTTGCGCAAAGGAAGGCAACCGTCATGTTCTTTAAAAGCGGAATGTGCTTGAGCCACTTGTTGTAGGCGACCAGAAGCGCGCCGAGTAGCACAAAGAAAATGCAAGCCGTGAAGTTCGTCTTGGTCATCAGGCTGTCGGCAAGGCCTGCCGCAACTGTGAGCACGAGAAGAAGAATCCACGCCCTCCGCGCCGCCGCCACCGAAACCTTTCCGCTCACCAGCGGACGCTCCGGGCGATTCAGACGATCGCTATCCAGGTCCCAAATATCGTTCTGAATGTTCGCAAAGGCGATGGCAAATGCAAAACCGAGCGCCTGCAAAATAAGCGAAATCCATTCGATACCGCCCGCTGTCGTGGGCAATGCCGAAAGCAGGTAGTAGCCGGTTACGAGCGAGACCATCGCGATGACGATGTTTACGGGTCTGGACATTTTGAATAGCGCTAGTAGCATGGCGTGAATATAGAAATATTTGTAGAAACGAAAGGTTCGTCTTCCTCTGACTGACTGTTTTGAAAATTTTACAATCGAAAATGGTATTCAGACGCCTGAAAAAAGCGTGTTAGGTAATAGGGGGTACCCGTAACTTAACACGAAAGGAAACTCATGTCTGCTAATACCAATCATTCGACAAAAAACTACATCGTCACAAATGAGCGTGGCGAAGAATTCCTGCTGCCCAAATACGCGGCGACCTTCCGCATCCTTATGGACGACAAGGACACGATCCGCGATGTGCTTAACAGCCTGCTCCAGCTGGACCGTGACCATGAAATTGTCGACCTCGAATACGAATTCGAGAAGCCCATCGACATCTTTATGCCCGAAAACGACCCCGCACGTCTTGACGTCTGGGTGCATACCAGAGATAACCGCTACTTGAATGTCGAGATGCAAAACAAGGTTCATGCCTTCTTTTTTGACCGCATGCAGCTCTACAATTCGTACCTCACGCTGCGCGGCAAGTATGAGTTTAACCGATCGGACTATTTCTTGGGCCTGCCGGAAGAGGAACGCAGGTATCGTTACTACGAACTTCCGGAAACGGTATCCATTTGGCTTTGCAACAATCCGGTACTCCGGTCGAAGGATATCTATAAGGATGTCTGGACCACTTACAGCGAACATGAGGTCAAGTCGGGAAACGCCCTTCCCATCTCGCGGAAAAATAGGTATATTAAAATCTGCGCGTAAGCCGCGTGAACCCTGAACTTTTGAAAGCACTGGAGGCAAACATGTTCGACCATCATGAATACGAGGCTCTCGAAGCCGAAGCCTACCTCAAGGGCCAAGCGAGGGGCATGGAAAAGGGTATGGAAAAGGGCGTCCAACAGGAACGCAAAAAGAATGATGCGGACAATGCTGCTCGCGACACCAAACGGGCCGACTACTTGCGTTCGCAGAACGTGCCTGACAACGTGATTGCGGCGATGCTAGCCTTGAAATAGCTTTTTATGCTAGGTTAAAAGATCTAAAGCCGATCCTTGGGGTCGGTATTTTCAATTCTTGTGACATTTAACTAAATTTGGCAAAAACGATTGAAGTTACTGGAGGTTTTGTGAAGATTTTTACAAACGTCATTGCGAGCCCTGTAAGGGCGAAGCAATCCATTTTTGGTCGGTTAGTATTTGCGCTTGTCTTTGCGTGCATTTTCATTGCGTGTGGCGATGAGTCTGGTAGCTCCGCTCCCGATCCAATCGGTGAAATCTCGTCGAGTAGCAATGAGGACCTTGGTTCCAGTTCGAGTGTCGGCGAGAATGGTTCTTCTTCGTCTTTGAAGCCTGATTCGAATGGCTCGCAGAAAAATTCTAGTTCCGCAACAACGGTACGATCTAGCAGTAGCTCGAATGCAAAATCTTCGTCAAGTAAGGTATGGACTTGCTCTGAAGAAGGAAAAATTGTTGAGAAAAAAAATAAAACAACTAATACATGGGAAATATATCAATGTACAAATGGCGTTTATGAAGTGGTTGTGTATTCAAGTTCTTCAGAAAAAGTCTATACATTCAAGGAATTATTTAAAGAAGACAGTGTGTTTAATAAAAATATGGAGTACGGAACTTTTGTGGATTCTCGCGACGGTCAAGAATACAAGACGATTGAGATATACTTCAACTATAAAGAAATTGAGTATTTTACGGTATTTGCTCAAAATCTGAATTATGGCACACAAGTGAAACTTGAAACAACTGCTTTTGACGATGACAAGGTTGAAAAGTTTTGTTATGACGATGACCCTTGGTATTGCGAACACTATTTTGGTGGTTTGTATTCTTGGAGCGAGGCTATGGGACTTCCGAAGGCTTGTGATAGTGTGAAAACGGGTGCAACGCCTGATTGCCCTGATTCTGTTGCACCAGGGATTGTTTATGAGGCTGAATGGAGTGAATTGCAAATACAGGGGATATGCCCTGATGGTTGGCATGTGATGAATGAACGTGAATGGAGAGCTTTGATTCATGGAGATGAGTCCGCTTCTCGTGCGATATCAAAAGCTTCGTATGGAGGCAATGAAAGTGGATTTTCTGCTTTGTTTAATGGAGGGGGGTTTAATGATGAAGATGGCTGTAGATATGATCATATGCAAAAATTGGGCTTTTATTGGTTGCCTAAAGAGCGGACAGATATAGCGGCAGGATATGTTCTTTTAGAGAAAAATCGGTATGATTATTCTGGCTTTCGTAAGAACTATGGTCAATCCATTCGCTGTGTAAAGGATTATTTGTCGAAATCTAGGTGAGCCGGATTTCTTTCTTTAAAAATTATAAACAAAAACAGGGCATTGGGGAAAAGCGTGCTAAGTGAGCGTCGCGACAAAAGGATGCAAGGCGAGATAGCGCAAAAAACTTGTTTTTGCATTATCGAGCCGCAGCTACGGACGTCGTAGACGTCAAAACGCTTGCGTTTTGGCATGACCGAACGACGCCGCGGACGCCGTAGGCGTCAAAACCCTATGGGAGTTATTTATGGCAAAGAAGAAATCACGTTAGTGATTTCGAATTCGTGTGGCTTTTTTTTGTGGCTAGGAAAGGAGATGCCGGAACAGGTCCGGCATGACAATCGGGCAGGAGGCATCCCCCTTTTGTTGCTATATTTGCGGTATGCCGTTTTTTACCAAAAGCAATCTTGTGGACTTGCGGGCGGAAGCCGAGCAGCTTTCGATTTGCGTGGAGCATTTCCTGTATGCGTCGGAGCGCGTGGTCGAGGGCGACTATAAAACGAAGGGCTTTTACGACAATTGCATTGAAAAGTGCAATGGGCGCCTGAAGGCGATTCATTTCTTGATGGAGTCCATTCGCCAGAACAGGCCAGTTTCGGAAGAAGAACTGGAAGAAACTTTGCCGGATTTTCTAAATTGCCAAAAGAACGCTAAAGACAAAAAGTGATGCTTGATAGCGATTTCGAAGAAGAACGCGAACCTAGACGTGTAAGGCCGACCCGCCGCGATCACCGCAGCAGGCGTATCGACGTGATGCGCGAAATGGAGTCCGGCGTTGTCGACGAGCGCCCCGTCAAGGAACGCTTCAGTCGCGAATTCAAGAATCCCCGTATCAAGAAAATCAAGGACCCGCTGGAAAAAATCGACGAAAAGGACTGCGTCGAAGGTTTGGTGGTGGAAGTGCACCGAAGAACATGTGAAGTTCGGTTAGATTCTTCGACTACGCCTAACGGCTTCGCTCAGAAAGACACCCTTCCTACTTCCGACTGTCTACCGTCTACTGTCACGGCCATGTATCGCGCGACGACTTCGAAGGCGTTGGGCGAATTTCCGGCGGTGGGAGACCGCGTGCTTTTGGGACAGGTGAACGAAGACGAGGACAGTGGCGAAGGTGTCGGTTCGCAGAAGTATTGCGTGGTGCGCGTGCTCCCGCGAAAGAGCGAACTCAAACGCCCCGGCCCCCGCGACAGTTTTAGGCGAAAGCTCACCCTGGCAGCAAACATTGACCAGGTGGTGATTGTCGCGAGCGTGACGCAGCCGGAATTCAACTACGGGTTCATGGACCGCTTTTTGCTGGCGGCGAACCTGAACAATCTGCCGTTTGTGCTGGTGCTGACCAAGATGGATTTGCTCCCGAACGGCGAGGCCGACCTGACCGACGATATCCGCGACTTCATGAGTATCGTGGACAAGGTGATTCCCGTGAGCGTGAAGTCGGGGGTGGGCCTGGAACGCCTGCGCGAAGAACTCCTGGGCAAGTCGTCTGTGTTCAGCGGGCAAAGTGGCGTGGGTAAGTCGACGCTGGTGAACGCCCTGGTGCCGGGTGCCGAACTTGAAACCGGCGCCGTGCGCGAACGCGACGGCAAGGGAAGGCACACGACGACTTCTTCGAGCCTGTTCGATTTTCCGGGTGGCGGCTACGTAATTGATACGCCGGGGATCCGGAGCATCGGTCTTGCGAACGGCGAAGACGATATGGATGGCGAAACGTTGGCGAAGATTTTCCCGGGATTTTTCGAGGGCGACTTGTTTACCTGCAAGTACAGCAACTGCAAGCACCTGAAGGAACCGGGCTGCTCGGTGCGCGAGGCGGTAGAATCGGGTAAGCTTTCGCGGGCACGGTACGCGAGTTATTTGAGAATTTTGAATTCTAGGAATTAGGTTTGATGGATATTGCTGTAAAAATTACCTTGGTGGCGTCGATTGTGCTGGTGGGTTACAACCTGCACCAGCTGGTAACGAGTTACGAGGCAATTTGCGAAAAGGTCAAGGAATTCAAGGCGATGGCGCTGGAAAACGATTCGGACGAGAGTGCCGTGCGCCGCTCGAACTTTTTCTTGACGGGCACGCTTTCGGTGCTGTATATTGCGCTTACGTATCTTTCGGAGTTTGCCTACTGGGTGGTGGGAGCCGTATTTGTGAAACTCGCTATTTCGATGTACTTGTCGCATTTGGAAATTTCGCAGATTTTTAAGGAAGAGTCGATCCGCCCCAAATTCTTCAAGATGACCAAGGTCGATGCCGCGGTGAACGTGTTGGTGGGGCTCGGTGTGGCGGTGATAGCCGTATCGTGAGGTGCCTATGAAAAAGATAATTGCCTTGCTCGTGTTTGCGCTGTTTGCCTGCGTTCCGGCCTGGTCGCAGATGGAAGCGGCCATTGACCCGACCACGGGGGCTGCTGCAGGAACATCTGCCGGCCCGTTGCTGAACGGAATCCGCACGCCGTTGATTGTGGGCGGAGCTCTTGGTTTTGGCTCCGGTACGGGCGTTGGCTCTGACCGAGGAATCGGACTCCGCCAGATTGAACCGATGATCGGTATCTGGTACCCGGGACTTGCGCTGTTCCGCGTGGGGTATGGCATGTACGGTTACGAAGAGGATACCGATGACGGAAAGGACTACCAGGTGGACCATTCGGAAATGGATTTCGAATTGGGACTCCACTTGCTGGGCGAAGTCTATTTGCTGGGTTCGTATTCTCGCGTGAAGGAACTGAGCGACCTGGGTGACGTGGCCTGGAACGAATGGGGCGCGGGCTTTGGTTCGCTGTTGTTTATTTTCTCGAAGACGATGCTGTTTGCCGAAGTCGCTTACCGCTGGGTGCTGACGCATTATGACCCGTTTATGGACAAGAAGGTTCATGGCGGGCGCATCCAGATGAATTTGGGATTCTCGGTGTACGTGTTCTAGAAAATGTGGTTGCGTTTTTAAGGAATTTGCTTTGTCTGACTATAAGAAGAATGTTGCTGTTTTAGGGGGAGCGTTCGATCCGGTTCACATGGATCACATTAGGGTGGCAAAGACTTGCCTAGAAAAGAAATTTTGTGACGAAGTCTGGTTTATGCCGAGCCCGGACCGTTGGGACAAGAAACTGAACGCAAGCCCCGAAGACCGCTTTGCCATGCTGGAACTTGCCATGGAAGGCGACCCGCGACTGATTCTTTCGGACTTGGAAATTCAACAGGGTGATTTTCGCGGTTCGTACGTGTTTTTGTGCGGGCTCAAGGAAAAATTCCCGGACATCAATTTTCGCCTGCTGACCGGTGCCGATACCTACGACGGCATTCCGCATTGGCGCGACCCGATGAATTTTTTCGGAACCAACTACAACGGACACCTGCTGCTGCGCGATTTTGAACTGATTGTGTTTGCCCGTAACGGTTACCCGAAGCCGGATATTGTAGAACACAAGGCGAAGGGTTATGCTGACCTTTTGTGGCTTGGGCCGGAGCAAGGGTTTGAAGGCGTGTATTCGAGTACCGCGATCCGCAAGGCGCTGCTGTGTGGCGAAGAACCCAAGGGATTACACCCGAAGGTGTATGAATATATAAAGCAACACAATTTGTATAGAGAATAGATGGATGGTGTGTAATGTGAAGTGTGAAATGTGAAATGAATAATGACTAATCACACATCACACATCACACATCACACATTTGAACCCTGTAGCCTGATTTTTCTTATGCCAGTACCTTCAGATATGTACTTTGAGAGCGTGGTGCAGCCCGAACACGAGGGCTGGCTGCTGCTCGATTCGCTTTGCAAGCGTTTTACCTACCATAGCCGCGAACTGTGGGGCGAAAAAATTGCAGGCGGTTTTGTCGCGGTGAATGGCGAGACGGCGACTCTTGAAACGGTGGCGCACCGCGGCGACAAGGTGGTTTACCACGTAACGAACTATACCGAGCCCGAAGTCCCGACGGATTTTAAGGTCGTGTTCGAAGACGACGAATTCATGCTGGTGGCAAAGCCTGCGGGCGTGCCGGTGCACCACACGGGGCACATATTCTACAATACGTTTACCTCGATTGTGCGCCGTGGGACAGATTACGAGACGGCGACCCCGATGCATCGCCTGGACCGCGACACGGGCGGGCTCATGCTGTTTGCGAAGTATGCCGAGTCGGCGGCGCGGTTCCAGAAGAATCTGGACCGAATCTTGCTGAAGAAATTCTACATGGCGGTTGTGCGCGGGGACTTCGCGGTTGAAGGAACCCCTGCGGGCGAGCCTGTAGATTGCACGATGCCTTTGCGCGAAGACCCCGCGGACCGCTTGCGGCTCCGCATGCACCACTTTGAAGACGGCAAACCTTGCCACACGCGTTTTAGAAAGGTGGGTGTGGGCGAGTTATCGCAACCGGTGGGCGGCGAGACGAAATATTCCGTAGTCGAGGCCGAACTCTTGACGGGCCGCAAGCACCAGATTCGGGCTCACCTCGCAGAACTCGGGTACCCGATTCTGGGTGACCGCCTGTACAGCTTCGATGGCATCTACTACGAGAAAATGTCTCGCTCCTGGTCGCGCGATCCTTCTATCGACAATTCCGAAGAAGGCCTTTCCGCCGAAGACCTAAAGGCCCTCGGCGGCAAATCGCAGATGCTTTATGCGTACAAGGTGGAAATCCAGTTGCCCTACTGGAAAGAATCGCGCGTTTTCGACAGCCAAGACTATCCGGCAGACATGGCAGAACTGGTGGAAAGGGCTAAAAGCGGCGTCTAAAATTGCGAAATGCACTCGAAAACGATTTTTTTCAAAAAAAACGCAAAAAATTCGCCCTTACCCCTTGACGAATTATTCTGAATATCTATATTTGGTGCCGTCGATGAGAGCAATCTCAAAGGCAAAACCAAATTGCTTCATAGCTCAGTTGGTAGAGCCCGCGACTGTTAATCGCGTTGTCCTTGGTTCGAGTCCAAGTGAAGCAGTGAAAAAGGTTCCGATGAAAGTCGGGACCTTTTTCTGTTATGTATACTGGCCAAAATCTATGGGAGCTCCCCAAGGGTGTGTTAAACTAAATTTTTATATTGCGAAGAGAAGGGAACTTTGTTGTAAAGAAGGAGAACGGAATGCGCAAAGTTTTTTTGCGGTACACAATGTTGTTGGCGGCGCTGGCTTTGAGTGCGTGCGGCGGTGACGATAGAATTGTGGAGACGGGTTCTCCGGTTGGATCCCCCGAAGACGATTACTTCGATGAAGATTTGAATTTGGATGAAGCCCCGTACGACATGGGGACATGCACGGGGAATTCTTTCCCCAAGCAGTTTTTGGTGATGAATGATGGCTCGTACTACCGGTGTATAGAGGGCTTGTGGTTCAGGATGGAACGTTCCAGTTCTTCGAAAAAGGCGAAATCTTCGTCGTCTTCCAAGAAGCATGCTTCAAGTTCGTCGGCGGAGGAATCTTCGACGCCTGGAGAATCTTCGTCTTCGGAGGACGTGATTTCAAGTTCTTCGGAATCTTTGCCGGAATCTTCTTCGTCGGAAGAAACCTCGTCTTCGTCGCGCGTGGTCATTGACTTAACGCAGGAATATGATTGCCTGGAATATTCTTGCGTCTATAAAGGTTTTTTGAATAAAAAGATGCTTGGTTCCGGATTGTACGGTCAGTTCTTGGATTCCCGCGATGGCCAGGTTTACCGCACGGTAAAGATTGGCACGCAGACTTGGATGGCTCAAAACTTGAATTACATTTCTGCGAAAAGTAGATGCTACTTGGATGAACCAACCGCTTGCTATACCTACGGCCGCCTTTATTATCAGGAAGAAGCGTTGACGGTTTGCCCCGTGGGCTGGCATTTGCCAAGCGGCAAAGAATGGGATGTCCTTGAAGATTTTGTCGCTCTTGAGCTTGGGGATAGTACCGAGGTGGGCAATAGCTTAAAATCCGTTAGTACCTGGACAGGTGAAATAGGGTCGGATCTTTATGGCTTTTCGGGCCTTTCTAGCCGATATTTTGGAAATGTCCACGTTTGTGGCGGTGCACACGGCGTGTATTGGACCTCAAATGATTACGAATATCGCTGTTTGTTGAATGATCGCGGCGATTTGTATTCCTATTGGGAGGCTTATAGCGTTGATTGGGGAATGTCTGTCCGCTGCATTTTGGACGACTAGGCGGCCGAGATTTTCTATATTAGGCCCCGGAGGCATTATGCTGAAAAAATTGATTGCCATTCTGTTTGCCGCCGCGGTCTTTGCGGTGGCTGATCCTATCGCTGTCGAAGCCCGTCTGACCGAAATTCCGGGCAAGATGCCGAGTAACGACCTGTACAGCTACGTGTACGTGTTCAAGTACAAGGTGCTCAAGGTGGAATCGGGCAAACTGGACGCCAAGGACGTGCTGGTGGGCGTTTACAACCCGCTCATTGCTCGCGGCAAGGTCAAGGACAAAATGGCCGACAAGTCCAAGGGCAATGTGGGTGAATTCAAGGCCAAGGCCAAGCATAAGCTCAAACTGGTGCCGCTCGAAGGCAACTGGGATGGCGCTGTCGAAGACGAATACTTTGACGACGAATCCCCGCGTTACTTGGCTGTTGAGGTGAATGAGTGATTAGAACTTAGAGCTTAGAACTTAGAACTTAGAACTTAGATAATCTCATTTTTCTAAGTTCTACCAACTAAGCTCTACCAACTGATTTCTATGGTCTTCTCCTCCCAGCTATTCCTTTTCTATTTCTTGCCGACCTTCCTGGTCGGTTACTTCGTGTTGTACAAACTGCACGCGAAGCACTCGACGCTGAATTTTTTCATCACGATTTTCAGCTACGTTTTTTACGGTTGGCTTGAACCATGGCTTGTGTTCCTGATGTTCGGTTGCACCCTGGTGGTGTACGTGGCCGGCCGCTTTATTTCGGCTCCGGGGGCTTCTAAACTGCAACGGAATCTGGCACTGGGGGCCGCTATTGCAGTGAACCTCGGGGCGCTTGCTTACTTTAAGTATTACATGTTCGGCATGGGCATCGTGAACGATGTCATTACAAAGCTCGGTTGTGAACCGTTCTCTGTCATGACGGTGCTCTTGCCGGTGGGTATTTCGTTCTATTCGTTCCAGTCCATGAGTTACGCGATTGACGTGTGGCGCGGGACTGCTCCTCCGGTAAAGGACTTTGCGACATTTGCTTGCTACGTGGCCTTGTTCCCGCAGTTGGTGGCGGGCCCGATTGTCCGTTACAATACCGTGGCCGAGGAACTTGCGACCCGTACGCATACGCTCGAAAATTTTGTGCGCGGCATATCGTTTTTCTGTTTTGGCTTTGCCGAAAAGATATTCCTTGCAAACCAGGTGGGCATTATTGCGGACCGCGTGTTTGCGGCCGATGCTCCCGGCGTGCTGAACAGCTGGTGGGGTTCGCTTGCGTACATGTTCCAGATTTACTTTGATTTTTCGGCGTATTCGAACATGGCGATTGGCCTTGGGCTCATGCTCGGGTTCCACTTTCCGCGTAATTTTAACGGCCCGTACCGTTCCAAGAGCATTACCGAGTTCTGGAAGTTCTGGCATATTTCGCTCACGAGCTGGTTCCGCGATTACCTGTACATTCCGCTGGGCGGCAACCGCGTGGGCACAGCCCGCCTGTACTTTAACCTGTTCCTGGTGATGTTCGTGAGCGGTGTGTGGCACGGTGCCAACTGGACGTTTGTTTGCTGGGGCCTGTACCATGCCTTCTTTATGATCGTGGAACGCGCAAACAACAAGAACGCTTTTTATTACAAGGCGCCCAAGCTGGTGCAGGTCCTGATTACGCAGGTGATTGTGCTGTTTGGCTGGGTGCTGTTCCGTGCCGACAGCATTGGCGAGGCCTGGCGCATGTGGAAGAGCATGCTTGGGTTCAATGCGGTGAGTTCTGCCGATGCGATTCTGTCGGCTGAAATCTTTACGCCGACGTGTCTGTTCTTTATGGCTCTTGCGGCCTTGCTTTCGTTCTGGAAGTTCCGTAGCTTTGATTGGTGCAGCAAGGTTTCGCCGGTTCGTATGGCGGTGGCCTTGGCCATCTTTATCGTGGCCATTCTCGCTTTGTTTACACAAAGCTACAATCCGTTCCTTTATTTCCAATTCTAGGATTGCGGCTTTAGAAAAAAGCCTGATTGAAAGTAAAAGAATGTTGTTTGAGTGGGCGGCGGGCTCGGTTTTTTCTAAATTTAGCCCCGATGAATAAAATTATCCGTTCTCTGCTGACTGTTTGTGCATGCTCGTTCTTTTGCTTGACGGGCTGCGATGTTCCATTTTCCAAGGAAGACCCGGTTGTGGTTTCGGTGGGCGAAACCAAACTCCGTCAGGCCGAACTTTACCGTCTTGTCCCTGAATGGGATTACATGACGGACCGCGAAAAGCTGACGTTCCTGGAACATTGGATTGATGAAGAAACCATTTACCAGGAAGCCATGGCCAAGGGCTTCTGGAAGGACCCCGCCGTTCAGGAACAGGTAAGACGTACCGAACGCAAGATCACGGTGGACTATTACTTGCAGACGTTTGCCGACACCATGATGCTTGGCGATACCGAAAAGCTGGATTACTACCATGCCCATCCGGAATTGTTTGTGCGCGGCAGGAACTTGCTGACTGGTGCCGTGATTTACTTTAAGGATTGGCAGATGGCTGAAATGTACTATAAGGGACATAAGAAGCTGACTTATGAAACTTATCCGGCTGCAAGCTGGATGGTGAAGCGCATTGAACGCTTTGATACGGTTGCCGTTAGCCCCGATAGCTGCATTTTGCCGTCGTTTACCGATGTGGAATTCGGCAAGCTTTCGCAGGTTAAGCTTTGCGGTGGCCAGCTCAAGGCTGTCGTTGTGCTGTCGAGACTCGATTCTGCCGATGTGTTGCCCTATGCCGAAGTCGCCGAAGATGTGGCTGCCCGCGCCTGGGTCGAACACCAGAAGACCGTGTTTGCCCGCCTGAAGAAGGAATGGAAGAAGGCACGCCCGATTTTCTCGCAGATGAATGTGTTTAGCGAAAAGGAAAAGTAATGAAGTTTCCTGTTGCAGTGAAACAATTTGTTATTTCGTTGAGTGCGTTAGCCGCATTTGCCATGGCTGAACCCGTGTTGATGGAAGGGGTTGCGGCCGTGGTCGATGGCAAGCCGATTATGCGTTCGGAATTCTTGAACAACTTGTACCGTTTTCAGGAAACGCCCGAAGGTTCTGCGATGTCCGAAGCGGACCAGCGCAAGTATGTGCTTGACCAGATGATTGAAGAAAAGGTCTTGCTGAGCCGCATTGACCGCGATTCTATTGTGATTACCGATGCCGAAGTCGACCAGCGCGTGAACGCCCACTTGTCGCAGCTTGCCGCAAGCCAGAATACGGACCTTGCGACGCTCGAAAAGGCGATTCGTGCCCAGCTCGGCATTAGCATGGCGCAGTACCGCGACCAACTTTCGAAGCAGATTCGCAACCACATTGAAATGGCCCGTGTGCGTCAGCGCCATGTCGGTTCTGTTACGCCGACCAAAAAAGAAGTGGATGCCTTTTTTGCAAATTACAAGGATTCTATTCCGCAGCAGTTCAATTGCGTGCTGTTGAGCCATATTCAGTTGCCGATTGAACCGGATTCCATGATTGTGGATTCGGTAAAACGTATCGCGGATGCCTTGATCGACACCTTGAACCTGGGGATGAGCTTCGAACTGTTGGCGAAGGCCCATTCGCAGGATACTTCTGCTGCCAAGGGTGGTGACTTGGGATATTTTAAGCGTGGACAGCTGGACCCTGCCTTTGAACGTGCCTTGGATTTGCTGAAGAACGGTCAGTATTCTTCTAACCCGGTGAAGACGAAGCTTGGCTGGCATATTGCCCGCGTGCTTGGCCGTAAAGAAGACGGTGTGCGTTCTGCCCAGATTTTGCTTCGCACGATTCCGACGGCGAAGGATTCTGCCGCGGTTCTTGCCCGTGCCGATTCTTTGAGAAAAGCTATCAAGACGACAGAAGGCTTTGCCGCTGCCGCCAAGAAGTTTAGCGAAGACAAGTCCAGCAACTTTGCCGGCGGCCGCCTCGGTTGGTTCCAGCGCAACGAAATGGAACCGGCCTATGTGGAACCAGTTGCGAACTTGAACGTGGGCGAAATTTCGGAACCTGTTCTGATTGATGGCGCCTACCACTTGTTCCGTCTGGATGATTCTCGCCAGATTCGTGATTTGACTCTGGAAGAAGACTACGGTAAGATTGAACAGATGGCTGCAACCCATCTTGAAAATCAGAAGCTCGAAGCGCTGGTAAAGAAGTGGCGTGACGAAGTCCATATCGAAATCCGCATGACGGAATAATAACGTCATTGCGAGCGCAGCGAAGCAATCCATTGTTTAAAAGGCTCTTATGATTCATTTTAACCACGTCACTAAATCTTACGAGGATAACTGGAAGGCTCTTTCCAATGTGACGTTGCGTATTCATAAGGGTGAATTCGTGTTCTTGACGGGGCATTCTGGTGCTGGTAAGTCGACGCTCTTGAAGCTGATTTACATGGACGAACGCCCCGACGAAGAACGTGGCGGCCAGGTGATGGTGAAGTTTACGGGCGACTGCCTGTACGACAGCAAGAATACGCCGGATAGCAAAATCCAGTCGCTTCGCCGCAAGATGGGAATTATTTTCCAGGACTTTAAGTTGTTGCCGGACCGCAATGTTTTCGAGAATGTGGCACTTGCGCTCCGCATTGTGGGTACTCCGAGCAGCAAGATTAATGCGGCTGTGTTCGATGCTTTAGCCCTTGTGGGCATTAGCCAGAAACGCTTTGCCATGCCCTATACGCTTTCGGGCGGTGAACAGCAGCGTGTGGCGATTGCGCGCGCCATGGTGCATAACCCGTACTTGCTGTTGGCGGACGAACCGACCGGTAACCTTGACCCGAAAAACGCCGAAGAAGTCTTCAAGATTTTCAAGGAAATCAATGCCCGCGGAACAACCGTCGTGATGGCGACGCATAACCCGGACTTTTACCTGAATAGCCCCTTCCGCCGCCTGGTTCTTGACCACGGCGAACTCTTGAACAGAGACCTTATTTAGACCTGAACGGTGCGGATTTCGCCTGGCTTTAAATCGCCCAGCGTATACTTGTCGAACTGGATGCGTACGAGGCGCATGACTTCGTAGCCGAGGTGGGCGAGCATGCGGCGGATTTCGCGGTTCTTGCCTTCGGATAACGTAATTTCTAACCAGCAGTTCTTTTCGCCTTCGTTGTGGAGTAGTGCGCGCTCCGCGTGCATGAATTCTTCGCTTTCGCCGAAGACGCGGGGCGGGACGCTGAAGCCGGATTCCATTTTCGTAAGGTCGTCGGCAGTGGGGTGGCCTTTGACCTGCACGCGGTAGATTTTCAAGTGGGATTGCTTGTGGATTCTATCGCCTGCGGCTCCAGAATGACAGCGGGTTTGATTCAGCAGTGTGTCGGCCCATTGCGTGTCGTTCGTAAAAAGCAGCAGGCCTTCGCTGGCA
Source organism: Fibrobacter sp. UWOV1 (assembly GCF_900142495.1). NCBI lineage: Bacteria > Pseudomonadati > Fibrobacterota > Fibrobacteria > Fibrobacterales > Fibrobacteraceae > Fibrobacter > Fibrobacter sp. UWOV1. Next base: position 165,022 of record NZ_FRBA01000001.1, on the reverse strand, counting down.
GCGTCGAGGCGGCCTACGGGTGCAATGTGCGGCATAGGCTTGCCGGGAAACATCTTGGCGTACTCTTCGCGGAACAAGTCCATCACGGTCTTGCGGCCCTTCTCGTCGCTTGCGGTGGTGACGATTCCGCGGGGCTTGTTCATGGCGAAGTAGACGAAATCGCTTGCGGTAACGGGCCTGCCGTCTATGAGAATTTCGTCGTTTTCGTAGGCGGGCGTTTCGGGGTCGCGCACAGGCTTGCCTCGGAGAATTACGTGGCCTTCGCGTACCAGCTTTTCGGCTTGGCTGCGGCTACAATAGCCGCGTTTGGAAATCACGCGGGCAACGCCGTGGGCGCCTTGCTTTTGTGGCTTGCGGTTATTGAAAGCCATGGAGCTCCGTGAGCAAGTGGAACAGTTTCTCATTCAATGCGTTGTTGAGCGCGTCTGCCGCGGCGGTGTCTTCGAATCCCATGTCGCGGGCGCGTTCTCCGCAAATGTCAATTCCCAAAATTTTTCTGTTTTCGGCGAGAACTTTGAGTGTCTTGGCGAGTTGTTCAAAGGTGAGTGAACCTTGATCCCAGTTGGTCGCTGCTTCTGCTGTAGAAAGGGCGTCCTTGTCGATAGAAATGTAGACGGGTGTGGAGTGTGATGTGAGATGGACCCTATCGGGGCTAAACCCCTCCAGGGTGACAGCGGATAGTTCGCTTTCGCGGATGAAGGTGACGCGGTTCAGAATTTCGGCGGCGCTTGCCTGCGAAAGGTCTTCGCGGATTTCTTCGACGAGATGGTCGGCGACTCCGGTAACGATGACGTTCTGTACAAATTTATTGTGGTCGAGAACTTCTTTAATCCAGCCTCCGCAACTGAGGATTCCTTCGAAACGAGGCGGTTGCATATCGGGATGGTGGTCAAATACGACAAGGTCGAACGGTTCTTGAACGCGGTCCGTCCAGAGCATACTCATGTAGTGGTAATTGCCGTTATCGAAGAAGTGGATGCCGGGGGTGCTTGTAGCAGAAGTATTCGTAGCGGTTGCGACGGCTTCGTCCATCATCTTGTTGAGGGCATCTTGCGCTTCGTCATCGCAGTAGCAGTCTGTACCTTCAATCTTAGTGCAGTCCAGCCAATGAATGTCGCCGTTAGATGCAGCCAATTCCCGCAGCCCTTGCATGAAGGGCTGCTCGGCGTAAACGCCAGTGAAATCTTGAATGGTGACTATCGGCATCTTGACTCAAATATAAACTTATTTGCCGAAGCGCTTGCAGAAAGTGCAATTCTGACAAAACGGATGGCGTAATTCGTGCTTGTCGAAGCCTTCGCGTAGGTTGCGGGCGAGGGGAGTCTTCAGGATTTCGGCAAGGCTCTGGTCGGCGATGTTCCCGAGGGTGATTTGTCCGCTATAATCTAAGCAGCAGGCTACAACGCGTCCGTCATGGAGAATTGCAACATGGGTGTCGAGTGCGCGGCATGTTCCTTGAATGTAATTTTTTTTAGAATTGTCAATTCTGAATTCCGAATTCTGAATTCTGAGTTGTTCAGGCCATTCAAAGCGGCTGTCCTGGTGCAGGTAGATGCGTCCGGTGACATTGAAACTCTTGTGGCGGCTACAGAAATGACCTAGTTCAACATTGGTGCCGAAAGTCTCGTTCACCTTGGCAAGCATCGTCTCGTTCCAAGAATTGCTGGTTGCATCGCCTACATTCCAGAGCCTCAAATTGATGTACATGTCGGGACGCACTGCATTCGCCATCTTGCAAAAGTCAAGGACGTCTTGCAAGTGTGCGAGTGCCGGTTCCTGCGGCAGTTCCGCATACGCATGCGTCGAAATGTTCACCTGGCGCACGGCGGGGGATTTCAAGAGGCGCTCCGAAACTCGTGCTATGGTGGTGCCGTTGGTGGTCAAGTTCAGCTTGAGCGGAGTTTGCTCTAGTCTTTTGAGGAATAGCCCAAAACCAGGATGCAGCGTAGGTTCGCCCAGCACATGAAAGTAGACGCTTTCGGCAACGGTCGCCGCTTCTGCAATGCAGCGTTCAAATAGCTCCGTGCTCATGAATTCGCGAGGCTTTTTTGATGCGGTATTTTGGGGCGAAATCGTTGATGTCTGCGAAACTGCCTTGCCGCAAGGGCAAAAGCTGCAATTCAAGTTGCATACATCCGTAATTTCGATATAGACCGCGTTCATGATTCTACGTCAACTACTTGAGTCTCAATTTTTTCTGCGCATAGATGCTTTGTCCGCCGTTGCAAACAAAGGCGACTACGCAAACGATAAAGAATGCGGGCAAGGTGTCAAAACCGAAAATTTCTGCGCCGATAAAGATGGGGGCCAAGAGCGTGTTTGTCGCACCACCAAAGACGGCCGCATAACCGAGGGCTGCTGCAAGCGGCAAGGGAACGCCTACCATGGCGGCTACCCAAGTGCCGAATGTAGCCCCGATGGCAAATAACGGTGTGATTTCGCCGCCCTTGAATCCGACTGCAATCGTTGCAATCGTGAGTGCGAATTTCAGAATCCAGTCGCAGGCGAAAACTGTTGCAGCGACTCCCGCGACATTTACATTTGCGGCCTTCGGGTTTGCAAAGCAGAGGTCAATCAGGTTCGTACCGAGGCCTGCATAGCGGCCCTGCCAGAAAAGGAGAAGCAAAAGGCTGAGGGCGATACCTACGAAGGTGATCCGCTTGACTGCATTTGGCAACTTGTTTGCGAAAAGTTTCTTGGCAATCGAAAGCATCTTGGCAAAGCCGCCGCCTACGATACCGAATAAAACACCAAGCAGGGCAAGCTTTAGTACGAATTGAATGTCAAGTCCGTTTTCATTCCACAGGAGTCCGGCGACGTTTGAATCCGGGAAAAGCGTGTGCAAGTCAACGGAGAACTTTTCGAGCCCGAGCATCTCGGAAACCTTGTAGGCGGTAAATGCAGCGGCTGTTGCCGGGAGCAAAGCGGACAGATTCAAGTAGCCCACCAGCAGAACTTCAAGCGCAAGCGCTATGGCGGCAAGCGGTGTCTGGAAAAGTCCTGCAAAACCTGCAGCCATGCCTGCAATGAGCAAAATTTTGCCGGCGTTTTCCATAGGAATTTTTTTGCTGATGTTGTGCCCGAGCGTCGCACCAATCTGCATCGCGACTCCTTCGCGGCCGGCACTACCGCCGAATAAATGCGTAAGCCATGTGCTTACCGCAACCATCGGGATCATGCGCAGCGGAATTTCGTTTTCTTTGCCGTGGGCGACACCGAATACCATGTCCATGCCGCGCTCGGTGCCCTTGCCGAATTTCTTGTAACCAAGTACAATCGCAATACCGATCAAGGCAAGTCCCGGAATCCAGTAAAGCGGATTGGCGTCGCGTACCGCACTGACCGCCAGGAGCACCTGCCCAAAGAAAGCCGTAAGGGCTCCGACAAGAGCGCCCAAGGCGATTGCTGCAATCGTCAAAATCGGGAGTGATAGCCACTTTTGAACAAATGCACTGAATCTAGCCTTCATTTGTTCCTTCGCCATACGCATCATTTGCTCCTTCATTTCGGGCGACATGCCGGCGAATTGTTCCTTGAACTGGTTGTATTTGCCAAAATCTCTGAAATTCATGGATAATCCTTGATTGCGCGGTAAATTTAGAAATTTAGCTTGAAAAGCAGATTTAGTATATTTGAATTATGAAATTAGATTCCCGCGCTAAAAAATCTTTGACAAAAATTTCTTTGGCGATGCTTTCGTCGTCGCTTTTGGTGATAGCACTTTCTTCTTGTGCTTCGAATAAACCGGATGCAAATGTGCCTCAGGCCGAGAATGTGTCTGCAGAGCGCCCGGCGGCATTGCCGCCTCAGCCTTCGACGCCGGTGACCGTGTTCGAAATGAAGTTCATTAGCGCCGATAAGCAGGTGCGCGTGGTTAAAAAGCCTACTCTTGCCGCCCTCGATTTTGCGGCGTATTTCAATAACCCGATTCGTTTGGCGGGCAAAGAAGAAAAACCTGAAAACTATACGGGCAAAATGGCTCAGGCAAAGCTTGCAGAATATCCGTTCCCGATGCTGGAATCCCTTTCGGAATACGAGCCTGCCGCCATTGCGGGCCGCCAGCCGTTGGCATGGGAACCGCTTGCCAAGATTCTTTATGCGCAAACCGGAAACGATTCGCTTTCGCAGTTGTTGAATTCCGTTGAAGCGGTCAAGTGGAATGAACCCGAAGTGTTCCGCGCTTTCCAGACGGTGACTCGCATGTGGGGCGTTCCTCTGAGCGATGGTTCCGTGGACTGGTGGGTCGAGGTGATGCCTGCCCCGTGGACGGGCCGCTCCGTGTTTTACGGAAAGTTGAAGTTTAGCTCTACGGGTGAAACTGCAGAAATCTTGAATTACTATTTGACCGGCGAAATGAACATTGACGATGTCATGAACTGGGCTCGTACTTTGTCATCTTACTGGTATCCGACTTTGAATACAGACTTGGAACCGCATACGGCAGGGGCTCCGTGGGAAGGTGACGCCAATAGGCCTTTTGCCGTGATGCGCGGAAACCCCATGGGGACGCCGATGTGGATCGCTTTTGAAGTGCCTGCATTCCGCTTGAGCGACGAAGCCTTGCGCGCCAAGCGTACGGCGGATTCCTTGGCCGAAGCGGGTGAGGTAGTGCCGGTGAATCGCACGCTCGATACAAGTTCCGCTTTCAGGCTTGAAACGCTAGCATCGCTCGAAGGCTCTTGCCCGGCAAATGATGCTACGAAAAAATTCCGCGATGCCCTTTCAAAAAAACTCAAGAAGCTCCCGAAGGAACAGAATGCCTGGGCTGGTGGCGACATGCTCTGGTTTAGACGCAACGCCAATTACTTGCTTGCAGATAAAATTACCAAGCAGGATTCCTTGCACAATCCGCTCCCGCGCCTGCTGGAACTCAAGAAGTACTTGGATTCCCTGAATGTGCAGCTCTTGGTGGTGCCGGTTCCGGTAAAAGAAGAAATTTATGGAGAACGCCTGGTTGAAGGCACGGCTGCCGACCTTTGCGTGAACCCCGCCGGCCGCGAATTCACTCGCGAAATGCTTGCCGCAGGGCTCGACGTGCTTGACCTTTATCCGGCCTTGATGGCCGCGAAGTCGGGCGATGAACCTCCGCATTACAGCTACCAGCGCTATGATACGCACTGGTCCTTGCCCGGCATGCTTGCCTCCATGGAACTCTTGGCTAGCCGCGTGACGCAGTATTCTTGGTACGCCGAATCGGGAGCACAACCTGGTTCGCTTAACCTGCAAGAAACGAAAACGGTACGTGAAGGCGACCTTGTGGCTCATTTGCCCGATGCTGAAAAGTCAAAGTATGCTGCAGATACTTTGCCTGCAATGAAAATCTTCAAGGGCACTGAAGCCTACAAGGGCGGCAAGAATTCGCCGATTCTCTTGATGGGTGATTCCTTTACGGGAGTGTTTGAATCGGTCGACCAGAAATCGGGCGGCCCGGGCTCGCTGCTGGCTTATGCGACAGGGCTCGACGTGCAGGTGCTTACAAGTTGGGGCGGCGGCCCGGGCGTGTACCACCGCATGATGAAAATGAAGAAGGATATGCAGAGCAAGCGCCTCGTGATTTACATGATGACGGCTCGTGACTTCTGGCAATCGCCCATGGAATGGGATGGTTTATAGACGAAAGAACGGCACTTTGTGCCTACAGACGAAAGACGAGAGAGGATATATTATAAAATGAAAAGTATTTTATTTCTCTCGTCTCTCATCTCTCGTCTCTCGTCTAGGTTCTTCTGGCCGGTGCTGATTGTCGTCTTTGCGGCGTCACTTACGTTGCTGCTTTGGAGCGGGCGAGCCGAGACGATGAATTTTAGGGATGCGGCCTGTACCTTTGAAGACCGCTTGCCGGGATGCCTTGATTCTCTTGAATCGTGGAACGGTGGACTTGCTTATTTCGACAGTTCGCTTGCGATGACTGGTGATACCTTGTGGAGCCTGAAAAGTTTGCTGTGGACTTATTGGGGCCTTGAATTTGCGGGCGCAGGCGATGCGGCCGTTACGGCCGAAGCGATACTCCCATTGCATGTGTTGCAAATGAAAAAGTCCGGCTGCATGGGCCTTTCTTGGCTTGCGATGATGGTTGCCGAGGCGCGAAACTTGCCGCTTTCGGTTATCATGCTCCCAGGGCATGTGTTCTTGCGCTATGGGGCAGACTCTTCGACCGCGATTAATCTGGAGCCAAATCGCGAAGGCTATAGCTATTCAGACCAAGAATACCGTGAAAAATACAAGGCGGGGCCTTGGACGGGGTTGGAATTCAAACCTCTTACGCCCACACAGTTCGTGGGGCTTGCGGCTTTCAATATGGGAAACCTGTACTTGGATAGCGACTTGCGCCGCGCTTTGACCTGGTACCGCATGGCCGAAGAGTTTTTTGCGGAATATCCGGGCATCAAGGCGAACCAGGAAATTGCTAAAAGCCGTTTACCGGACCACCTGTAATCGTGAATTTGGCCCTAAATTGCTATTTTTAGCAAATGCGGGTTATTTTACTTTCTTTAATATCGCTCCTGTTTTTTGCTTGCGCCGATGTGAATCCTACATCCGATTATGTTTATCTTGGAGTTTCAAAAGATAAACTGGACGGCATGATTCGTGTGACGGCTTATAATGCGACAGCGATTCTTGGAACGAACGATACTGCTGCAAAGCTGGAAGAATACCCCCAAATGAAAGTCAAGGTTGACTATTCATTTTCCATGGGCAAGCACGAAGTCACTTGTGGCGAATTCAATAAGTTGATGAAACCTCAGGGACTCAAACTTTCTTGCATAAACAAGAATCTCCCTGCGACAGACATGACATATTACGATGCTGTCTTGTTTGCCAACGAAAAAAGCAAGGCGGAAAATTTCGATACGGTGTATTCGTACTCGAGTAAACAGATCGATAGCGATGGACATTGTACGTTCCTTGAAGGATTTTATTTTCATACCGATGTAGATGGCTATCGTTTGCCGACCGAAGCGGAATGGGTCGTAGTAGCTGGCCGTAACTGGAATCCGCGGGCGAGCTGGAATGCCGAAAATTCGGGAATTCAGCTGCATGAGGTTTGTACTCGAATTTCTGATTCTACGGATTTTTGCGATATGGCGGGCAACGCCATGGAATGGGTCAATGACTGGCTCGGATTCTTTAGGGATACGACCATCTACAATTACACGGGGTCGCCAGATGGCGGCAACATGGGTAAGCGAATCGTGAAGGGCGGTAGCTATCGCCAGCTAGGAAGTGCAATCAATTTGTACAGCCGTACCGACGTGTATACGATTACCTCGTCAACTCGTGCGGAATATGTCGGTTTCCGCTTGGCATTTGGTCAAATTCCTGACGCGGTGTGGATGGACTATGACGGCATTCCCAATTCCAAGCGCGTGATTTCGTTAGTGAACCAGCGCACGTTAAAGAATCATTTGGATGCATATAAGGTTGTCCTTGCATTCCGCAACAACTTGACTGGTAATCTGGCCTACGTGAACTATTCGGACGGCACCATTTATACGGCCGAAATCAAGGATACTTTGGAAGTGTACCATCCGGATGTTTCGCCAAACGGACGTTTTGTCGCCTTCTCTACAGGGCTTGAAGGCGTTTCGGGCAAATCCGAAGTGTATGTCAGAACGCTTTCGCTGGGCTATGTTAAAATATTCAAGCTGAAGGTCGATAACGCATCGATTCCCCGTTGGAGAGTTCTTCCGAATGGCGATACGGTGATTGTCTATGTGACGGATGCCGGCGACAACAGGAATGACGGCTCGTTCAAGCGTTTGGAGACTTGGCAGGTGAAGTTCCAGAAAGAACGGTTCGGTAGACCGCAAAAGCTTTTTAATGGCGCATACCATGACGGAATCAGCGGTGACGAACGCTTGGCCGTGACTGGGGCCAGGCTGCTACGTGCAAAGGTGGCTCAGGGAACCTCGACGTTGGAATCCAAGGCCAGCGATACCGTGTGGTATAATGGCGAGCAGGCTTGCAATGTATCGCTTGCAACCGATGGCTCCAAGAAGACCTTGTTCCTTGATTTTAGCGGAGAAACGGGCCGAAAATTTGTGGGCGAGTCTTACGGCGTTCATGAACGCATTCTGGTCATGGACAGCACGGGTAAACTGATAAGCTCCATAAAGGCGCCTTTGGGCTATTCCTTTGATCATACGGAATGGGTGCGCGGCCGTTCGGACTATGCCGTAGCTACTCTTACGGAAGCAAGCGGAATGCACAGGAAGATCGTGCTCGTCAATATGCAAGACAGCAGCATGACCGATTTGGTCGAAGGCGATGACTTGTGGCAACCGTGCCTCTGGATTCCGGATGCTTTGGATAAATCCAAGTTCGAAGTCGATGGCGATAGCGCGGGCGTCTACATGCATGCCGGCGAAAATTTTGAAGGCATTTTGATGCGCTACAATATGGAATTGATCTGGCGTTACCGCGATACGGCAAATGTCGTGATTGTCGGTTCGTCGCGTCCCTTGCATTCCGTGTCGCCCAGGTACCTGGTTCAGCCGTTCTATGCGATCAATCTCGCCCAGACGCCTAATTCCATATACATGTCGAAGGATTTCTTGGACTTCTACATCTATCCGCATTTCAAAAAGCTGAAATACATTGTGATTTCTCTGGATATCGATTTCTGGTACAAGACGGAAAAAGGCCCCAATAGCGACAATTTCTTCAACGATAATTACAAGAACTATGCCGGGTTCGTGTACGACAAGAATCACAATTACTGGCAAGACGGGTATCCGGAAGGCTTGTTGGAATATACTGAGAATTACATGACGATTGAAGGCGACTACGCCTTCTTGGATGACCGCGGTCGTATGCTTGGAACAGGTTGTAAGCCCTGGAGCAAGAATCCCGATATAGAAATGGATTCCCTTTACTATGACAATCATCCGGAAACGCTTGAGAATTCTATGAAAGTATTCAAGAAAATTCTTGAAAAGGCTGAAGAGAGGGGCGTTAGCGTCGTAGGTGTTATTTTCCCGCAAAATCCGGCATACAGAAAAACGGGTGCATTTGGTCGTTATGGCTTGCGCAGGAGCCGTGCTAAAGAACTCATTGATGACTTGAAGGCTTTGGAAAAAACATATCCGCATTTCAGGCTGCTGGATGAAAACAAGATGGGAAAACATGATTATGACGAATATTCCGCTGCTGATGAAGACCATCTTTGCGCAAGAGCGGCACCCCAAATTACAAAACGGATTGAAGCGGTATTGAAGGAATTGAGGTAAGAAATGTGTCGGATTTTATTGTTGCTGCTGAGTGTCGCTTTTTATGCTTGCTCAAACTCGGAATACATTTATTCGCAGCAAAATGTTGATTCTGCATTTGAATCTGACTCGCTAGATAACATGGTTGCGGTCAAGCATGACAAGAAAGAAGTGATGCTTGGTACCAATGACAGTGTTGCTATGGTTAGTGAACGCCCGCAAATGCAGGTGTCCCTGAATTACGATTTTTCGATAGGCAAGTCCGAGGTGACTTGTGCCGAATTCAATTCGCTCATGAAGTCTTCGAAGATTTCGGTCCCTTGCGAAAAGGATGCTTATCCGGCGACGAATTTGACGTATTACGATGCAGTTCTCTTTGCTAATGCCCGCAGTAAAAAAGAGGGCTTTGATACGGCGTATACCTACAGTAAAGTTGAACTGAATTCTGAAAATCATTGCGTGAATCTAGATGAATTTGTGTTCCACCCCGAGGTAAATGCGTACCGCTTGCCGACCGAGGCGGAATGGGTCTTTGTCGCGAGCCGTTTCTGGAATGCAAAAAATGCCTGGACAGCGGATAATTCGGATTACCAATTGCATCCTGTTTGCTCCAAGACATCGAATGAGCAAATCTGTGACATGCTCGGAAACGCCATGGAATGGATGAATGATTGGCTCGGCAATTTCCGCGATACGGTTGTGACGAACTATGTGGGCGCCCCTGATGGCGGGTCTCTAGGTCAGCGCGTCGTGAAAGGCGGCAGCTACAGGACTCCTGCTGAATCCATTACGCTTTTTGGCCGCGGCGACGTGTATACGGTGACGTCTTCTACCCGTGCAGACTATGTGGGCTTTCGCTTGGCGTTTGGAGCAATTCCAGATGCTGTGTGGATGAATTCCGACGGTAAAGCCGTGAACAGCCGCGTGATTCCGCATGCCAGTTCCTCGACGCTTCGCGATATCTTTGGGACTTACAAGATGAAGCTTGTGTTCCGAAATGATTTGTCGGGGAATCTGTCTTTTGTGGATTATTCTTACGGCACGCCACTTTCGGTGATTGAAATCGAGGATTCCTTGAATGTGTTCCATCCGGATATTTCTCCGGACGGAAAGAAGGTCGCGTTTAGCACCGGGCTTGAGGGCGTTTCTGGCAAGTCGGCTGTTTATGTGCGCAACCTGAATGCCGAAGGTTCTGGTCTTGTCAAGCTGGATGTTGAATCGGCCGCCATTCCGCGCTGGCGAGTGCTTGAAAACGGTGATACGGTCATTGTGTATGTAACCGATGCTGGCAACAATAAAGATGATGCGACCTTCAAGTCGACTTCTACATGGCAGGTGAAATTCTCGAAGGGAAAATTTGGCGAAACGAAAAAGCTCTTTGATGGCGCTTACCATGGTGGCATTTCGGAAGATGAAAAACTGGCTGTAACGGGTGCACGCTTGCTGCGAGCCCGTGTAGGTTCTGAATCTGAATTGTGGTACGATGGCGAACAGGCTTGCAATGCCTCTCTAGCTCAAGATAGCAGCAAACGCACCTTGTTTCTCGATTTTGCCGGCAAGACAGGTCGAAAATTTGTCGGCTCCAAGTACGGGACACATGAACGCATTCTTGTCGTAGATAGTACAGGCAAGTTGATTCAATCGGTGGGAGCTCCGAAGGGATATTCTTTTGACCACAGCGAATGGGTCCCGGGTAACCATAATAAGGCGGTTGCTACGCTTACGAACGCAAACGGTGCCCATACAAAAATCGTTATGGTAGACCTTTCGGACTCTAGCATTGTGGATTTGGCTGAAGGAAATGAACTTTGGCACCCCGCGTTTTGGGTGAATGAGGTCTTTACGGGCTACGATGGTTCGTTGAACTTGGACAGCGCCGGCATTTACTATGACGAAGGCCTTGATGTCGAAACGGAAAAGTACCGAATAAAGATGGAACTCTACTGGAAGAATCTCGATGTAACCGAAGTTCTTTTGGTCGGGAGTTCTAGAATGGAAATGGGGCTTGATCCGGATGCGTACCCGGAATGGAACATGCTGAATACGGCTGTTTCTGGAATTGACGGAAACCGCGATATGTATTTCGTTGAAAATTATGCGTTGAACCATGCCGACAACTTGAAAGCGATTGTGATGTCCCTAGATTTGGACAATTGGAGCGGAAGGGAAGACCACTTGAGTTTGATTCATATGGGTGTTCCCGGTTACGATTACGATGCCCATCACGACTTCTGGAAATCGGGATTGCCCAATGGTTTTGTCGAGGCGGTTGAAAATGCGTACCCGGCAAGTCAGGGCTGGATTCAGCGTTATTCCGCCCGCGGAGGACTTGATGATGAATGCCGCAGTTGGGGTGTTGACGGAACCGACGTGCTGATGGATTCTGTATTCTCGACGCAAGAGGAACGCTATCTGGATGCAAGATTGAACGAACTGGCCGAAATCGTAGATAGTGCGGCCGCCAAGAATATCTATGTTATCGGGATCATTTTCCCGATGGCCCCCCAGTACAAAAAGACGGGAAGCTTTGGTACTTACGGTCTGCAGCGCAGTAAGTATCCCGAAAAAAAGAAAAAGCTGGATGCGCTTGCCAAGGCAAACCGATATTTCATCTTGATGGATGAAAATAAGTTCGGCGATCATGATTATCCCGATCAAATGGCTTTTAACCGTGACCACCTCTGTGTTGCTGGTAAAAAGCAGTTGACAGACCGCCTGGATTCTGTTCTGAAAACATTGAAATGGTAATTGCTGTATTTGTCATTCTGTTCGCGATTTTTCCGCTGACCGATACCGACATCTGGTGGCATTTGGCTTGTGCTCGCGAATGGGTGACTACGTGGACACCTGTCCGCACGCCCGTTGTGAACGTGCATGAATATTTTCAACTGGCGGTAGGCTTTGTCTACGGTTTGGGTGGCGCTCCGCTCTTGGTGGCTTTCAAGGCGATTCTTTGGGGCGTCGTGTTTGCACTTTTCTTGTTGCCTGAAAATCCTAAATGTCATTGCGAGGTCCGAAGGACCGCGGCAATCTCTAGTTGTATGAGGCGGTCTCTAGTTGCAGTTGTTCTGCTTTTTGTATTCCGCTATCATTTTGAAATGCGTCCGGTGCTGTTTTCGCTATTGTTTCTCGGGATTTATTGGAATGTCTTGCCGAGGTTGTTTGCGAACAGTCGCTTGACCCCGGTGAACACGCTTTTTGCGGTTCTTATTCTTGCCATACAGTGGACTTGGTGCAAAACGCAGGGCCTGTACATTTTGGGCCCGCTGTTTGCGGTGCTTGTGTTGACTGCCGGAATTTGGAATTCGCGTAAGTCGGGTGATAAGTTTTCTCGGAAGGCGTTTGCGTTGCGGGGAGCTTTTGTTGTTGCATTGTTTGCGATGCCGTTCTTGCATCGCGAGGGCCTCGCGTTATTCCTGTACCCGTTTGGACTCTTGGACCGTTTGCTTGGACTTTCGCCCTCGGCGGCAATCTTTGCAAGCGAAATCGCCGAGAACCGTTCTCCGTTCACGCTTTTGATGGAGGGGGAGAATACACTGGAATGTGTGCTGATGATTTTGCTCTGCCTAGCAGGAATGGGACTTGCCATTTGGCGCTTGTATAAGAATCGCAGGCCCGGTGTTTTGAATGTCTCTCTCTTGGCGACAGCAATCCTTGTCCTTATTGCCGAACGTAATTTCGTATTGTTCCTGCCGGTACTTTTAGCGACATTGCCTAATTTCCCATTTCACACTCCACATTTCACATCCTGCCGCCTACTGTCTACTGTCTACTTCCTACTTCCTACTTTTTTTATCTTCGGTCTCTGGGTTCGTTCACTTTCTGCTTACGACATCTCCATGGTCGCTTACCAGCGTGTGCCGGTTGATGCGACAGACTGGATGCAGAAACATCCGCATAAGGGTAAGCTTTTTAACGATGATCGTGCCGGCGGTTACCTGGCTTTAATGAACCCGACTGATTCCATCTACATCGATGGCAGGTTTATCCTTAAGACGGCGGATTTCTTTGAACGGTATCTGAATTACGCCAAAGACCCCGCCCTGTTTATGCATGACGCCGATTCCATAGGCATAGACCGCGCCCTATTCCCGCTGCAGTACTATGCCCGCTGGGATACACTTCTGCGTGCTTTGCAGCAAGATTCCCGCTGGCACCTGGCATATCGCGACGAATACTTCGCCGTATTCGATAAAATGATCAAATAGAGCCGAACGGTAATAACTGTGAGCCATAAGCTCCATGCGTTAAGCAGGAGCGATGGCGAGAGTGAGGCGACATCACATTCTTGTTTTGAGATAGAGCCGAACGGTATAAAAAAGGCCCGACCCATAAAAGGCCGGACCCCTTTCTCTCTCGTTTGATTGGATTTACTTAATCTGAATTGCCCGCACCATGTTCGTTCCGTTTCCGCGAACCTTCGCAACGTACATGCCGACAGGGAGTTTGGCGAGCGAAAGCGTGCCACTCACGTTATCGACAGCCATGAGCTTGTTGCCCTTGGTGCTAAAGATTTCGACCGTCATGGGGGAACCTGCAATGTGCAAGGCGTTGCCCGAGAAGGTCACGTTGAAATTCAAATTGGTCTGCATGAAAATGGCGGTGTTGTTGTTGCCATTTTGGTTGTTGTTTTGATTGTTGTTGCCTTGGTTGTTGTTTTCGTTTTGATTCTGATTATTGTTGCCGTCGCCCTGACTTTGATTGTTGTTGCTGTTGGCTGCGCACTTGGTGTAGCTGTCGGGGTTGGTAGAAAGGTAGCCCTTCACCAGGTTACCCGAGGTGGTGTACTGGAGCGAAGTCTTGGTTGAGGATCCTTCAAATGCTGCGGTACCTTCGCTGATCTTGGATGCAGACCAGTTCGCCCAAGAAAGCTGATACTTGTTCACGTATTCCTGCCAGCTTTGGTTGCGGCCTTGATCCGGAGTTCCCTTGCCGTCGGCGTTGCCGGTTCCCCATTCCGAAATAAACACGGAGAGCCCTGCTTTGATAGCCTTTTCGCCTTTGACGCCTTCGCTTTCGCCGCCCCAGCTGTAATTGCCTTCCCAGTTATGGCTGTTGGCGTAGTAGTGCAGGGTGTAAGCGGTGTTTTTCTTGGGGTCGTTTACTTCGTTGCCGATTGCGTCAGACGGATTCTGGTCCCAGGAGGGGTTGCCCACGAGCACCAGGTTGTCGGAATACTGGCGGATCACTTCGATGACTTGGTTTGCGTAGTTCTTGACATCGCTCCAAGGAATCTGCTGCGGTTCGTTGTAGACTTCGAAAATGACGTTGTCGTATTTACCATATGCCTCGGCCATTTCCTTGAAAAAGCCCTTTGCCGCATCGGTCTGCTTGTGGGCTTCGTGGGAATGCCAGTCGATAATCACGTAAATATCGTTCTTGATTGCCGCTTCGACAACCGTCTTCATAAATTGTTTCTGGTTGTTGGGGTCGCTGGCGTAGCCCTTGAGCTGGATTCCGTTCCATTCGCCTTTCCAGTCTTCGTTGCCGGTAGCCATGGCGGCGCGCACGATTTGTATCTTCATGTCGTTCACCATGGTGGAAATGCCTTCTTCGCTCCAGAATTCCAGAGCCTGGGGCATTAAGCTCCAGTAAAGGCTCATGCCGCGCACCTGCACTTCGGCACCGTCCTTGACGCCTTCACAACTGCCGTAAATGCGGCCCTGACCTTGCGAGTTCTTGCCGGTCATCAGCTGACCATACTGGCTGACAGGCCCTACGCGGGTGGGGGTAATGTCTTGGGCGGTGGCAAGCGTTGCGCACAGTGCCAAAGACGACAAAAATGCGGATATGGTTAAAGTTTTCATAGAACATCCCTTTTTTTCCGGAAAATAGGTTTTGGAATACGAAAACGGCGAAAATCGGAACCTTTTTCTGTTTACACCTGTATAATGGGCGAAAATCGCTTTTTTTACAGCTTTTTAGTGTGATTTTAAACACGAAACGCAAAAATAAAAGTTGATTTTTTGCAAAAATCCATTATCTTTGAGGGTAGAGAAAAAAGGAGTATATATATGGGATGTAAAGTTTGGGCCGCGTCCTTGGCGTTGGCGTTTGGTCTTTCGCAGGCGACGGTAAATTTCCCGTTCCCCCAAATGTCCGATTACGGTGGAAATGCAACCTTGCTGAGTGACAAGGCTGCTGCTTCGGAACAGCTGAAAAAGCAGTTCCTGTACTGGAAACAGGCCATGTACAACGAATCGGGCGATATCGCAGGCATACGTTCTGACCCCGGTTCTGATGCGTATTTTTCGGAAGGTGTCGGCTACGGCATGCTTCTGATGGTCTACTTTAGCGACAACACGACGAGCTATCAGGCCGAATTCGACAAAATCTGGAATTTTTACAAAAAGTTCCAGAACGAAAACGGACTCATGATCTGGAAAATCGGTAACCTTTCGGAATCTTGGGATGCGGGCAACGGTGCCGCTCTCGATGGCGATATCGATGCCGCTGCCGCCCTTGTGATGGCGTACTACCAATTTGGCGACGAAAAGTACAAGGAAGATGCCAAGAAACTCATCCAGGCCATGAAAAAGTCCGAGTTTGAAAGCAATGGCTTGCATATGCCTGGCGACAAGTGGGGAGATGCCGCTTATAACCGCAAGAATCCGGGTTACTTCGATCCGGCTTACATGCCCTTGTTTGCCGCAATCGATGAAGAAAATGCCGAATTCTGGAGTAAGACAGCCTACGATGCGAATATGAAGTTGTACGAATCGAGCTCTGACGAAGTCTCGACGGGCCTGGTGGATGACTGGACCGACAAAAACGGCAAGAGCGAAGACGATTATTATAGCTACGATGCCTCGCGCGCCCCGTGGCGTAACGCGAAGGCCGTGTGCTGGCATGGCGACCAGCGTGCGCTCGCCATCGACAAGAAGATGGCGGAGTTCGTGTCTAAGGTGAATGCTTCGGACATGAAGGGCCCCGTGATTCGTTCTTCGGGCAGTCTCGGCAATGACCACAACAGTACATTCGTGACCTCTCTGATGACAGCACTCATCTCTGATGCGAAGTACCAGTCCAAGCTTGACGAATACTGGAAAGAAGCAGTGGCACTCGGCGATGAAAACTACTTTAACCAGTCGCTCAAGCTCTTGAACGGACTCCTGGTTTCGGGCAACATGCCGAACCTCATGAACGCAAATTCCGGCATGACCGGCATCGCGAAGTCCAAAGTTGCAAACGCTCCGGCGGTTTCGCTGCAGGGCCGCACGCTCCAAGTCCGCACCGACGGTGCCGCTCGCGTTGACGTGTTCAATGTGGCGGGCCATGCGGTCAAGACGCAGGCGGGGAGTCAGGCAATGGACCTCCAGGGAATTCCGGCAGGTGTCTATATGGTTCGCATTCAGGCTAAAAATGCGACTGTGATGCAAAAGATTCGCTTGCAATAAAGCGTTCTATTGTGTGTTTTTGCGAAAAACGCAGGTGCCCGCTGGGTGCTTGCGTTTATTTTTTCGTATCTTTAGGGCATGAATAAGTTTGTGAAGTTTTGTGCCTGTGCCGCTTTTGGCGTGACCTCGGTTTTTGCCCAGCAAGGGGCTCCGACGGGTGCCGCCGTTGATCCTACCGCTGACGAACAGAAGGCTCTCGATGCCCTGAAGGGTAAGCTCGAGGGGGCTATTGTGTGGGCCACGAGTCGCGCGAATAGCCATCATGACATTTGGATCATGAACGCAGACGGTACGAACGCCCGTGCCCTTACGCAGGGTGACAATGTAGACTGGTTCCCGCGCATTTCTCCGGATGGCTCGACGGTGCTCTTTAACCGCAGCAAGGGCGGCTGGGTGCCTGAAAACGATGCCAACTACCCGGAAAAGTGGGACTTGTGGATGGTCGACATTTCGGGCGAAAATTCCCTTGGTGTTAATCCACGCAAGGTGGTGGACAATGCGACGTGGGGCACTTGGAGACCCGACGGCAAGTCGATTGTATTTAGCCGCGCAGGCAAAGTGTTTACGATGGACCTCGCCAGCAAAAAAGAGACTCTCGTGCTCGATGGCGAAAAGGCTTTCAACAAGTCCGGCGTGATTCTGCAGGAACCGAACATGAGCCCCGATGGCAAGCACTTGGCCATTACGCTCCGCGGCTCTATGCGCGAAACGGGCGTGTGGGATTTGACTAAGAACGCTTGGACCAAGTCTGGCGACGGTTGCCAGATTGACTGGAACTTTGACGGCAGCAAGCTTTACCGCGTGAACCCGACGGGTAACGGTGGCACGGCTGCTCCGAGTGAAATCCTGTGGTTCAGTGCCAAGGACGGCAAGCAGATTGAGAAGGTGGGCTTCTTCGGTATTCCGAAGAACGTGAAGTTGATGGACCTGCCTGGCCGCCGCAGTCATGAATATTTCCCGCGTCTTTCTCCCGATGGCAAGTGGCTCGTATGGGGTGCAACCGACAAGGGCCACGACCACGACCTGTTCGACTACGAACTCTATATCTGGAAGATTGGCGAACCGGTAGAAACCGCAACGCGCATTACCTATCATAGCGGCAATGACCGCTGGCCGGATATCTGGCTCGGCAAGGTTCCTGTAAAGGAACCTGCAAAGCCTGTTGCTCAGGCTGCCGCGACTGCCGCAAGTGTGCCCGCCGCTGTTGCCGGTGGTGTGAGCGAAGCCAAGATGGATGAACTCATCAAGGCCATCGATCGCTTGACGGACGCCGTAAAGAATTTGGCAAAATAATCTAGTCCTCGCAAAGTTCTTGCCTGCTCGCTATCCGGGAGTTACCGGAACCGCTCGCTTGTCAAGAACATTTTGCTCGGATTATTGCTTGCTGTTGTTATCCGAACGAATCTTAAAGCACATAATGGCAAATGCTCCGGCGACGTTCATGCTCGCCTTGCGGCCAGCCATCGGAATAGTCACCTTCATAGTCGCCTCCGCCATGAGCTCGGGGGCGATTCCTAATTCTTCGTTGCCGAGGATGATGAGGCCTTTTTCGGGCCACTTGACATCGTTGATGCTCGGAATGTCTTCGCCGGTTTCGAGAGCGATAATTTCGTAGCCGTTTTCTTTATGCCACTTGACGCAGTCGAATGGCGATTCCCAACGCTTGATGGGAATCCATTCCTGGCAGCCGCGGGCGGCGCTCTTGACCGTCACGTGGTCGGGCCCGCAGCTGTAGCCGCTGAGGTGGACTCCTTCGAGCCCGAAACAGTCCGTGCTGCGAATGATGGAGCCCACATTGAAGGCGCTGCGCAGGTTATGTACGAGTACGGCGAACGGGAGCGGTGCTTCGTTTGCGACTTCGCGGTCGCCCGGCTCTTGTTCCAGGTAAACATC
Source organism: Fibrobacter sp. UWOV1 (assembly GCF_900142495.1). Classification (NCBI taxonomy): domain Bacteria; kingdom Pseudomonadati; phylum Fibrobacterota; class Fibrobacteria; order Fibrobacterales; family Fibrobacteraceae; genus Fibrobacter; species Fibrobacter sp. UWOV1. Next base: position 146,523 of record NZ_FRBA01000001.1, on the reverse strand, counting down.
GCGTTCAAAGCCGAGCCCGGCCCGAGTGCGGAACGTCTTGTACAGGTCGATCATCTGGGCTTGATTTTTTCCGGTAAGGCGCTCGCTTTCGGGGAGCTTCATCCATTCGGCGTAAGTCTCGAATTCACGTTTGGCGCGGGGCACGTCGTCGCCCAGCTGCAAAATGATGACACGCAAAAGTTCGGCCATGCGCTTGGCCTTGGAGGTCTCTTTGGTAGCGAGGAATTTCTTTTCGGAAAACATGGCCATAATGTAGAAAAATGTATATTTACGCCTATGATTCGCTCGTTGTACTTGCTTGCTCTAGGCTTGTTGATCGCTTTGTTTGGGTGTTCGAATTCTGAATATGCTCCCGGTGCGGGCGAAAATGATTATTTAGCGTCCCTCGGGTTAAAAGATTTTGTCGTTATCCGTTCCAAGGGAAAGACCGTAACTCTCGGAACCGACGAAGAATCGGCATCCATCAAAGACCGGCCAAGCATGAAATCGTATTTTGATTACGATTTCCTCATCGGCAAGCATGAAGTTACCTGCAAAGAAATGAAACTGGATTGCGATGATTCCTTGCCTGCGACCGATGTGACTTATTTTGATGCCATTCTCTATGCAAACAAAAAAAGCAAGGCTGAAGGCTTTGATACGGCCTATTCCTATACGAACCTGATGTTTGACGCGAATCATTCATGCATCGGTATCGACGGACTTATTTTCCGCCCCCTTGTAAATGCGTACCGCTTGCCGACCGAGGCTGAATGGATTTATGTGGCGAACATGGGGTGGAAACCGGAGCAGGCTTGGCATAACGGTAATTCCGATTTTAAACTGCATGCGGTCTGCTCGGCATTTACGGACAGAAATGGTGTCTGCGATATGGCGGGGAATGCCATGGAATGGGTGTACGATTTGTGGGTGCCCTTCCATACCGTCGATGTGGTGGACTATGTGGGCGGCAAGGCTAGCGAAGGCGTAGAAGAACGTGTGCTGAAGGGTGGTAGCTACAATAACGACCCGGCGTCGCTTCATGTGTATAACCGTGGCGATGTTTACATGGTGGCCTCTTCGACAAAGGCGAACTATGTCGGATTCCGTTTGGCGTTCGGTGCAATTCCAAACCCGCTTTATCTAGATAAACAGGGCAAGGAAGTTCTGCAGAAATACACCGTGATGGTCAGGACGAATACGGTCAAGCAGTTTATTGACAAGCCGCTTTCTAAAATGGTCTTTAGGGACGATTCTCGTGATGTTTTGGTCTATGTGGATTTTAATGACGCGTCTGCTCCGGTTCTTGAACTGAATACGGGCGTGTCGGCGTATCATCCGGATATTTCGCCCGATGGTAAGTTTGTTGCCTTCTGCACCGGTGTCGAGGGAATTTCTGGCAAGTCAAAGGTCTACGTGACGCGCTTGGACGAAAGCGATTCTTCCTTGATTGAACTTCCGGCAGAATCGGCTGCGATTCCTAGATTCCGAGTCCTGGAAAATGGCGATACGGTGATTGTCTATGTGAACGATGCCGGCAGCAATAAAGAAGAGGATGCCTTTGCCAAACAAGAAACTTGGCAAGTCCGATTCTCGAAAGGCAAGTTCGGGAAACCCGAAAAACTTTTTGACGGCGGGTATCATGGCGGCGTGTCCAAGAACGATCGCTTGGCAGTTTCGGGCGCACGCCTTTTGCGTGCCAATGTGAATGGTCAACCTGAAATCTGGTACAACCAAAATCAGGCCTGTAACGTATCGCTGAGTCAGGGTGGCGAAAACAAGACGCTGTTCCTTGATTTTGGCGGCAAGACGGGGCGCAAGTTCGTGGGAGAGTCTTATGGAACGCATGAACGTGCGCTGATTGCCGATAGCACCGGAAAACTATTGACCTCAGTTGCTTCGCCCGAGGGCTTTAGTTTTGACCATACGGAATGGATTCTTGCTTCCGATTCATTCTTTGTGGCAACGATCACCGACATGAACGGTAGTCATAAAAAAGTCGTGCTGGTTAATTCCTATACGGGAGAAATGCTGTCTCTTGTTGAAGGCGAAGAACTTTGGCATCCTGTATTCTGGGCCCACGATCGCGACAAGAATTCTCGCTGGGATTACGATAGCCTGGGGCTTTACTATTCCGAAAGTGGCCAGGCGACGCATTACCTGACGCAAAAGATGCCTGTGCTGTGGACATTCCGCGATTCAGCCGAGGTCGTGGCCTTAGGCAATTCGCACATGCAGGCTGCGGTGGCGCCGGATTTGTTGAGCATGCCCGCCATTAATCTTTCGACAATTCCTTGCGATATGCACTGCATTGAAAATCTTTATGAAACATATATTTCGACGCATTTTTCGCATTTGAAATATCTTGTTGTAGGCATCGATTTTGACTTGTGGGACGAATACGAACCGGGCGAAAGCATGGCGCTTAATTTTGGCGACGCTCCTGGATTCAGGTATGATTACAACCACGATTACTGGCGTGGCGAAATCGATAGCGCTTTTGTAGAAAGGGCGGTCGAAGTGGCTGAAGCTTATAAGATGCAGTCCGATATTATCGATCCTCGTGGCTGGATGCGTACGGAATGTATTTCGGATTGGGGTAGTGACGGCAAGGAATTTGCAGACGTGGTTGTCGATAGCACTTGGAGCGATGATAGCCGCCGCTATGAATTGAACTATGCCCAGTTGGACAAAATTCTAAAAATTGCTGAACAGCACGACGTGATGGTTATCGGCTTGATTACCCCGGTGAGCCCGTATTACAAAAAGACAGGTAGTTATGGTCGTCACGGAATGCGTCGTTCTGACGCAGAAATCTTGATTGAACGGTTAAAAACGGTTGAGTCGAAAACAAAGAATTTCGTGTTGATGGATGAAAACAAAATGGGCAATCATGATTACTTGGGCGATGTCGCTTATGACTACGATCATTTGTGCTGGACCGGTGCAGAAAAATTGACCGCGCGCCTTGATTCCTTGTTGATTAAGCTAGAGTCTAAAAGATGAAGCTTTTTTACTGCATAATTGCATTGCTTGCTTTGATCAGCATTGAAGGCTGTTCCAATTCGGAATACGTTTCGATTCCGCATGATGAAACCAGTGCCTTAGACTCTTTGGATTTGAAAGATTTTGCTCTCTTGCATTCGAACGGGAAAATCGTGATTCTGGGGACAGATGAATCCTCGGCATCGGTTAAAGATGGCCCGGCGATGAAGGTCTCGTTTGATTACGATTTCATGATAGGTAGGCATGAAGTCACTTGCAATGAAATGGGACTTGATTGCGGTGACTTGCCTGTAACCGATGTCACGTTCTTTGATGCAGTGCTTTATGCCAATAAGCGCAGCAAGGAAGAAGGCTTTGATACGGTTTATACTTATTCAAAAGCTGTGTTTGACGATGACAGCTCTTGTATTGGGCTAGAATCGCTTAAGCCCCATTGGGATATACTCGGGTATCGCTTGCCGACAGAGGCGGAATGGGTCTTTGTGACGACTCGCGGTTGGGAACCGAAGGAGTCCTGGACGAGTGCCAATTCTGACTACCTGTTGCATGATGTTTGTACGTCGTATTACACGCTCGATAGTATTTGCGACATGGCCGGCAATGCCATGGAATGGGTGGGGGACTACCTGGTTTCGTTTACAGAAGAAGAATGGGTAGACTTTGTCGGCGGCGTAAGGGATTACGGCCCCGATGAACGTGTCGTGAAGGGCGGCAGTTTCCGCAACGCTCCTGAAACCATTAAGCCGTACACACGCGGCGATATCTATCTGGTGACGGCTTCGACGAAGGCGGAATATATCGGCTTCCGTCTTGCTTTAGGAACAATTCCTCATGCTTCGCAAATCGGAAATGTGGAGCGCGAAACGGATTCGGACGTTTCGGTGTCGGTGAACTCGAAAAAGTTCAAATCGCTTGCTGCTACGAATAAGGGAAAACTTGTGTTCCGCGAAGATAAAAGCGGCAACCTGTATTATGTAGATTTTAGTAAAAATGAATTGGTCGCCAAAGAATTGAGTGCAAACGTTCCTGCGTATCATCCGGATATATCGCCCGACGGCAAGTGGGTCGCCTTCTGTACAGGGATTGAAGGCGTTGCGGATGGTTCTGAACTTTACGTGCGCAAAATAGATGCGTCCGACAAATCTTTAATCAAGCTGGATGTAAAATCGGCGGTGATTCCGCGCTGGCGTGTGCTTGCTAGTGGCGACACCGTGATTGTCTATGTGACAAGTGCGGCGAATAACAAGAACGACGAATCTTTTGCGCAGACATCGACGTGGCAGGTCAAGTTCTCGAAAGGAAAATTCGGAACGCCCCAGAAACTTTTTGATGGCGCTTATCATGGAGGCGTGTCCGATGACAACCGCTTGACGGTAACGGGGGCGCGGCTCCTGCGAGCCAATCGCAATGGGCATTCTGAAATTTGGTACAATGGTGAACAGGCTTGCAATGTGTCGTTGAACAGGAATAACAAGATGACCTTGTTCCTGGATTTTGGCGGCAAGACGGGGCGCCAGTTTGTCCGCAGCAATTACGAAACGCACAAGAGGATTTTCTTTGCCGACAGTACCGGTAATCTGGTGCGCTCGCTTGAGGCTCCAGAAGGATATACGTTTGATCATCCGGAATGGGTTCCTCTAGTGGATTCCTTGATTGTGGCAACGCTCGTGAATAGCGAAGGCGCTCATCGCAAATTGATTCTTGCAAACGTGTACACGGAGCGCTGGGTCGAACTTGCGCAGGGTACTGAACTTTGGCACCCGGCGCTATGGCTCGATGTCGATGAACGAGTCTTTGTGCCGCCGCTTTTGGATATTGATAGCGCTGGCGTTTACTATACCGATCAAATGGAATCGTATGCGCTCGATTTGCGTGTCAAGATGGAGTGGTTCTGGAAATCCCACGACACCGCGACAGCTGTTGTTCTCGGTTCTTCGAGAGTGCTGTTTGGAATCAATGCTTCGTTTATCCATTCTGAAAGCGTTTTGAACATGGGATTTCCTTCGGGCGATATTCATGCGATTTCATTCTTGACTCTCAACTATGTCTTGAAGCATATGCCGAAATTGAAGTTCGCGGTGCTGGAGTTCTCGCCAGATTTCATGTGGGATAAGGAAGCTCTCTTCTGGTCGCCGGTTTACAAGAAATCGCCTGGCTTTAAATACGACAAGACGCATGATTTCTGGAAGGATTCCATTCCGAAAGGTTTTGTGGAACTTGTAGAAGAATCGTACAAGCCGATTGCAGAACAGACTCAGCCCTACAGTTACGACGAATTCCTGATGCCCTCGAATGGGTGGGGGCGTGCTACGGTTGTGCATGATACGATGAAGTATGAGCTGGATGATGACGATGTGGATTATAACATGGCTTTGTACAAATTTGTCATCAATTCCCTAGTTGAAAAAGGTGCCCAGGTGATATTGGTCGTGCCCCCTCAAAATCCGGGTTACGCCAAGACGGGGGCGTTCGGCATATATGCCGGAAGACGGTCGCATGCAGAGGAATTGCTGAAGCGTGCTGCGAAACTGAATGCAGTCATGATGGACGAAAATAAGATGGGCAAACACGATTATACTTCATCGATGGCGTACAATACAGACCACTTGAGTAGGGAGGGTGCAAAACAACTCTCGGAACGCCTTGATTCGCTGTTTGTAGACCTCCAAAAGTAGATTTTAGAACTTCGTCGGCAGTTGGCTTAACTGATTTGAATGGGCTTGTAAACGCCATAAAATCTAAGTTCTAAGCTCTAAATTCTGTGCACTATTTTCTATCTTTTATCTTACATGCAAGACTATCCGAAGACACGTGTCCTCATCGCAAACGATGATGGAATCCAGAGTGGCTATATGCTCGCTTTGGCGTGTGCGCTTGTTCCTTATGCGGACGTGTGCGTTTTTGCGCCCGAAGTGGAGCAGAGCGGGGTAGGGCACGCCTTTACAGTTCGGCGTGGGCTTTCGGTCAAAAAAGTGGAAATCGCAGAAAATTCGGCCATCGAGGCGTATTCCATGTCGGGAACTCCGGCCGATTGCGTCAAGTTTGCGTTAGGCCATTTTGCTACCCACGGGCTTACTACCGAGGGGGCCGGTCCGGGTGCTTTTGACGTGTGCTTTTCGGGTGTGAATCTCGGCGAAAATTCGGGCGTATCGTCGCTTTATTCGGGCACGGTCGCAGGAGCTCGTGAAGCGGCTCTTTGGGGTGTGCCGGGCATTGCGCTTTCGCTCCGCGGTACAACCGCGAACATGCTCGAAACCGCAAAAGAATTTGCCGTGAAGGTGGTCAAGGATCGCCTGTTCGAGCGGATTCCCGTAGGTGTATTCTGGAACGTGAATTTTCCAAAGGCTACCGCCGAAACCTTCAAGGGGTTCAAGGCAACCAGGATGGCTCTTGGAATGTTTACGGACCACTATTCCCACGAAAATGGACTGTGGCAACTGGATGGCGATAAACTGTGGGACGAACAGCCCAAGGATAGTGACGACTATCTGCTGAATCAGGGCTACGCGACGATAACGCCCCACCGTATCGACCAGACCGACGAAGAAAGTTTAGAAGTAATAAATGAAATGTTAGCGGGAGGTGAATGGTAGATTTGCGCTTTGAGCTATGAGGTCGCTCGTAAACTCGCTTTGAGGTTGTGCTTTGCACTTTGAGCATTCTAACGCCGTAGGCGTGATTAATGAAAGCTCAAAGGCCCCCAACGGGACCGTGCTCATACCTCAGAGGGAACCGTAGGTGACCGACCTCAAACCTTCCTACTGTCTACTTCCTACTGTCTACTAAATATTGAGGAAAAAGAATGTCAGAAGAATTGGTACCAGGTTCGCAAATCAGGTCCTTGATTGAAAAGGACATGCAGGATTGCTACTTGCGCTATTCCATGAGCGTGATTGTGGCTCGTGCACTCCCTGATGCGCGTGACGGCTTTAAGCCGGTGCACCGCCGCGTGATGTACAGTATGCATAAGCTCGGCGTGGTGCCGAACAAGCCGACGGTGAAGTCCGCCCGTATCGTGGGTGACGTGATCGGTAAGTACCACCCGCATGGCGACTCCGCCGTGTACGAAACCTTGGTGCGTATGGCTCAGGACTTCTCGCTGCGCTACCCGCTGGTGTTCGGTCAGGGAAACTTCGGTTCTATCGACGGTGACGGTGCTGCCGCAATGCGTTATACCGAAGCCAAGATGAACAACATGGGTGCGCTCATGTTGGAAGACTTGGAAAAAGATACCGTGGACATGGGCCCGAACTTCGACGAATCTTTGGAAGAACCGAAGGTTTTGCCGTCTGCACTCCCGAACATGCTCGTGAACGGTACTACCGGTATCGCTGTGGGTATGGCGACTTCCATGGCTCCGCACAACCTCCGCGAAATTGCGAACGCCATTCATGCAGTGGCTGAAAATCCGGACATTTCTGGCGAAGACCTTTTGCAGTACGTGTCCGGTCCGGACTTCCCGACCGGCGGCGTGATTTGTGGCCGCGCTGGCATTCGCGATGCTTATTTGACGGGTCATGGCCGCGTGCGTGTGCGTGCCCGTACCGAAATCGATGTCGATAGCCGCGGTAAGCCGCGCATTGTCGTGAGCGAAATTCCTTACATGGTCAACAAGGCCGAACTCTGTAAGAAGATTGCGGAACTCGTGAAAGATAAGCGCGTTGACGGCATTACGGACATTCGTGACGAATCTAGCCGCGAAGGTATGCGCATCGTGATCGAAATGCGCAAGGATGTGGTCGCCGAAGTCGTTTTGAATAATTTGTTCAAAAACACGCAACTGCAGACCACCTTCAGCATTTACAACTTGGCGCTCGTCAATAATCTGCCGAAGCTCCTGACGCTCAAGGACCTTATCCAGGTTTATGTGGATCACCGCTTGGAAGTGATTACACGTTCCACGCAGTTTGACTTGAACAAGGCCGAAGCCCGCTTGCACATTATCGAAGGCCTGCGCATAGCAACGCAGAACATTGACGAAGTGGTGCAGATTATCAAGTCGAGCCCGACGACCGAAGCCGCAAAGACTGCTTTGCAGGACCGCTTCAACCTGGACGACATTCAGTCCCAGGCTATCGTGGACATGCGTCTTGCCCAGCTCACGGGCCTGAACTTGGAAAAGTTGGAAAACGAATACAACGAGCTCGTTGCTACCGTTGCCGACTTGAAGGATATTCTGGAAAAGCGCGAACGCCGCGTGAAGATTATGCTCGACCGTCTCGACGCCATCGTGGACAAGTGTGGCGATGACCGCCGTACTTCTATCGAAGACGCTGTCGACGACTACGATTACGAAGACCTGATTGCCGAAGAAGAACAGGTGATTACGCTCAGCCGCGAAGGCTACATCAAGCGCTTGCCGATCGATACCTTCAAGGCTCAGAACCGTGGCGGCAAGGGCATTATCGGCGCAACTCTCAAGGAAGAAGACAACGTCGAACAGATCTTTACCGCAAGCACGCACAGCTACTTGCTGGTGTTCACGAACAAGGGTCGTGCTTACTGGACCAAGGTTTACCGCTTGCCCGAAGGTACTCGCAACGGCAAGGGCCGCCCGATTATCAACTTCATCGGTCTTACCGAAGGCGAAAAGGTGCAGGCGATTGTGCCGGTGCGTAAGTTCGGTGGCTATTTCTGCCTCGTATTTGCAACCAAGAAGGGTGTCATCAACAAGATGGACCTCACCTTGTTCAGCCGTCCGCGCAAGGCCGGCGTGAATGCCATCAGCTTGGACGAAGACGATGAACTGGTGAAGGTGCAGCTCGTGGGCATGTCTGCCGAAGACTTCAAGGCTAGCCAGGCTGCCGAAGGCGAAGACGCTGATGCCGAAGCCGAAACACAGGCTGCCGAGGCCGCCATCGCCGAGGAATCCGAAGATGCCGAAGATATCGAAGGTCGTCCGATTCCGAAGGACTTGCTGATGCTTGCGACCAAGAACGGTCAGGCCGTGACCTTCCCGATCAGCTGCTTCCGCGCCATGGGCCGCGGCACGCACGGCGTGAAGGGCATTACCTTGGCCGAAGGCGACGAAGTGATTTCTCTGTTGTGGCTCAAGGCCGGCAACAAGATCGTGACCATTACCGAAAACGGCTACGGCAAGCGCAGCGAACCCTCGACCTACCGCATTACCCGTCGCGGAAGCAAGGGCGTGCGCAACCTGAATGTGACCGACAAGGTGGGCGCCGCCGTGTTCGTGGAAAGCGTCGCCGATGACTACGACTTGATCATTACCAGCCGCGAAGGCCAGGTGATTCGTATCAAGGCTGCCGATATCCGCCTCACGGGCCGTAACGCCCAGGGTGTCAAGGCGATTAGCCTGCGCGAAGGCGATGTGGTGCAAGATGCTACCGCACTTCCGAGCGTCGAAGATATCGAACAGGATAGCGCCGAGGCGAAGGAAACCTTCGACAAGGTGGAAGGCGTCGAAGTTGACGACGATTCTGTCGAAAAGATCGAAGACAAGCCGGAACAGCAGATTGGAGTTCCTTCTTCTGACGAAGAATAGCTCCAAATTCCGCTAAATAAAGCCGTTTTCGGCACTTTGTAAATCTTTTGCCGTTGTTTCTAGGAACAACGGCAATTCTTATATATAAAGAATGATTTGTTGAGGCTGGATATATTTTTGAAGCTAGAGGATCTTTTGATAGGAGACTGAAATGAAAACTCTATTCAAATCTGGCGTCAAAGTTGGTTTGGCTTTGACTTTGGGTGTAGCTGGGGCATATGCACAGGATTTCTGTAGCAATGCACAGCATTCTGGCCAAAAAGTAACGATTACTTCGAACCAGACCGGTAAAATCGGCGATATCGGTTACGAACTCTGGGATGAAAACGGTCATGGCGGTAGCGCTACCTTCTATAGTGACGGTTCCATGGACTGCACTATCACAGGTGCCAAGGACTATCTTTGCCGTGCGGGCCTTTCTCTCGGCAGTACTCAGACCTACAAGGAACTTGGCGGCGACATGATTGCCGAATTCAAGCTTGTGAAAAGTGGTGCAAGCAATGTGGGTTACTCCTATATCGGTATCTACGGCTGGATGGAACAAGTTGCTGGTGCTCCGAGCAACCTCGTCGAATACTACGTGATTGACAATACCCTCGCCAATGACATGCCGGGTAGCTGGATTGGTAATGAAAGAAAGGGTACCATTACGGTTGACGGCGGTACCTATACCGTTTATCGCAACACCCGTACCGGTCCGGCTATTAAGACTTCCGGCAACGTGACGTTCTATCAGTATTTTAGCGTCCGTGACAGGCCTCGTGATTGTGGTACCATCAATATTTCCGAACACATGAGACAGTGGGAAAAGATGGGCATGACCATGGGTAAGCTTTATGAAGCCAAGGTGCTTGGTGAAGCCGGTAACGTCAATGGTCAAGTTAATGGAGGCCATATGGACTTCCCGCATGCCAAGGTGTATGTGTCTAAGAGTGGCGCAACGTCTTCTGCTTCTAACCCGACCTCCAGTTCTTCGGGAACCTCTGCTAAGTCTAGCTCTTCTAAGGGTGGCTCAAATGTTTCGGGCACAATTGATGCCTGTAAGGATAAGATGGGCCATGAAGGCAAGGAAACGAGGACCCAGGGCCAGAACAACTCGAGCGTGACGGGTAATGTCGGCAGCTCTCCGTACCACTATGAAATCTGGTACCAGGGCGGCAACAACTCCATGACGTTCTACGACAACGGTACGTACAAGGCCAGTTGGAACGGCACCAACGACTTCCTTGCCCGTGTCGGCTTCAAGTATGACGAAAAATCGACATACAGTGATGTTGGCCCCATCGATGCATACTTCAATTGGAGTAAGCAGGGTAATGCCGGTGGCTACAACTACATCGGTATCTATGGTTGGACGGTTGATCCGCTTGTAGAATACTACATCGTGGACGACTGGTTCAGCGAACCGGGTCCGAACCTCTTGGGTTCCAAGAAGGGCGAGTTCACGGTTGATGGCGCTACCTATGAAGTTTATCAGAACATGCGCTACAACGCCCCCTCTATCAAGGGTGACCAGACCTTCCCGCAGTTCTTCAGCAAGCGTAAGGGAGCTCGTTCTTGCGGCCATATCGATATTACCGCTCACTTCAAGAAGTGGGAAGAACTCGGCATGAAGATGGGTAAGATGTACGAAGCCAAGGTGCTCGTTGAAGCCGGTGGCGGTTCGGGTTCGTTCGACGTCTCCTACTTCAAGATGACCGACAAGAAGCATCCTCTTGAAGTTGCCGTGGAAGAATCCAGCTCTTCTGAAACTCCGAAGTCCAGCTCCAGCAAGGAAGAAAAGAAGTCTAGCTCTAGCAACGGCAACAACCCCACCAGCTCTACTACGGCTCTGTACGCTCAGACTTTGGCTGTCCAGGGCATGAGTGGTACCTTCCAGGTGCTCGATATGCAGGGCCGCTACCTGGGTTCTGTGGAAATGCAGGCCGGCAGCAACATGAAGGATGTGCTGTTCGCCAAGTTCCACAAGCCGGGCGTGTACATGGTCAAGCAGGGTAACTACTTGAACACGGTTAGGGTCAACCGCTAAAAAGTTTCCACAATTTCAAGGAAAATCCTGAAAATTACTCCAAATTTTGTGGAAAAAGGCGCCTCACACATGCTGTGGGGCGTTTTTTGTATTCGGCCGGAATTTTGACGTTTAACCTTGAAAAAGGGCTTTTTTTGTGTAAAAATTGTGAATTCGGTGTTGTTTTTTACAACAACGCCATTTATATGGGCTCTATTCCAAATTAGACCAAATAGATATAACTTTAGGTTAAAGGTTAAACGGGATTTTCTTAAGGAGTATATTATGAAAACCAATCTTTTAGTTAAAACGGGCTTGGTGCTTGCCTTTGGTATGTCCGGAGCGTTTGCTCAGGATTTCTGCAGCAATGCATCTCATTCCGGCCAGAAAGTGACGATTACTTCGAACCAGACTGGTAAAATCGGCGATATCGGTTACGAACTCTGGGACGAAAACGGCCATGGTGGCAGTGCTACGTTCTATAGCGATGGTTCCATGGATTGTTCCATTACGGGAGCCAAGGACTATCTCTGCCGCGCCGGTCTTTCCCTTGGTAGTAACAAGACTTATAAGCAGCTTGATGGCGACATGATTGCCGAATTCAAGCTCGTGAAGTCTCCGGCACAAAATGTGGGTTACTCCTACATTGGTGTGTACGGCTGGATGGAAGGCGTTTCTGGAACGGCCAGCAGATTGGTCGAATACTACGTGATCGATAACACCCTCGCTAACGATATGCCGGGTAGCTGGATCGGTAACGAAAGAAAGGGTACCATTACAGTTGATGGCGGTACTTATACGGTTTACCGCAATACCCGTACGGGTCCGGCTATTAAGAACAGCGGCAACGTGCAGTTCTACCAGTACTTCAGTGTCCGTACTTCTCCGCGTGACTGCGGCTCCATCAATATTTCCGAACACATGAGACAGTGGGAAAAGATGGGCATGGAAATGGGCGTGCTCTATGAAGCCAAGGTGCTTGGTGAAGCGGGCAACGTCAATGGCGAAGTTCGCAATGGCCGTATGGACTTCCCCCATGCTCGCGTTTATGTGGGCGAATATGTTCCGCCTGAACCGCCGAAGCCGATTGAACGCAAGGCGTTTGGTGGTACCCCGGCTTCTATTCCGGGTATTGTCGAAGCTGAAAACTTTGACGAAGGTAACCAGGATTCTACCTATGGCAACTCCAGTGTAAGTTCGAGTGCTGAAGTCGATAAGGATTACCGTGGTTCCGATTACAGCAATATCGGTATTGTGAACAGCGGTACTGGCAAGGCTATCGGTTATACGAGTGCCGACCAGTGGATGGAATATACCGTGAATGTTGCTGAAGATGGTGAATACGATATCGTGGCTTCTGTTTCGAATGGTTCCGGTGCTGGCAAGTTGAACCTCGCTATCGATGGCAAGCAGATTGCTTCGCTCTCCTTCACGGGTACAAGCAACGACTGGGATGCCTATGAAGACGCTACCGGTAAGGCTACGCTTACCAAGGGTCAGCATGTTCTTCGCATCACGATTGCCAACGACAACACCAACGTTGACTACGTGAAGTTCAGCAAGGAAGGTGGTGAACCGCAGGCTATCGCTGCTGACCTCCGCCTGAACGCTACTGGCAAGACCTACCAGGTGTTCGACATGCAGGGTCGCGCTCTCGGCAAGGTTGAAGTTGTCGCCGGCGCATCCATCTCTGACGCTCTCTTTGCTAAGTTCCAGCAGACCGGTGTCTACATGGTGAAGCAGGGTAGCAAGCTGACTCAGGTGCGTGTGACTCGCTAATACTTAACATCCAAATGCTCCTATATTGTGGATGATGAGGAACGTCTCGCGAAAGCGAGACGTTTCTTTATGTAGGCAAAACAATCTTTTTTATATGCGGGAGGGCGGACAGCACTTAGCACTTTTAGTGCTTAGTGCGCATGGTCTTCGTAAGGAGAGACCCCAGCTCGGAGTGGACGCTATGCGTCCGTGGCTGCATTCGGTCATATCGGCAAGTAAACTTGCCGCTGCGACACTCATTTGCGCACTTTTGCGAAGGCTTTCTTGGCCGACACTTTTCAGGACAGGCTTCGGTCAGCATCAGCATTGTTTGCCTACTGTCATGCTGACGAAAGTCAGCATCGGCTTCTCGTATATGCTATATTTAACCCTGAGGTTTTACTATGAAATTCTTTGTGACAGGTGTGGGTGGCCAGCTGGGCCACGATGTAATGAATGAACTTGCAAAGCGCGGCCATACGGGTGTGGGCTCCGATATGGCACCTGCCTACAGCGGTGTGGCTGACGGATCTGCCGTTACAACGATGCCTTATGTGCAGCTCGACATTACGGACTCTGTCGCCGTCGACAAGGCTCTTTTTGAGATCAAGCCCGATGCCGTGATCCACTGTGCCGCATGGACTGCAGTCGACATGGCCGAAGACGATGCCAACGTGGCGAAGGTCCGCGCGGTAAATGCCGGCGGTACGCAGAACATTGCCGATGCCTGCAAGCGCCTGGGCTGCAAGATGACCTATATTAGCACCGACTACGTGTTCAACGGTCAGGGCACGGAACCTTGGCAGCCCGACTGCAAGGATTACAAGCCTCTCAACGTTTATGGCCAGACCAAGCTCGAAGGTGAACTTGCAGTCGCAAATACCCTCAGCAAGTACTTTATTGTGCGAATCGCTTGGGTGTTCGGCCTCAATGGCAAGAATTTTATCAAGACCATGCTGAACGTGGGCAAGAATCACGATACCGTGCGCGTGGTGAATGACCAGATCGGCACGCCCACCTACACGCTGGACCTTTCGCGCCTGCTCGTGGACATGAACGAAACTGAAAAGTACGGCTACTACCACGCCACCAACGAAGGCGGATTCATCAGCTGGTACGACTTTACCTGCGAAATCTACAAACAAGCGGGCCTCTCCACCAAGGTGGTTCCGGTAACTACCGCCGAATATGGCTTAAGCAAGGCTGCGCGCCCGTTTAACAGCCGCCTCGACAAGAGCAAACTTGTTGCAAACGGTTTCAAGCCGCTCCCGACGTGGCAAGACGCCTTGGCCCGTTACCTCAAGGAAATCGGAGAATAATATGGCTGAAAAAGAAACGTACCGCGAAGTCATGCCGGGCGAACTCCCGTGCGAAGTGTCGGAATGCGATGGCGTGATGGTCGTCGACCCCGATAATAGCTACAAGCTGACTTGCGACAAGTGCGGACATATTAAAGAATGAGTAATGATTAATGTGGAATGAGTAATTAATAATTAAACATTTCACATTTCACATTACACATCTCACATCAAGCATGTCCTTGCAGAACTTGAAAATCGAATACCCGGAACTTCCTGTTGTTGAACATCGGGAAGAATTTTTTGAGTTGCTTGAAAAGCACCAGGTGGTGATTGTCAAAGCGGATACTGGGTCCGGTAAGTCGACGCAGTTGCCGAAATTTCTGCTGGAGTGGTATGCTAAAAAAGTAGACTGCAGGAAGTCGGAAGTAGGAAGAGACGTTTCGGAATCTCAGACATCAGAGCGCGAAGCGCGTCCTCAGAACCCCTTTAAAATCGGTGTGACGGAGCCGAGGCGCCTGGCGGCGATTTCTATTGCGGACCGCCTGCGCGAAGAACTCAAGGACGAAACGCTCGTCAGCACCAAGATTCGCTTTTGGGAGCAGGGCCAGAGTGATGCCCCCATCAAGGTCATGACCGACGGTATCCTGTTGCAGGAATTCCGTCGCGATAGACTCTTCCGCCAGTATTCGGCGATTGTGATTGACGAAGCGCATGAACGCTCGCTGAATATCGATATCCTGCTTGGCATTTTCAAGACGGTGCTGAAAGAACGCGCCGACTTCAAGTTGATTGTAGCGTCTGCGACGCTGGATGCCAAGCTTTTCGAAGAATTCTATGACAATAGCTGCGTGATGGAAGCCGAGGGGCGCACGTTCCCGGTGGATGTGGAATATTATTTTAATTCGGAATTCGGAATTCAGAATTCGGAATTGAGAGATGCCAGCGGGAAAGGTGACTCAGGATTATTAGATGAAGCGCGGGATGCGATTCTCGACCTGGAAACTCGCCACCGCGACCATCTGCTTTGTTTTTTGCCGACCGAGCGCGACATTCAGGATTTAGCGGGGGAGCTTGCCCACGAACTGGATTCGGCGAGTTTCGATATCTTGCCGCTTTATGGCCGCATGAGCCCCGATGAACAGCGCCGCATTTTCAAGCATACGGGCAAAACCCGCGTGGTGCTCGCGACAAACATTGCCGAAACTTCCCTCACGATTCCGGGGATTGCCTACGTGGTCGATACGGGCATGGCCCGCATCTCGCGCTACAACGCGCAGTCGCGTATCCAGGGGCTCCCGGTCGAAGAAATTTCAAAAGCGTCTGCGCGGCAGCGCACAGGGCGCGCGGGGCGTGTAAAGCCTGGCGTGTGTATTCGACTTTATTCGCCCGAAGAATTCGAGAAGCGAGACGAGTTTACGGAGCCGGAAATCCGGCGTAGTAATCTCGCGAACGTCGTTTTGCAACTCAGAAGCCTCGGGCTTGAACTCGAAAATTTCCCGTTCCTGCAGTCGCCGCCGCATTCGGCATTCCGCGGCGCGTACAAGACGCTTTTCGAACTCGGCGCGTTGACTGCGGACAATTCCAGCGGCCATGTGACGAAGCTTGGCCGCGAAATGACTCGCTTGCCTATGGATGTGGCGCTTTCGGCGGTGCTTTTGCGGGCCCGAGAAGCGGGCGTCTTGCAGCCGGCGCTCATCGTCTGCTCGGCCCTTAGCATCCAGGACCCGCGCGTGGTGCCGAGCGAAGAGCCGGAGCGCACCCGTATCCGCCAGCTGCATCGCAAGTTTGCGGGGCACAAGAGCGACTTTCTCACCTACATTTGCATGTGGAACGCCTTCTGCGCCGAATGGGACGGAAAATCCTGGAACAAGTTGCGCAAATTCTGCGACAAGTTCAGCTTCCATTTTTTGCGTTGCCGCGAATGGATTGATTTGTACGAGCAATTCGGCCGCATTCTCGACGTGAAATACGAAAACCGCGTCTGCCCGCTCGACAGTTTCCACGCCGACAACTTGCACATCGCGCTCCTTTCGGGATTCCTCGGAGGCATTGCCCGCCGCGATATCGAAAACGGCTGCTACCGACTGGTGAGCGGCCGCGAAACGCATGTGTTCCCCGGCAGCGATTTGTATGGCAAGAGTGTGGAATGGCTCTTTAGCGCCGAAGTCCGCGAAACAAGCCGCATTTTTTTGAACAAGGGTGCCGAAATCAAGCCCGAATGGATTATGCAGGTGGCAGAACCCTTCTGTACCCGCCGCTGGTTTATGCCGACCTGGAATCAGGAACGCGGCTTTGTCGAGGCCGTCGAAGAAGTGAGCTTCAGGGGGCTTGTCATCAGTCGCGGACACCGAGTGGATTACGCCCGCGTGAACCCGGACGAGTGTGCCGAAATTTTCTGGCGCGAGGCCGTGGTGCTTGGACAAATGGCCCGCCCCTTCGCCTTCATGACCCACAACGAGCGCGTGGTCGAAGACCTGCATGGGCTTGAGGCCCGCAAGCGCCAATTCGGGCTTGCTCCCAGCGAAGACGCCCTGGTGGATTACTACGTGCGCATTGCCCCGCGGGTCAATTCCATCAAGACTCTTAAGGATTACATTCGGGAGCACACCGACCAGTTCCTGAAATTTGATGCTAAGTTCTGGCTGGAGCAGTTAGACGAGAGAACGGGCGCAGCCCTACAGACGAGAGACGAGAGAGGTCGAAATACATTGGGCGATTTTTTGACCCGAAACTCGAACCTCAAACCCCATACCTCAAAGGCGCAACGCGCCGACCTCGAGCCCACTCTCGGCGGTTCTATCGAGCAGTTCCGCATTGAAGGACTCGACGGTTCTAGCCGCATGGTTACGGGCGAGATGGTTTTTGACGCGACCAAGGAATACGACGGCATTACTCTCGACTTGCCTTACGACTTGATTCCGCAACTGACTCCTGCGAAACTTGCGTTTTCGATCCACCAGTGGCGCGAGTGGATGATTGAATCCATCGTGCGCGAAATGCCCAAGGCCGCAAAAAAACAGCTCGAAAATCGCCGGACCTTTATCGACGACGCTTTCTGTGATTGTCTGAAGGCCGCTCCGCACAAGTCGCCCATGGTCTCGCTGTACGAGGTATTTGCCGGAATCAAGCAAATCGATTGCGATATTCCGACGGTGACGCCCGAAAAAGAGAACCACCTGCGCCTGCATGCCAAAATCTTTAAGCAAGGCTTTCCGGAAAAATTCGCCGTCGAGCTTAATCCGGAATGGGGTAGTTTCAATTTGTTCGCCGCAGTCCGTCCGATTGTGGTGACCTTCGGTATCGACTTTGCGCTCGGCGGTATGCGCTTCGGTTGGCGCCTCGGCGAATCGGCCCTGATGACCGCTGAAGAATCTGCTTTCTGGCAGGACTTCCGCAAGCGGGTCGAAGGTCCGGCCGAGCCTGATACGCTCGTTACCGATCGCCTGAACCTGCTGGAGACCGGCGGACTTTACGCTGATGGCTTCAAGACGGCCCTCAAGGCTTGGGTGTTAAAATCTCTTGCTGCTGACAATTTGGATGCGAACCGCTGCGTACGCTTTACCGGCCTGGAATTTTCCCGCGGCAAGAAAATCAACGATTTCAAGAATCTCGCGGCGACCTCGCGCAGCGAAGATGACGAGGTGCGCCTCGCCTTGGTGCGTGCCACGTACGAGTCGGCGCTTCTCGGTGCCGAGGCGTTCGTAAAGTATTGGGACGTTCTCCGCGAATTCTCGGTTGCCATGCGCCAGGGCGGCGACCATGCCCGCGACGCCATCGCGGCCCTGAGTGCAAGTCACAATTTCATCGTCAAAATCATCGCGCTTTATTCGCCTGATGGCCCCGAGAACACGCTTTTTGAACGAATTTCAGCGCTTGCTGGCGCGTATGCCTCGCAAATCGGTGCTCCTGATGGCCAGAACAGCCGTATTTCCGTCGTCACGCCTCAGTTTGCGGACCGCCCAGACCTTTCGGTCAAGGCCCTCCGCGAAAAGTTCCGGCCCTACCTCAAGGCCCGCTTCATGAAGGACCACGAGCTCAAAAACGCTCGTGACTTGCTTTCGAAAATGGAGCGCCTCTCGCAAGACGATCCTGAATATCCGGAACTATACTTGCAGGCAAACGCCCTGCTCGAGGGCTTCGAAGTCCTCAAGTTCAAGCGCAAGGGCGACGATTCCGAAGACGTGATTGAAGTCGATGCCCTCGCCAAACTCAAGGGCCGGTTCGGGCGGCTCTAGTGCCCGCGACTTTCTGATTCGATATTTATATTTTAGGCAAAAAGAGGTCCCCGATGCAAATTTCCGAATTCTCGACATGGCTAGACAACCTGCTTGAACCGAAGATGTTCAAGGATTACTGCGTCGACGGTCTTTGCGTCGAAGCATCCGACAAGGTTAGCCGAATCGTTACGGGGGTCTCTTTCCGCGACCGCCTGATCGATGCCGCCATCGAAAACAAGGCCGACTGCATTATCGTGCACCACCCGAATGGATTCTGGAATGGCGAAAATCGCGTGCTCGTGGGCAAGTTCGGCGAACGCATGCGTCGGCTCATGCAGAACGGAATCTCGCTTTACGGCTTTCACTTGCCGCTCGACGGCCACATGGAAGTGGGGAATAACATCTTGATAGCCAACGCTTTCGGACTCCAAAATGTGGAAGGGTTCCTGCGGGAAGGCGAGCGCACCATCGGAGTCGTGGGCGAGTTTTTCGAACCTGTTTCCCGCGAAGCATTTGAAGAACTGGCTCGTGGCGTGTTCGAACATGGCGTGCAACATTCCCTGATGTATGGCAAGCCGTCCATTAAAAAGCTCGCCGTCTGCAGCGGCTCGGCAGGGGCTCCTGCTATTGAAGAGGCAATCGCTCTCGGTTGCGATGCTTTCGTGACCGGCGAAATCAAGGAAGCCGTTCCTATCGCCTGCGAAGAAATGGGTTTCAACCTGCTCAGCTGCGGTCATCACCGTACCGAAATCTTCGGCGTTCGGGCCCTCGCTGCCAAAATCCAGACCGAGCTGGGTATCCCGGCCTCCTTTGTCGACATTGATAATGAAGTGTAAAAACGTCTGTTTTTACACCCCGTGTAAAGTTACTTTTTTATTCCGGAAAAGTCGCTTTTTTGCCGTTTTTAGCCTAAAAATGGCGTTTTTGAAGCACTTTGGCCGTTGAGTGCTTCGCATCACACTATTTTACATTGCCACACAAGACCTTTTTACTATCTTTTCGCCCGTGAATTTTTATAAGACAACCATACACTTCCAGAACTCCTCGAAGTCGATGACCGTCCACATGCCGGTGTTCCTTTTCAAGGCATGGCCCGTGCTTCGGATCTTTGTTGCGATTGGTGTATTGTTGTTTATCGTCCAGATGGTCTCGACCACGATTTACGATGGCATCCTGAACCACCAGTTGAACGAACGCCAGAAACTTGACAAGGAAATGTCCCAGATTCAGGGGACCCTCGACTACCTGTCGAACACCACGGCTTCTTTCTTCTCCGACGAAAACCGCCTTTACGCAAGCTTTGGACTGCCGACCCAGGACAAGGGTTCCCGCGAACTCGGTACCGGAGGTTCTGTAAGCCCGAACTCCCTTTTGCTCCGCAAGACATCTCCGGTTTACGAACGCATGTCCATTTTGAATGAAACTGCCGAACGTATCCAGGGCAAGCTTGCGAACAATGACTCGTCTTTCCGTACCCTGAACAAGTTCATGGACCAGAAGCACTACATGTGGCGCTTTATTCCGTCCATTTCTCCGACAAACGGCCGCTACGCTTCGGCTTTCGGCCCCCGTATCCATCCGGTGACGGGTGAAGTCGGCAAGATGCACCAGGGTGTGGATATCGCAAACGAACGCTGGACCCCGATTTACGCCCCTGCCGATGGCGTGGTGGAAGTCGCCCAGTTGAGTTCGACCTTCGGTAACTATGTAACGATTGACCACGGAAACGGCATCAAGACACGCTACGGTCACATGCAGCTGTCTATTGTGCATCCGGGCCAGTACTTGCACCGCTACCAGGTGATTGGTTATATGGGTAATACCGGCCGCTCCGTGGGTCCGCACCTCCATTACGAGGTCTGGGTCCGCAATAGCCCGGTGAACCCGCTTGCCTATATGTTGCCCAACGAATATACCGTTGACTAACGGTGTCTGGGTAACGTCCTGCTCCTAAAAAATGGCGCCGCTTGTCGGCTAAGGGCAGCAACCCCTAAGGGGGTCTCATGAATCAGAATGCAGTTTTGCGTTTGTACGCGCTTCTTTGGGGCGTGGTATTTTTCGGTTTTGCCCAGGCGGCCGAAACTCCGGATCTCTACTTTACCGAGATTCACCATTGTCCTGCAGAACCTGAACCGGAATGGGTCGAAGTCTACAACGCTTCGGGCGGGCCGCTCGCCTTCGAGGACTACCGCTTTTGCAACCGCACCAAGAACTGGAGCGCCTCTCAGGGCAAGACCCGGACCAAGCGCGACACCCTGGCCGCTTACGAGACCGTCATCTTCACCCGCGATACGCTCCTTTTGCGCGAATACCTCGGGTTCAAGGATGTGCGCCTCATCCAGTACGCCATGGGTTACCTGAACAATACCGCGGGCTCGCTTGTCATTTGCAAGGGCGATACCGTCATAGACAGTGTGGCCTGGGATAAAGGGACGGTCACGTGCCCTTCGGGGTTTAACCCGCAGACGGGCCGGGCCGAGAATACGCCGGGCTACCAGAGTGCACGGGACTCCGACCCGGGCATTCTCTGGGGTGGGTCCACAAACAAAGGCGAGAAAACGCAACCCGGCAGCCAGACTCCTTTTACATTCCGGCTATCGACGCGCGTGGTGCGGGCAAACAAGACTCCACTCCGGGTCTATGTTGAAAGTGAATTCCCGGTCGCACTTCGGCTGCTGGATTCGGCCGGCCGCGAACAGTGGAAAACGACCGTGCCCGCGAATTCCAACGTCTGGGTCAATGTGCCGCTCGACCGCCTTGTGGGTATAGGCGTTGCCTATATCGCGCTTGCCTCGGGTCGCTACGAGCAATTGGTCGGAATCTTGGTGAGGCCGTAGCATGCGTGGGTTGGCATTACTAATAGTGTGTCTCGCGAGCCTTGCCTGTGCCATGGACTTCCCTGGAGAATTTGTCCAAAATCCGGGCGGCTCGCTAGCCCTTTCAGGGCTTCCCGGGTACAAATCGAGCCCGGCAAGAATCGCGGTACCCGGTTTTGGGCTTGCCTATGCGCAAGTGGGCGAGGCCTCCTTGCAGGTGGCGGGTGCCGCAGGCGAACTCGGCCTCCTTCGCGATTACCGGCTGGCATTTTTCAGTTCGTACCTAGAAATGGATTCCCTGTACAGGCAGGTTTATTCCGAATGGAATCTTTCGGTGGCGAAATCCTGGATCGTCGGGGGAGTGGGCTATGGGTTATCCGTCGATTGGATTCCGGGGGACAGGTTTTCTAGGGAAAACTGGACGATGAACCGTTACAAGGCGGGGCTTGCTTTCTTGAAAAATCCGTTGTCGTTTTCGATGATGACGGCCCTTGTCAATCACCGTTCGTTTTATGACTTGGATTATGCGGTCGCTATCCGGTTTCAGGGAGAACGATTCGGGGCGTTTATCGAGTACGACGGGACCTCAATCGATATCGGCCATTCCCTAAACTTTGCGCATGCGTTTGTCCTTTCCGCTTACCGCTTTCCGGAATTTGCGGTGTCCGTTTCGATGGGGCTTACCTTTGGAACGTGGCAATTTTCGGGGGCGTACGGCAATGCCCGCTCTATATGGGATTGGTTTGGCTTTACGGCTGCTAAATCGGTTCGAAAAAAGACTATATTATGAATATGCAGGTTTCTGTAGGTCTTTTAATTGCAGTATCATTTGTCTGTTTCCTGGTAATCACGGCGTTTGTGATTGTCGTCCTTTTAATTAGGGACTTATTGAACAAGCAAAAGATCTATTCCGTTTTTTCGAACTATTTGGGCGATTTTTTGGTAATCGTTTCTAAAGAAGGTCGCGTGATCGATGCAACCCCGACCTATATTTCGGATCCGCTTTACAATTCCATTTTGCGCCAGAAATCCTTCAAGAAGATTTTTTCGGCGGCCGAATACAAGCGATTCCTGGAATACGTCAAAGGCCTGGACGCTTACCCCGATATTCCGTTCGTCTTTTCGCAGGATTCCGGTGACGGCTTGAACTGGTACGAAATCCGCGCCAGCATGCAAAAGCAGGGGGTCGATGTCCATATGGTGCTTTTGCTCAAGAATGTGACGCTGGACGTGGAATCCAGAACCCAGCGAGATGAATTGAAAGAAAAAGTCGATATGCTTTTGCAGAATACAGGCGACTTTTTGTGGTCCATGGATGTCGATACCCGTACATTTACGTTCTTGACCCCGCTAGTCGATGACGAAGGGCGTGCCATTCCGAGAACCCAGGGTGTTCAGGATATTCGCGCGATGATGCCCGAAGACGATTACGCCTTCTTTGACAAGCATTTAAATGCTCGCATTGTGGAATTCCGCGCCAAGGGCCAAAATTTGAGCGAAAATCGCGGAGTGCGTTTGCGCCTGCAAGGCGAAAACGGCAAACTGGACTGGTATGCCTTTTGCGGGCGCCTCTATACCGAAGAAAATGCGAAAATCGTTTTCCGCGGTTTGGCTCGCCGCCTAGACATGCAACTTGAAAATCCGGTCGTCGAAGGGGCTGATATGAGTGAGTCCCTACAGATGTCTGCTCTTGCGTTCCCCGATATTCGCATGTTCTGGATAGATAGAGACTATAAAGTCCGCGGCTGTAACCAGGCTTTTTCGCTCGCGTTCGGAAGTCCCGATCCCGAAAAAATCGAAGGCAAACGGCTGCTCGAGGTGGTGCGTCCGCGTTATTTCTCGCTGTTTCACGGTGTGGTTTCGGAAGTTTTTGAAAAGGGCCTTTCTAAATCCTGGAAGGGCGCTTTCGGTGTAGGCAAACGCCTGCTTTGGTTTAATGCTATACCCCTCAAGCGCGAAGACGGTTTTACCCACTGTGTGCTTGGAGTGTACATGCAATTGGATGAAAACGATTTCAATGTAGCCAATAATTTAACTCTGGAGAAAAAATGAAAAAGTTAATGATGATTGCCGTGGCCTCAATGTTTATTTTCGCAGGCTGTGAAGAAAAGAAAGATGCCGCTGTTGAACAGGCCAAACCGGCTCCGGCTGCGGAACAGCCCGTTGCCAAGAAGGCTCCGGCTCCGTCCGAAGTGGCCGTGCGTGCCGGTGTGCAGTCGGTTGACTGGGACAAGGCTATTGAAATGAATGCCAATGGCGCCATTTATGTGGACGTGCGTAATGCTCCTGAATTGAACGAAGGCTTCGCTCCGCACGCATTGAACATTCCGCTGAGCGAACTCAAGCAGCGCATTGGCGAACTCCCGAAGGACAAGGACTTGCTGATTTACTGCCGTTCCGGTCGTCGTAGCGAAGCCGCTAGCAAGTATCTGATGGACCAGGGCTATACCCGCGTGTATAATGTTATCGGAGGCTTCCTCGCATACCCGAAGAAGTAGGAATAGAACTTAGATCGCTGCTCTGCAGAACTTGGTTCTGCCGACTGCGCTCTGCCTACTGCAAACTCGTATGAACTATCTGCAACTCGCGTTTGAGCAGTCTCTATTTTCGGTCGGAATCAGTCGGCCGAATCCTGCCGTAGGTGCCGTTGTCGTTAAAGACGGAATCGTTGTCGGGAAGGGGCGTACACAGCGCCCGGGGAATGCTCATGCCGAGGTGATGGCGCTGCGTGACGCGGGCGAGCTCGCCCGCGGGGCGGCCATCTATGTAACTCTTGAACCCTGCTGCCATTATGGCCGCACGCCCCCCTGCACAAAGGCAATCATCGAAGCCGGCATCAAGGAAGTCTACTTCGCGCATGCCGACCCGAATCCGGTGGTGCGCGGCAAGAGCCGAAGCATTTTAGAAGAAGCCGGAATCAAGGTCTTCGAAGGTGAGGAGGCTTGCGAGCGTGCGATTGCCGATACCGGCTGGGACGATTCCTGCTCGCATGACGGCTGCAAGGTACTTTCTGGCAATCCGGCTGCTATGGCGGGGGAGCCTGAAACTCGCGCCGAAGCAATCGCCGAAGCCCGCATGCTCTTTCACGAAATCGAACGCTTCTTCGAAGCCTACGATTTCTATGTCCGCAACAAGGCGACCTTTGTCGAAATCAAGTCGGCCATTTCGCAAGAAGGCTACATGGGGGCGGTTGTAGGTGGTGCAAAGGGTTCTGCGCGTAATGCGCCGCTCAAAATCACCGCTCAAGGCGCCAATTGCTGGAACCATGAACTTCGCGCCATGAGCGATGCTATCCTTGTGGGCGCTGGCACCGTACTTGCCGATAATCCCTTGCTCGATGTGCGCCTTGCCCAAGGGAACAATCCCGTCAAAATCATCTGGGCCGGGCATCACGAATTTAGCGCTGATGAAGTAGCGACCCTTCGCGTGTTTCAAGCGCCTGTAGAAGAAGGCAAGGCACCCATTGTCTTTACATGCGTGCCGCAGCCCGCGCTGGATAAATTGAATGCAGGGGAGGCGCCGGCTGCTGGAAATTTCGCAATTGAAGTCGTCGCTTTAAGTAATGCCTCTTTCGTTGCGAACTGGCACGAAATGCATGCGAATCTCTCTGCCCGCGGCATGCACCGCCTCATGGTTGAGCCGGGGGCCCGCCTTGCGGCTGAAATCTTTAAATGCGGTCTCTGGAACCGCCTCGATTTGTGGCAATCCTCAGACCCGGCGGTCGACCGTGCGCTTGAATCCAGCTGCGCCGACGGCTTGACTTATCCGGAATTCCCCACAGCCCTCGTCGCCCGAGAATCCTTTATGCTTGGGCCCGATGTGTTGACCGTGTACTCCCGCTAGCCCGATTGTCATTCCGGGCTTGACCCGGAACCTCCTTTGATGCATGCTAAAAAAGCATTTCGTTCATGAAATGCACTGTTCTCGGTTAGGAGAGGAGATCCCGGCTTTCGCCGGGAAGACAATTAAAGCGCCTGCATCAATCGCTTTTTCGCAGGTCCTTCCGGCAGTTCCAGGAACAATTCCTTCGCAAACGCCTTGGTGAGCATTTCGCGGGCCTTGTCGGCAGGAATTCCGCGGCTCGTTAAATAGAACATCTGATCCTTGTCGAGTTCGCCCACGGTATTGCCGTGCGTACATTCCACGTCATCGTGGTAAATCTTGAGCACCGGCTTCACGGAAACGCTGGGGCCGTCGCTTAAGAGAATCGTGTTCACCAACTGGCTCGAATTCACCTGGCTGCAGTTGTTGCCCACGACCACCTGGCCGTCGTAGCTGGCGTAAGCGTTTTCGTCCAAAATATTGCGCACGAACTGCGTGCTCACTGTGCTGGGAGCGTTGTGCAAAATCGTCAGGCGCTGGTGCTTAGAGGCGTTTCCCTTCAGAATATTCAAACTGCGGTAATCGAAGTTTGCGCCTTCGCCGTTCAGTTCCACGCGGGCGCTGATGCGGCCAATGTCGCTGTCTTGCAAAACGTTTGCGAAATGCACCGTCGAATTTGCGGCCTGCTTGATGTCGAAATGCCTAAAGGTCAGCGGTAAGTCGTTAGCGGGGTTCGCAAAAAAGATTTCGAGCTCGGCGCCTTCGGCAACGTTGATGTCGAATCGTTCGGCGCAAATTTCGTGCATCACCTTGTTGTCAAGGATTTCGATGCTGGCCTTTGCGTTCTTGCCGATGTTCAAAACAGTACGGCCGAAGTCGTTGTTGCACTTGAGCATCGCCATTTCGTTTTCGCCGTCATCAATCGTCTTCACGAGCTCACGGGCGTTGCAGGCTATCGGCAAAAGGGCGGCAAAGTCTTCTTCGTTTGCGAAGTCTTCGTCGCAAGAGCATACGTCTGCGACGCGGCAATCTCCATCCGCGCCCAGTACATTCGGAATCTTGTTGACTGGGAAAAACGTCCACAATTCGTTATTGCGACGCGGCATTCCCAATTGTTTAATGCGGGTAATGGCGTCCATTAGTTTTCCTCGATCCAGTCGTAGCCTTGTTTTTCGAGCTTGAGCGCGAGTTCCGGGCCGCCCGAAAGAATAATCTTGCCGTGGCGGAGCACGTGCACGTAAGTCGGCTTGATGTAGTCCAAAAGCCTCTGGTAATGCGTCACCAGAATAACCGCCTTTTCGGGCGACATAATCTGGTTGATACCGTGAGCCACAATGCGGAGAGCGTCTATGTCGAGGCCCGAGTCCGTTTCGTCGAGGAACGATACCTTCGGGTCCAGAATCGCCATCTGCAGAATTTCGTTGCGCTTCTTTTCGCCGCCGCTAAAGCCGTCGTTCACGCCGCGGTCGCGGTAACGGTCGTCCATTTCGAGCATGGCCATCTTTTCTTCGCAGAGTTTCTTGAAGTCGGCATCGGCGAGCGGTTCAAGACCCAGGTAGGCGCGCTTGGAATTGAGCGCCATCTGCAAGAATTCCACGTTGTTCACGCCCGGAATTTCAGTCGGGTACTGCGTGCTGATGAAGAGTCCCGAATTGGCGCGGTCGCAGATTTCCATCGAGAGCAGGTCCTTGCCGTCGAGAGTCACGGAACCTTCGTTCACGGTGTAAGCGGGGTGGCCTGCGATGACCTTTGAAAGCGTACTCTTACCAGACCCGTTCGGGCCCATGATGGCGTGAACTTCGCCCGGTTTGACTTCCAGGTTGATTCCCTTCAAAATCTGGGTTCCGTCTTCGATACTTGCTTTAAGGTTCTTGATGGACAGCATAATTCCTCTCTTAATCGGTTGCCAAATATAGAAAAATCTCCCCAGTTGAAAAAATGCAAGAAAAAGCTCTATTTTCCGTAAGGTTTAAATAATTTTTCCTATATTTTGTTCAAATCTGAATTTATGCATTTTTTGGAGACTCGGATGGCTGAAAACGAACAGCAGACGATCGTTGTCGGGGCGCAAGCTCAGTCGACCAACAATACAATTACCCTGCTTGAAGCCTTATTTATTCTGTGGAAAAAGCGCTTTACGCTATGTTTGTTCCTGGCAGCAGGTGCTTTAATCGGATTTGTGATAGGTCAGTGGATTCGTCCTCAGTTTACAAGCGATGCCCTGTTGCAGATCGATGTAAAGGGTAACAAGGCCGCAAACCGGGCCATGGGCGAAATGGGAGCCATTCTGGATGTCGCTAGCCCGGCCGATGCCGAAATCGAACTAATCAAGAGCCGCTTGGTACTGAACTACGTGGTCTCCGAAGAACACTTGAATTACTCGGCGACGCCGACGAGTGCCTTGAACCGCCTTTTGCACCGCGAAGGCCGCATGGATCTTGACTACCTCTTTATTCCGGACATGGCCCGCACCGAAAAGTGGAGGGCTGTGGTTACAGGTGACGACACTTACGCAGTGTATAATGAAGACGAAACTAGGCTGGTCGAAGGCAAGGTCGGTCAGATGCTCAAGGTTTTGTATGCGGGCGATACCTTGCAGATTCGTGTAAGCCGCATGCGTGCCACTGTCGGCGAAGAGTTCCGAATCAACATGACGAATCCGTTGATTGCGGTCCGCAGTCTTGCCGCAGGCCTCAAGGTGGCTGAAAAAGGAAAACAGACCGGTGTCATTGGAGTGTCTTTCTCGCACCGCTATGCAGACCGCGCTGCTTCAATCCTGAATACCATTGCCAACACGTATGTTCGCCAGAATGTGGAAATGCGCAGTGCCGAAGCCGAAAAGACTTTGGAATTCCTGGAATCGCAGTTGCCTGGCGTGAAGGCTAAACTAGACAGTTCCGAAAAGGTTTTGGCCGATTATCGCCATAGCATTGGTTCGGTGGACATGACCGGAGAAACCCAAGCTCACTTGAATAAGGAAGTGGACCTGCAACGCCAGTTGCTTCATTTGGAACAGGAACGCCAGCAGGCGACGCGTCTGTTTAAAGAAGAACATCCCTCTGTTCAGACAATTGTAAAGCAGCAGAATCGCTTGCGTGGTGAACTCGCTCGCCTCAAGAAAACGGCTGAATCCATGCCGGTGACGCAGCAAGAAATGATCCGCTTGCAAGAAGAAGTGTCGGTGAACAATGCCCAGTACACGGCAATGCTCAATAACATCCAGCAGTTGCGCGTGGTGCGTGCCGGTGAAGTCGGAAACGTGCGTATTGTGGACTTTGCCCAGGTCGAACCGATCCAGAGCAAGCCTAAGAAGTTCAATATCCTGATTTGCTCTATGGCCGCCGCCTTTATGCTTGGCGTGCTCTGGGTGTTCATGCTCCGCATGATGCACAATGGTGTTCGTAGTTCCCAGGAACTTGAACATGCTACCGAAGTCAGCGTCTTTGCAAAGATTCCGGAATCCAGAAACAGGCTCTTGCGCGACAAACGCCACAAGCTGACTCTAGTCGAAGCGTCGCCGAACGACCAGGCAAGCGAAGCGTTCCGCACCTTGCAGACAGCGGTGGATTTTTCGCTTACCGAAGGTCAAAAGGTGCTCATGATTTGCGGCTTGATGCCGGGTGTGGGTAAGTCCTTTGTGTCCAAGAACTTGGCTGCTGTATACGCCATGAACGGTAAACGTGTGCTGCTGATTGATGCCGACATGCGTAAGGGCGTGATCCGCAGCTCCAAGTATTTGGGACTTGCCGAAGTACTTTCGGGTAAGATTCCTTGGCGTGAAACGGTTGCTGAATCCCGCTGCCAGAACCTTTTCGTGATGGGTTGCGGTAAGCGCCTGATGTCTCCGAGTGAACTCTTGCGTCACGACCTCTTCAAGACCCTGCTTGAAGAAATGAAGTCAGAATATGACATGATTTTGGTGGATACCCCGCCCGTAAGCATGGTGACCGATGCCGAATTGATTTTCCCGCTGGTGGACTTTGCCTTGATGGTGGTTCATTATGGAACAGATTCCGTTGCCCAAATTAAGGAAAACCTTGCCAACCTGCGCCGCTATGCAGACAAGCCCTGCGCATTCGTGATGAACCATTGCGAATACGAACCAGGCCATTATTATGGCTATGGATACTATGGAAAGGGATATTACGGTAAGGGATATTTCAGTAAATCGTAAGAATTTATTATATTTAAACAACAAACTCGTTACCGAAGAAGGAAACAAAACATGAAAAAAATACTTGGGACTGCACTACTGGCAGCTGGAATCAGCTTTGCCCAGATAGGCATGGAGGGCGGCACTGACGGTCTCCATCAGACTAACGCCAAGACCCTTGGCCAATGGAATTTTGCCGTTGGTACCGGTGGTAACATTGCTATTGACGGCTGGGCCCTTGCCCGTGGTGGTAAGTACAGCCAGGGTGGCAAGGACTATACCTTTAACTGGTGGGACTACACTCAGGCTGGTAACTTCTTCGTGAACGCCGGTTTGACCAACTGGATGGACGTGGGCGTGAGCCTGCCGGTTTACTACGAACACGCTAACTCCAATGGCCCTTCTGGTTCCAACAACATGTGGGGCACCAGCCGCGGCGACTTGAACGTGTGGTCCAAGATCCGCCTCCCGCTCGACACCAACAAGTGGTACGGCTTTGCTGCCATGCTCAATATGTATATCCCGACGGGTGAAACCAATGCCGGCGTGCGTCCGCGCCACGCCTGGTACCTGAATAGCAATGGCTATACTCATCCTTATACAGCTGATGACTGGGCCTTCGGTCTCGGCTTGGTCGGTACGGCCGACCTCACCAAGCTCAGCAACCCCAAGCCCTGGCGCTTTAACTTGTTTGCCCAGTACGTTTACCCGCTCGACCTGGACGAAACCCAGGTGCTCGTTTACAGCGCTGGCGTGAACTGGCTCCCGAAGTCCTGGATGGACGTGTTCTTGGAATACTCCGGCGAAGCTCGCTTGCAGACCAAGGGCATGTACAAGTTTGAACCCAGCGAAGATCCTATGATTATTACTCCGGGTCTCCGCTTCCACTTGCCGTACAACATCGATTTCGCAATGGGCCTCGAAGTTGCAGTCCGTGCCTTCAAGAACCCGTTCTACCATGGCTCTGATGAAATGGAAGGCTGCAACGACCGCATGGTCAAGTTCCAGGGTGAAGATAACAAGACCTACGAATACTGCTATGCTCCGACCCCGCTCGTTGCCGGTGCCGCACTCCTCACTTGGTACTTCGGTGCCGACATGTGGCGTGATTCCGATGGCGATGGCGTAAGCAATGCCAATGACAAGTGCAAGCACACCAAGAAGGGCATTAAGGTTGACGCCGAAGGCTGCCCGATGGATAGTGACAAGGACGGCGTCGTAGATTCTTACGACAAGTGCCCGAATACTCCGGAAGGTGTCGCCGTGAATACCGACGGTTGCGCCGACAAGGATTCTGTGATTGTGAATGACGACAACGACCAGGTTGATTCTGCTGCTTTGAACGCTGCTGAACGCGCTCGTCTTGATTCCTTGAACCGTGTCGATACCGACAAGGACGGCATTGCCGATATTAACGACAAGTGCCCGAACACTCCGGATGGCATTGTGGTTGACTCTGTGGGTTGCATGCTCGACTTCGACGTCGACGGCGTGCCCGACAACAAGGACAAGTGCCCGAATACTCCGGAAGGCATCAGTGTCGATAGCACCGGTTGCCCGATGGACTTCGACCACGACGGCGTACCTGACAACAAGGACAAGTGCCCGAATACTGCCATGGGCGTGACGGTTGATTCTACCGGTTGCGCTGCCGATAGCGACCAGGATGGCGTTGCCGACGGTCAGGACAAGTGCCCGGGTACCGTTGCCGGCATGCCGGTTGATTCTGTGGGTTGCGTGCTCGATGGCGACAAGGACGGCGTTCCTGACCCCAAGGACAAGTGCCCGAACACCCTCGAAGGCATTGCCGTTGACACTGTGGGTTGCGCCGTGAACAAGAAGGAAAACCTGGACGAACTCAAGAAGGGTATCCAGTTCCAGACCGGTTCTGCCAAGCTCACCAAGAAGAGCTTCACCACCTTGAACGATATCGCTAACCTGATGCGCAAGGTGAAGTCTGCCAACCTGGAAGTGCAGGGCCACACCGATAACACCGGCTCTGAAACTACGAACCAGAAGCTTTCTGAAAAGCGAGCCAAGGCTGTGGTGGACCACTTGAAGAAGAAGGGTATCGAAGCGGACCGCCTGCGTGCTATCGGTTACGGTTCTGAAATGCCGATCGCCGATAACGAAACGAAGGAAGGCCGCGAAATGAACCGCCGCGTGGAACTCGTTCCGTTCGAAAAGTAATTCGCTGAATTATACAGGGGTCGGCTTTCGCCGACCCCTTTTTTTTACGATACTAATTGTACTGATTGTCACACTGACGAGTCACCCTGATTGTCACCCTGAGGACGCTTAGGGTCAGCATCTTGAAGAAGAACTATGAAGAAGTTTTTATCTGCAGTCTTACTACTCACGTCTTTAGCATTTTCCCAATCCGTCCTCGGCACAGAGCATAACCGCAACCTGCGCACGCTTGATTACCTGCCCATGCTCATGGACTACCACCGCCAGACGGTGGGCGAATCCCGTCAGTTCTTTACTTACCCTCGTCGTAA
Organism: Fibrobacter sp. UWOV1; assembly: GCF_900142495.1. NCBI lineage: Bacteria > Pseudomonadati > Fibrobacterota > Fibrobacteria > Fibrobacterales > Fibrobacteraceae > Fibrobacter > Fibrobacter sp. UWOV1. Next base: position 114,457 of record NZ_FRBA01000001.1, on the reverse strand, counting down.
TTACGACTTTGTTAAAAATTTTGCAGATAAAGAAAGTAATGCGCTAGTGTACTATGCTGATTCTTTAGGTGCAGGAAAAGACGCTCATCATTTTGCAATTGCTGCTTCGCCTGTTTTGGGTATGGATTACCGCGGTGGAGAAGCCTTAGGTGATACGATTTGGCCGGGCATTGATGGCGGCCTGTATTTGCGTGGCTATGCAGACTCGCTTGATTTTGATTTGGACGCACGCATTTATGCCGAACAGCATGCGGCGAAAAAGCCCAAGAGCTTTGATGGCGAAGTCTTTGATGTACAAACGGAAAACGGTAACGCCGGTGCCGATTACGTGAGTTATGCGCGTTACCGTGCGCACTTGGGACTGAACTACGCCTGGGCACGAATCTCCTTGGCTCGCGACGTATTGCACTGGGGCCCTGGCTACTACAACAACCTAGCCTTTAACCAGTTTGCTCTTCCGTACAATATGCTTAACCTGGACTTTACCTTTGGTCCGCTTCGCGTGTTTAGCGTGTATGCAGACTTGCGCGTGAATAGCTGGAGCTACAGCAAGGACAACTTGAATGACCGCAACCTGTACGCCCACCGCTATGAACTCGCCTTAGGAAACTTGACCGTAGGCATGAGCGAACTGCAGGTGCTGTACAACGAAAATAAACCATGGCTGTTCGTGCCGGTGGTTCCGCTGTTTATAGAGAAGGGCAATTACACCGAACGCGTGAATAACGGGGCACTCGCTTTTGATATAAATTACCGATTGTTTAATGCGGTGCGCGTGTACGGTGAATTCTTCTTGGACGACATGGAATCGCCGATGGCCGTGTACGAAAACAAATACAGCAACAACCGCTGGGCGGGTATGCTCGGTATGCAGGCCGGTCGCGACTTTAATGTGGGAGGCCATGCGATTGAACTTGGTACGGTTGCTGAAATCGCCCGTGTAGAACCTTACACCTACTGCCATTACGATACGGCGATGGCGCAGATGGCTCATTTGGGAATGCCCCTGGGAAACCCGAACGGCCCCAATAGCTTGGCGATTGATTGGACAATCTATGGCAATCTGGGCCTAAGCGGGCTTTCTAGCTTGTTCGTAGGCGTCCACCACAAGTGGTTGTGGAAGGGTGTTGACGCCGGTAGCGATATTGATGACCCCTACAAGACTCGCCGTAAGCGCTTTATTCATAGCGCCCCCCTGCATTATTCGCTCGCCCCCACCTTGAGCTACCGAGGTGCCCATGTGGCCTTTATGGGGGAATACGGATTTTTTGATGATAAATTCGTAAACTTGCGATTGGTGTTTATGTTCTAAGGTAAGATTATTTTATATTTGGCGTATCAGAAGGGGCATTAGATGTTTAACGAGAAAGTCAAGAATTTGTTCAATAGCTTTAGACTGCGTAAGCGCGTGCTGGCGGCGGTCGACGCCTTTATCGTGGTGGCGGCTGCGCTTTTTGCCAACTGGCCGTTGCCCGCGGTTGCGGAACGAATTAACCGCCCTGAACTCTTGATTATTTCTGTTACTTGTGTTATCGGCTGCTTTGCGGGCTTGCTCTTTTTTGGTGCGTACAATAAGCTGTGGCGTTACTTTAGCAAGCGCGACTACCTGAGCTGCATTAAGGGTGTAGTTGGCGGCATGTTGGTGGCTTACGGTCTGGTGTACTTGTTCCAGCGTCAGGTTTTTGTGGAATTCGCCGTGTTGCATACCTTGGTGGCCATTGTGGGCGTGTGCGCCTTCCGTTATATGTTCCGTGGCACTTTTGTGTCCCTGGTGCGTACGGGTTACAAGGAAGCGAGCCTGGCCAACAAGACCCGCACCATGATTGTGGGGGCTGGTTCTGCCGCCCAGATGTTGATCAAGGAAATCCGCAACAACCAGGCCGACGAAGAAGAAGGCCTTAAGTCTAGCGTGGCGACCCACTTGAATCCGGTTTGCCTGGTTGACGATGACCGCTACAAGATTGGCAAGATGTTCGAAGGAGTGTTGGTGGCTGGTTCCACGACCGACATTCCTAAAATCGTGAGGGAAGAACGCATTGAGCAGATTATTCTTGCTATTCCGAGTTGTCCGCCTAAAGATCGCCAGACGATTTTGGATATTTGCGGTAAAACGGGCGTGCCCGTAAAGGTGTTGCCGTTTATCGGTAGCTTGCTTGATACCTCGAACGTGGGCGATGGTACCACGAGCTACGTGAACCAGATTCGCGATATTAACGTAGAAGACTTGCTGGGCCGCGACCCTATTCGCTTTGACAATAAGGATATTCGCGACTTTATCGAGGGCAAGGTTTGCATGGTCTCGGGTGGTGGCGGCAGTATCGGTAGCGAACTGGTGCGCCAGATTGCGAAGTACAATCCGAAGCAGGTGATTATCGTGGACATTTACGAAAACAATGCCTACGATATTCAGCAGGAATTGCGCATGGAATACGGCGACAAGCTGAACCTGGTGACTTTGATCGCCTCGGTGCGCGACTACTTCCGCATGAACCAGATCTTTAAGAAGTACAAGCCCCAGGTGGTGTTCCACGCGGCGGCCCATAAGCATGTGCCGCTCATGGAAAACAACCCCATGGAAGCCATTAAAAATAACGTCATCGGTACGTTTAACATGGGTACACTCGCGGTTCTGAACGGCGTCAAGAAGTTTGTGATGATCAGTACCGACAAGGCGGTGAACCCCACTAACGTGATGGGTGCCTCTAAGCGCTGCTGCGAAATGATTGTGCAGTTCTTGGCTCAGCAGAAGAGTGGCGATACCGAATTCGTGACGACTCGCTTTGGCAATGTGCTGGGCTCGAACGGTTCCGTGATTCCACTGTTCAAGCGTCAGATTGAACAGGGCAAGCCTGTGACGGTGACTCACCCCGACATTATCCGCTACTTTATGACGATTCCGGAGGCGGTGAGCCTGGTGCTAGAGGCTGCCTCGATTGCTCACGGTGGCGAAATCTTTGTGCTCGATATGGGCCACCCGGTAAAGATCGTGACTTTGGCCGAAAACTTGATCCGCATGTACGGCAAAGTGCCTTACAAGGATGTCCCGATTAAGTTTACGGGGCTGCGCCCGGGCGAAAAGCTGCTTGAAGAGCTGCTTATGAGTGAAGAAGGCCTGCAGAAGACCAAGAACAAGTTGATTTACATCGGCAAGCAGATTGAAATCGACATGGACAAGTTCATTAACCAGCTGTGGAACTTGAAGAACGCCGCCAGTGCCAACGATGACCAGAAGGCCATCAAGGCTCTGCACGAAATCGTGCCTACCTTCACCACTCCTGAAGAATTCAATCGCACCGTCAAAATGCCTGCGGTTTAATTCGCGGCCCATTTCAGAAATTACTTTTAAAGCAAAAGCTCATGATGTTTATCATGAGCTTCTTTCGTATGCGCCGTTGGCGCTACTAGAACTGGAAGTAGATGAAGGGGCAGGAGTCTGCGCTCATGAACTGGTAAATCACGAAGATGATGAACGCGGTGCTTGCGACCATCAGCGGTAGCGGCTGCGACGCGAATGCGATGCGGTAGCGGCTCTTGACCTTCTTGGGAATCCAGTGGATAAGCATGCCCGCGATGAACACGAGAATGATGTTGATGTGTTCCCAGGCTATAGTGCCAAGAGTGCCCCATTTCCAGGCGCAACCCATTTGCTGTACCATGTTCTTGGCGGTATTCCAGGCGACTTCGTTGGCTTCGGCAGGGTCTAGGTTCGAACCTGCGCGGAAGAAGAGTCGCGTAAACGTGATGAAAACGAAGGTTAGCGACACGTTCCAGGCAACATAAATCCAGTGGAAGGTCTTGTCGCTGAACAGGCGGAACACCCATACGGCGTAAATGCCGGTGAAGAGCACGCCGAAGTAGACTGCAGTAATCGCGAAGATGGCGGTGTGCGTCTGTTTGAAGATTATGGCGCTTGCAGCGAACAGGATGAACGAGGCGATGGCGCGGAACTTGAGGCTGCGCTTGCACCAGATTTTGTTGAATACCTGGCCAAAGCCGTTCAGACCACCCCAAATGATAAAGTTCCAGCTGGCACCGTGCCACCAACCGCCCACAATCTGGGTGGCCATGGCGTTCATGTTGGTGGTAATGAACTTGCGCGATTCGGGCCTAAAGTAGGCAACAACGGAAATGTAGGCGAACAGGAGACCAAGCATGACGCCCACGAGCACGCTGCCCGAAAGCATGATTGCCACAAGGCTCAAGAACGCCATCCAGAAGTAGGTGCCGACGGTGGCATTCCTGTTGCCGCCCAGGGGAATGTACAGGTAGTCGCGCCACCAGCTCGAAAGGCTGATGTGCCAGCGACGCCAGAATTCGGTGGGACTGAGTGCCTTGTAGGGGCTGTTGAAGTTCTGCGGCAGGCGGAATCCCATCAGGAGTGCAACGCCAATGGCGATGTCGGTATAGCCCGAGAAGTCGGCATAAACTTGCAGGGAGTATGCAAAGAGCGCAATCAGGTTTTCAAGGCCGGTAAACAGCAGGGGAGTGTCAAAGACTCGGTCCACGAAGTTGGTGGCCAGGTAGTCGCTCAAGATGATCTTTTTGGCGAGGCCGTTCAGGATCCAGAATACGGCGATACCGAAGGTACGGCGGGGCAAGAAATACTTGCGGTAAAGTTGCGGCACGAACTTGTCGGCGCGCACAATCGGGCCAGCCACAAGCTGCGGGAAGAACGTGAGGTAAAAGCCAAAATTTAGGATGTTGTCGACAGCCTTGATTTTACCGCGGTAAATATCGATGCAGTAACTCATTGCCTGGAAGGTGAAGAACGAAATACCCACCGGCAAAATGATGGTGTCGACCAGCGAATGCGTGCCAAACATCTTGTTGCTTGCCGCGGCAAAGAAATTGTACACGTGGAGTTCGATTCCGGTAAAGTCGTAAAGTGCATCCAGGAAGAAGTAAGAGTATTTATAGTAGCAAAGCACTAGCAGGTCGATAATGACCACGATGATCATCCAGAGTTTCTTTTTCCATTGCTCTTCGGCTTTTTCGATCCATTTGCCAATGAAGAAGTTAGCGACCACGCAGAAAATAAGAATGCAGACGTAGCTTCCACTCGTTTTGTAGTAGAAGAACATGCTTGTCGCAAACAAGAAGGCGTTACGCAGCAGGATGCGGTTCTTGATCAGGGTGAGAACGGCGAAAACGCAGGCGAAAAATCCCCAGAAATAGAACTGCGTAAACAGCAGGGGACTGTTCGGGTCAAACGCAAAGGTGCGGGTGAGGAATGGAATCAAATAGTCAAGCATATGCAATTGTCATCCTGAGCGAAGTGAAACGGAGTCGAAGGATCTAATCCATCATTAAGTTTTTCCATTCAGGGTTCATTTTGTTAATCAAATTATTTTTCTTTTCTCTTTTCCAACCTTTTAATTGTTTTTCTCTTGCTATTGCATCTTTTATTTCTGTATATCTTTCAAAATAAACAAGTTTATTGATTTTATATTTCGATGTAAATTCTGCACCATTACCACTAATATGTTCTAATGCACGTCTTTCAATATTATTTGTTACTCCAACATATATTGTTGAATTAGTTTGATTAGACATTATATATGTAAAGTAATCATTTCTCATATTTTTAGATCCTTCGATTACGAACCTTCGGTTCTTCACTCAGGATGACACTGGTGCAAATCCTTATTTTATTTCTTCCTTTCTTTTTTCGGCGGGGAGGTTAGCGATGTGTTCTTGATAGCAGTTGATGATAGCCTTGTAGAACAGATCGCCAAGGAGGTTGTAGCCTGAAAGCTTGAAATGCACTTTGTCGGCTTTGGCGAGGTCGGCTTTCTCCCATTTGGCCATGGAGCCGAGGCCGCCCATAATGCCGAACTTGTCCCAAACGCCAGCTTTGTGCTTTTCGGCCAGGGCGAAGAATGCCTTGCGGGCGACATCGCCGTTCGGGTGCTGCACGAAACGTTTCTTCTTGACCTTGCGATACATGTCGTTGTTGGTCTCGAAAATAATCGCCACATTCGGGTTCACTTTCTTGATGCGGGCAATGAGCTTGTCGTAGTCGTCTTTAAATTGCTTGTCGTTAAACTTTTCCACGTTTGCATCGTTAATGCCGATTGCAAAAATGACGAGGTCGGGCTTGTAGAATGAAAGTTCCTTTTCGAACTGCGGGCAGACTTCTTCAAAGTAGTCGTGAACCTTTGCGCCGTTGATGCCTACGCCCGTGTAGGTAATGCCCGGAGCGTCGGTTTCGGTGAGAATGCCGGTAAGCGTAAAGCGCGGACGAGCGTTCTTCTTGACAGAGTCGGGTACGGCGGCTTGTTCGATGCAATGTTCGTTGGCGTAATTGGTGGCGTCGATTTCGCCCTCGGCGTAATTGACTGCGGGCTTGTTCAGCTTTTCGGCACAGCTACGGGATTTGCTCTTGGCCTCTTCGCGACGCAGGCATGCCGTGTCGAGAACGTCGCATTCACCTTGGAACATGGAATCGCGGGCGACTTCGGGCAAGGCAACGTTGTTCGGAATTTTGGCTGCATCAATCGGCTTCTTTTGGGCGGTATCGCCGGTTGCCTTCTTGATGGAATCTTCTTTGGCGCGGGCGATAGAATCCTGGAAAAGCGAGTCGGTAATGAACTTGGAAATCTCGGCCTGCTTCAAGGAATCGATCCAGCGGAAAGCGATTTGAATGGTGTCAATCGGGCGCGGGCTTGTAAACACGTAGCTCTGGCTTGCGGAATCGAGAATGCCGTAAATGTCGGTCGAATCGACGCGCAGTACAGGAACTACGTCGTTGTTGTCACTGTAACCAAAAAGTCTGAGTTTGGTTTCGCCCCAAATCGGGGTAGAGTTGTACTTGTCGAGGAACAGCGTGATTTCGGAACGCGGGTCGCTGGTGCTCACGGCAATGCCAAGCAGGCCGAGCGGCTTCTTGATTTCACGCTGCACGTTTTTGTTCATGTCCCAGATGCCCTTGTAGGCGCTGGCGTAGCTCGCAGGCGTGTTGGTGCGGGCGGCAGAATATGGAAACACGAACCCGCGGCCGGCAGAGGCACCCGGGTATTCCTTAATGAGGTGCTCGCGAATACGGCCGGAGATTACGTCGGCTTGCAAATGCGAACCGCCCACGTGCAGAATGCGAACCTGCCCGCGGTTTTCGAACACGAGCGTATCCATCTTGTTAAAGAAGGCGTTGAACGAGGCGTTGCCCTTGGGGAATTTGATTACGTTCTGTGTAGTGTCGATAAAGTCGTAGCGAGAAATGTCGATGGAAAAACTGCCGGGAGCTGTCGGCATGTCTTTTGCAAAAGCGGAAAGCGTGAGTAGCGCAATACCAAGGAGTACGTGTTTCACTTTTTCTTCGCTCCTTTGTTTAAATCTTTCGAATCAGCTTTTCTGTTTGCCGGGGCTGCCTTTGCTGCAGAATTTGCCTTTACGGCTTTGTTTGAGCTTGGCTTGGCTGGTTTAACTGCTTGCTTGGCGGTGGGCTTTGGTTTGGCGACAGGCTTGGGGGCAGGCTTGTTTTCGGCGCTCCACTGGTGCAGTTCCTTCAATTTTTCGTCACTGATGTTGTGACGGTCGCGGAACTTGAAGTAGTCGTAGTGCATGCGCAGTGCCGAACAGAACAGGTCTCCCATGTAGGCGGCTCCGCGGCGGGTAAAATGAATGTGGTCCGTGAATCCAAGGGCAGGGTCCTTGTTCACCCACTTGATCATGGCTCCGTTGCCGCCCATCACGCGGTGCATGTCCCAGTAGGCGGCGCCGTTTTCGAGCGCGACTTCACGCAGGGCCTTGATTGTCATCGCAAGGCCAGAATAGGTTTGCCATTGGCCGTCTTTTTGGCGAGCCATATCGGCGGGGCCAATAAACAAGATGTCGGCGTCGGGGTTCGCCTTTTGAATGGCTTGAATCTGGCGTGTGATGATTTTCTTGGTCCATTCAATGTTGCCGGAGTTGATGCTTGGTACCAAGTTTCCGCCGTATTCCATGATGATGAGTTTTACGTTCATGGCCTTGTAAGATTCGGCCAGAAGTTCAGAGTCGATGCGATGGAATATCGTACCTGAAGAACCGCGCATGGCCACGTTGTCGACGGCGACACCGTAAGCACCGTCTGCCGAAATGGCATAGACTTCGGCGTTGCCCGAAAGGTACATCTTGGCAATGGAGGTGGTGTCCTTCAGTTTCCAGGTGAAAACTTTGAGTTTGTTGTAAGTGTCGATAACCGGTTCGCCAGCGTCGACCACTTTGGTAGAGCGCTTTTCTTTCGGAGAGCCGTCTTCTTCTTGACCCACGGTGTCTACGACGGTCTGGTTTACGTTGAGTCTGACCTTGAGGCGAGCGTTCTTGTTTGTGAGGAGGCGAATGGTGCTGTAACCGCCCACATGGCTGAACTGTTTCTTGCGTTCCTTGCGGCGCTGGATGGTAATGGAGGCTTCGCCTTCAAGCTTGGCGAACTGGGCCAAAGGTCCGTAGCGCGTGTGTTCGGCTTCGTCGTCCTTGGGACCAAACAGAATGTAGCGCGAAAGGGCGCCGACGCCTGCATGGCTAGTAGTCATAGACGGCACGGTCATAATGGCGGGCATCATGCCCGGGCCTGCACCACCGAATTCATCTTGCAAGTCCTCGCGAATGGTGGCCGAAATTCGGTCTTCTTCGAGCTGCGAGTCTCCGTAATGCACGACGTGTACAACGTTCGAATCGAGTGAGGCTAGCTCCAGGTGCAAGAAGAATCGGTCAAACCACGTGGCGTCGTTGTTCGGCAAATCAAAGCGCGTTCTTCCCTTTTCAAAAAAGTCCTCATAGAATTTGAGCGAGTCGCTAAAGGCGGCAAACTCTTTGCGTTTGGTTGCTTCCATCATCTCACGGATAGCTTCTTCGGGGTCGCCCTGGGTAGAATCGCTAAGCGAATCGCCGGCGGACTGCTTTACGAAGATTTCGGTGAGCTTCGGGTAGCGGAGCGTTGTGTCGCCAATATGGATTCCGTCATCGGGGTAGATGATGGCGATAAAGCCCAGCACCGCGAACAGGCTGATGATACTTAAGAGGACTTTTAAAGGGGACATCATAGTATAATTATGAATTCGGATTTCGGAATTCTGAATTAATACAATCTTGGCGGAGCCGCCTGATAAGTAATTCCGAACTCTGAATTCTGAATTGGCTAGGCTTTCTTTACCTCGGTGTTGAGTCGTTCTACGATGGCGTCTACGTTTCCTACGAACATTTCGCCGGTGCGCATGTCCTTGTATTCGAATTCACCTTCGGCAGCCTTGGAACCGTCTACGTACACGACGATTTTAGCGCCTTGATAGTTGGCCTGGTCGAGCTGCTTACCCATCTTCATGGCGGCGAGCGGGTGAGCGACCGAGAACGGCTTGGCGTTCGTGTTACCTGCGGCGTTGCGGAATACCTGGGCGGTTTCGAACACCTTCTTCATGTCGTTTGTGAAACTTGCGATGTAGAAGTCGACACTCTGCTTCGGGCTCGGGAGCAACTTGTGTTCGGCGAGGAGGTCTGCGAGCACCACGTCGCCCATACCAAAGCCGACACCCGGGATGCGTTCGCCACCGAGCTTTTCGGTGAGGCTGTCGTAACGGCCGCCGCCAGCGATAGCGCGCATGGATTTGCCCTTGTCAAAGACTTCGAACACGATGCCGGTGTAGTAGGCGAGGCCACGAACGATAGAGAGGTCGAGGTTCACGCATTCGCCGTAACCTGCGGCGGTAAGGGTTGCGAACAGGTCTTCGATTTCTTGGAGAGCGGCAGTCGCATTTTCGCTATGCACCTTGGCCTTGACTTCTTCGATGCTCTTGCAGCTCATGAAGTCGTCAAGTTTTTTCACCTGGTCTTCGGAGAGGCCTGCGTCGGCAAGAGCTTTGGCGAATGCTTCGGGGCCGATTTTTAAGCGGCGGTCAAGCACCGGGTAAACGAGGGAGGGATTCGGGGCGCCGATTTCTTCGAGGTAGGTGGCGAGGAGCTTGCGGCTAGAAACGCCAATCGCAAATTCGCCGTCCTTCAGGCCGAACTTGCGGAGCATCGTGGCGATGGCAGCCATCAGGTCGGCTTCGGCGTAGATGCTTTCGGTACCGATGATGTCCATGTTCAGCTGGAAGAATTCGCGGAGGCGACCCTTCTGTGCCTTTTCGTAACGGAAAAGGCGCGGCATGCTGAACCACTTGAATGGCTTCTTGAGTTCGCGGGCCTTCTGGATTACGAGGCGAGCAAGCGTCGGGGTCATTTCGGGGCGGAGCGCGATTTCGCGGTCGCCCTTGTCTTTAAAGTTGTAAAGCTGGCTTACGATTTCTTCGCCGGACTTGCCTGTATAAAGTTCCAGATGTTCAAACATCGGGCCTTCGTATTCTTCGTAGGCAAAAGATTCGGCGACACTACGCCAGGTGTCAAAAATGTAGTTCTGGATGCGCTCGGCTTCCGGGTAAAAATCGCGTGTGCCCTTAGGCAACTGAGGAATAGAAATGCTCATAGTACGAGCAAATTTAGCAAAAAAAAGCCCCGGACCCGGGGCCACTTCCTACTTCCTACAGTCTACTTCCTACTTAATCTCTATCATCGGGCTCGTTTCGCTGAGCAAGTAGGTCCATTCCTCGCGAATCTTGTTGTATTCAGCCGGGTCGGCGTAGAGTGCGAAGGTGGTCCACTTGATGCTGTTCTTGCCGTCGAAATTCTTCTCGTAGCTCACGTAATCCGGTTCGCGATTAAGCGGCTTCGGACCGGTAATTTTGACTTTCTTGCCGTTAGCTGCCGTAACACTTAATTTGTATGCAAACTGCGTTTCGTGAGGCATGCGAATCGGGTGGTGGCGCTTGGAAACTTTAGGCAGCTTGAACAGGCTGCGTTCCCACACGTTCGGGAAACGCCCCTTGAGTTCGGAGCCGCCCTGGCCGAAGTAGCCCTTGGAGGCGTAAGTCACAATCAGGGCGAGCGGCTTGTTGAATTCGGCGAGATTTTCGATACGGATGTTTCCGATGCTTACGTCGGGGATACCCGAAGCGAGGAAGTCTTCCATCAGCTTTTCCTGTTCCTTGGCGTCGCGACCAAAGAAGCGGTTACGCATGACGCTTGCAAACTTGCCCTGCAGCGAAATCGAGTCGCGGAATTCGCAGGCGCCGTCGTTTCCGATAAACAGGCGGTGTTCAATGCCAATCTGGTGCTCCTGATTGTCTTCCAAAATAGGCGTAGTGACCACGTGGCTGCTGTCGTCGTTGATGACGAGCGCGACTTTGCCTTCCATGTCGAGCGGTACAGGGCGATCGTTGCCGGTCTTGTCGGTGGCGTCGACCCAGCGTTCGGTGATTTGACCCTGCGCCGGAATGTAGAGAATCATGTGGTTGAACTGCTGAATCGTCGGGAGGCCGGCAAAGCCTTCTTCGGTCAGGTGGATGGCCGTGAGGTAGCTCTTGACGCCGATGGATTCAAGCATTTCCTTGAGCAAAAGCGCCATGTCCTTGCAGTCGCCCTGGTGCTTTTTCAGCGTGACTTCGGCTGTTTGCGGAATCAGGCTGTGTCCGCCGAATCGAATGTCGCGGTAGCGAATATCGTGGCGCACAAAGTTCACGATGGCCTTGACGGCGTTGTCGTTTGCCTTGCTACCGCGGACTTCGCGGGCTTTTTCACGCACGCTCACGGCCTGCTTGAACTGGTGCTTGATTAGGTTCTGGTAATCTTCGCCCACGTTCTTCCATTCCTGCTTGCCGGTAAGCATCAGGCCTGCGCCAAAGTCGCGGTACACGGGCATGTAAAGTTCCTTGCGGATAATGACCGGGTTTTCGATCTTCCATTCGATGCCGCCCTTGATGGCCTTCTTTTCGAGCGGGCCGTATTCTTCGGTCACAAAACGGGCGGTGTCGGCGTAAATGCGGAAGCTGGACTGGCCCACAGGAACGTCCTTGCTGCTCACGAAGTCGGTGTAGGGGATCATGCCCTTGTTTTCGATGTTGGTGCGGCTGAACTGCAGGTAAATAAAATCGCCCGGTTCAAGCTCTTGCAGCGGGAAATGCGCCGTCTGCGATTCGTTCTGGCCGCCGATTTCGGTGGCGTAGGTAATGTAGGCTCCGTTCAGGTTCGCCTTCTGCTTCAGGTTCCAGTTGCTGTCGTAGACTTCGAGGGCGTTCAGGTAAATGCGGTCGAATCCCGGCAAGAAGTCGAACGTAAATTCGCGATAAATGGCGGCGCCGCGAATGTCGAGGATTTCCATGAGCATTTCGTCGGTGCGGACCCAGTTCGCGCCCTTTTCGGCTTTCAAGGTCTGCTTGTTGTAATGCACCACGGCGGGGAAATCGCCTTCGGTGCCCTGCTTTTTGGCGCTTTCGCTGAGGAGACCCTTCAGGTTCTTGGTGCGTTCTTCTACCGGTGTAATTGGCTTTTGCAGCGTGCGGTTGTCTGCCTTGCCGAGGAATGCCTTTGTTGCGCTCAAAAAGCTCTTGGCGTCTTCGTTATCGGGCTTTAAGGCGAGCGCCTTGGTGAGCGACTTTTCGGCGTCGCGGTAGTTGCGGCTGTAGAATAGAATCTTGCCCTGCGTGGTCCAAATCTTGTAGTCGTTACGGTCCTTGGCCAAGGTTTCTTCGCTAATGGCGCGGGCTTCTTCGTAGCGGCCAAGGAACATGAGGGCATCCATCAAGGTGCTTCCGAGTTCCACACTCATGCCAAAGCGACGGCGCACCTGGTAAAGAATGTCGACGGCTTCGGCGTACTGGTCAAGGCCCATGTAGGTCTTTGCGAGGTAAACGCCCAGGCGGCTGCTTGGCTGCGTATCGTAAAGGCGTTGCACGACCACCAGCGACTGGTTACGCTGACCGAGTCCCCAGAGGGCGTCGCTCAAGTTGATTACGTATTCCGGATTGTTCGGCGTGTAGCGGAGGGCTGCTTCGGCACATTCGCGGGCGCGGCCGTAGTCGAACAGGGCTTCGTACATTTCGCCCAAAATCGAGAGCAGTTTGCCGTTCTTTTGCACCAGTTCGCGCTGGCTTTCAAAGTGGCTGATGCCCGGGCCGTAAAGTTCCTTCATCTGGTACACGAATCCGCAGTTGATCAGGTAGAGAGGCTCTTCGGGGTCCATGCGGTTCGCGCGTTCAAAGTAGCTGAGCGCCACCAGCGGCTGGTTTTCGAGCAGGCGCAAAATGCCCACCTGGCTCATGATGGCGGCGTTGAACTTGGCGAGTTTCTTGGCCGATTCGGGGTCGGTGGCCGCGTTTTTGGCGGCCGGATTTTCGCCCACGGTCAGGCCATCGATACCGTGTTGCATGACCTTGGCGTATTTCTTCTTGTTCACGCCCTGGGTCCAGGAAACAATTAGGATGCCGCGGCCGTCGTCATAGAAGTAGCGGCCTGTATAGTAGAAGTCGAACTTGTTGACCACGTGAGTCAGGGTAAAGTCTTGCGCGTAGCGGTCGCCGACCTTTTGGCGGTGCATTTCAAGTGTGGGATTGTTGGGGTCGACACCCAGGCGCACGAGCAGCACCTTGAACAAATCCTGCGAATTGACGGCGTCGCTTTCGACCGTTGCGCCGTAAACGAACAGCGAAACGTCTTCGGCCTTGTTGCTGAGCACCAGGTCCGGGTCGTCGTTCTGGCGGGCGATTCCTGTCCAGTGATGCCAGAGGGTGTCCTTGACGGCCCAGGTGTAGCCGAGCGTGGGGGAGTCAAAGCTTTGCACGTTGTTCGGCGAAAGTTCCGGGCCTTCGCTTGCAGCAGTTTCGCGCATGCTGAAGTTCGCGAAGAATTCCTTCCATTCGTTCTTGAGTTCGCCCGGCTGGAGCGGCGTGTCGGTGGCAGAAAGCGTGAGCGTGTACACGCGGCTCCCGGCGCCTGTGACAAAGCCGACGGCCTCGTAGGGGCTGTCGTAGCGTTTGCCTGCAACGTCAAAGAAAACGCCTGTACCGCCGAAATTTTCTTCGGGGTAGGTCTCGGCGAGAGTCGCCTTCTTGCCGCTCGATTCAAAAGCCTGCATTTCCATCTGGGCGCGGTCCATGAGTCGCATGGGTTCGCCCTTGGGGAGTTCGATTTCGACCAGGACCGCGCGGCGTCCCGTGCTCGCGTTGTAAAATTCGTAGGGGACGCCGCTCTCGTGGGCGCCGCCCTCGTCGCCCACGAGAGCCCAGTCGCCTGCGGGCAGCGTAAAGCTGAAACCGTCGCTCCCGATAGCGCCGGGTGCGTTCTTGCGGGTGGAATTCGAGGCGTTGTCAGAAGGAGCGGCCGAGCCTTCGTCAAAATAGTCGTCGGTATAGCTCCCGGAATTAGCTGCTTGCGAACCTTCGGACTGCGGGTCCGATTCGGTCAGCGGCTTTCCGTTACCGGCGCAAGAAATTAAAGATGCAACAAATAACAGCCCAAACAGCGGGGCGCAAAAACTGGGGATATGACCAAATTTTTCAAACAAAGAATTGCTCATGACAACAAAAATAAAAAATCGCGACGTGCAAGCCCCGCCTTTTCGTAGTCCAAAGTGGAATATGACTGTACCCGAGACAAGTAGGGTTTATGATTGTTTTGTATAAATGTGAAGTTTTTTTTACGTTGATTGAGGCCTTCAAACAGGGGTGAAATCAGACTGATTTTTCCAAAGTGGCGTATTAGTGTATAGATAGGGAGAACTCTCTATTCGCTTTTCGGGGGCTGTTCCCCGGTTTAGGAAAAAATAATGGAAAGAAATGAATTTGCTCAATTTCTCGGCAAACTCAAGAAAGCAAACGATAACGGGCAGGACATCGACGCCTTTGTCAAACAATACGAACACAGGAACGTGTATTTCTACAACGACGGGTGCATCAAGAAAATCCTTGCCAATGAAAAGAACTTGATGCTCACGACGGACCTTGTGAATGCAGCACTAGGCTTGATTGGCTCGGACCGCATCGCTAATCCGAAACTCGTGAACCCGTTCATTCCTGGCGAGCTTGGTTACCACAGTGTCGAACCGGACATTTTGCTGACGAACGATCGTGGTGAAAAGAATCCGCGTGACCGCATTTCGATTGAGGTGCAACACGTGGACAATTACTCCTTGTTCAAGGACCGTCTTGTCCTCTACGTGGCGCGCCTTACGAACAATATGGTAAAGCAGGGCGAAGTTCCGCAACTTGAAAACTTGCATGTGGTCAGTTTCCAGTTCTTTGACGCGTTCGCGAAATCGCCAAATTACCGCCATACGGTACAGTTGAGGAATCAGGAGCAGGAAGTCTATTTTGACCGGCAGACCGTGACATTGGTCGAAGTGGCAAAGTTCCTCAAGAACGCAAAGGACTATGTTGGCGACAACTGCCGCTTGGCTCAGTGGCTCCGCGCCATCGACACGTTGAATCGCGAAGCCGATTTCAGTGAATTTGCAAATGATCCCGTGTTCAAGGTCTTGCAAAACGAGGTGAAATTATGTAATTTCAGTTCGAGGTATCTTATGACTGTGGACATGAGCGATTTTGATCGAGCCGTAGCCGAGTATTCAACGAAAATGGATATTGCGAAGAAAATGCTTGAACAGGGAAAACTCTCTGTGACAGAAATTTCTGCAGTTACGGGGCTTCCGGAAGCAAAAATTCGTGACTTGAAATAAACCTTTTAATAAAATGTGGCGGTCGAAAGGCCGCCGATTTCATACACAACTTATTTCTATATTTCTCGTGAATTTATTTGAGGTTCGGAGGTCTTCTGTGAAGATTTTTAAAAGCGTTCTTGCCCTATCTGTACTCCTGACCATGCTTGTCGCATGCGGAGATGATTCTTCCTCTTCAGTGTCCCCTGATTCGGGTGCTTCTATAAGTGACGGCAACGAATTGAGTTCGTCGAACAAAGACGGTTCCTCGTCTTCTCAGAAAGATTCTAAAAAATCCAGTTCTTCTGTAGCGGAAAAGAATTCTTCTAGTTCTGTAAGCGGCAAGAATAGTAGCTCGTCTGTGGTTGAGTCGAGTAGTAGCGAGGAAGAATTTCGAGTGTGTGATGATGGGGATACCCTTTCTAGTGATGAGGCTAGTGGCGTATACTATTACATTTGTAAAGATGGTTGGTGGGCTCTTGATCATGTTCTTGATAGGGATTCCCTTGATTCCCTCGCTGCGATAGAGAAAAAAAAGGAACATCCGAACATGGACAGTCTGTTTGCGGGGTACAATGGGGAGTATTTAGAGTTTGAAGATCCTCGTGATGGCCGCAAGTACAAGTATATTAAGTTCGAAGGGCATTCGGAAGATTTTGATGCTTTTGAGACATTTTATGTAATGGCTGAAAACTTGAATTATGGGAAAATGGTGCCTAGTAGTACGACTAAGTTTGATGACAATGTTACTGAAAAATTGTGCTATGTAGACGATGAATGGTTCTGCGATAACCATTTTGGAGGTCTTTACACATGGGCTGAAGCGATGAACTTGCCCAAGGTTTGCGATTCTGTCGAGGTAAGCAGCAACGATGCGTGCAAGGCTTTTGCTGATTTGGCCGGAAGCGAAGAAAAAATGAGAAAGATCATTTGGCAGGGAATCTGTCCCGATGGCTGGCATGTTATGAATCAACTCGAATGGCTGTTTACTCGTGGCGATTTGCGTTCCAAGATTCTATGGGAAAAGAATGCTGGGCGTAATACTGACGGGTTGGCTGTTATTCCGACGGAAAAAATTCAAACGGGGCAATTTACTGCGTTTTGGATGCCTTACGCTGTGAAAAACAATGTTGCGAAAGCTGCGTATTTTAGCTCGACCTCGAGGCTTGAAGATTTATCTGGAGATGATGTGACTCGAAGAACATTTCGATCGGTCCGATGTGTAATGGATGCGAATAACTCTTTGACGGGAAAATAGTCACTTTATCATAAATTTTAACGAAAAAATTAGGGCGTGAGGGGCATGCCCTAAGGCGGAAGAAAATGTGTTGTCGAGTGAACATTCCGGAACGGCCATGTGAGCGAGACAAGCATATTTCTGGAGCCGTGGGCAATTTTGAAGGCGGAGTGTTTTTTCTCGGATGGGAGAGGAGGTCCCGCATCTACGTGCGGGAAGACAGAGGACAATTCATTCCACATCTCACATTACACACTCTACATTGCTAGCCGGGGGTTTTAGGGGGCGGAGCCACCTAGGCGTGAACTGACCCCAAAAAGTTGGACATTTAAAAATTAGGTTATATTCGCCCTATTTATTCGATATTGAACAGGACTCATCCCGTTTAATCGAGCTTTTATCCGTTCATTGTTGTAATAGTCGATGTATTTCACCAGCTCCTGTTTGAAGTGATTCATGTCCTTGAACCTGTTCGGGTAAAGTAGTTCGGACTTCATTATCCCGAAGAAGTTCTCCATCATGGCATTGTCCAGGCAGTTGCCCTTGCGACTCATGCTTTGTACTATGTTGTGGTCTTTCAGTGACTTTTGGTAGTTGTAGTGCTGGTATTGCCAACCTTGATCCGAGTGCATCAGCAGTTTTTCCCATACACGGTGCTGTTCATACGCCTTGTCCAGCATGTCCATGACCATTTTAAGGTTGGCATGGTCCGATATCGTGTAGCTTACGATTTCGCCATTGTACATATCCAATATTGGAGATAGGAAGCATTTTTCGGTCCCCACGGATATCTGTGTCACGTCCGTAGTCCATTTCTGGTTCGGGCCGGTCGTAGAGAAGTCCCGGTTCACGATGTTCGGTGCAGTCGACCCGACTTGTCCCGCATACGAACGATATTTGTTCTTTCTGCGGACGTTCTTCAGACCAAGGTCTCTCATGATCTTATAGACGGTCTTGTGATTGATCGTAAAGCCTTCTTTTTTCAGCTGCGACGTTATTCGTCTATAACCGTAACGACCGGCATGTTCGGCGTGTATTTCCCTTATGCGTTTTCGGATACCGGAATATCGGTCTATCTGTTTGTTTTTGACGTAGTAATAGAACGTTGAACGGGCCATCCCCTTGATGTCCAACAGGACGTCAAGCCTGTATTCATGCCTTAGCTCGTTGATGGCTTCCGCCCAGTCTCTTGTTTTCGGGCGTATTTTTCCTCGACCAAGGCTTTCACTTTTTTTAACAGCGCATTCTCCGCACGAAGACGATAGACCTCGTCCTCGAGTTTCTCCAACTCGGTCTGAGGCGTTTTCGCAGTCTTCTTCAGCCTTCCCATATCCGCGTCTTCTCGCCTTGCGCCTGTTCACGAACAGTTCCTCGTAACCGCCGTTCCGGAACAAGTGAACCCAGTCTTTCAAGGTCGTTCTGTTGATGTTGTACTTTACGGTTACCTCGGCATAAGATAACGAATTTAGGACTATGTCGTCAACTGCCATTTTTCTCAATTCGTTCGACCCGCGATAGAAATTCTTCCTGGGTTCGCGCATGCAGCCGAGAATGTCATATTCCCTGCATACATGCCTGACATCGCGCCTGTCAAAGTTCGTAAGATGACATATTTCAGTAACCTTCAGTCCATCCTTGTATAGTTTTGTGACCAATTCCCATTTTTTTCGATTGAAAGCCATAAATTCCTCGAAAGTTGTGTCCAACTTTCGGGGGTCACATCAGCGTGGGGGTGACGGAAGACTTGCCCTAGATCCTTCGACGGAGTTTACCCTGAGTTTATCGAAGGGCCTAGGATGACACTGGGGCAAGGCTGCAAGTAGGGGGAAACTTCCCCCTTTACAGACCGCTCGGCTCTATTTTCCATAAGAACCTACGATATCGCCTCGCTTTCGCCAACACGACTCGTTAATACAAGTCGTTTATGGCTCACGAACCACCTATGCCGGTCGGGATAGGTTTGAAAGAGCAAGTTTTTTTACAAAAACCCTAGTCCGTTTAGGTAAATTTTTGTATCTTTCCGCCCAAGAACGCACCACCCTATGGTGGGTAGCAATTTCACAATAAAACAAAAGGATCCAATAATGGCTCTCAAACTCGGTATCAATGGTTTCGGTCGTATCGGCCGTATGGTGTTCCGCGCTGCTGTGGAAAACTTCTCTAACGACATCAAGGTTGTCGGTATCAACGACCTTCTCGACGCTGACTACCTCGCTTACATGCTGAAGTATGACTCCGTCCACGGCGCTTTCAACCACGACATCAAGGTGGAAGGCAACTTCCTCATCGTCGATGGCAACAAGATTCAGATCTTCGCCGAAAAGGATCCGTCCGCAATCACTTGGGGTGCCCTCGATGTTGACGTCGTTGTGGAATCCACCGGCTTCTTCCTGACCGAAGAACTCGCTTCTGCTCACCTCAAGGCTGGTGCCAAGAAGGTCATCATGTCTGCTCCGTCCAAGGATGCAACTCCGATGTTCGTCTATGGTGTTAACCACAAGACCTACGCTGGTCAGAAGATCATCTCCAACGCTTCCTGCACCACCAACTGCCTTGCCCCGATCTCCAAGGTTCTCGATGAAAAGTTCGGCATCGTCCGTGGCCTTATGACCACCGTTCACGCTGCAACTGCTACTCAGAAGACCGTTGACGGCCCGTCCAAGAAGGACTGGCGCGGTGGCCGTGGCATTCTCGAAAACATCATCCCGTCTTCTACGGGTGCTGCTAAGGCCGTGGGTAAGGTTCTCCCGCAGCTCAACGGCAAGCTCACCGGTATGTCTATGCGCGTGCCGACTTCCGACGTGTCCGTTGTTGACCTGACTGTCGAACTCAAGAAGGCTTGCACTTACGAAGAAATCTGCGCCGCCATGAAGGAAGCTTCTGAAGGCGAACTCAAGGGCATCCTCGGTTACACCGACGAAGCCGTTGTTTCTACCGACTTCCGCAACTGCCCGAAGACCTCCATCTTCGACGCCAAGGCCGGTATCCAGCTCGACCCGACCTTCGTTAAGGTTGTGTCCTGGTACGATAACGAATGGGGCTACAGCAACAAGGTTTGCGAAATGGCCCGCGTGATCGCCAAGTAAGATTTCTAGATAGCGTTAGTCGTGCGGACGCCACTTAGTTTTCCGCACTTCCGCTAAGAAACCTTTTAGGAACCCTGCCCAAGCGGCGGGGTTTCTTTTTTTTTGTCCTGACGGACCCCGGCGAGGGATTTTTTTCTAAAAAGTGCCGTAAATACGCCGAGGATTCGTTGTGGTGCAGGCTAAATGACGCAGACTTTGTTGGTTGGCCTGTACTTTCTTGTCTTTTTTGAATAAATTAATGCGAAAAGGACTCGCTTTTTCGCTGCCGTACGGGTTAAATGACGTTGACTCTACAAATTAGCCTGTACTTTTTGGATAAATTAATGTAAAATAGAGGGAAAACGGCATTCTTGTACAGGCTAAAAAGCATGTAACGCATAAAAAAGCCTGTACTGCTCAGGAAAAACCTCCAAAAAATACCTGTGAAATGGATTTTGTACAGGCGAAATGCTAAATGTACCATCATTTAGCCTGTACAGATCAAAAATACACTTGTTGTTGTGCAGAAATCGATGGATTATGCATTTTATATAAACTATATTTGTGGCATGAAAAATAAATTTTTAGCTCTTTTGATTTCGTCGGCGTTTATGTTTGCTGCTTGCGGCGACGATTCCTCTTCTACTTCGGCGGACCCTTCTACCGAAGAATCCTCTTCCTCCATGGAAGAAGGCGATGACTCTTCTTCTTCCGAAAAAGGCGATGCCAAGTCTTCGTCCTCCAAGAAGGGCGACAAGTCCTCGTCCAGTGAAAAGTCTTCGGAGAAGTCTTCTTCTTCGGAAAAATCGTCCGATAAGTCTTCGTCTTCAGCTAAGGAAGATTCCAAGTCGTCTTCTAGCGTAAGTAAAGACAAGTCTTCTTCGAGCGAATCCCCGAAGTCCTCGTCTAGCGAAACGCCGGAATCTTCATCCACTGAAGTTTCGTCTTCTTCTGTAGTAACTCCGGAAGGGGCTCGCGCTGCGAAACTCACCGATTTACAGAAGAACTACGAACTCAAGCTGTTTGACCAGACGGTCTACCTGTCGACCGGCAGCAAGCAGGGCGTTCTGGCCCTCCGCATTCCGGACGAATTGTGGGTGGTCACCTATACGGATTTTGCAGGTGGCGTGGTGAGCTTTAAAAAAGACAAAGCCGGCTTGCAGTATAGTGAAACCGATGCCGTCAAAAAGATTATAGGAAAAATGGAAGCCGGCTTCAAGATTTCGTTTGTCGTCAAAGAAGCCGACAATGCCGATGAAGACGACAAAATTCTGTACTCTGTAGACGGTGGCGATTACAGCGAAGCGATTAAGGCTAGCGTCGCTGTCCAGAAGAGCAAGGTCTCCAAGGCTGAGGCGATTCAGAAGAAAATCTATGAATGTGCCGATGGCGATTCTACGAGGACCTTCAAGTTCTTCGACAGTTCGTATATTTATGAAACGTCGATCGATGGCCAAGTAGTGAACTGGAATGCCGGTCGCTATGATATCCAGCGCAGCACGCTGTTGATGATCCCGCTCTACTATGTGGGGTCTTCGCGTACGATGTTCACCTATTCCGTGGGCACCGACGATGCGATTACGGCGTACAATGGAGAAAAGTTGAATTGTACAGTTGAAGATGTCGAGTACGCTTACGAAGATGCCAAAGATTTTGTCGGCGAATGGGTGGCGACTAGAGACGGTGTCGATTGGACATTTACGTTGAAAGCCGACGGAACCTCGAAACTGGAAGCGTTCGAAGGGACTAAGCAAGTCGAGTTTAAGTCGGGTACCTGGGAAGTTTACGGCTACTATATGGTGATGGACTTCAATATGTTATTGAATCCGGGCAGTACGACAAGCATGTATGGCCAGTTGCAGACCGGAACGGTTGACCGTGAAACGGGCAAGATTAGCGGATTCTCGTTCGTTCATCATGATAAGGGTACGCCGCGCATTCCGACTTCGTTCGAAGCGCCGGAATACGACGATTAAGAATACGACAAGTGATTTAGGGTGAATCCCTGGATAATAAAATGAAGGCCCGCATTTGCGGGCCTCTTTTGTAATTTCGTCTGTTGGGCGAAAGCCCGTTCTAGATTACAGCTTCATATCGGAGAGGCGCGTGTTTTCCACCGCATCAAATTGTACTTTCGCTTCGCTCAAGTACCAAATGCTAGGCTCGGTCATATCCATGCAAGCATGGCTGCGACTCTCGCCTTACGCATTTGTCCTCCTGAATTAAAGTTTCATATCACTTAATCTTGTTTTATCAACTTGTTCAAATTCTTCGATGATTTCTTTGCTGGGGGCCTTGGTGCAGAGGCTTACGATTACGATGGTCGCAAAGCTCAAGACGAAGCCGGGCACGAGTTCGTAGATCTGGAAGATTTCGGCGGAGAAGCCGGAGAGGTAGAACTTCCACACGAAGGTGGTGATGCCGCCCACGAGCATGCCCGCGATGGCGCCCGGAAGCGTGGTACGCTTCCAGAACAGGGCAAGGAGCATAATCGGGCCGAAGGTGGCGCCGAAGCCGCCCCAGGCAAAGCTCACGAGACTCATCACGACATCCAGGAAGCTCTTGCCCTGTTTAGCGCCGTCGGCGCTGGGCGCCCCCTGCATGGCGACAATCACGGCAATCAGCGTAATCACCACGACCACGCCGCGGCTGACCCACATGACTTCCTTGTTGCTCGCGTTCTTGCGGAACAGGTGCTTGTAAAGGTCGTTACTGAAGGCCGAAGCCGAAACCAGCAGCTGCGAGTCGGCGGTACTCATGATGGCGGCAAGGATAGCGGCCATGAGGATGGCGGCGACAGCCGGGTGGCAGAGCGTCTGGCAGAGAACCATGAAGATGCGTTCCGGGTCGGCGACGGTAATGCTGTTCGCTTCTACGTAGTAGCGTCCGAGGATGGCAATCATGATGGCGGCACCGAGGCAGATGGTGACCCAGATCATGGCGACGCGGCGGGAGAACTTGATGTCTTCGGCGTTCTTGATGCTCATGAAACGCACCAGAATATGCGGCATGCCGAAGTAGCCGAGGCCCCAGGCGAGGCTAGAAATCAAGGCGATAAGACCGATGGACTTGCCGGTGGTGGCGTTGGTGAACAGGCTCAACAGGTAGGGGTTCTGCGCGTTCACGGCGTCCATGGTCGCAGCAAAACCGCCCGAACCGGCCATGATAATCGAGGGGATGGCGATGACGGCGATAAGCATCATGGTCGCCTGGATAAAGTCGGTCCAGCACACGGCGAAGAAGCCGCCCATGAAGGTGTAACTCACCACGACGACCGCACCGATGATAAGGCCCGTGGTGTAGTCCATGCCGAAGATGGTGCCGAAGAGCTTCGCGCTAGCCACAAAGCCCGAAACCGTGTAGAACAGGAAGAACGCGAGAATGAAGATGGAGGCGATGACGCGGATGATTCCCTTGTTGTCGCGGAAACGGTTCGCAAAGAAGTCGGGGAGCGTGATGGAGTCGCCGCAGAAGTGGCTGTACTTGCGGAGCCTGCGGCCCACGATTTTCCAGTTGAGGTACGTGCCGATCACGAGACCGATACCGATCCACGCTTCGGAAAACCCGCTCACGAAGATAGCGCCCGGGAGGCCCATCAAAAGCCAGCCGCTCATGTCGGAGGCCTGTGCGGACATCGCCACGACCCACTTGTTCATGCCGCGGTTGCCCAGGTAGTAGGCATTCAGGCTGTTCGCCTTCTTGGAGAAGTAAAAGCCGATGCCAAGCATCATCAGCAGGTATAAAATGAAAACGGTTAAGACCATTTGTCGTCTCCTTTATGTATGCTTTTAAAGATAGAAAAAAAGGGGGGAGGGCTCCCCCTGCTTGCAGCCCCGGCTTATGCGTATGGCCTTCGCGATGTTGTTACCCGCTCAAGGAGCGACCGATCGGCTTTACAGCCTCTCTCTCGCAATCGCCCTCGCTTAACGCTTGGGGCTTATTGCTCACAGACGGAAAATTCCGTGGCTCGTTCGCTTGGTAAATACATTCGCTTCGGCTTGCACGTCATTGCGAGGAGCAAAGCGACGAAGCAATCCATAGCCGGGTCTTCCAGCACCCCCTCGCCTAAGGGCGCTTCGCCCCTTAAAAACCCCGGGCTCAGGGCATTTTAGAAGACTATTTGTTTAATAGTCCTTCGTGCAACGGATAGGTTGATAGCCATACCGTTCTAGACCTTTATCATAATCAATGCCATCATCGTATAACACTACGCCTTTTCCCAAGTCATCACGTTTTTTACTTAATTCAGGCAACCAAATATGAGCACGTTTCGGATATGCATAAAATTTTCCCTGAAATGAATAGCCTGCCGGAAGAAGCGAGAATCCGTAGTAATCACTTCCTCCCCATACAGCTCTCGAATTAATTTTATACCCACCTCCAATAAGGCGCCATTCATCTTCTTCCATGATATGCCATCCCTTCGGGCAAATTCCCTGAATATAATGGTTCCCATTAAAATATGTCGTGTCAAGTTTTTCAACAGCAATAGTATCATATTTTTTAGGGAGATTCATAGCCTCGCTCCATGAATAGAGACCGCCAAAGCCGTTGTCACAGAACCACTCATCATCGTTATAGCAAACTTTTTCTACGAGCGAATCACTGAATTCTGCAGCATTAGCTAAAATTTGCTTTCCGTAATTCAAGTTTTCAGCAAAGAACGTACGCGTTTTGGCAAGTCCATTGTCAATTGTAATCGTTACAACTTTATATTCTTGACCATCGCGTTCATCCACAAACGTTTCATAATCAACATTTGAAGCAAACTGTTTTTCCATATTGGGGTGTGAAATATAGGGCTTTACAGTATCCTGTCCACCAATAGAATCCCTAAGCCAGAAATCATCTCTGCACGTATAGTATTGAGTATATTTTCCACTCATGACTATAGCGGTATCGCCATTGCAGCAGTTTACTGTTAAATTTGCGCTGCCATCCTCATTTCGTCCATTAAATGGGCAACCTTCAGAAGAACTCGACTCATCCTCAGAAGAGCTACTGTTCTTACCGCTCACAGAACTAGAACTCTTCTGCGAATCATTGCCAGACTTCTCAGAGCTAGAGGACTTCGAACTTCCACCGGAAGATGTTCCTTTGTCCGTAACGGAACTCGAGGAGATTGCATCATCGCCACTAGAGGACGAAACTTCAGCAATCGGGTCAGGGTCAGTACTGCTGGAACCGCTGTCGCATGCAGTAAACACAGCAAAGACAAGAGCCATGGCAAGAAGTATGGATTCCCTACGCTTCGCTTCGAGAATGACAGGCCAAGAATGACGCAATGTAAAAATCTTCACAGAAGACCTCCAGATATGAAATCCCACCAAACACTTTTGGGCGAAATATAATAAAACCAATGAAAAAGGCGGTCGTTTGACCGCCTAGAGTTGCATAAGGTTTCGTTAAAGTTTGCGAATAGCTTCTTCTGAAAGACCTGTATTTCGCACGATAATTTCCATAGGGACTCCGTCTTTCAGCAAACCCTTCGCAATTTCTTCTTTTTCTTCGCGCTTTGCTACAGCCCTGTCAAAATCACTCATATCTACATGCATAAGGTACCTCGAACTAAAGTTACACAATTTTACCTCATTTTGCAATACTTTGAACACGGGATCGTTCGCAAATTCGCTAAAATCGGCTTCGCGGTTCAGGGTGTCGATTGCACGGAGCCACTGTGCAAGGCGGCTGTTATCGTTTGCAAAATCCTTGGCTTTTTTCAGGAATTTCGCTACTTCAATCAAGGTTATCGTCTGCTGGTCAAAATAAACGCGCTGTTCTTGATTCTTCAGCTGCACCGTATGGCGGTAATTTGGTGAATCTGCAAAAGCATCGAAGAACTGAAAACTGACCACATTCAAGTTGTCCAACCGATAGGGTTCTCCCTTCTTTACCATACTGCTGGTAAGACGCGACACATAAAGGACCAACCTACCTTTATATAAGTTCCCGCCCACATGCTGCACCTCGATGGAAACACGGTCTCGGGGAACGCCCTCACCGCGGTCGTTCGTTAACATAATGTCCGTTTCGATATTGTGGTACCCGAGTTCTCCCGGAATGAACGGATTTTCAAGCTTGGGGTTCTCGATACGGTCGGACCCAATCAGATTCAGAGCTGCATTTACGAGATCTGTAGTGAGAATCAGGTTTTTCTCGCTTGCTAGAATCTTCTTGATACACCCGTCATTGTAGAAATACACATTCCTATGTTCATATTTTTTGATGAAAGCATCGGTGTCTTGTCCTTTATCGTTAACAATCTTGAGTTCTCCAAGGAATTTGGCGAATTCTTCTCTTTTCATATATTTTCCTGTTTTCGGGAAAGCCTCCCGTGAGCGAACAGAGGGGATCCCTATTCATATATATACACGCTTTTTTCAGGTGTTTGAATACCTTTTTTGATTGTAAAATTTTTCTATTATTTCGCTGTGCAATCGTTTGACGAGATAACATTCAAGGTCATTGCCCGCATCAAGAGCGATTTTCCGGACAAGTTCGGGATTCCGCGGCAGAGCGGGCTCTTGAAGAATTTGCGTTCGACGATTGTCTTTGAGCCGGAATTCAAAAATGCCGACGCTTTGCGTGGGCTGGAAGGCTTTAGCCACTTGTGGCTCTTGTGGATTTTTTCGGAAAACGTGCGCGACACTTGGAAGCCGACGGTACGCCCGCCCCGTCTTGGTGGCAATACGCGGCTGGGTGTGTTTGCGACGCGCAGCAGCTTTAGGCCGAATCCCTTGGCCATGAGCTGCGTCAAAATCGAAAA
The DNA here is from genome assembly GCF_900142495.1 of Fibrobacter sp. UWOV1. Classification (NCBI taxonomy): domain Bacteria; kingdom Pseudomonadati; phylum Fibrobacterota; class Fibrobacteria; order Fibrobacterales; family Fibrobacteraceae; genus Fibrobacter; species Fibrobacter sp. UWOV1. Next base: position 87,890 of record NZ_FRBA01000001.1, on the reverse strand, counting down.
AATCAACTTGACGGGGGAGAATGCTCCCTCCATTATGGTCAGCGGCGCCGACCTCATGGACGGCACGCCTATCGTAGACATCAAGCCCTACTTGCCCTATGCGGATTCCGTGCCCGAGGCCACAGGCGGTTTTGCCGAGGCGGTGCGCTTTAAAAAGCTCGAAGTCGAATTTGCCGCCGAGGCGCAAGCGGTTTTTGACTGCACCGGATTTGCGCCAGAAAATCTAGCGCCGGAGTTACTTGATGGCGCAGAACTTGCGCCCGATGCCGCCGGTATCCCTGAAGTATCTGGTGCCGCCGGCGTAAAATTCCCCGCAGAAAAAAAGGCAGCTCTTGTGGAGCTGCTTTCCGAAGACCCGCGGCCCGCGTACCAAAGGTCCGCCGACCGCATTTACGGCATCAGGTTCGCCGGCTTCGAAATCAAGTTTCAAGTGCAGGGCGACCACCTGACGGTCGTCGCTATTTTACCATTACAGCCTTAGTGGCCTTGAACCCCTCGCCCTGGGCACTGACTACGTAGCGCCCGGCCGGGAGTCTGTTTGCAAGCACCAGGGTGTTGGTTCCGGTGTAGTTGCCGCTCAAGTCAAGCACTTCCTTGCCGAGGCTAGAGTAAATCTTGACGGTCAGCTGCGTTGCCTTGGCAAGGCTCAACTGCACATTGCCGGCTTTGTTCACCGTAAGCGCCCCGCCCGCAAAGTGGTTTGCCTGCGCAATGCCCGTACCTGCGTCTGACGACGATTCCGGCGAAGAGCCTGCCTCTGACGAAGAAGAAACTCCGTGATGGCTATGGCTGGAGCTGGATTTTGCTTCGCTAGAGCTGGAGGCGACTTCGCTACTGCTGGATTCAGCCACGCTGCTGCTGGATTCGGCGGTTGCGGCGGGCTTGAGCTTGTCGCCCAGGACCTCGATCATCTTTTCGGCATAGCGCTTGCCAAAATCGCGGTATTCCTGCGAGGTGAAGTGCACGTTCTGGCCGTCGCCCAAAGCCTGGTTGAACCCTTCGGAAGACACCACGTAGAAGTTCTTGGACTGCTGCGGGAGTTTCGCGATGTTTTGGTTCGCGCCGGCACTGCTACCGCTGCGCAGCACTTCGCCCGCAAGGAACGGAATGTCATTGCCGAGACCCAGGTCCTTGATGATGTTGTCGTAGACACCCTTGACTTTGGAAGGCCAGCTACCGTCACCGGCATCCGTTTCGCCCTGGTGGAAAATGATACCCTTGATAACGCCTTCTTCCTGGGCCTTTTTGGCCATTTCAATCAAGCGGCCGTAAGGATTTCCACCATAGGTGTTGATTCGCTGGGTCATCCAGCTCTGCTGGCCCTGGGCGTAGCTTTTGTATTGGTCCTTGTCGAACAGCTTGATGCTGCATCCTGCAACAGCCACCACGATGACGCCCACCTTAATCTGGGGATCCGTTTTTTCGACCATGGTACGGCCGAAGTAGTCCGTGGGGCCAAGCTTTGCACCCTGGCAGTGCGCCAGCGGAGGCACGGCAGTAGACCATTTGCCCTTGGTCTTCCCGGAGCAAGAGCCATTGTCGGCCGCCCAGAGAACCTGGAAACGTTCGTCAACCGTCTTGTCTTGTTGTCCGATATCGCCCTGGCCTTCCATATTGGACTGGCCAAAGGCCAAGTAAATATGGAAATTCGGGTCCGGGGCTGCGTTTACTTGAGAAAGAGCCATTGCGAAGGCTGCTCCTAACAGAAATTTTTTCATAATATACTCCAAACAACAGGGAATAATTTCCCTTAAAAATAAAAATAACCCATTATTATGGAGGAAATATAATTGTAAACTTTAATATGTTGTTGATTTTTACAACAAGAATTACTTATATTCAATGAAAAACGAGGAAATTCTATGAAAAAGATGTATTTGGTTCCGTTTGCGCTAGCCGTTTCCATGTTTACGGCTTGCGGTGATTCTTCCAGCGACCCCAAGCCCTCGAAGGCCGAAGAATGCTCCAAGGGCGTGACGGCAGAATGCTTGGTGGGTTCTTGGTCTTTTGTGGGAATTGCCAATGCGAGCAACAACAACGAAATTATCCCTAATTTTGATTATACCACGGGTCCGGGCAAGTTGATTTTTTCCGACGACGGCAAGTTCGAATTTGACCTGCCTTCGGTCAATCTCGGCAACAGCCCGCTTTTGAATCCGCTCGACTATCCGGTTTATGGCGATTGGAAGATTGAGGGTAACGTTGTCAAGCTCCATTCCATGAGTACGGCTTTGTTCAAGACTCGTGTTGAAGTCGCTCCGATTATTACCGTGGAAGCCGCCTCTGTCAAGATGACTTTTGGCCCGGGCTCCCTTTGGCTCATGGAAAACGCGACCGACGAAACGAGCATCAAGGCCAATTCTACCGAAGTCTATACCATTAGCGCCCAATAGTCCCTTTTTGCGGGTTTTGCCTGCAAAATCGATTGAAAAAATCCTCGGCCGAAGCCGAGGATTTTTTGTGTGTATTTGGATTTATGGAGAATCTTTTTACCGAAGCGTAATGACCTTCTGGTTGAGGACCTTGCCGTTTGCCCCTTTCAGGCGAGCCATGTACTTGCCCACGGGGAGCTTGTTTAGGCTGACTGAGCTTCCGTTTTCGAGGCTTGCACTCAGGGCAAGCTTGCCGTTCGCGGCATAGATTTCAACCTTGCTGTCGGTGGGGGCGCTTACACGCAGGTTGCGCTTTTCGAGCTGCATGAAGGTGCTGGCCGTAACGTTTACGCGGTTCAGCTTGGTAATGAAATCCGTGCCTTCGGGAGCGCCTACGATGGTGCCGCGGCCGACGGTGCTCATGTATACGACGCCGAAGGTGTTCATGTCGCCCTGCACGAAGTTGCCGTTACCCGGGCCACCGAACTGGTGCATGTCGTCGTTTACGCGTTCAAAGGTCTTGCACTTGTCGGTGCTGCGGTAAATGCCGATCGGATCGCCGGACTTTGCAGCCCCCCAGATAAAGATGGTTTCGTAATCGCTGCCTTCCTTGGCCTTGCCGATTCCCACGGCGATTGCGGTCGAAGCGCCTTCGCAGTGGTTCCAGCTCTTGCCGCTATCTTCGGTGTAGGCAAGTCCGTTTTCGCTAAAGCCCTTGGGGAGCCAGACTTGGGACTGGTCCACGGGGACCCACAAGTGGCCTTCTCTGCCCGGAACGGTACGGATGAGTCCGCCGCCGTTGTAGTAGACGCCTTCCTGTTCGTTCTGCAGGCGTGCAGCGGCTTCGGCAAAGGTCTTGCCGCCGTCGGTGGACTTGTAAAGGGTGCCCATGCCGCCCATCACGTAGAATACGTCGGGGTTCACGGGGTCTGCGACAATGCGGGAATAGTTGGTCTGGGTACCGGTTTCGACAGCGGTCCAGGTGGCGCCATTGTCGGCTGAACGGTAAACGGTGGCACCCTGGTCGGGGCGGTGCAGCATTACCTTGCCGTCGGCAGAGAGCACGACCAGGCCCTTGGGGCCCTTGAGGGTAGTCTTCACGCTGTCCCAGGTGGCGCCCATGTCGTCACTACGGTACATCACGTTAAAATTCTGGGAGTCGTACTGGCCGTACACGGTAATCACGCCGGTGCGGAGCAAACTTCCGGTGAGCGGGGCGTAACCCATGCTTTCGGTGGTGCCGATAATCGGGGTATGGCGCTTGGTGCTGTTGTTGATGTTGGTATAAGCGGCGCCATCGTAGTCGCCGATGGCAGTCACGAGTGGTCCACCCGGAATGCTCACGATGTCGAGCGGAACCGTTTCTTCGATACCCTTCGACATGAACTTCCACAAGGGAACCTTGGCCGAAATATCTTCGGTCATAAAGATGCCGTTACCGCTGGTGACCCAAGCCTGCTTATTGTTGAACGGGTTGATTTCCAAGGAACCTGCCCAGTGGATGGCGTTGCCCGGAATCCAGGCGGTGCCGTTGGCGTCAATGTTTGGAATATCGTTGTAATGCTGGCCGTGATTCCAGGTCTTGCCACCGTCAGTGGTGGAGTAAATGCGGTCGCCGTAGTTTTCTTTTTCGTCGATCGTGACGTGGCGTCCGGTGTACTTGCCTAGCGTCGAAATCACGATGTGGTTCTTGTCTTTAGGGTCAATTGCCACGCCGCCGTAAGAGCTCTTGTCTTTTTCGTAGCTCTTGGTGGTGCTGCCTTGGTGTTCCACGGAATCGCTCGGGGTGAGGTCGGTCCAGGTGCCACCTGCAATATTGTACTTATAGAAACCGCCGCTTGCAATATTGTACGGGCCTGGGCCGTCGGCAAAGGTCACGTACATGTCTCCGTCTACGATTTTGGCGCGGTGGGGCATCAGGCCCGTGGGAACCCCCTTGATGGTTTCCCAGGTGGCGCCGCCGTCGTGGCTCACCTGCAGGTTGTCCTTGGTTTCAGATGTGCCTATGTAGATTGTCGCGGTGCTGCCGTCAGCGAGCTTACCCTGTGCCGGGTCAAACATCACGAAGCTCACGCCGTTCACTCCGTTCAGGCTAGATTCGGTGGCGCTCGAAAGGGCGACCTTGTAAAGGCTGGTCCAGGTTTTACCGTAGTCGGTACTCTTGTACACGCCCTTGGTGCGGCTGCCGCAAAGAACGATGTTGCCCTTGTTCGGGTCTACGGCCAGCTTTTCGCCGGTCTGGCGGCCCATGCCGTTGCCGTGGGCGAGCATTTCCACGTAGCTCGTGTCCCAAGTGGTGCCGTAATCTTCGCTGCGGAGCACGGCGGTACGGCCCTTGCTAAAGTAACCTGTACCGGCCAGCACGTAAATGCGCTTGGGGTCGTTCGGGTCGAGTGCAAAAGCTTCGGTGCCGTAAAGGCCCTTGTCGTTTTCCGAGATGAAGTCCATCAACGGAATCCAGGTCTTCTTTTCAAAGTCAAAACGGTAAATTCCGCCCACGTCGGTGCGGGCGTATAACAGATTTTCGGCCTTGGGGTGGAAAATCACGGCAGAAACGAATCCGCCGCCGTCAAAACGGACGTTGCCCCAGTTGTATTTTTCGGCATTTGCCGCGGTCGCGAGCATTCCCATGCCCAAAGCGACTGTCAAAACCTTCATTTTACCAAACATGCCATCTCCATTGCATTGTTCCGGATACAATCCGGGCTTGTTTTTCAGAAAATACCTAAAAAACAGAAAAAGCGACTAAAAAAGCCGCTTTGTATCTATAAATATGTTTATGAATTCTCAACAAGGGCCTTAAAACCCTTAAATCGTGCCCGAAGAGCCGCCCTTGATGGGCACGTAGCGCACCTCGTTCTTGTCGTTGATAATGACAGCGACGCCTGCGAGGTAGCTGAGCCACTTACGGGAGGTCGGTTCGTGCAGCTTGAGGTCGATCTGCTTTTGGGTGGCAAATGCGGTCAAGGGCATCAAGACCTGGTCATGTGAGGCAATCACCGTGTACTTGGGCATGGCCGCATAATCCTTGATCACGTAGGTGTTCAGAAGTTCCATGCTGCGTTCTTCCAAGTCGTAGAACACGTCGGCGTATTGACCTTCGTAGACCCATGCCGCGTAAATGACATTCACGTTCTTGATAGAATCCCTCTTCATGACGGTATCGCGGAGCTCCTTGTCCTTCAAGTACCAGCCGTCAGCCAGCTGCTTGATTGTGTCGGCAGCGAAATTCACGACGGAAGAGTCCGGCAGCATCTGCGACTGGCCGCGACCGATTGCAATGTTCAATGCAGTCTGGTAAGTGCGTACGAATCCGGAATGGATAAACTTGAACTCCGTGGGGCCGACCAGCTTGGCGCCCATTTCCTGGGCTTCGAGTGCGCCGTCTTCGGTCAGCGGGGATTCGGAACCGATACCGGCTTCGCGTTCACCATGACGCACGAGGAACACGACTTTTTCGTTGCACTGGATATTCCGGTAGACTTCGCCCACATCTGCGAATTCGTTCATCGGGAAAGCTTTCGGCTGCGGTAAAATACCTTCGCAGGGGTCCGAAGCGACAGGCTGGGTCACGGAAGTGTCAACCGGCGGCTGGGTGGCCGTATCGGCGGGCGTAGCAGTCGTGTCGGTCGGGTCCGTGGGCTGAGGCGTGACAGCGGAAGTCGTGTCACTAGGGTTCTGTTGGGTCGCGGGGTCCGAAGGATTCTGGGCCGGATCCGTCTGCGTTTGGGCCGGATCTGTCGTCTGAGTCGGATCCGTCGGGGAAACCTCGGGTGTCGCAGGCGAGCTGGAAGAATCCGAAGAACAGGCTGTCAAAGAAACGGCAGAAAGGGCTGCCGCCGTTGCTAAAGCGAGTAGAAATTTCTTTTTCATATTCATAATATACAATAATTATGCTATGCAGAATGTAAATTTTAGAACTTAGAACTTAGAACTTAGAACTTAGAACTTAGAACTTAGAACTTAGAACTTAGAACTTAGAACTTAGAACTTAGAACTTAGAACTTAGAACTTAGAACTTAGAACTTAGAACTTAGAACACTCTCTTCTCTCTAAGCTCTACCAACTAAGTTCTACCAACTAACCTCTACTACTATACGCTTTCTCCGCCTGCTCGTTACGGCGCTTGAGTTCTTTATTCAGCGGCCAGTAAATGGCGGCAAACAGAATATAACCGCATAAAAGCACAATCCAGTGGTTGAGTCCGAGACCGATTTCGATATAGCGCATTTCGATGAACATGATCGGCCCCGCAATCAAAAACAGCGGAAGTTGCCTGCACTGGTCGCCAAGCGAATAGCGGCTCTCGTAGCTCACGATAGAATTCATCATCGGAAAACTCGTGCAAAAGCCGCCCATCAGGCGCTTGATGAGCATGAGTCCGCCTACGACGCCTGCGATGGCGGGCGCCTTGATGTAAATGGGGAGCGGAGTCTTGTAGCGCACGCCCGATTTGTAGCTCTGCTTCTGGAATATGATAACGCCCACGATAAAATCGAACGCGCAGGCGCCCAGGAAGGCGGCTTCGGTGTCGGGAACGCGCGGCATCAAAAAGGTGCCGAGCGCCACAAAGAAGGCGAGCCCCGCGATAATGCTCGGGACAATCGGGACTTTAACTTTATAATGCAGAATGCGCACGATATGCACGTACAGAAAACACATGAATCCCGAAATCGCATTCGCCGTACCCATCGGGAGTCCGACAGCGATGTAGGCGAACCCGCAAGGTATTGGAATAGTCGCCGTGACGGCTTTTAACTGCGGGTCCTTCAAGTAGGCGCTTAGGGTTCCGAGCGCCGTGACCATGAAAATCAGCAGCCAGTCGTAAAAGGAGAAATGTAGGTTCAATACATCAAGCACGTTTTAATTCGGAATGCGGATTTCTGATTTCAGAGTTGTATTTTGAGCTTATAAATTAGAAATAATTCTGAATTCCGAATTCTGAAATCTGAATTAAGTTCTCGCTTTCTTCATTTTCTGCTTGTTCAGGTACATGTCTTCGTCGGCGCGCTTGCTCACGGAATCAACTGTGTCGCCGCTCTTGTATTCCGCCAAGCCTATGGCGACGGAGTATCGGTCCCAGGGTTCCCTGGAATAGTCGTTTTCGGTTTCGAAGAATTTCTGGTTAGCAACTTCGATAAGTTCGTGGCGGTGCTCGTAGTCGTCGTTCTTGAGAATCACGATGAATTCGTCGCCGCCTATGCGGAATACCGGAGAATGCCTGAAGATGGTGCAGACAATATGGCATGCCCCTGCAATGTAGAGGTTGCCGTTGGCGTGGCCATAGCTGTCGTTGATGACTTTCAGGTTGTTCAAGTCGATCATGGCGAAGCCAAATTCTTTCACGAGATTTTCTTTTAAGTCCTTTTCGAGAGTCCGTACCGAATCGTCGTAGGCGATTTTGGAACCCACATGGGTCAAGGCATCCTTGTAAGCGAGTATGGTCATGTTGGCCGCTTCTTCTTGCGCGGATTTTGCCGTTTCTTCGGCTTCCAAGATGTCTTCTACGTAGTTCCTCATGTCCTTAGACATTTGGGTGATGGCGATAGAAAGGAATTCCACTTCGTTACGCGTATTGATTTCTGGAGCATCGAAGACGAGGTGCTTTGGATCTTTCTTTTTGCTGCGGCTTTTTTCGGCGAATTTGTGGACGCTCTTTTCGAGAGCAATGATGGGCCCAGTCACGTTTTTGTGCAACCAGAAGATAAGGATTGCTGCAAACAGAATGCCTGTTCCAAGGGTCAAAAGGATACTGTAGAGGACAGACTTGTGCAGAGTGTTGCGGAGGGCCTCGATGGAAATATCTGCACATAAGAGACCGAAGTGGACTCCCGTGGAATTGATCAGGGGTTTGCAACCGGTATAGGCGACGCCCCATTCGGAGGTCTCTTCGAAAAATGTAATTTTATCTTCTGCAATTGCAACGGAGAATTTATTCAGTTCTTCTTCAGGATAGGCGTCGCTTGTTTCGAGAAGTTCCATATCCTGTTCACCTCGGGCGCGTTCTGCTTCGTTTGTTGCCGAACAGATATTCACCATCAGTTTGTCGCGGACAAAGGCGGAGTATAGGTAGAACAGGTTGAACTCGTCAACGAGATTGTTGAGCGTTTCCTGGACTTGGTGGTATTTTTCGCTCTTTTCTCCCGTAATGACGCACTGATACAGATCGTCCAGGTCGATACGCTTTGTGATGTGGTTTAAAATAGAACCCAGTTTTTCATCGTAGCGGGAATAGAGAGTCTTTGAGTAGGTATAATAAGCCTGTGCAGAAAACAGAATACACATGAATGCGATGAATGCTGCGCATCCTATAAATAAACTTCGGTGTATAGGTTTCTTTTTGTCTGCCATTGTATTTACCACAAGAGAAAGTAACTTTTTTTCTGAACAGAGAATATTCCAATTTGGAACGTTTTTGGTAAAAAACGGCTTGTATTTTAGCGGAACCTACGGGGAAGGTGTTTTCCTTCGGCAATCCAGCCACTGTATTCGGCTGCGGCGGTGTACATGACGTCGGTCGAAGAGTTGAGGGCGGTTTCAAGGCTATCTTGGACTGCGCCAATGATAAAGCCTACGGCCACGACCTGCATGGCGACGTCGTTTGAAATGCCGAGGAACGAACAGGCCATGGGAATCAGGAACAGAGAACCGCCTGCAATACCGCTTGCGCCGCAAGCTCCGATACTGGCGATAATGCATAGCATCAGGGCGGTCGGAAAACTGACTGAAATGCCTAGTGTGTGCGCGGCAGCCAAGGTCATAATGGCGATCGTGATGGCGGCCCCGTTCATGTTGATGGTGGCACCAAGCGGAATCGAGACGGAATAGAATTCGCGGTCGAGCTTGAGCTTTTCGCATACGTCCATGTTCACGGGAATGTTCGCTGCCGAGCTTCGCGTAAAGAGGGCGGTAATGCCGCTTTCTTTAAGGCAGTAAATCACAAGCGGATAGGGGTCTTGCTTGATGGCGGAGCTCACAATCAGCGGTGCGATAACGAAAGTCGTAAAGATCATGGCACCGGCAAGGACCGCGATCAGTAAACCATAGGTCTTGAAGATTCCGATACCATTGGTGGCGATGGAAGAATGGATCAGGCCGATGATACCGAAAGGAGCCAAGTTAATGAGCCAGTGGACAATGGCCGTGACAGACTTGGTAATGTCTTGCAGGAGTTCCTTGGTAGAATCGCTGGCGTGAATCTTGATTGCAAAACCGAAAACGATTGCCCACACGAGAATACCGATATAGTTTGCCTCGGTAATGGCTTCGAAGGGGTTCGAAACCGCACGGATAAGCAAGTTGTTCAGAATTTCGCCGATGCCTTTGGGCAGAATGGCGGAGGTGGTCGCTTCTTGTGCCAATTGCAGGTTCTGCGGGAACAAGAAACTTGCGCCGACTGCGACAATGGAGGCGAGTACGGTGCTGACCATGTAATAGGCGAAAGCCTTTCCGAAACGTCGGTCAAGCGAGGTCTTGCCTGTAGAAAGCGAGTTTACAATCAATACGAACACGAGAATCGGGGCGATGCCTTTCATGGCGCCAACGAACAGGACGCCCAGTTCGCCGATCCATTTTTGTCCGGGGAGGAAAATTCCGAGGAGGGTGCCAATTACGATGGCAATGCAGATACGGTAGTTTAGCTTAACGCCGTTGTATTTATCAAGAATCTTTTTGAACATATCATCCCTTTGATTCGAACAGATAAATTAACCCTATGGCACAAATATAAAGAAAAAAAAGGGACTTGTGATAAAAATAACAGAAAAAATCCGTGTAATAAATGTATTTTAAGCGTTAGGGACAGGGTATTTTGTATGGAACCGCTGCAATACACATCGCTTGCGCATCTGTTTTTTGCAAACTGCGATAGAGAAAATTTCGCAGGGTGGTCCCATCGTAAACATGGAAAATGGATCAACTTTACTGGCCGACGCCTCCGTCGAGAGACCCAATACCTGGCGCTTGCCTTTAGGGCACGTGGACTTGTTGCGGGTAAAAGTATCGGCGTTGTTGCTGAAAGCAGCCCCGAATGGATTATGGCCGATGTGGCGGCGCAGCTGAACCAGGCGAAGGTGGTGCCCCTTTTCCCGAATATTTCGGCCGAAAATTTCAACTACCAATGCGATGATGCTTCGGTGCAGGTTCTTGTGCTGAACATGCTTTCGGACTTGAATCCAGCAATTGGCGCCTTGATGCCGCGGTTCAATGCAGTCATCTGCATCGATAAAAAGTCCGAACTCCCGCCGAATGGAGTCTACTGGGAAGATCTTGTGAAAGAAGGCGAGAAGCTGTCGAGGATGCCGGAATCTTCGCTCTGGCTTAACCAGCAGATGCATTCCCTGAATCCGGACGACGTGTTCTCGATTCTATACACGAGTGGCTCTACGGGAGTCCCGAAAGGCGTTGAACTGACTCACCGCAACATGCTTTCGCAAATCCAGGTTATCAAGCGGGATTTCTTGCGGTTGAGCCGAGAAACGGACCGCGGATTGGTCATACTGCCAGTGGCGCATGCCTTTGAACGCATGACGGTTTACTTTTATACTTTGTGCGGAATCAAGGTTTACTTTGCCGATTCACCGCAGCACACCGCCGAAATCATTCGTGAAATTCGTCCGACGGTCATGACAGTGGTGCCGCGTATTTTGGAACGGCTTTACGAAAGCATGACGGTGGCGGGCGAAAAAAACCACGGCATCCAGAAGTTTGTATACGAGCACGCGATTGCCTATGCCAAAAGGCATAACCCTCTTGAAAAGCACGGAATTTTTGCGAAGTTCTACGACAAGTTTGTTTATCGCAGAATGCGCGAGGCCATGGGCGGTAAATTCCGTATGGTGATTTCGGGCGGGGGAGCCCTGAACAAGTCTATTTGCAGGTTCCTGCTGAATGTGGGCATTAATGTGACCGAGGGTTACGGGCTTACGGAATGTTCGCCGGTGGTGAGTGTGAACAAACTTGGTGCGGCGCGGCCGGGGAGTGTCGGGCTTCCGCTGACACATTTGCAGGTGAAAATTGGCGAACATAGCGAGGTTCTTGTTAAAGGTGAAAGCGTGTTCAAGGGGTATCGCAATAGGCCCGATTTGAACAAGGATATCTTTACTGAAGATGGATTCTTTAAGACTGGCGATCAAGGCTATTTTGACCGCGACGGTTATTTGTATTTGACAGGCCGCCTCAAGGAACTTTTAAAAACGAGTACGGGCAAGTACGTGAGCCCGAATCCGATTGAATTGGAGCTTGGCCGCCACATTCTGGTAGAACAAGCGCTCGTGATTGCAAATAATCGTAAGTTTGCGTCGGCACTCCTTTTTTTGAATCCGGTGAATGCAAAACGATTCTTACAGCGCACTGGCAAAGATTTTAGCGTCGAAAAAGCGCTTAAGTCCAAGCGTATCTTTGAATCAATTAACCGCCATGTCGAGCGAGTTAATAGCAAATTGAATCATTGGGAACAAATTCGCAAGTGGATTTTAATCGGTGACGAACTCACTGTAGAATCTGGGCTTTTGACGCCCACATTAAAAATTCGGCGCACCGTCGCTGAAGCTCGGTACGCCGAAGAAATCGAGAAGATGTATCAACAGTAGAAAGTTAGAAGTAGGAAGTCGAAAGTTGAATAATCGCTGCGAAGCAGCCTAACCAAAACTTCCTACCGTCTACTGCCTACTTCCCACTAGAAATGGATGACTCTAACCTTGATGACTTTGTCGAGCTTGCCGAGTTTTTCAATGATAGAATCATCGACCTTGCTTTCCACGTCAACGAGGTTGTAGCCGATCTTGCCGTTGCTCTTGTTAGAGAAGCTGGCGATGTTCACGCCTTCGGCACCGAATACCTTCGTGATTTCGGAAATCATATTCGGAACGTCCTGGTTGATGACTACGACGCGGCTCTTGACGCCGGCATGCGGGTGATCGACGAGGGCCGGGAAGTTCACGGAATTGCGGACGCAACCGAATTCGATGTAGTCCTTCAGTTCTTCGACGGCCATCACGGCGCAGTTTTCTTCGGCTTCTTCGGTAGAGGCGCCGAGGTGCGGGAAGCAGGTCACCTTGTCGTTCTTGATGAGGTCTGCAGTCGGGAAGTCGCAGAGGTAACCCTGGAGGGAACCCGAAGCGAGCATTTCGTTGACCGGATCCATTTCGACAATGCCACCGCGAGCAAAGTTCATGATGTAGCTACCCTTGAACTGAGCGAGGTTCTTGCGGTTGAGCAAGTTCTCGGTAACGCCCTTGATGAACGGAACGTGCACGGTGAGGAAGTCAGACTTCGCAATCACGGTGTCGAGGTCGGCGATTTCCACCTTGTTGGAAAGTTCGTGCATGTTGGCGGCGTTCGGATACGGTTCGTAAGCGATGACGCGCATGTTCTTCCAACGGGCATAGTTAGCGACGAGCACGCCGATCTTGCCGAGGCCGATTACGCCGAGAGTCTTGCCAGCGAGTTCCATGCCGGCGAACTTCTTCTTTCCGCTTTCGACAGTCTTGGCAAGGTCCGGGTCGGTGGTGTCGAGGTTCTTGACCCATGCGGCAGCCTTGTCCACGTTACGGACGGCCATGCCGAGCACGGTCATCACGAGTTCGGCAACGGCGTTGGCGTTTGCACCCGGGGTATTGAACACGCAAATACCCTTTGCAGAAGCCTTGTCGATGGTGATGTTGTTCACGCCGGCGCCGGCGCGGGCGACAGCCAGCAGGCCGTCAAAGTTGTCGGTATCAACCTGGGCGGAACGCACCAAGATGGCATCCGGATTTTCGACAGAGTCAGAAACCTGGTAGAACGAGCCAAACAGGCTCAAGCCTTTCTTGGAAATGTTGTTCATCGTCTTAATAGTTGCCATTGTATTGTCCTTTGTTTAAGTTAAAACTTAGTTGGAAGTAGGAAGTTAGAAGTAGGAAGTTGAATAATCGCGGCTTCGCCGCCAAATTTATTCTGTCTACTTCCTACTGTCTACCGTCTACTAAATCAAGGTTCCTGCCACCTGCCTCTTTCCTTGATCAAATTCACGAGTTCCTCGATGGCGTCTTCTTCGGGGATGTTCTTCTTGACCGCCGTCTTGCCTTCGAACAGCGTAATGCGGCCGGGGCCACCGCCCACGTAGCCGAAGTCGGCGTCGGCCATTTCGCCCGGGCCGTTCACGATGCAGCCCATGATGCCAATCGAAATGTCGGAGAGGTGTCCGAAGCGGGCCTTAATCTTGCCCATGACCTGCTGAATATCGTAGAGGGTGCGGCCGCAGCTCGGGCAGCTGATGAAGTTCGTCTTGCTGCGGCGGCAGTAGGCGGCTTGCAGGATGTCGAACGCCAGGAGCACGCAATCCTTCGCGCCCTTGTAGCCGTCAATCACGACGGCATCGCCAAGACCGTCGGTCACCAGGCTTCCGATATCGGCAGACACGCGGAGGGTTTCTTTTTCGGTGTCACCGATTTTGGCGTAAAGCAGAATGGGGTCTTGGCGACCCGCAGCTTCGAGAGCAGCGGCAAGGGCGCGCACGCCAGAAACCATCTCGGCTCCGGTGTAGCAGAACACGGAACCTGCGGGCACGCTCGCCGGATTCGCGGCGAACCCCGCGATATCTATCGCGTCCTTGAACTGCACCACGGGGGCGGCATCCAGGCTCGGCAGGGCAAATTCCGCGTTGCGGCGTTCGCCGGTAAGAGCAATCGCGTCGGCCTTCACGCCGACCTTCACCGGACTACCTCCGCCAATATCCACGCCTGCAACCTTCACGACAGAAGTCGCGCGGCGTTCGTAGTGGTACGGGTCTTTTTCAAGCACCGGCACGTTGTAGGCGGTCGGTGCAGCTGGCAACGCGCAGGCCTTGATAAGTTCCTGTGCCACAGGGACTTCGGCCACTGGATCTTCGGTGAGCGATACGCGGATGGTGTCTGCAAGACCGTCGAGCAGGAGTGCGCCGATGCCCGCGGCCGACTTGAGTCGTCCGTCGGCACCCGCGCCCGCTTCCGTCACGCCCACATGGAACGGGTACGGCTTGAAGCCTTCCTGCTTGATACGGGCGGCGAGCATGCGGTAGGCGGCAATCGCCACGCGCGGGTTGCTGCTCTTGAGGCTCAAAACAACCTGGTCGAAATGTTCGGCTTCGCACACGGCCAGGTATTCCATGGCGCTTTCCACCATGCCTTCCACCGTGTCGCCGTAGCGGTAAATCATGCGGGCTGCAAGCGAACCGTGGTTTACGCCGATGCGGATGGCGCGTCCCAGGCGCTTGGCCTCTTGCACGAACGGCGTAAAGGCTTCTGCGACCTTTTCCTTGCCTTCGTCGAACGACTTGTCCGTCTGCTGGTCGAGTGTCAAAATGCCAGTGTCTACAAAGTTACCCGGATTGATGCGGACCTTCTCGACCCACTTGAGGGCTTCGAAAGCGGCCTTCGGCTGGAAGTGGATATCGGCAGATACCGGAACGGTGCAGCCGGCGGCACGCACCTGCTTCATCACTTCTTCAAGAGCGGCTGCATCTGCAAATGTCGGAGCGGTAATGCGAACCAGTCCACACCCTACCTTGGCGAGCGCTAAAGTTTCCGCCACCGTTTTCTCCACGTCTTTCGGCTTGGTGGTGGTCATGGACTGAACTAAAATGGGGGCATTGCCCCCGATAAGTGCGCCGCCAACGCGGACTTGTACAGTTTCCCTGCGGACTGCATTAAAGCGGTCGGCTATATAGGGGAATTCGCTAAACTTCGTCATGCGCCCAAAGATAGCATTTTTTTGCCGTTTAGGCTTCGTCTTCGCTCAAGCTTTGATAATAATCTTCAAGTTTTTTGCGGCAGGCGATAAAGCAGTCCTTTAGAGCCGGGTCAAACTGCGTACCCATGCCTTCGATAATAATATCGTAGGCTTCGTTGAACGACATTTCGGCCTTGTAGCAACGCTTGGAAACCAGTGCGTCGTATACGTCGGCAATGGCCATGATGCGGGCTTCGAACGGAATTTCGTTCCCTTTGAGTTTCTTGGGGTAACCGAATCCATCGAAACGTTCGTGGTGGTAGCGGGCGACGTTCTTTGCGATTCTCACGAAGTCCGGAGATTCCACAGACGTGAGCAGGTTTTCGACAATCATGGCGCCCTTTTCGGGGTGTTCCTTCATTTCTTCGTATTCCTGCGGCGTAAAGCGGCCGGGCTTTCTTAGAATGCGGTCATCGATAGCGATTTTTCCGATATCATGCATCGGAGCTGCCGACACCAGGCTGTCGTAGAAAAATTCGGATTGGCCAAGCGTAGGGTCCTTGCGCAGGTATTCGACCAGAATTTGCACCACGCGGCTTGTTCGCTTGATATGGCTACCAGTGTTACTGTCGCGGCTTTCAACCATGTGGGCCATACCCACGACCATCTGTTCCTGAATTGAACGAATCTGCGTGTCGTTTTCCTTGAGCATCAGTTCAAGGCGAACGTTGTTCGTACCCAACATGTTGATGTAATTGTGCATGCTGGTTTCGTCTTCGATTCGGAACATGTTGATTTTTTCACTGCCCGAAAGAGGAAGTTGTCTAAGCAAAATCTTGTAGTATTTGCCGTCTTGTTCGAATTTCTTTTCGATTGTCACGTCGCCCTGTTTCAGTTCCTTGTTCCAGGCAATCAGCAAATGGTTCAGTTCGGAATTGTCGGGGGTGGAGTGGTCAATACGACAATTTTTTAGGGCCGGGAAGGTTTCATAAGCAACTGCGTTACAACCGAGGAAGCTATTGTTCGAAGATATGAGAACATAGCTGTCGGCGTTCTGGGTTTCCAGCACTTGCGAAATAATCTGTTCCACATCGTAACGTTGGACCCTAAAGCAAATGTACAAGATGGCAAACTGGTCGAACACGTACACTGCGGGCATGACCAAAGTGTCGGATCCAATCACGCGCGAAATAAAGAACGAAAGAATGGATACCGCCTCGATCGAAGACAGTGCCACCAGGCTCTTGAAGGAAACGCTTTTCTTCTTGACAAAGGCGTAAATAATGAGGCTTACGTTGATAATGACAAAGCCGACCATCACATAATTGAAGATGTCGTGTCCGATTGCGTATTCGGCGACAAAGTTTCCGACGCCGTTTGTCTGAACATAGGTGATGGTCTTGTAATAGAATCCGTTGAATCCGACTGTCATCGAAAGAGCCAAGATGACAAAGACAATCAACAGGAGTATGTCGTAGCTCCATGCTGGGAATTTAATCTTGCAAATAGAAAGGCATGCCTTGAAGGTAAGGATAGGCAGGAACATCGACCCGAGATAGATCATTTTGTTCGAAAGAATGGCTTCGTCTACATTGGTCGAAAAGGCGAGCAGAAGGTGACCTAAGCAGGCGACAAAGGAGCAGAAAAAAAGCAGCGGATACGGACCGGTCTGTTTCGGGTTGACACGATATTGCAGACAAAAGTTGATTGCCGCGACAACAGTTAAAAAAGTCAAAAAAATAATGACCATACAATTCCCATCAATTTTAGTGCAAAACAACCCGAATTAAATATAAATTAAAATTTACTCGCACGGGTGGTTGTCTAAAAAAATCCGTCAAAAAAGCGTGTAAAAGATACAGCCGCCAATCTTTTGATTGACGACTGCAATAATCTGTATTACAGAATTTGTTCTGAATTAGGCTTCAGCCGGTGCTTCGGGTGCAGCCGGAGCTTCTGCAACAGGAACTTCAGCGGCCGGTGCTTCGGCAACGGGCTTCGGAGGGAGCAAAGCCTTCATAGAAAGCTTCACCTTGCCCTTCGGGTCAACACCGAGGCAGAGCACTTCGACTTCGTCACCGACGTGAACGACGTCTTCGACCTTATCGACGCGGTGGTCGGCAAGTTCGGAGATGTGCACAAGACCGTCGCGACCAGGCAAGATTTCGACGAACGCGCCAAACGGCTGAATCGTCTTGACCTTGCCCTTGTACTTGCGGCCCGGTTCGGGTTCGGCAGTGAGTTCCTCGATCATGCGGCGGCAGACTGCTGCGGCCTTGCCACTGGGAGCGGCAATGTCGATGTTGCCATCGTCGTCGATGTTGATCGTGCAACCCGTCTGAGACTGCATGCCCTTGATCACGGAGCCACCGGAACCGATGACGTCGCGAATCTTGTTGGTGGGGATGCGCATCTTGATCATGGTCGGAGCCTTCTCGGAGACGTGCGGGCGCGGAGCGGCGAGGCCGAGTTCAGCCATCTTGCCGAGGATGTGCAGACGGCCTTGGCGTGCCTGTTCCAGGGCTTCGCGCATGAGTTCCGGAGTAATGCCGCGGATCTTGATATCCATCTGGAAGGCAGTGATACCTTCGGCAGTACCCGTCACCTTGAAGTCCATATCGCCGAGGTGGTCTTCCGTACCGGTGATGTCGGTCAAGATCTTAATCTTGCCGCCTTCCTTCACAGAACCCTTTTCGGAGATGAGGCCCATGGCGACACCTGCGACCGGAGCCTTGATAGGAACGCCAGCGTCCATCAAGCTGAGGCAGCCACCGCAAACAGAGGCCATGGAAGAAGAACCGTTGGATTCCTGAATTTCGGAAACCACGCGGATGGTGTACGGGAAGTCTTCCGGCAGCGGAAGAACTGCAGCGAGAGAGCGTTCGGCGAGGTGGCCGTGACCGATTTCGCGGCGGCTCATGCCGAGGCGCTTGCATTCACCCACGCAGTACGGCGGGAAGTTGTAATGCAGCATGTAGCTCTTGGAGCCTTCGCCCTGCAGGCTTTCGTAGCGCTGTTCGTCGGCCTTGGAGCCGAGCGTGCAGACCACAAGACCCTGGGTTTCGCCACGCTGGAAGATCGCAGAACCGTGAGCGCTCGGGAGAACGCCGAGTTCGATTTCGATCGGGCGGACTTCGGTCGTAGTACGGCCGTCGAGGCGCACGTCTTCGTTCAAGATCATTTCGCGCATGGCAGTGCGTTCGTAGTCGCTGAAGATTGCCTTGGCGTCTGCAACGAGAGCAGGATCCTGTTCTTCGTCCTTGCCGATGATGGCGAGAATGCGTTCGTCTTCGAGCATCTTCGCGCAGAGGTCTGCCATAGCCGGATAGAAGTCGGTCTTCACCATGTTGGAGTGGACGTCCTTGTTCAGTTCGTCCCACACGACTTCCTTCACTGTGGCGAGAAGCTTTTCGTGGGCTTCGCCAACGTGCTGCGGCTTCAGTTCCATCTTGGGCTTAGCGCAGCGGTCCACCAGTTCCTGTTGGGCCTTGCACATGAGCTTGATGGCTTCGTGACCGGCGAGAATTGCGTTGATCATCGTGTCTTCGGACACTTCGTAGGCACCGCCTTCCACCATGCAGACGGAATCTTCGGTACCGGCGACCACCAGGTCCAGATCGGCGCAGGCCATCTGTTCGTAGGTGGGCATCACGATGTTCTGACCATCGACCACGGCCACGCGTACGGCGGCAACCTGCTGTTCGAAGGGCAGTTCAGAAAGACCGATAGAAAGGGATGCTGCAGACACGCCGAGCACATCGGGTGCGAACTTGCGGTCAGCAGAAAGAACCTGCACGATCACCTGGACTTCGCGCGTGAAGTTCTCGGGGAACATGGGGCGAATCGGGCGGTCAATAATACGTGCAGAAAGCGTTTCTTCGTCAGAGGGACGACCGGCTTCGCGCTTGCTGTAGCCGCCCGGGAGGCGACCAGCGGCGTAAGCCTTTTCGCGGTATTCCACAGTGAGGGGGAAGAAGTCGCCTTCTTTTTCTTCGCCGTAGCAGACAGTGGAAAGCACGAATGCATCGCCCATCTTGGCGACTGCAGCACCGCGAGCCTGCTTGGCGATACGGCCTGTTTCAAACGTGATCACACGGCCGTCAGGGAGCGTAACAGACACTTCCTTCGGGTCGAGCATCTTGCCGTATTTTTGATGGTATGCGTCAATAGACATAAATTTCTCCAGTCTGAAGAATTAGCCGCGCAGACCGAGTTCCTTGATCAAGGCACGCTGGGCGATAATGTCCTTTTCGCCGTAGTACTTGAGGAGGTTCTTGCGCTTAGAAACCATCATGGACAGACCGCGCAGGGAGTGGAAGTCCTTCTTGTGGGTCTTAGCATGTTCGGTGAGGTTCTTGATCTTCTCGGTGAGGAGAGCGATCTGAACGCGGACGTTACCGGTGTCCTTTTCGTTTGCTCCGAACTTAGCGGTGATTTCTGCAGCCTTTTCTTTAGTGATAGTAGCCATTATAGCCATTCCTTTTTTGTTGTTTTTTGCGGTCACCACCGTGGTGACCTTTTTCATTACATGTTTTTGTCCGAGTTTCCCTGCTCTTGCACCAGTGGAATTGGCGAATCTGGTCACAGGACCCAGGCAAAAATGCAATTTGAGGGTATATATAGAAAATTCGGAATTCGGAGTTCGGAATTCGGAGGTGAAAGTATCGCGAAAAAGGCGAAAAAAGAGGAAAACGTGGTGAAAAAGGCAAAAAATAGATGAAAAGCGACTTCTAGCAAGATTTGGGCTTCTTTTCTATATTTGGGGGCCGTGGAAAGAAAAGACAATAATTACCTGTTTGATTCCGGGAATCTCTCGGAAGGGGCGCTTGCCAAGAAGCACCGCCTTGAAAACGATCCGAGTTCCCGTACTAATATAATGGATTATCTGCCCGGCATGGAAGTCATCCAGTCGGACATTGCCGACAAGGTGCTCTCCGAGTCCGAAAATTTCGATTATTCTAAATACACAGGCAAGGACGTGAAGCGCGCGCTGGAACACGAACGCTGCACGCTCGAAGATTTTAAGGCGCTTCTTTCTCCGGCGGCCGCTCCGTATCTGGAACAGATGGCCGCGAAGGCAAAAATCGAGACCAGCAAGCATTTCGGCAACAATGTCTACTTCTTCACGCCGCTCTACATCGCGAACTACTGCGAAAACTACTGCGTCTATTGCGGGTTCAACTGCTACAACCACATCAAGCGCATGCAGCTCACCATGGAGCAGATCGAGCACGAGATGAAGGTGATTGCTGACAGCGGCATGGAAGAAATCTTGATTCTCACGGGCGAAAGCCGCGCCAAAAGCAGCGTGGAATACATCGGCGAAGCCTGCAAGCTGGCCCGCAAGTATTTCCGCATGGTGGGCATCGAAGTCTACCCGGTCAACGTGGACGAATACCGCTACCTGCACGGATGCGGCGTGGACTACGTGACGGTTTTCCAGGAAACTTACGACAAGGTGCGTTTTGAACAACTTCACCTGATGGGCCACAAGCGCGTATTCCCGTACCGCTTCGACTCCCAGGAACGGGCCCTGATGGCGGGCATGCGCGGGGTGGCATTCTCCGCACTCCTCGGCCTTTCGGACTTCCGCCGCGATGCGCTTGCTTCGGCGCTCCATGTGTATTACTTACAAAAGAAGTATCCGCATGCTGAGATGAGCTTGAGTTGCCCGAGACTGCGCCCGATTATCAATAATGACAAGATTGACCCGCTGGATGTTCACGAAAAAGAACTCTGCCAGGTGCTTTGCGCTTACCGCATCTTCTTGCCGTACGTGGGCATTACGGTCTCGAGCCGCGAAAGCAAGGAATTCCGCAACGGCATCGTGAAAATCTGTGCGACGAAAGTTTCCGCCGGCGTTTCTACGGGCATCGGCGACCACGAGAGCAAGTACAGCGGTCACGATGACGGGGAAGGCGGCGACGAGCAGTTCGAAATCAACGACGGACGCAGTTTTAACGCCATGTACAGCGACATCTCGGGCGAAGGCCTGCAGCCAGTATTGAATGATTACTTGTATGTATAACGGTTAGTACCGGTATTCTGCGCAACCTATGTCGCCATAGGTCGAGAAGCAGACTCCGTTATCTGACATGATGGCGCCGCCTTTTTTATTTGATTTTTTGCGCATTTTGGCGCCGGCAGGAAGAAGTGCGACTTCTACAGAATGGCTGCTTTCATCTCCGCCTGTCCACTGAAAATTCAATGTTAGACGATAATTGGTTTTATTAGAACCTTGACTTGTTATATTCTTCAAGTCGTCGTTCTTTCCTCTATTCAACAGTTTGCTCATGAATATGGGATTTTTGGGGGTGGTTCGGTATTGAGTTTGCCCATTATCATCGGTATAGGAATATGCGCGGTATGTTTCGCCATCTTTATTCAAACTGCCTTTGACGGTACCATTTCTTAATGCGACAATATCTGCAACTCCTTCAAATCCGGCATCTCTCAAAGCATCGTACCACACTCCGGTGCTTCCAATAATTTTGCTCATTTCCGAGCCACTATTAATACTAGGATGGTTATGCTGAATATTTTGTTCCCTGTTCGGATGCATCTCTATAACGAACAAGTCTAAGCCGCTTTCACTTGCAAGTTTGTCTTTTAATTTTTTGAGATTGTCGTTCGCTTTGTCGCCTTTAGTGACAAAGTCGCTTTGGTACAAGGCGACCTCACTTTCTATTAGGGCCCTGTTCAAGGCATCGCGCAGATAGTACAATTTCATCATATCTGCTTTTTCTTTGACTCGTTCGGTGTACCCCAAAAGCTTAGGTGCGCCAATTCCGGCGATTACCCCTAGTACCACAATGACCACCATGATTTCAATCATGGTAAAACCATGTTTCAGATGGAATTTTCCCTTCATATGCCAAAATATAGCTGTTTTTCTATTTTTGGCACTAAATTTTTGCATTATGTTGACTTCTCTCGCTCTTATTTTCTTGTTAGGGTTACTTTTAGGCTCGATTTTCGTCAAGCTGAAGCTCCCCAGCATTCTCGGGATGATTCTGACGGGGATTATTCTCGGTCCCCATGCGCTGAACTTGCTTCGGCCTGCCTTTTTGGATATTTCGGCTGACTTGAGGCAGCTAGCGCTGGTGATTATCCTGACGCGTGCGGGATTGACCCTTGATATGCGGGAATTCAAGCGGATTGGCCGCGCCGCCCTGCTAATGTGCTTTGTGCCCGCTTCGATTGAAATTGTGGGTGTCATTTTGCTTGCGCCGCCACTGATGGGGGTGACTTATTGGGAGGCGGCCCTGATGGGTTCTACGATTGCGGCGGTTTCGCCTGCGGTGGTGGTGCCTCGCATGCTCAAGATGCGTGAAGAGAATCGCGGCGTCAAACGGGGGATCCCCCAGATGCTTCTGGCGGGAGCTTCCTTGGACGATGTTTATGTGCTGGTGACTTTTGCGGCGTTCCTGGCGCTTTTGAAGGGGGAATCCGTTTCGGCGACGAGTTTTCTTTCGGTGCCGGTGTCCATAACCCTCGGGGCCGCGGTGGGGGTGGCCTGCGGGTATGCCCTGGTGTGGTTCTTTAAGCATAAGCACATGCGCGATACGGTGAAGGTGCTGATTATCTTGAGTTTCGCCTTCTTGCTGAACGAACTGGAACATGATATTAGCGATGTGGTGCCGTTCAGCGGCATGATTGCGGTGGTCGCCATTGCGGCCTGCATTTACGGCAAGCATCCGGAACTTGCCAAACGCATTAGCGGCAAGTTCACCAAGTTCTGGGTCGCGGCCGAAATTATCTTGTTTGTGCTGGTGGGTAGCACTTTGGATGTGGCTTATGCGTTTACGGCGGGAATCGGCGCGATTTTCGTGGTGCTCGGGGCCATGTTCTTTAGAATGGCGGGCGTGGCCATTTGTATGTGGCGCACTCCGTTGAATTACAAGGAACGCCTGTTCTGCATGCTGGCCTACGTGCCGAAGGCGACGGTGCAGGCGGCCATCGGTGGCGTGCCTTTGAGCTTTGGTTTGGCTTGCGGCAACAACGTGCTCACGCTTGCGGCGGTGGCGATTATGGTGACGGCCCCGCTCGGAGCCATCTTTATAGATAAAACCTATAGGCGGCTGGTGCCGGTGGATCCGGTAGAGAATGGCTAAGCGAAAATTGGCTAGGTGAAACTGGCTAGGCGAGCTCGTTGACGGCTTCGAGGTATTCTTCGAAGGTCCTGGATTTCTCGATTTTCTTGCGGGTCTTTTTCGGAAGTTCCGCATACGTCCAGAAGGGGCGGATTTTATCCAGAATTTGGGCGTTGCCTTGCAAGCGGCGGGCGTAGTCGGCCGCGACGTCGGCGTGGATTTTGAGCAAGGTTTCTATTGCGGTGCCGCAGGGGAGTCCGGCGTACTGGGCGGCGAGAACCGGGTTTGCGAGGAGGCCCCTGCCGATCATGATTCCGGCAATCTTCGGGTAGCGGCTTTCGATGAATTTCATTTGTTCTAGGTCGGTGATGTCGCCGTTAAAAATCAGCGGATGCTTGCATTCGCTGTAGAATTTGTCGAAAGTCTCGAAATCTAGCGCGCCCTTATACTGCTGGATTCCGACCCGCGGGTGCAGGGTAATGTGGGCGAGGGGCGCATCATTTAAAAGCGGTAGCAACTGCAGGCATTCATCCGGGGAATTGAGCCCGAGACGCATCTTGATGCTGAACTTGGGGCTTTCGCAGGCTGCTTGGCTCGATGGGCTTAATTTGTTTATGGCGTCGAGAATTTCGCGGACTTTTTCGGGGTGGGGGAGAATTCCGGAACCGCGGCCCGACTTGGTCTGCATAGGGTAGGGGCAGCCCATGTTGATATCGATTTCCTTGAAGCCAAGTTCCGTGACGGCCTTGGTCAAGGTGTTGAATTCCTCGACATCGCGTACGATAATCTGGGGTACTAGGTGGTAAGGGTGCTCGGCCTGCAAATCGCGGAGGTCCTTGGTGCGGACTTCGCCTTTTTCTAACCTAAGAAACGGTGTGTAATAGGTATGGATTCCAGGGGCAAACTTGCTGTGGGCTAGTCGGTAAGCCGATTCGGTAAACCCTTGGAGCGGGGCAAAGTGAATAGGGAGCATGGTTGCGAACGATGCTTTTTACGAGCAGCGAAGCACCTGACCCGGGCGAATGGTGTTGCCCTTGATGCCGTTCAACTGCTTGAGTCGCGTTACAGAAATTCCGTACTTGCGAGCGATTTTTCCGAGACAGTCACCACGGCGCACCTTGTAGTAGCGGTGCTTGGAAAGTTCCTTCTGGTATTCATCTTCGACGGCCAGCAACTGCTGCGGTTCAAGCGTAATGAGGGTGCTCTGGAACGTGCCTTCTTCGAAGTTAAAGATAGAGGACGGATCGATGTAGTTGCCGTGGTACTTCATTTCGAAGTGCAGGTGTGCACCGAAGGAACGGCCTGTGTTACCGCCTACGCCGATCGTATCGCCGGCTTGTAGGGTGTCGCCGACGTTCACTTTCCAGCTGGCAAGATGGGCGTAGAGCGTGGTGAGCCCGTTGCCGTGGTCTAGAATCACGTACTTGCCGTAGCCTTTGCGGCGGCCTTGGTTGCGGACCTTGGTGACAACACCAGTAAAGGCGGCCACGATGGTGCGGTCTTCGCCGTGGCAGAGTCCCATGTCGACACCGCGGTGCATGCGGTACGTACGAATGCCATAAGGTGCCGAAATGCGGCGGCTTGCCGTGGGCACAAAGGCGGTGGTCATGTCAAGCGTCAACTTGGGGAGCGTCTCGAGCGATGCGGAATCGCCTTCGGCCATGTCGGCGGCGAGTTCGGCGTCCGCTTCTTCCTGGCTCATTTCGGATTCGCCGTCGGAATCTTCGCCGTCGGCCTCTTCTATGCCAGAGTCGGCGGCGGTGACATCGTTGGCGGCGATTTCGGAATTGCCAGCGTCGGCTTCGTCAATGATATCGTTGCCTGTAAATTCGCTTTCCGTTTCGGGTTGCGCAATCTGGTTTTCTTGGGGGGCCGGATCGTTTTCGAGCGCCTTTTGGGCGACATTCTTATCTACGGCACAGGCAGAAAAAAGTAAAGCAAACAGCAGTAGGGAGCCAAACAGTCTCATAAGTGTTTTTGCAATATAGTATAATTCTATAGAATCTGAAACTTTTATTTTCCTTGCACCGACCGCAGTGTAAACACTAGTATACGTACATTGCGCTTTTTGACAATTTATGGCCTGTTGATGTTGTAAAATTTTCTATCTTTGCCGCCGTCAGGGCCTATCATCCAGGTAGGTTCCTAGTCCGGCACGCCAAAGCGCCTGCCGATAAAGGATTATATAATGGCAAAGAAAGTTCAGGATGCCCTCAAGGACATCATCTCCCTCTGCAAGCGCCGCGGTTTCATTTTCCCCGGCTCCGAAATTTATGACGGCCTCGCCAATACTTGGGACTACGGTCCGTATGGCGTGGAACTGAAGCGCAACATCAAGAACCTCTGGTGGAAGAAGTTCGTGACCAGCCGCCAGGATGTGCTCGGTCTCGACAGCTCTATTCTCTTGAACCCCCGCGTTTGGAAGGCCTCTGGCCACGTGGGCAACTTCTCTGACCCGCTGGTCGACTGCCTCGCTTGCCACGAACGTTTCCGTGCTGACCAACTCTTGGAAGACAAGCTCGGCGAAGGCTGCTGCGCCGGCAAGAACTTTGACGAAGTCCACCAGATGATGATGGACAACAAGATTGAATGCCCGACCTGCGGCAAGACCGACTGGACCAAGCCCCGCGCATTCAACCTGATGTTCCAGACCGAAATCGGCGTGATTGAAGGCGAAGGCAACAAGGTGTACCTCCGTCCGGAAACCGCTCAGGGTATCTTCGTTGACTTCAAGAACATTGTCGATAACGTCCGCCCGCGCATTCCGTTCGGTGTGGGCCAGATCGGTAAGTCCTTCCGTAACGAAATCACTCCGGGTAACTTCATCTTCCGTACCCGCGAATTCGAACAGATGGAACTTGAATTCTTCTGCGAACCGGGCACCGAACTTGACTGGTACAACTTCTGGCGCAAGTACTGCTTCGACTGGCTCGTGAACGACCTCGGCGTGAACAAGGAAAAGCTCCGCCTTCGCGAACATGCCAAGGAAGAACTTTCTCACTACTCCAACGGTACCACCGACGTCGAATACGAATTCCCGTTCGGTTGGGGCGAACTCTGGGGTATCGCTTCTCGTACGAACTACGACCTGACGCAGCACCAGAACGAATCCAAGGTCAAGCAGGAATACATTGACCCGGTGCAGAACAAGCGCTACATCCCGTACGTGGTGGAACCGTCCCTCGGTGTGGAACGTTTGCTCCTCGTGCTCCTCTGCGACGCCTACGACGTGGAAAAGCTCGAAAACGACGAACGTACCGTGCTCCACTTCGACCCGAAGATTGCTCCGGTGAAGGTTGCCGTGCTCCCGCTGGTGAAGAAGGGCCAGGTGAAGGCCAAGGCCGAAGAACTCTACCAGAAGCTCCTGAACCGCTGGAACGTGGAATACGACGAAACGCAGTCCATCGGTAAGCGCTACCGCCGTCAGGATGAACTCGGCACGCCGTTCTGCGTGACCGTCGACTTCGACACCGTGGGCGAGGGTGAATCCGATCCGGCCAAGCTGGGCTACGTGACTGTTCGCGAACGCGACTCCATGAAGCAGGAATTGGTGAAGATCGACGAACTCGAGGCTTACCTGTCCGCAAAGCTCGGCTGCTAAGCGGCTGCGCCGCGATGTGAAGTGTGAAATGTGAAGTGTGTAATGATTAATTACACACCACACACTACACACTTCACACTAAAAAGGGCCCGGAAACGGGTTCCCTTTTTTTTACGTTTTAAAAGATGCTTTCGAAATTATATTTATTAAAATGAAAAAAGTATATGCCAATTCACATAGTGATAATGTGGTTCTTGGTTTTACAATGAGGTGCGATAATGAATAAAAAAATCATGGGTCTCGCCATATTGGCTGTTTTGATTCTTGCATGCGATGATTCGTCGAATGCAGATAACGCTGCTTCCGAGTCTGGATTGGTTGATACCGATATTTCAAAAACGCACGGTGCTGGTACTGTGGTTGATACTGCATTACCGGCATGTGAAAATAAATCGCAAGATTCATTGAACGATGTGTCTTCTGAATCCTGGATGCCTCTTGATACAGTTGCATGGCAATCATCGGATACCGTGTGCTTTTATAATGAATTCCCATATAAGGATACCATTTGCTGCTTTGGAGAACGTGGAACGTGGCTACAACGCGATGAAGATGGAAAATATATCAATGTGAGCGGGGATTATGGCGTTGGTTTTGATTCCGACACACTTGCAGCCACAGTGGCGCCTTCCTCGGTTAATAAATGCTTGGCGACTATTGGCGAAGAACGGTACCAGGGCGTTAAAATTGGATCGCAGGTTTGGCTCTCGGAAAACGCAAGAGGAAAGGGGCGTTGCCTGAATGACGATGAGGAAAATTGCAAGTTGTTCGGAACGCTGATGCCTTACGACAAGGCAAAGGAAGCTTGTTCTGGGGAGTATCGTTTGCCCTCCTCGAATGATGTCAGTCAGCTGCTTTTCTCTGTGGGAATGGTAAGGGAAAGAGCGTTCACCAAGGATGTGTGCGGAGAACTTCCTAGTGAAACGAGCTATGTCAATGTTCCTTTGTTCGCGGAGTCGCGAGATTCCTTGAACGCTATAGATGCGTACGGGTTCTCCTTCCTGATGGGTGGTGGAATATACGAAAAGAATTTTGACGGGTCGAAACTTGTCTATTCATCGGCTAGGACATGCTTCTTCTTGCTGTCCGATGAAAAATCTGATTATCTAGAAGCATTTTGCTATGATGTTAATGAGAAAAAAGCGTATGTTGCACACCTAGGAAAGGATGCCGAAGTATATGCGCGCTGCATTATGAAATAATGTGTGAATTTTTTTGATTCATGAATATGAAAAGGAACCCATTGGGGTTCCTTTTTAAAATTTGTTAAAGTCTCCGATTTTGTCGGAGATTTTTTTTACTTCTTGAACTTCTTCAGAATCGCTTCGGCCTTGCTGAACTGCTGCTTCACGGATTTGGGACCCGTGCCGCCTTCGATGTTACGGCGGGACACGCTGTATTCGAAGGTGAGTGTCTTCTTCATCTGCTTCACGTTCGGAACGCCGGCGCTTGCCCAGGCCTCGTCGGAGAGGTCCGTGAATTCGAGGCCCTGGCGGGCGGCTTCGCCGACCAGGCTACCGACCACGTGGTGGGCATCGCGGAACGGCACGCCGGATTCGACGAGAAGATCGGCGAGGTCGGTAGCCAGCAGCGCCGGCAGCATCTTCGCGTGCATCTTGTCGAAATTGAAACGAGCGCTTTCCAAGGCTTCCTTCATCACGCGGAGAATCACCTTCACGTTATGGACGGAGTCGAAAACCGGTTCTTTATCTTCTTGCAGGTCGCGGCTGTAGCTGAGCGGCGCCCCCTTCACCAACGTGTAGAGGGCGCTGAAGTTACCGAGCATGCGGCCGGACTTTCCGCGGATAAGTTCCATGGAATCCGGATTCTTCTTCTGCGGCATCATCGAGGAACCGCTAGAGAAGGCGTCGTGCAGGGTGAGGTAGCCGAATTCGCTGGTGCTCCAGTTCACGAAGTCTTCAGCGTAGCGGCTCATGGTGTTTGCGATAATGGCGAGGTCTGCTTCGAATTCAAGCATCATGTCGCGATGGCTTACGGCGTCGATGCTGTTCGGGCTAACACCGTTGAATCCGAGTTCCTTTGCGACGAGGGCGCGGTGGTACGGGAATGCAGAACCGGCCATGGCGCCGCTACCCAGCGGAAGTTCGCTGTGCAGTTCCAGGAAGTTGTCGAGGCGCTTCACGTCGCGGCTCACGGCAAAGAACATGCTCATCAGGTAATGGCTGAAGTAAATCGGCTGAGCCTGCTGCAAGTGGGTGTAGCCCGGCATCATCTTGCCGAAGTATTTCTTGGCGAGGTCGAGCACCGTTTCCATCAAAGAAACTTCGAGGGCGCGGATTTCGGTGGCGCGGTGACGCATGTAGAGCTTGAAGTCCGTGCAGACCTGGTCGTTACGGCTACGGCCCGTGTGAATCTTCTTGCCGAGGGCACCGATGCGTTCGGTGAGCACGCGTTCTACGGCCATATGGATGTCTTCATCCGATTCTTGCCAAAGGTTCTTGCCGGCCTTGTAATCCTTGAGGATGCTGGCGAGTCCGTCGCAAATTTTCTTGTAGTCGGCCTTGCTGAGCACGCCGGATTCCACCAGGCCCTTGCCGTGGCCAATGCTGCCTTCGATGTCTTCTTCGATGAGTTCGGCGTCGAATTGCAGGCTGAAGCTCAGGTCCACCATGCTCTGGGCCATGCCGCTAGCGAAGCGGCCGGTCCACATGTTGGTCTGGGTGCCTTTCTTGGCAGAAGATGTTTTGCCGGAATTCGTTTTCACGTTGCTCTTGTTTTGTGCCATTTGCAAATCCTTTTGTTTTTTTGCGCGTGCAAATATAAAATTTTCTAAGCTCAACCAACTAAGCTCTAAGTTCTGTTTCTACATCAAAGCGTACTTGAGCAAGAATATCGCGGTGAGCACAATCATGACCCAGTGGACATTCTTGATCTTGCCGGTGAGAGCGTTTATTAAGGTGTAAGAAATCACGCCGAACATGATGCCGTCCGAAATGGAATAGGTGAGCGGCATGGCAATCATGCAGATAAAGGCGGGAATCGATTCTCTCGGGTTTGTCCAGTCAATTTTGGCGATGGAGGTCATCATGAAGTAGGCGACCATGGTGAGCGCGGGGGCTGTTGCAAAACCCGGAATCGCCATGAAGACTGGCGCAAAAAGGAGCGAAAGCAAGAAGAATAATGCGACCGAGACGGCGGTAAGGCCCGTCTTTCCACCGTAGGTGACGCCGGCGGCGCTTTCCACGTAAGTGGTCGTAGTCGATGTTCCGCAAAGGGCGCCGATCGAGGTGGCGATTGCGTCGCAGATAAGCGCCTGAGAAATGCGGGGGAGCTTGCCGTCTTCTTTCAGGAACCCGCCACGGAACGAAACTCCAATCAGAGTGCCCAGCGTATCGAACAGGTCTACAAAGAAGAAAGCGAAAATCACGACAAAGAAGTCAAGCGACTTGATGAGCGAAAATCCTTGGCCGACAATAGCATCGCCTCGGGTGAGAGTCCAGGATTCCGGATGGAAAAGCGCTCCGCAGGTGATTCCGAATTCGCGGAAGGAACGGTCCAAAGTCTGCAGGTAATCGCCGAACTGCGGAATTACGGAATGAAATCCGGCTTCGGGATTCGGAACGTAGATGCCTGCAAATTCGGTGACAATGCCGAGCAGCCAGGTCGCAAAAATTCCAAGCAGGATGGCGCCGCGGATTCCTTTAATCAAGAAGGCCGAGGTAATGATAATGCCCCCCAGGGTAAGAATCGCCCAGATGCCGCTTGTGTGCATGTCGACAGAATGAAAATTGATGAGGCCTACGATGGTGGAGTTGTTGGCGACCACGATTTTACCGCCCTGCAAGGCGATAAAGGCGATGAATATGCCGATGCCGACCGCAACGCCCGATTTGAGCGAAAGGGGAATGCTGTTAAAGAGTTTTTCGCGGACAGAGACGACAGAAAGTATCAAGAATAGGATGCCTTCGACAAAGACGGCTAACAAGGCGAATTGCCAGCTGTAGCCCATGCTCAGCACCACGGTGTAGGCAAAGAAGGCGTTTATGCCAAGGCCAGGGGCAAGTGCAAAGGGGTATTTCGCGACAAAGCCCATGAGGGCAGAACCGACGGCGGCCGCGATGACGGTGGCGATGAAGACGCCGCCCTTGGGCATTCCTGCGGCCGAAAGAATTTCGGGGTTCACCGCCAGAATGTAGGCCATGGTCATGAAAGTCATGAGACCAGCGAAAAATTCGGTGTGGATGTTGGTCTGGTTGTCACTCAACTTGAAGAATTTGTCGAGAAAGAAAAATTCTTTCTTGAGTTCACGATCGGCCTTGTACATGAATGTCTTTTTCTTGTTCTCTTGCATTTTCCCTTCCGTCATTCCCGCAAAAGAGGAAATCTGTTTTTAAATTAATAATCCACAGTCTACTTCCTACTTCCTACTTCCTACTGCCTACTGTCTACTGTCTACTGTCTACTGTCTACTGCCTACTCAAAATTCCTTCTACAGTCGCGATAATTTTGTCCCTTTCGCCGCACCAGTCGGGGGCGATGAGCATGTCGCTCGGGCTTTCGCCGCTAAAGCGCTCGATGGCGGTTTCAAAGCCGATAATCTTGATCATCTCGGCGACCGCTTCGCAGTATTCTTCAAAAGTCAGGAGCTTGATTTCGCCATTGGCGTAATCCTGCGCCATGACGGTGCCCGCCACGATGTGCAGCGGGTGAATCTTGACCGCGGCGAGTTTCAAGCCGCGCACCACTTGGGCGGTATGCTTGAAATCTTCCATGGTTTCGCCGGGGAGCCCTACGATCACGTGCGTGGTAACGGTGAGTCCTGCCGCCTGACAGCGCTTGACGGCATCGGTAAATTCGGCGAGGGTATGCCTGCGGTTGATGGCGGCGAGCGTCAAGTCGTTTGCGGTTTGCAGGCCGATTTCTACGATAATCGGTTTCTTGTGATTAAGTTCGGCGAGATAGGCGACCTTCTCGTCTTCGAGGCAGTCTGGGCGCGTGCCTATGGCGAGGCCTGCAATTTCCTTGTGCTTGATAATCGGGTCGATGATTCCGCGTAGGTGCTCCAGCGGCGCATGCGTATTCGTGTACGGCTGCAAGTAAGCCAAAATGCCTGCATTCGGGTACTTTTCACGGAGGCGCGGCACGAACTTGTCGAGCTGTTCCTGAATCGATACCTTCGCCTGGTCGAATACCGGACTGAAACTCCTGTTATTGCAATAGCTGCAACCCGAAAAACTCTTGGTGCCATCCAGGTTCGGGCAACTCATGCCGCCATTCAGCGGGAGTTTGCGCACCTTCAGGTAATTCGGGAAAACCTTCAGCAGTAAGTCTCGGTATGGAGTGTAATGCATGCGAAATAATATAGTATTTAGTGGATAACAAACATAAGACGGTCGGCTGTAGACTGTGATTGTAAGTATTAAAAAGCAAACCGAATGTAAACTTAAATTATATTTAGTCACTATGATGTATAGGTTTCTTTTTGTCTTTTTGATGTCGCTTTTTGTGTCGCAAGTTTTTGCGGCAAATTCAAACGATTCGACTGGTACAACTCCGACGAAATCTTCGCATGCAGAAAAGGGCGGGCTCCTAGCCAATCTTCATGCCGTTCAAGAAGACGAAGCGATTCACCGTGGAAACTTCCTGACGGGTGCCACCCTGTTTTTGCTGCAGGGCGAATCTGACGAAGATGCCCTGAATATCATTTTTGGCGATATTTACAAGGCCGAGGGGTACACTTTTACGGCCGAAGGTTTTGGCGGTTATTTTATCCGTGATGCAATCGCGATCGGTGCCCGAGTGGGGTATAGCCGGACCTTTGTGGATATCGATTTTTCCATTCTCGAAGATATTGCCGATGTCAAGGAACATCGCAAGTACGTGAGCAACGGATTCTTTGTACAACCCTTCTTGAAAAATTACTTGAAAGTTTTTGATTCCAGAACGGTCTATTTCTTTAACGAGACCTCACTCAAGGTGGAATATTCTTATGGCATATCGCAAACCGACGATGGCGAAGAATTGTCCAAGACGAAAAACCACGGCTGGACATTCAACTTCGGAATCAATCCGGGCTTGAGCATTATGGTGCTGGACCGCTTGGCCTTTGAAACCTCGGTGGGCCTTTTGGGCTTGAGTTCTTCGTTCATGGAAATCGAAGAAAACGGGGAATCCCGTAGCGAGGTGCTGTACAATATCGTGAATTTCAAGATCAACTTGCTGGCCTTGGACTTTTCGTTGGTCTATTTCTTTTAACAAGTGGGGAGTGCTAATATGAAAAAGTGGAGTTTCCTTGCTTTGATGATGCTTCTTGGCGCATGTACCGCCGATTACGATACGTTTGACACTTCGGATTATCGCGAACTCAAAGAAATTGCCGTCGCCGAACAAGACGGCTCGCCGGCGATTTATTCGGAGCAACACCGCATCGAATTTGACTTGGTCGAAGTTCCCGACTCGCTTGATACATGGGAATCGGTGACACTTGAAGAACTCGATATGAGCCATTTTGCAACGCTTCATTTGGTGGCGGGCGATATTGATGATTTCCCGACGGATTCTGCGGGGCTCGATTCGCTTGCCAAGAAGGTGAAGTATTCCAAAGAGACTATTGAATCGGGCAAAACGATCCAAATTCCTTCTAGCCATGTGCTTTATGTGGTGGTGGTTTCTGAAAGCGGTAAAAAGTCCGTTTGGCAGTTGAAATTCAATATCCCGAATGTGGAGCCTGAAAGTGGTTCTGAATCCAGTAGTTCCTCGGCCAAGTCCAACAGTTCTGCAGAAAGTAAATCGAGCAGTTCCGAAAAGAGCGACAAGTCCAGCAGCTCGGAGTCCAAGGAAACTTCTAGCAGCTCCCAAAAATCCGCGGATAGTTCTGCGGCCACATCAAGTTCTTCGGAAACTGATGAACCCGGCACCGCCGAGGCCCCCAAGATTCTAGCACTTTCGATTGCCGGGAAAGATGCTGTCATCGATGAAGAAAGCAAGTCTATTCATGTAGACAATCTTGCCTTCCGTACGGATTTAACCGCTCTTGAACTTTCGGCGATGGAACTTTCAGAAGGTGCTACGGCCAATGTGACCGTGGGCGAGTCCTACGATTTTGGCGCGGGCGTTCAGGTCAAGGTAACAAATGAAGATGAAAGCGTCACTTATTCGGTGAAGGCGGGCTACCAGTTGCCGGGCGAAAATTTCAACTCCTGGAACAAGAATGATGTCACGCCGGATTCTATTTGGGGCAACGCCAATACGATTTTGACAACCACCGAAAAGAAAACTTCGGGTTCTATGATTGGCGCAATGATTAAAACTGGTTCCGCTCTTACTAAGATTGCAAGCGGGAGCCTCTATACGGCCGACTTTAACCCCAATGGCGTGGGCACGCTTTCGATGGCCAGTTCTTCGACCTGGCCCGATGGCAATGAACTTCTGGACTTTGGCAAGCCCTTTGCGGCAAGGCCCGAATACATGGAAGTCAAGTTCAGCTACGAAGGCAAGGGCGACAGCTGCGATATCTACATTCTGCTAGAAAACCGCACCGGCAACAAGAATGTGAACCGCAAGTCCACCGATGTCAACACGCTGGTGGCTTCGGCTTGGTTCCGTTCCACCAAGGCTGACAACTCCGGCCGCGAAAATCCGGACGTCGTAAGCGTTTCGGAACCCGATGAAAATGGCATGCGCACGCTCCGCTTGAAGCTCAAGTATGGCGAACCTCTTGAAGGATCTCCCATCGAAAATTCTTCGACATTCGATACCAAGTTGAAATCTTCGAATAAGGCCGCTATCAATAACGGCCTCGTGCAGGGAACGGGCGAAGAACCCGTGACACACATTCGCGTGGTGTTCGCCTCCAGTGCCGACGGAAATCACTACAAGGGCGTATCAGGTGCTACGCTCATTGTAGATGATTTGAAATTGATTTATTAAATAAAACTCACAAGGGGTTCCCAAACCACGGTCTTTTAACTAACTTTTTGATAAGGTTAAAAGATGATGAGAAAATTCCTACTCCCAATCTTCATAGCGTTTTATGCGCTCGCCCTGGTTTCTTGCGAAAGTAAACAGGCGGTAATCCCCAATAAAGTCCACAGCATTAACGATCTCGGCCACAAGAAGGTGGGCGTGCAAATCGGCAATACCGCCGATATTTACGCGTCCGATTTCGGCGGCGATACGGCAAAAATCGACGTGGACCGCTACACGAAACTGGCCGATGCCGTGCAGGCGCTGTTGCAGGGGAAAATCGATGCGGTCATGAGTGACGACCAGCCGGCCAAGGCCTTTGTGCGGCAGAATCCGTCGCTCCGCATTCTCGAAGAAGTCTTTGTCGAAGAAATGTACGCGGGCGTGGTCGCGAAGGGCAACGAAGCGCTGCTCGATACGGTGAACCAGGCGCTCGCCCAGATGAAATTGGACGGAACCTACGATTCCCTCTTTAACACCTACATCAATCGCAGCGGCAATTACCATTACCAGAAGAAGGTGACCGAAGGCCCGAAGCTGGTGCTTTCAACGAACGCCCAGTTCCCGCCGTACGAATACTACGAAAACGCCAAAATTACCGGTTTCGATATCGAAGTGGTCAACTATATTGCCGACTTCATGAACCGCACGGTTGAAATTCAGGATATCGAATTCGATGCGATTATCAATGCGGTTTCTTCGGGCAAGGCCGATGTGGGTTTTGCAGGCTTTACCGTGACCGAAGAACGCAAAAAGTCCATCAATTTCACGACTCCGTATACACTATCGAAGATTGTGGTGATTGTACGCGGCGACGAGGCTGTCCAAAGTGAAGAATCCTTCGCCGATCACCTTCACAAGAATTTTGTGAAAGAGGACCGCTGGAAGTTCATTGTCACAGGTCTTTGCAATACGCTGATTATTTCGTTCTTTGCTGCGCTGCTAGGCATTCTGATTGGCTTTGTGATTGCGCAAATCCGCACCAGCAATGAATTCAATGGCCGCCATAAGGTTCTGAATGGAATTGCCAGGGTGTACCTCGCCGTGATTCGCGGAACGCCGATGATGATCCAGCTGCTCATCATTTATTACATCGTATTCTCGTCGGTGAACGTGAACAAGATTCTCGTGGCGATCGTGGCTTTCGGCGTGAATTCGGGTGCATACGTTTCCGAAATTATCCGCAGCGGTATCAAGGGGGTAGATCCGGGGCAGATCGAGGCGGGGCGCAGCCTCGGACTCAAGTTCCGCACGATTCTTTACAGCATCGTTTACCCGCAGGCTTTCAAGAATTCGCTCCCGGCTCTTACGAATGAATTTATCTCGCTCATCAAGGAAACTTCCATTTGCGGCTACATCGGCTTGACCGATTTGACCCGTGGTGGTGACATTATCCGCAGCATGACCTACGAAGCAATGCTCCCGCTCCTTGCTGTAGCGGTCATCTACTTTATCCTTGTGGCAGGACTTTCGTCTTGCGTTGCAAAGCTTGAAAAGAGGTTGAAGAAAAATGAACGCTAATGCAGAAACTTTAATCCAGGTCAAGGACCTTTGCAAATCTTACGGCGACAAGCAGATTCTCAAGGGAATTTCGCTTGACATTCATCGCGGCGACGTGATTGCGGTTATCGGGCCTTCGGGCTGCGGCAAGTCCACTTTCCTCCGCCAGTTGAACCTGCTTGAAATTCCGACAAGCGGCGACATTTTGCTGGACGGCAAGCGCATCTTGGCGAAGGGTGTTTCGAAGCCAGATGTTCGCAGGCGCGTGGGCATGGTGTTTCAGCAGTTTAACTTGTTCAAGAACATGACTGCCCTCAAGAATATCATGTTCGCTCCGATGAAATTGGGGCTCATGACCAAAGCCGAAGCGGAAAAGCGTGCGAAGGAACTCCTGAAACGTATCGGGCTCCTGGAACGTGCGGATCATTACCCGGCACAACTCTCCGGCGGCCAACAGCAGCGTGTGGCGATTGCCCGCGCCATGGCCATGCAGCCCGAGGTAATCCTGTTCGACGAACCCACCAGTGCCCTGGACCCCGAAATGGTCGGCGAAGTCCTCAAGATCATGAAGGACTTGGCCAAATCCGGCATGACGATGGTCGTGGTGACGCACGAAATGAGCTTTGCCCGCGAAGTCGCCAACCGCGTGCTGTTCTTTGCCGACGGCTACGTCAAGGAAGACGGCACCCCCGAACAAATCTTCGACAATCCGAAAGATTCCCGCCTCAAGGAATTTCTCTCGGCATTGAAGAAATAGGGCTATACAATCGGGAACATCATACGTGTCCAGAGGGCGTCATCTAGATTGACTCTTTTTTAGTTCCTTCTCCAAGGAATCAAAGAGGTCTTTTTGACGGGTTGATTTTCCCTTTGAAAAATCGTCTTCACTTTGAGCCAAAAGTCTTAAAATTTTTGAGGCTTTATTCTGCATTGAATAACCCTATCTACTCTCGCACAATCTCCACAGCCGCCAGTTCCTTGCCGGTTTCCAGGTGGTGTACGCTGAATCGCGGGGGAGTGGTGGAGCCTTCGCCGAAGGTCTCGTAAAGTCCGAAGGTCGGCGGATTTCCGCCCTTGGGCAGGCTCGTGGAGCCCGGGTTCAGGCAGAAGACGCCGTCAGCGTTTTTTTCGGCGGTGAAAATGTGGGTGTGGCCCGAAAAATAGACGTCGGCCTTGTAGTGGCTGAACAGATACGGGTCGTACAGGTGACCGTGGCTCAAAAATAGGCGCAGTCCGTTTTCTTCGATTTCGGCAAAGTCCGCAAGGCACGGGAATCCCAGCACCATCTGGTCCACTTCGGCGTCGCAGTTCCCGCGCACCGCAGTAATTTTTTCCTTGAGCGGGCTCAGGAGTTCGACAACTCCTTGCGGGTCGTGTCCGCCGGGGAGCGGGTTCCGCGGCCCGTGATAAAGAAGGTCGCCCAATAGGAAAATGCGGTCGCATTTGAACATGTCGAGGTAAGAAAGCGCCATCTTGCAGGCGAACGCAGAACCGTGAATATCAGAAAGAACTAGAGTGCGCATAGGATAATTCAGAATTCGAATTTCGGATTTCGGAGATGATTGTAATATAGTTAAAATAGAGTAGGCGGGCGAAATAGAAATAGGTATATTTGACGTGATGAGCGTTTTCTACCACCTTCCCGGACTGTTCGAATTTTATGACCTGTACAAGGCGTTCTTGCCACTGTTCCGCGAGCATCGGGAATTCTTTTACGAGTGGTGTGAAATCGGCTCCATTTACGGTGCGCCCAGCGATTGCCTTTGGGGTGGTGGCCGCGTCGGTTTTGGCGATGCGGAGCCCGAAGAGGTTGCCGCGCTCACGAAGGAATACGGCATCTCGGCGCGCCTGACCTTCAGCAATTCCTTGCTTCGCAAAGAACATCTTGCCGACAAAAAATGCAACGCCCTGTGCACCCTCTTTGAGAAAAACGGAGCGGCTCCGAGCGGTGTCATCATTCATTCGGATTTGTTGCTCGATTACATTAAGGCGAAGTATCCGGGATTCTATTTCGTTTCTTCGACCACGAAGGTGCTGACAGATTTCGCCCAATTCGAGGGTGAACTGAAGCGCGATGAATTCAGTTACGTGGTGCCGGATTTCAGGCTCAACAAGCAATTCGCCAAACTCAACGCGCTAACGCCTGCAGAAAAGCAGAAAGTCGAGTTCCTGTGCAATGAATGCTGCTGGTTCGGCTGCCAAGACCGCAAAAAGTGCTACGAGAACGTGAGCCAAAAGAACCTCGGCGAAACACATGAAGACCACGTATGTGCCTCGCCGAACGCAGGGCGCGGCTACCGCTTCTCTGACGCCATGAAAAATCCCGGCTTTATCGGAATTGACAACATTCAAAACATGTACGCCCCGCAAGGATTCCGCCACTTTAAAATCGAAGGCCGCAGCCTCGGCAGCGCCGTCGTCCTGGAATTTCTGCTCTATTACATGACCAAACCCGAATTCCAGCTCAAGGTCCGCGAAGAAATCTACCTCAACAGCTCGCTCGACTTGTTTTGAGACGAACCATGCTTATTTTTTCCGTTTTTCGGCTTTATGGCGTGTTTTTCATTGTCTGAAACACGAAAAAGTGCTATATTTGATGCGTAAAAATCTAATTACCTTAAAAGGAAGGTTAAATCATGGCTAGAAAGAAGATTGCACTTGTTGGTGCTGGTCAAATCGGTGGTACAATGGCTCTCGTGCTCGCCCAGAAGAATCTTGGCGACGTGGTCCTTATCGATATTCCGCAGACTCAGGGCATGCCGAAGGGCAAGGCTCTCGACATTATGGAAGGCCGCTCTGTCATCAACTCTTCTGTGGATCTTCAGGGGTCTACCGACTACTCCGCCATCAAGGGCGCAGACGTCGTGATCGTGACCGCCGGTTTCCCGCGTATGCCGGGCATGAGCCGCGACGACCTTCTGGACAAGAACTGCGGCGTGATCAAGACCGTTGCCGAAGCCATCAAGGAAAACGCTCCGGATGCATTCGTCATCGTGATCACCAACCCGCTGGACGCCATGGTCTACAACATGCAGAAGCAGTCCGGCCTCCCGGCCAACAAGGTCATCGGTATGGCTGGCGTGCTTGACTCTGCCCGTCTCGCTTGCTTTGTGGCCGACGAACTGGGCGTGTCTGTCGAAGACGTGAAGGCCCTCGTGATGGGCGGCCACGGCGACACCATGGTTTCCATCATGGAATGCGTGTCTGTCGGTGGTATCCCGGTTTCTCAGCTCATGAGCAAGGAAAAGTTCGCCGAACTCGCCAAGCGTACCGCCGGTGCCGGTGGCGAAATCGTGAACCTCCTCGGCCGCGGCTCTGCCTTCTACAGCCCGGCAACTTCCGCCATCCACATGGCCGAAGCCTACCTCCTCGACAAGAAGAGCGTGTTCTCTTGCGCTGCCAAGCTGAACGGTGAATACGGCGTGAAGGGCCTCTACTGCGGCGTGCCGGTCGTGGTCGGTGCAAACGGTGTCGAAAAGATTCTCGAAGTCAAGATGAGCGACGAAGAAAAGGCCGCCTTCGCGAAGTCTGTTGAGGCTTGCAAGAAGAACGCCGAATGGGTCGACGCACATACCTAATAAGACCGAACCGGCTAAACTTGGCTAAGTCCGTACCCTGAAGCCGGTTCTCTCGCCAACACGACTCGTTAAGACGAGTCGCTTTTGGCTCACGGAAGACCGCTCGGCTCTATCGCACAAACAAGAATGTGATATCGCCTCGCTCTCGCAACCGCCCCTGTTTAATAACAGGGGCTTTGTTGCTCACAGAGACCGTTCGCGCCCAATTGTATTGGAATTGAAGAGCCTGCCCTGAACTTGTTTCAGGGTGGGCTTTTTTGTAGTCGCGCGAAGTGTGGACTTTTTATTTTGAAATTTTGATAAAACCTACATAATTCTGTTTTTACCTGCTGAA
The DNA here is from genome assembly GCF_900142495.1 of Fibrobacter sp. UWOV1. Classification (NCBI taxonomy): domain Bacteria; kingdom Pseudomonadati; phylum Fibrobacterota; class Fibrobacteria; order Fibrobacterales; family Fibrobacteraceae; genus Fibrobacter; species Fibrobacter sp. UWOV1. The sequence goes on along the minus strand of NZ_FRBA01000001.1, from coordinate 47,799 downwards.
AGTGTGGACTTTTTAATAAAAATTCTATTGACTTTTGAAGGATTTAAAGATATATTTAGATTAGACGTGTCGTCAGGGAGTTTATAATGGTTATGGGCCTGGGAAAATCTTTTGGTTTCGTGGCGCTATTGGGAGCGTCGCTTGGTGTTGCGACGTCCTCCGCTGCCGACTGGTATGCGAAGGATAATTTGCAACCCGGTCACGACCCGAGCATGGTACGGTTCGAGGACGGCTACGCCCTCATGAGCACCAACAACAATCTGCAGCTCTGGACATCCGAAGACGCATACACCTGGAAGGACCACAAGTCGACCGTGAGCGCCATTCCGCAGTGGGCCTACACCTATGCTCCGGGCACCGAGGGTATCTGGGCTCCCGACGTTTTCTACATGAACGGCGAGTACCGCGTGTATTACTGCGTGTCCGTCTTTGGCAAGCGTTCTTCGGCAATCGGCTACCAGTCCACAAAGTCCATTATGCCGGGCACATCGGGCTACAGCTGGACCGACCACGGCCACGTTTTCCACACGACGACTAGCGACAAGTACAATGCCATCGATGCCGACGTTGTGCGTGACACCGAGGGCAATTACTGGATGGCTTTCGGTTCGTTCGGGTTGGGCATTCAGCTGATTAAGTTAGATGCAACGACAGGCTACCAGGCGAGCGACGACAAGACGGTCTACAACATTGCCCGCCGTACCAGCAGCGCGAGCGGCGGTGCCGAAGAAGGTCCGAGCCTGATTGAGCATGGCGGGCAGTATTTCCTGTTCACCGCATGGGACAAGTGCTGCCAGCAGGGCGCAAACATCGAGCAGACAACGTACAAGACGGCTTACGGTCGTGCAGACAAAGTAACCGGACCGTACAAGGACCGCGCCGGTTACACCATGGCGAACGGCGGCGGCACGATTCTTTTGGAACGCTACGGGCGCTACGTGGGGCCGGGCGGCGGCGAGGCCTTCCAGGACCTGAACCGCGTGCGATTTGTGCACCACTACTACGACTTGAACGGAGACAAGTACAATCACATTCATATACGTGATGTTGTCTTCACCGAGGATAACTGGGCTGAGATGGGACAGCCCTTCCTCGGGCGTTATTTGAGCGCCGAAGTCGAGCATGGCGCGCTGACCCGCGCTGTTTCGGGCGACCTTGCGATTACCCGCAGCAATACGGCCTCGAACGGGGAATACCTCGCGTACGTGAATACCGAGGGCTCCAAGATTCGCCTGCCGATGAACATCATGCAGGCGGGCGATTACCTGCTGCGTTACCGCTACGCGAACGGTGGCGATGCGGCCGCAACACACAAGGTGACGGTGAATGGCAAGTCGCAGACGGTGACGCTCCCGCCTACGGGTTCCTGGGGCACTTTCCCCGAAAAGTCCGTGGTGATGGTGCCTGCGAAACTCAAGCGCGGTGGCAACTTCATCGAAATTGAGCCTTCGCCTAACGGTAATTTCGCGGAACTCGACCGCATTGACTTCTTGCGCATTATCCGCGATACGATTCCCGCGAACGGCTTTGACAACGGCATCCGCGTGCGTCTCACGAAGGACGATGAGTTCGCCATCAAGGATGGCGGCTATGCGATTTTCGAGAACGTGGTAACGGATTCGCTCAAGGATATCGGCAATGTTTTCCTTCAGGTAAAAAATGCTTCGTCGGGTAAGATCGTGATTCGCGACGGCAAGAAGGACGGGACTGCGGTCTTCACATGTGACCTGTCAAATAGATCTCTCATGGGTGGCGGCTGGTCTGCGGCGAAATGCTCGGGCGACATGGGCCTGCGCGGCATCAAGGACCTGTACCTGACGGCATCGGGAATTTCCGGCGAGGCGATTCTCGGGAATCTCATCTTTGAGCCGATGCAGGTTGTCTGCAACCAAGCACCGTGTGGCGACCCAGTTTCCAGCTCCAGCGAGGTTGCGCCGGAAAGTTCCAGCAGCGGAACGACTGCGATTGCCCCGCGTGCAGTCCGCCACGATTCTCCGGCACCCGCCCGCAAGGCCTACCGCGACCTCAAGGGCCGCAGTTTTGACAAGCAGATTCCGTACCGGGTGATGTTCTAAGGGGTGATTTTAAAAAAGCCTGTTTGTCGTTTTTCTTATGTTCGGGTGTTTCATAATTCACCCGAAACATTTTTCGGTTGAAGGCGGGGTAATGAAGGTTCCGTTTTACATGGCTTGGTGTATTTAGAGCAATATAGCCTTCGGAGGTTTTACCTCGGCTCATAAAGAGCCCTTATAAGACTGCCTTCTGAATATACCTTTATTTATGCGGGTTCGCAAGCGGTTGGATGCTGAAAAACGCTGTTTCTTGTTGCGAAAAAATCAATGGTATTGGATTGTTGGATGGTTGACGAATGTCTTAGGGGAGTATAAATTTAGGGTATGGTGTATGGGTAAAGCGAGGAAAAATGAAATTCGGGATTGGCAAGGCGTCTGTCGTAACGACTGCGGCAATACTTACTTTAGCTTGTTCGACTTTTGCGGCCGATTGGTACGCGAAGGAGACGCGCTGGGCAGGGCATGACCCGGACATTATCCGTTACGAGGATGGCTATGCGCTTGCCACGACGGACAACCACATGCTCATGCAGTTTTCCGAGGATGCGCTGAACTGGAAGAACGGCGAGCCCGCCATGCCGGAATTTTCGAAGTGGCTTTACAAGTACGCGCCGAACATGATTGACATCTGGGCGCCGGACATTCATTACATCGGCGGGGAATACCGCATGTACTATTGCGGTTCCGAGATGGGCATCCGCTCGTCGGGCATGGGGTTCATGGCGAGCAAGGAAATCGACCCGACAAAACCAGGCTACGGCTGGACGGACATGGGCGAGGTGATTCACACGGTCAAGAGCGACGCCTACAACGCGATTGACGCGGCGGTGCTGAAGGACAACGATGGCAAGGTTTGGATGGCGTTCGGTTCGTGGGGCACGGGCATCCACATTCTGGAACTTGACGAATCGACAGGCAAGGTGAAAGACGGTGCGAAGATGATCAACATCGCGAACCGCGGCGGTTCGGGCATCGAGGGTGCAAGCCTCATCGAGCACGATGGTTACTACTACCTGTTTACGGCGTGGGACAACTGCTGCAAGAAGGGCGCCGACCTCGAGAACAATTCTTATAAGACAACTGTGGGGCGTTCCAACCGCATCGACGGCGGGTACGTGGATCGCAGCGGCAAGGCTCTCCTGAATGGCGGCGGTACGATCCTGTTGAGTCGTTACGGGCGTTACTACGGACCTGCGGGTGGCGAGGCGTTCCAGGACGTGAACCGCCAGCGCTTTGTGAACCATTACTACGACAAGAACGACGGCGGTAATTCTTACATACAAGTTCGCGACATCGTCTATACTGACGACGGCTGGCCGGAACTGGGGCAGCCGTTCCTCGGGCGTTACCTGAGTGCCGAGGTGGAACATGGCGCCTTGACGCACGTGGATATTTCGAGCAGCTCCGATGCATCGAACGGCGAGTTCTGCGCCTACATCAACTACGAAGACAGCAAGATTCGCCTGCCGATGATTATCCCGCAGGCGGGCGAGTACCTGATTCGCTACCGCTACGATAACAACTGGACCGAAGACGGTGCGAACGGAAGTTCGCACTTCGTGAGCATCAACGGCAAGAACCAGGAAGTGGCGTTGCCGCTGACGGGCGCGTGGAGCGCATTCCCCGAGAAGTCGGTGGTGTACATCCCAGCAAAACTCAAGCGCGGCTCGAACTTCATCGAGATTACGAAGGGCAAGCATTACGCAGAACTCGACCGCCTCGACTTCTTGCGCATTATCCGCGACACGATTCCGGCGAACGGCTTTGACAACGGCATCCGCGTGCGTTTGACTGCGGACGACGAGTTCGCCATCAAGGATGGCGGCTATGCGATTTTCGAGAACGTGATTACGGATTCCATCGTAGGCCCGGGCGTACTTGTGCAGGTGAAGAACGGAGCCGGCGGTACGCTGAACATCCGCAAGGATAGCAAGAAGGGCGACGTGATTTCGAAATGCGAATTGCCCTCGGCGGGTGACGCGAGCAAGTGGATTGACGTGCGCTGCAGCAACCTGCCGGAACTCAAGGGCGTGCAGGACTTCTACCTGACCGCAGATGGTCTCGGCGGCGAGACGCTCCTCGGCAACATCAAGTTTGACGAAGGCGTGAAGGATTCGACGGATGCAATCCGCCGAATCGATGGTCGCGACGGTCGCGCCCTCCGTGCGGATAACGTGCGTGCGCTGGGCAAGGGCTACCGCGACCTCAAGGGCCGCTCTTTCGACAAGCAAATCCCGTACAGGGTGATGTTCTGATTTCCTATATTTGTTCTATGCTTACTATTAATGGACAGAATGTCGATGCGGCGGGCAAGACCGTTGCCGAATACCTTGCGGAAGCGGGGTACAATACCGTGCGCATCGCTGTGGAACGGAACGAGGAAATTGTTCCGAAGGCAAAGTATGCCGAGACGGTGCTTGCCGACGGCGATATCGTTGAGGTCGTGAATTTTGTAGGCGGCGGGTGATGACTGCTGATCTTTCGCAGATGCGCGAACCTTCTCGCATGCCTTCGCAGAACGAGATGCACGCTGCGCTTGAAAAGCGGCAGGGTGCAGAGGCTGTGCGAAAGTTGCAGGCGGCAACGGTTGCTGTTTGCGGCTTGGGCGGTCTCGGCTCCAACATAGCGGTTTCCCTGGCGCGGGCCGGAGTCGGCAAACTGATTCTGGTTGATTTCGATTGCGTCGATGTGACGAACTTGCATCGCCAGCAGTACAAGGCGAACCAGGTGGGAATGCCGAAGCCTGAGGCGTTGCTTGCGAACTTGAAAGAGATTGCCCCGTACACGGAATACGAAACTCACTTTGAAAAGGTGACTGCCGAAAATGCGGTCCCGCTCCTGGCGAAGGCCGACGTGGTTTGCGAGGCGTTCGACAATGCCGAAGCGAAGGCGATGCTTGTGAACACGGTGCTTGAAAACATGCCTGAAAAGTTCTTGGTCGCGGCTTCTGGCATGGCGGGCTACGACAGCGGTAATGTGATTACGACACGCAAGGTGACTAAGCGCTTTTATGTTTGCGGTGACGGAAAAAGCGATGTGAATGACGGAATCGGCCTGGTTGCCCCGCGTGTAATGCTTTGCGCCGCCCACCAGGCCCTGACTGTGATTCGCTTGATTCTTGGGCTGGAATAATTCTATATTTACCCCCGAAAAAACATAAAGAAGGCTTTATGGACGACAAACTCGTTATTGGTGGTCACGAATTCAATTCCCGCTTTATTCTAGGTTCCGGAAAGTATTCCCTCAAGCTGATTGAGGCTGCTGTGCGCGATGCTGGCGCAGAGATTGTCACTCTCGCCGTGCGCCGTGCAAACACCAAGGATCACGAAAATATTCTGGATTACATTCCGAAGGGTGTAACGTTGTTGCCGAATACGTCCGGCGCACGCAACGCCCAAGAGGCGGTGCGCATCGCGCGACTTTCCCGCGAACTCGGCTGCGGTGATTTCGTCAAGATCGAAATCATGCGCGACACGAAGTACCTTTTGCCCGACAACTACGAAACCATCAAGGCGACGGAGACCTTGGCGAAAGAAGGTTTCGTCGTGATGCCGTATATGTACCCGGATTTGAACGTGGCGCGCGACCTCGCTAACGCGGGTGCCGCAGCCGTGATGCCGCTTGCCGCTCCGATTGGGTCTAACAAGGGACTTTCGACTCGCGAATTTATCCAGATTCTCATCGATGAAATAGACCTCCCGATAATCGTAGATGCAGGTATCGGTAAGCCCTCTGAAGCATGCGCTGCCATGGAAATGGGCGCTGCCGCGATTATGGCGAATACCGCACTTGCAACCGCCGGCGATTTGCCGCTCATGGCGCAGAGCTTTAAGCAGGCTATTGAAGCGGGCCGCAAGGCGTACCTCGCTGGCCTTGGCCGCGTGCTGACCCGTGGCGCTTCTGCCTCTGATCCGCTTACCGGATTTCTCCGCGACTAAATTTGGGTTTTAGGGGCCTCGCCCCTAGGCGAAGGGGTAACGAAAAAAAGAGCGCTTAAAGGCGCTCTTTTTGCAGTGAGGGGAAGGCGTTCCCCTTTTACAGTTCTAAAGTAATCAGCTCAGGATGACTAATGTGAAATGTGTAATGACTGATGTGGGATAATTCATTTCACATTCCACATCTCACATCTCTAATTAGATTCTACTGAACGTCTATTTGCACCTTATACATGGCCTTCTTCTGCGTGAGTGAACCGCGCGGGGCCGTAGTCACGGTGACGTTTTTCTTGGTCACGCCGGGTTGCTGCTGCAAGGTCTTGAGGAGTTCCTGGTTGCGGGCTTCGGCCATGGCGAGGATTTCTTTTTCCATGGTCTTGCGGTCCAGTTCCTTGGCATGTTCTGCGGCATAGGCGGCGTAGGCGCTGTCCTTGTCTTCGATGGCGACAATGGCCTTTTCGTCGAGTTCGTTGAGCGTCGTCTTGTTCTGTGTGGCCTTGTAGAAGTCGGTCTTGAGCTTGTGCGTCTTGTAGGCTTCGACGGTCTTTTTCATGTTGAAGTTCTGTACGAAGTTCATCTTGAGTTTCTTGTCCTTGGCGAGTGCTTCGACCATCTTCTGGGCCTTGGCGAACTGTTCGCTGGTGAACGAGCTTGCAAGCGGGTCGATGTAGATTTCGTCGTTCTTGCCGAGGTCAATGCCCACAACGCCTGCGCCCGCGGCGGCCACGTTACCCACCACCTTGAGCGGGGAGAGAGCCACCTTGATAAGCAAGTTCATCACGGTCTGCCACACGATTTTCAGGTAAGAGAATTCCGGATCCTTCACGTTGCCCTTTACGGGAACGTCGAACTGGATTTTGTCATCCTTGTCCTTGAGGATGTAGAGGCCGACCTTCATGGGAACGGTGTATTCCGGGTCGGTGGTTCCGTCCTTGTCGGCGACGTCGATGTTGTAGATGTCGATGGTGTTCTTACTTTCGATGTTCCAGCCGCTCATCTTGTTTTCGCTGGCGAACGCCATGGTGCCCGAACTGATGGGGTAGCCGGTGTAGTGGTGGCTATACGGCGAGAAGTGCTTGAGGGCGAGATTTTTGACGCTCACGTAAGCATCCATGGTGCTGATGTCGGAGAGTGCGCCTTTGTACTTGAGCGTGAGTGCGCCGCCTTCGGGGAAGGCTGCTGAAACGTTGATGGTGCAGGGCGTATTGAAGTTGATGTTCGAACCGTTGACAGTGATGTTGCTGACTTTGTAGTTGAAGGTCTGCTTGGGCGTGTGGTCCGATGCAGAAACGTTGGTGTTGACCACTTGCAGTTTGTTGATCACGGCCTTGAGCGGCTTGGACTTTTCGGCGGTCTTGGGGGCATCCTTTGCTGTCGTGTCGACCGGGGCTGCCTTTGCGGGCTTGTTCAGCGGTTCAAGCAAAATGTCGATGTTGGTCTTGCCGTTCTTTAAGAGGTCGAGGTGTGCGTATGCTCCGTCTACAATCACGGAATCCACGCGGAAATCCATTTCGTTCACGTTTGCCTTGGCAATGCCTACGCCGACGTGTGCAACGCCAATGGCCTTGCCGCTTGTTTCGGTGAGCTTGATGTCGTCGACAGAGACGGTTCCGCTCACGTTCGAAGACAAGACGTCATTCACGTTACCCGCAACGTTCAGGTCCACGCCGAGCGTGCCTTCGAAATCCTTGTAATTGATGAAGTCCTTGAGGTAGGGCTTTGCGACGGCAAGTGCAAGCTTGTTGAGTGTGACGTTCACGCCGAAGTCCTGCGTCTTCATGTTGAACTGGACTTTGATTCCCAGGTCGCCGCCGTTTGCGAACTTGAGGTTCACGCCGATGTCGGTGTTCTTGTTGCTGAAGTAGACGGCGGGAATGGCAACAGAGAAGTCCTGGATGTGGATCTTGGAGCCGACTTTGAGGTCTTCGTAAATGATGTTGCCTTTTTCAAGAGTGATGTTTTCGATGGCGACGCTGAATCCGCCCAAGGCTTCGGTCGGGTCGAGGTTCAATGCCTGAGCGGAGTCCGCTGCGGTGGTGTCGACCTTGGGTTCTTCCTTTGCGGCGGTGGTGTCGGCTGTTGAGTCAGCGGCAAACTTGTTGAGGATGTCGCTGAAGTTGAACAGGTCGCCTCTCTGTGCTACGCGGGTGTAGAGGCCTTTCAGGTAGATTTCGCTCACGCTGATCTCTTTAGCGATGAGTCGCGTGGGGTTCACGTTGATGCGGAACTTTTCGAATGCCACGAAGGGAGTGGTGCCGTCGGGTTCAAAGATGGCGAAGTCGTCGACGGTGACGGTAAACGTAAACGGGCTGAATTCCACGTTTTCGATTTTCATCTTTCGGCCGATGAGTTCTTCGGAGTGTTCGACTACGTAGTTCTTGGCTATGCCGGGGGCGATTTTGAGGGCGGCAATGACAATGACGATCAGAGCCGCGAGAACGATAAGGGCAATGTAACGTTTCTTCATGGTGCCCTAAAAATAGAATTCTTGCTTTGCAGATGTGTGTTAAATTTTTTTAGAAAGCCTTTTTCTATCTTTGTACATATAATGGAAAATTCCCTTGTGAATAACGATTCCCTGAATGTTTTGATTCTGGCGGCAGGCCTTGGAACCCGCTTGCGCCCGCTCACAAACGATGTGCCAAAGCCCCTAGTTCCCGTGGTTGATGCCTCGATTCTGGACTTGCAGGCCCGTAAGGCGCGTGCTATCGGAAATGTTCGTTTGCACGCAAATGCCCATTACCTGGCCGAACAGGTCGTTTCGGCGGGTGGAACTTTAGGTTTCGAAAAGGTCTGGGTGGAGCTGCCCGACATTTTGGGGACGGCGGGGCCGCTCAAGCGTATTTATAATGAGGGCTATCGCGGTGGGCTCTTGATTATGAATGGCGACGCCTATTGCGATTTTGATTTGAAGGCTTTTGTTGAAAATGCGCAGGCGTTGGCCGCTCAGCCGAATGGGCCGCAGGAGGCCTTGCTCGCAGTGGATTTCCCGAAGGTGAATACCTTCCGCGTCGGTGCAGACGGTCGCTTGGCGGGCATTGCCGGGAGGTTCGGCGAGACTTCCGGGACCCCTGCGACGTTCTCTGGCGTTTCTTGGTATAGCGACGAGGCTCTTTCGCGAATTCGCGACGGTGAATTCGATATCCGCGAATTCTGGAAGCAGGAATTGGCGGCGGGTCGCGCGCCGTTCGTGGACATGACGCAGCTGCATGCAACCTGGATCGATATGGGTTCGCCTGAAGGTCTCATGGCTGCGGTGGAGGCTCGCCTCAAGGAACTTAGCCGCGACGTGAACGAAGCTGTCGTTGAACCGGGCGTGGAATTGCCTGCTGGTGCCACTGTCAAGCATTCCGTGATTTATGCCGGTGCCGAAATTCAACCCGGCGAAACCATTGAAAACGAAATCCGCGGTAAGGGTTTCAAGTGGAACGTCCCTCCAACCTCTGTTTACTAACTACTAACCACTAACCACTGTCTACTTCCTACTATCCTATGCGTAAATTCAGAGTTGTACTTGTTGAACCGGAACATCCGCACAATGTGGGCTTCGTGGCCCGCGCCATGCACTGCTACGCCCTCGATGAACTTTATATTGTTTACCCGAAGCGTGACAAGGTGATTGAAAATTCTTACCACACGGCACCGAACAGCCACGAGGTCCTGGACAAGGCGACCATCGTGCATAAGTTCGAAGATGCCATCGGTGATTGCGCCTGCGCAGTTGCTTTCAGTCGCCGCATTTACGGGTCTGCCATCAAGCACACGATGATGCCTGGGCTTTCGGAATTGTTGCCCGAAAATGGAACGATTGCGTTGGTGTTCGGCCGCGAATCTTGCGGACTCGAAACCGAAGAAGTGAACGCTTGCACCTACCAGTGCGAAATCCCGGTGCCGGGACTTATGAGTTTGAACTTGGCGCAGGCCGTTACGGTGGGACTCTATGAACTTTGCCGCAGCGGAGCGCTTGCGAACGGCGAAGGTCGTGCAAAGCGCGGAAGCAAGGGTGCCTGCGAAACGGCGCCGGCGACCATCGACCAAATTGATAGCTTCAAGAAGTTCTTGGACCGCTATCTGACAGGCCAGTATCACGACCAGTCCTGGCGTGACAACTTCCTCAATACGCTCTTGCAGCGCCTGCACCCGACGCGCAATGAACTTTCCGCTTTGTTTGGCCTCATCCGCAATCTTGCGAAAAAGCCTGCCCGTCTGGAACAGGCCGCCGACAAGGCCGCGGCACAGAAAGCCGCTAAGGCTGCCGAAACGGCCGAGTCTACTGAATCGAAATAAATGGAAGTCGAATACAACATCGCTGGGCGAATTATGGCCAAGGACGGCACGCGAGTCATTTCGCTTGCGGAAATCCTTGCGTCGCCTGTGGCGATAAATGAAGCCGCGGGCGCTGCGACGAATGCCGCCGACCTCACGGAAGACCTTCTTGCCGCATACTGCAAGTCTGTTTCCGCGCAGAATTCCTGCAAGGTCTACCTGTGGAAAGACCGTGAAGAATACGGCAACGCCAACGTCTTCAACGGCGGCTCCGATTACGAGGTCGTGAACGAAATCTGCTTCCTGTGCATCTTCGATTGTGGAAACGAAGTGGCCCGTGAAACCACGGACCACTGGAACGAAAAAATTGACGCCGTTATTTGAGGCGTTTAGCCTGCCCAATGCTTTAATTGCGAGAGGTGCGAATCGAAAAACTTGCGCCTTTCCGCATCTGGCGTATTTTCCGGATTAGGCATGTGCGAAAGCAAAAAGTCCAGCAGCGTGTCCTTGCTTGTGTAGGTGAACTTGCCGTCGGCATAGCACCACTTGCAGTAATCCTCGTTGAAGTTGCCGTCGAGTTCGCGGCTAATCATCGCATCGTCACCGAGGGGCATGCCGCAGCACTGGCAAAAGAGCTGACGTGGAGCGCCGAGTAGCGTGTTTATGGAAACATTAAATTCCTTCGAGAGCACCTTGAGCATTTCGGTGTTCGGCTGTGTTTCGCCAGTTTCCCAGCGGCTAACGGCCTGCCTGGTCACGTGAATGCGTTCGGCCATTTGGTCTTGGGTGAGATTGTGCTTTTCGCGGATGTTCTTCAAAATTTCTTGGGTCGTCATGGAATCTCCTTTGTTCGATTACGGAGTCAAATATACTTACGGCCTGACACAAATGCAAGAAACAGGCTGTTGCGTTGTGTAAAAACTACTTCTGATGATTCTGTTTATTTCGCCAGAAGCCTTATGCTTGAAATAGACTGTTTAAAAAACTATATATATTTGGCTCATGGCCTCACAGAAGATTAAAATTCAATATCTTGACGATTCTATCACGCGCCTCACGTATGTGGGCGGCAAGTCCGACTGGATTGACCTCGCGGCGGCGGAGACCGTGACGCTCAAGGCGGGGGAGTTCCGCTTGATTCACCTGGGTGTCGCGATGAAGTTGCCCGAGGGGTTCGAGGCGCATATCGCCCCGCGCAGTTCCACATTCAAGAACTTCGGTATTCTGCAGGCGAATTCCGTAGGCGTAGTCGATTCCAGCTACTGCGGCGCAAACGACTGGTGGAAAATGCCCGTGTACGCCACCCGCGACGTGACCATCGAGAAGGGAAGCCGCATCGCGCAGTTCCGCATCATGGAGCAGCAGCCGACGCTCACCTTCGAGGAAGGCCCGCTCGACGGCACCGACCGCGGCGGCTTCGGAAGTACGGGGATATAAAAGGATTGCGTCTAAACCTTGTATTTCTTTCGGACATCGGCAGACATTGTCCAGCCATTCTGTCAAAAATACAATAAAGATATACAACTTTTTGTCAAAAATACAATATAATTATGCCTAATTTTGTCAAAAAATAAGGGTCTTGATGAATTCGGGGGCGAGATCCTGCCCTACGCCCCTTAGCGGTTTGACAGAACCTGTGGCAGATTTCGTTTGCCGTAGATTACATGCACGACAGAAACGCACAAATTGTTTTCATCTACAGTATAAAAGATTGAATAGTTGCGAATTGTAAAATACCGCACCCCTTCTGAAAGCCAAGGTTCGTTTGGAAACTGATGATAACGGCTAGGCATAAGCGATAAGCCCTTCATAGCCTGATGAAGTGCGTCTATCACATTTTCAGCGGATTTTTTCGATTTCAGTTCAACCGAAATATAGGAGTATATTTCGGCTAAATCGGATTTTGCCTGTTCTGTGAGAAAAACGGAGTATTCCATTATGCGAAGCGCTGCTTGAGTTCTGCGAAAGCGTCGTCTATGGGCGTGAGGCGACCGTTTCGCACGTCATCTAGTCCCTTTTGCATCTTAGCATTGAATACCTCGTCCGACTCTTCGAGTGCGGACATGCGTTCCTGCTCATATTGGTAAAGCAGAAACTGGATATACTTCGAAACATCCTCGAGATAGGATTCCGGCAACTGGCGAATTTCTTTTTCTAGGACGTCGTATGACATAATAAATCCATTGACAAATATACACTTTTCTTTGCAGAAAAGCAAGCAATGGGTTTTGCAGTGTAGGACATAGCCGGGGCTTTGGGCCACGGAATGGTTGTTTTGGGGCGGGGTTTAGGTTATATTTAGGGGTGTGGTTGTGTCCACAAATATTCGCTGCATAAAGGATTAGGATTGACCTTGCGGTGGCGGAGACCGCGGCTTGTCCGGCTTAACGGGAATTTGATAAATGAAAATAAATAATTTCATACCTTTGTTACTTGCAGGCTTGGGATTAATGACCGCTTGCACAGACTCATCCTCCAGTTTCGATGCATCTGAAGTATGTCCAGAAAGCGGGCGTGGAACATTCCAAGATGTTCGAGATGGTCAAGTGTATAAATACATCACCATTGGCGGTAGAGTGTGGATGGACCAAAACCTGAATTACCCAGCGGAAACTAGCACTTGCTATGATGAACTGCAAAGCAATTGTGATATTTATGGAAGGTTGTATTCCGTACAATACATGAACACCAAACAAAAAAACTATGGGACGTTTAATCCAGATATCATTGATTCCATTTGCCCCAATGGATGGCGCGTTCCCACCTTGGCTGAATGGAATGAAATCGTGGACAGGGTGGATGGAATAAGCCACTTCAAGAACAATGAATGTATGGACGTATCACTTTATAGTGGGTATGCAACTTTTTACAACAACCTATCTACAGGCGATCCAGACCCACTTTTTTATGAGGATTTGGGAGAAGGCTTTCGAATGTGGGTGACAAGCACATACACTGAACATGGAAGGATGAAAATCTTTTCACCAGATTTTGAGGATAGAGTTAACGGCCTTTTAGTAGACAAGCCCAAAGGTTATTATTCTCTTCGCTGTATAAAAAAAGAAGATTGGGAGTTGTAACGCTGGGGGTTTTAGGGGGCGGAGCCCCACCTTGGTGGCCATGCGCACTAAGCAACAAGTTGCTAAGTGCTGTCCGCCCTTAGGCGTGGGGGGAGGTGGCAACGCAGTGCCGCCGAGGGGGACAACTGAAAAAGGCGAGTGTCGTAGTCTTGCTTGCAAGACTATGATTGAGCCGAACAGTTGGGACTTGAACGAAGTGAAAGTCCAACCTTCCCCCCTTTACTCCCTATAAATTTTACATGAAATTCACTTCCTACTTCCGACTTCCAACTTCCGACTTTCCTATATTTTCTACGCAAAAATTTTTAACAAGGATATTGTTATGGCAAAGATTGCTATTCTCGGTTACGGTAACCTGGGTCGCGGTGTGGAATGCGCCGTGAAGCAGGCTCCGGATATGGAACTGGTCGCCGTGTTTACCCGTCGCGACCCCTCCACGGTCAAGATCCAGACGGCGGGCGTTCCGGTGCTGAACGTTTCTGAAATGGAAGCCTGGAAGGACAAGGTGGACCTGCTCATCATCTGTGGTGGTTCCGCTACCGACCTGCCGGTGCTCACCCCGAAGTACGCCGCCATGTTCAACGTGATCGATTCCTTCGACACCCACGCCAAGATTCCGCAGCACTTCGCCGCCGTTGACGCTGCCGCCAAGGCCGCCGGCAAGATCGCGATGATTTCTGTGGGTTGGGACCCGGGCATGTTCAGCCTGAACCGCGTGTATGCCCAGTCCATCCTTCCGGAAGGCAAGGACTACACGTTCTGGGGCAAGGGCGTTAGCCAGGGCCACAGCGACGCTGTCCGCCGCATCAAGGGCGTGAAGAACGCGAAGCAGTACACCTGCCCGGTGGAAGCGGCTCTCGAAGCCGTGCGTAGCGGTTCCATGCCGGAACTCACCACGCGCCAGAAGCACACGCGCCTGGTTTACGTGGTGGCCGAAGAAGGTGCCGACAAGGCCTACATCGAGAACGCCATCAAGACGATGCCGAACTACTTCGACGAATACGACACCACGGTGAACTTCATCAGCGAAGAAGAATTCAACAAGAACCACAGCGGGCTGGCTCACGGCGGTTTCGTGATCCGTACCGGCAAGACCGGCATGAACAAGGAACACACGCACGTGATCGAATACAGCCTGAAGCTCGATTCCAACCCGGAATTTACGACGAGCGTCCTGGTGGCTTACGCCCGTGCTGCTCTCCGCATGAAGGCTAACGGCGTGACCGGTTGCAAGACTGTTCTCGACGTGCCGCCTGCATACCTCAGCACCTTGAGCGACGAAGATTTGCGCGCACACTGCTTGTAATAGTAGGAAGTAGACGGTAGACAGTAGGAAGTATTTTTTTCTGTCTGGCGTCAAAGCAAAAGAAAATTGCCTCGGGTAAGTCCCGAGGCTTTTCCTATAGGAAAAACTTCTGATTTATCTCAATCTCGATTCCCACGTAACGCGGGCCGAACTTTTTGCGGAGCGTGGTGGTGAGTCCGTCGGATGTTCCTTTGTACGGGTAGTTGAAGCGGACCTTCATGGCGGGGTAAAGTCGTTTGATTTCGGCCTTGATGACGTTCGCGTAGGCGCGTTCCTGCGGGCGTGCGGGGTCGTAGAGAATTCCGATGTCGGCGTTGCGGACTTTACCGTTTAGCACGGGCGTAAAGCTGTGGATGCCGAGGTGGACGATTTCTGGCTCGGATCTTGCTGCGCGCGTTTTAGAGGCGGTTCGCTTCGGCGAACTCACTTCGACGTTGCTCAGTGCTGGCAGCGAACTTGCCACGAATTTTTCGATGGCGGCGCGGTATTCCTGCCAGTAGGCGGTGGCTTGAACTTTCGCTTTTTGGGCAGCGGACTTGTCGCGGGCTTCGAGCGCATCGTAGTATTCGCTAAAAGCGCTCTTGTTGGTGAGGGTGCGGTTCAGGTCCACGAACAGTCGCGAGAACTTTCCTTCGCAAAAGAATTCCGGCTTCGCAAATTTCACGAGCTTGCGGAATACGGCGAGTGCCCCGATGTCATAGGCGCGGTGGGTCTTTAGAACCTCGGCAGGAACGGCCTTCTTGAAGGCGGCGGGTAATTTGTTGCTCGCGTGCTCGCATGTAAGCATGAGTTTCATTATTTCAATCGTTCCTTCAACGCGGAAATTTCCTCTGGGGTCATTCCGCGTTTCCCTAGGTATTTTTCTGTAGCTGCGGCCCAGTCAATCGGCTTGGTGTCGGGGACGTCTATTCCCTCGGCGTGGTACACGGCCTTCAGATTCCTGAGGACGACCGCCTTGAAAAAATCAATCTGTTGTTCGTTCAAGGCAACCTGTTTGCCATTGACCACGGTGAAGTAGTTGCTGAAAGTTTTGGCGTAATCATCTTGGATTTCTTCGGTGGTAGCGCCCATTAAGGCTTCCAAGACGGCAATCATAAAACCGGTGCGGTCCATGCCATAGGTGCAGTGCACCAGATACGGGCCTTCGTGCTCAATCATGTAACGGAACCCTATTACGAGACCTACTTTGAAAATCTCTGAAAAGAATTCCGGGGGAACTCCTAAAAAGATGATGTTTTGTGTCGAATAATAGGTGGTTTCGTAACCCTTGTTGGAGTAAGCACTGCTCTCTGAATCGGCTAGGTTGATGAAGGTGGTTACGCCTGCGGCTTGAGCTAGAGAATCGACGTAGTAATTGCGGCCGAGGTAAAGGTAGATGGGACTTGAAGAACGGTAAAGTTTATGTTCCCCCATGCCTGTGGTGTGAACTTCTCTAAAGTTTGCGAATTCTTCGACTGAAAGGTCTGGGTAGCTTTCGGTGTAGGTGTCCATGTATTGGGTGTTGCGCATGATGTCGAGACCCAATAGGTAGCCGTCTTTTTCTTTCATAGATACAGAAACTTCTATGGGGGCGTTTTCAACGGTTATTCCGAGGACACTTGCCAACTTGGCGTTATGAGCTGTCAAGACAAGTTGGTCGGAACCCTTGATTGCGGCGACAAGGAATCCTGCGATGGGCACGTCGCTGGAGCTTTCCGCTACCGGCATTTCAAGAGTGTCGTAGCCGTTGATTGCGACTGTTACAATGTCGCCAATTTCAAACCGAGTCAAGAAAGAATCCGCCGGGTAGTTTAGATACATTTTGCCGGATGTGATTCCGTCTTCTTCAAGTATAAAATGAAGTTCGTTGGAATCTTCTAAGGCTGCATCGTGAGTGGTTGTATCGGTATTTACCGTGTCTACAGTGACCGTCGTGTCAGACGCTGTGTCGGAAATGGCGTTTTCTTGGACGCTTGTGTCTGGCTCAGTGGGTTCTTCCAGAACTGTTGCGATTTCTTCTGTTGTGGTTTGAGGCTTTTCAGTCTCATTTGCAACAAAAGTTGAAACGGAATTGCTACAGGCTAGAAAAGCCTGCGTGCAAACCAGGAGTCCTACAAGAATCGGCCAATTTTTTCTCATTAGGAATAAATATATTCTTTTAAATTCCGTAGAGTCTATTTTCGGCCAAGCATTTTGCCAATTTCCCGTATTCGTATACAAAGTCGTCGCGGTCGGGGTCTGCGCCGACGGCTTTCACGAGGGCGCTTGCGAGCGTGCCGCGCTTGAATATTTCGGCAAGCAAGGCCTGCGAATGGGCGCTGATTTTGGCTTTGACACGGTCCGTGATTTTTTGGATGAGTTCGCCGGCGGTGATTTCGCTGACATTAATCTTCCAAATATTCAAGAAATCACGGTCCGCAATAACGGTCTTTTCGGCAGATTTTGTCGTCGCAAGCAGAATCTTGGCGAGTGCGTCGGTGTCGAGGGCACGAATTTCTTTTTCGCTTGCGAAAGCGCCTTCTGCAAGGCCCTTAAGTACGGCGACTTCCCATTCAGCAATCGCGATGTCGGCATCGGGGCATTCCTGAATGTCAACCAGACGGATTTCGATGGCTCCGCGGTCAAATCGGGCGATAGCGCCGCGGCTGTTCAAGAAGAAGTGGTTCAGCAAATGCTCCGGATCGTAGGGCGCAATGTCGGCTTTTACGCGGTTGAAAATCTGTTCTTCGTAATCCTTGTATGTAAAGACCGCTTCGGGAATCACCTTGCCCGTAATGCTCGGGATTTTCTCCTGGTTGTGGCGGTAAGTCTCGATTCGTCCGTCCAAGAATCCGCAGTACTTGCTGTCCAAGAACGGGCTTGATGCCGCAATGGCGGGAATCAGCGGCAACAGCGCACGAATGGCTGCGTGCAACTTTCCGAATTCTTCGTCGCCGTTAAAAGATAAATTGATATGGGTGGATTGCAGGTTTGCCCAGCCGTGGCCCTTGCAGTTAAAGATGCGGTCGTAAGTCTGGTAAATGTCCAGGCAATCGTAGGGCCAGAGCTTCATCTCGGCGGGGTCCATAAAGGGGTGGGCCGCCGTGGGGAGCAACATCGCGTTAATGCTTTTGAGCGATTCGTTCGCCTTCAAGATTTCGTGATGAAAGGTCTTGCCCAAGTGCTTGAGGCTATCGACAGGCTGTGCGCACTTGAATTCCAGCACATGGCTCACCAGCTCGTTGGAAAGCCCAATCGGTCCGTGTTCCACGTCAGAGAGCTGCTGGCCGTTCTTGTCTTTTCCGAGAGGTACATCGGCGCGGGGGAGAACGTTCAAGGAATCACGATCCACGATCATGTATTCCATCTCGATGCCGTAGCGTTGAAAGATTTTAAAGTCACTCATATTAAAACTTCTTGTTATAGTGTCATCTTGAGCGCAACGAAGTGGAGTCGAAAGATCTCTATGCATTTTTCTGAAGATTCTTCGACTTCGAACCTGCGGTTCTTCGCTCAGAATGACACGGGCTTAATAATTCCAGAAATCCTTCTCGTGCATTTGCAGTTTATGTTGCGCGGCGTTCATGCGTTCTTCGATGCGGTGGCGCAGCGACCTCATGATGGCGAGGTAAACTTTGCTCTTGCCCACGCCATCTTCAATTCCCGCGTCGATACTCGGGTTGTCGTTTACTTCGATGACAATCGGGTGACCGTGCCATTCCTTCAAATCTACGCCGTAAAGGCCGTTGCCGATGAGGCTGCAAATCTTGAGGGCGGTTTTTACGATTCCGTGGGGTACCATCTCGATAGGAATGCTTTCACACTTGCCCGAAAATTCTTCGCTCTGCTTGTCGTTGCTTTCCCAGTTGTAAATTTGCCAGTGGCCCTTGGCCATGTGGTACTTGCAGGCGTAGAGCGGCTTGCCGTCCAGAACGCCCACGCGCCAGTCGAATTCCGTCGGCGTGAATTCCTGGGCAATTAAAAGGTCGCTGTGCTGGAACATTTCGTCGAGAATCTGTTCCAGTTCTTCCTTGTTGGTCGCCTTCTTGACACCCATCGAGAAACTCGAATCCGGCGACTTGATCACCATCGGGAAGCCAATTTCTTTGGCCAAGGTGTGGCGGTTTTCGGCATGGGCGATAATCGTCTTCGGCGAATGAATCTTGGCCGCCTGCATCAGTTCTTGCAGGTACACTTTGTTGGAACAGCGCAGAATGCTGTCCGGGTCGTCAATCACTGCGATGCCTTGCGACTGCGCACGGCGTGCGAAACTGTAAGTGTAATGGTTCACGTTGGTGGTTTCGCGGATAAAGATAGCGTCGAATTCGCCTACGCGCGGGTAATCCTTCTTGGTTATCATCTCCACGCGGAAGCCCGTTTCTTCGGCAGCCTTGATAAAGTTCTGAATCGCCTGCGCGTTGCTCGGCGGCTCCACTTCGTCGGGGTTCGTAAGAATACCCAAGTCGTACAGGTAATCTTCTTCTTTACTGGTGGCGTAGCGAGTCTTTTCAAAATATTCCTGTGCGAATTTATCGACGAATTCCATGTGCGACTCGGGAATTTCATCGACGCAAATCGGGCGGATGCTCTGGATGAACCATTTCTGCTTGAACACGAATTTTGCGCGAAGCAAGGGTGCCTGGAACAGACGGTAAAGTTCCTGCGAAAGCTCCAGGTATTGCGGGCTCACGTTCTGACCGAAGTAAATCGAAAGTACGAACTCCGTACCCGTCAGTTTGTGGAAGCTCTTTTGAATCAAGTTGTCGATTTCGTCGGAAATGTGCTTGATGACTGCCGGAGCCTTGAAGTCGCGCATATTCTTGACGCCCGGAATTACCTTGTGCCCGCGGGCCTCGGCCAGCAGCGACACGTAGTAGCCTTTGCTCTGGTAGTTGTAATCGCGGCAAAGGTTGAATACGCGCAGGTTGCGTTCGTTGGTGTATTTGCTCGAAATCAGGTAGTCCTGTGCCGAAATGATATCGATGCCCGGAACGTGTAACTTCCAGTGCTTGGGATTGTTTACAACGATTAATTTTTTCATGATCCTATTTCTTATTCTCTATAACAAGCACGTTGCCGTCGTACGTCATGACGCCAAGCAAAATGCTGTGGAGCAGTCGGAACTTATCCACCTTGTAATAAGGGGTCTTGTGGAGGGGGTTGGTGCCGTCGGGGTCGGCCACCATGAATTGATTCTTGTCGTCTATACCGTACACCACGACGAAGTGACCCATGGGTTCGCCGTGGATGTCGTCAAAGACGGACTTGTCATCAGCTCCGGTGAATTCGCGCATGCTGCGGTACAAGTAGGTGGCCGAAAGTCCACAAAGAACGGGCACTCCCTTCTTGAAATATTTTTCGAACATGGCTGCACGCAGGTCGGAAAATGCCACAGTTCCGCCCAAGTCGATAAAGCGGATGTAGGCCTCAATAGCCTTGCGGAGCTTGGGGGCGTGCTTCGCCTTGTGCAAAAGTTCAAGCTTAGCCTTCAGTTCCGGCATGGAAAGCTCGCTCCAGGTGGGGTCCAAAAGCGTCAGGTTATACGAATGAATAGTCACCTTGAATCCACGTTTGAGCGCGTCGATTCCGAGGAAAACGCCCAGCGTCCCGCCGTCTTCCAAGAACTCAATTTCAGAAATCAGTTGCTTTAGAGAAATCTTGTAGCCAAGGTGGTTATAGACCGCCTGTAGGCTAGTCGGCCCGCAGGTAACGTCGTCGGGCTGCTGTAGAATCTTGATGTCCATCGTTTTGCCTATTTTTGCCTTGTAGGTCGGGACGGTTCGCGGATTTAATCCGTTTGGCCGTACCCGTTCTCGTCTGGCGGCTGTCGGAAGGTTTTTTCGGGTCGTCGAAGGCGTGTTGTAAAGATACCAAAATCTGTAAATTAGGGCAAGGGGGACAAAAACACCTATGTAAACTTAATTTACAAGACAAATTCACTTTATATATATAGATTTGCCTTGTATGAAATCGATTTCTTGGAAGATTGCCTCGGTAATTGCCTTGACGGTATGTTTTGCTTTTGCCGATGATTTTGAAGATGCTCTTGCCTCGGTGGATTCTACGGAAGCGGCGAATATGCCGGGCATGTACGATATCAACCATTTTGAATACATGGACTGCTGGATCGAGTCGGCGGCAAACATTGTCCCGCGCGAACGTAACCGTATCGGAGCCATTCGTGACGAGGCTACGGTGTGCGGTTGCTACACGGTCCGTGAAAAGGGTGGTTTCGGTTGGCGTGCAAACGACGAGGGTAAGAAGATCGTGAAGGTCTGGGACATTCCCAAGCCGCGTCTGCTGACCTGCCCCAAGGGTATGACTTGCTCTCAGGAACTCTACATCTCGCAGTGCGTAGACCATATCAAGGAATCGACTCCGATGCTTTCGGACTTTGCCAAGGGCAAACCGCTGGAAGGCGCAATCGCACTCAACTTCGAGGACAAGTCCAAGACTCCGTTCGGCGAATACCTGGAAGCCCGCAAGGCCCGAGCCGATTCGATCAACTGCTTTATCAACGTACATAACAGGCCGGACGCCGGTCTCGAAAGCGACTTGCGTAACCCGTTCCTATTTCACCTTTCGGGCATGCCCCGCAAGCTCATTCCGAGTGCCGTGGGTCGCTTTACCGATTATAGCGATGTGCGCTGCCTCGACAAGGGTGATCTGACCGGCTTTGCCGCTAACGGTTATATCGAAAACCTCCGCCACGTAGACGCCAACGGTCTTATTTACGGCGAAGAAATCGGTTACATGAACGACCCGACTTATCCCAAGAAGCAAGGTCCCGAATGGGGTGGAATCCTCTGGAAGTCCCATTACAAGATGGGCATGCGTGAAGGTATTTCGACCTTCTACCGCTCCAGTGTCATGGACCAGAAGATTCACGGTACGGTCGACAGCTCTTACTACTTCAAGTTCTTGGAAGTGCCTTATACCCAGGGCTACGTGAACGGAACGGCCAAGATGTATTCCTATAAAGGTTTCCTGATGGCCGAAATCCCGTACAAGCGCAATGCCTTGCATGGCCGTATGACGGTGTTCAACCCGTTCAAGAAAAAGCCCGTGGCCTTGACGTTCAACGCGAACAGCCTCGAAGGCTTCGTTGACTTCGGTGAATTCGGTGGCGTGTTCCACAAGGGGCTTCCGAACGGCATGGTGACCTTCTGGACCGTCAAGGACACTTGCTATCGGTGGATGCCCGACGAAGAAGTTTGCTATTCTGAACGCATTACCAAGAAACAGTGGGGCGCTTACAAGATGGGCCAGTTCCAGGGCACCATGGAATGCGCCGACGGTACAAAGGGCGGCAAGGATTTGATCTGCCCCGAACTCGACTCCGCTGCAGTCAAGAAACTCGCTATCAATGCAGACATTGCTCTCAAGGAAAAGGAGCGCGCAAAGGCCGAAGCCTTGATGAAGGATGCCGAAGAAGATCTTGCCAAGCAGAAAGAAGCTGACTCTTTGAAGGCTGCTGCCGCTGCGGCTCCTGCTGCAGAACAGCCGGCTCCGGAACAACAGACTGCCGCCCCTGCTGCAGCTCCTGCACCGGCCCCTGCCGCCGCTCCTGTAAAACCGGAACAGTCCGAAGAAGAAATGGCTGCCGCAATCCAAAAGGGCAAGAAGGCTATCGCTGCAAAGAAGTCTGCCAAGGCTGAACCCGAGCCGGCTGCCGCCGCTCCGGAAGAACCGCACGAACCGACTGCACTCGAAAAGGCGGAAAAGGCTAAACTCGAAGCCCAGAAGGCATTGCAAGAAGCCGAGAAGGCTCTTGCCGAAGCAAAGAAAGCTGAACGCGAAGCAATCCTTGCTGAACAGAAGGCCCTTAAGGCAGAACGCCAGGCCAAGAAGGCTCGCAAGGCAAAAGAATCTTCCAAGTCGAAAAAGTCGGGCAAGAAAAAGAAGTAACTTCTAGTTCATGGCCGCTGGCCATTGAAATCGAAAAAGGCGCAGACAACTGCGCCTTTTCTTTAACCGACGGTGGGCCGGCAATCGGCTAGTCGTGAATCGAGTTCTTCAAGCTTTCGATGAGTCGTGCAAAGCTCGGGTCGGTTTCCATTTCTTTCTTGATGCTCTTGATGGCGTGAACCACGGTGGAGTGGTCCTTGCCGCCAAAGCGCGAACCGATGGACTGCAAACTGATGGGCGAGCATTCGCGCATCAGGTACATGGCGACCTGGCGGGCCTTCGAAATTTCCTTGGTGCCACGACCCGATTCGGTAAGCTTGGCTTCGGGCACTTCGTAGTGCTTCGAAACGGTGTGGAGAACGGCGTCGAGGCTTACGCGGCGGCGAAGCGTCGGAGCGATTTCGGCCACCACCTTTTGGGCAATACTCATGTCGATGTCGTGGTGCATCAGGCTCGACTGCAAGGTGAGCTTGATGATAGCGCTTTCGAGGCAGCGCACGTTGCTTGCGATGTTTTCGGCAAGGTAGTGCAGAACGTCGTCGCTGATTTCCAGGTGGCGTTCTTCGGCCTTCTTGTGTAAAATGGCTTCGCGGGTTTCTACGTCAGGCGGCTGGATGTCGACCGTGAGGCCCCAAGCGAAACGGCTGACCAAGCGGTCAGACAAGTTCTTGACTTCGGCTGCCGGTGCATCAGAGGTCAGCACAATCTGCTTGCCGGCCTGGTGCAAAGCGTTAAAGATCAAGAAGAATTCGTTCTGGGTTTCGTACTTGCCGGTCCAGTTCTGAATATCGTCAATCAGCAAGATATCGACTTCGTTTCTGTAGAAGTCGGACATTTCGGTAATGCGCTGTTCGCGCAGGCACTTCATGTACTGCTGCGAAAAATCTTCGGAGGTCAGGTAGCACACGCGCTTAGTCGGGTCATCTTCGAGAATGTAATTACCGATAGCTTGCAAAAGGTGAGTCTTGCCAAGGCCCGAAGAACCGTAAATAAAGAGCGGGTTGTACTGCGTACCGTCGGGGTTCCTGGCAACGGCGAGTGCTGCGTTGAACGCAAGCTGAGCCTTGTCGCCCGGCACAAAATTTTCGAAGCGGAAAGAACCCGAAAGCGGAATGCTCGGCTTCAAGAAATCGCGGAAGCTGTTGTTGCCTGCAGGTGCAGCCTGGGCTACAGCTTCTTGTTGCTGGAATTCAAATTCAATTGCAGATTCGTCGTGCGTGACTTCGCGCCAGGCGAGGCGGATGAGTTCCTTGTAAGCAGAATAGACGGCGGTATCCAGTCCGGGCGGAACGGTAACGACTGCATGACCGGTGGTAAGGCTTGAGAGCTTGGTCTGCGCAAAATATGTCTTATAAACCGTGTCCGAAAGCATCCCACGGAGGTAGTTCAAACATCTTTCCCATTCGGCTTGCATTTCTTCCTCTTCCACTAAAGTGCGAACAAAAATCTATCAACAGGTAGGCCATATAATCTAGAAAATTGCGCCGGAGTGTTGATAAGTTTAGCTTCACATTAAGGCGAAAATTCGTTTTTTGAGCTTGGACCGCAACCCTAAGTCGTTGATTGTTAACAAGATAGAAGAAATAATTTACATTAAGCATGTCGTTTGTGTACAAATTAACTAGATGCTGTGAAGGTCCCACTTTGGGGCTTCTATTTCCTGAATTTGCCTCTATTTTTCTACATTTACGCCCGTATGCAGACGTTTGATATTGATTCCTTGATGACTCTATTGCTCAATACTTTGGATTACTGGTTTTGGGCTCCGCTCGTATTTTGGTTTTGGCTCTATAGATGGTTTTTCCGTGTGTCATACCCGATTTATTTCAAGAAATTGGCGAATAAAAGAGTAAAATGGGCGTATGTTCCTAAGTGGAAGTTTTATTGGAAACCCCTGGATACCTTCTTTATGCTGATTTTTTCGATCGCTTCCGCTTTGCCCGCTATTTGGGCTGTGATAAAGTGGCTTCCGATCTATCCCTGGTTTTATGGTTTTGCCATCTCGCCCTTGTTTATCCTGTTTGGCCTGCTGCTTCGCCGTGTTGCACGCGGCAAGGCAGCCAAACTTTACCAAGCCGCCTATTTCCTGGAATACCGCAAGGCCTGTTACGAATGCGATATCAAGGGTACTCTCAGGAACGAGTCCGATATTCAGAATCGGACTTTTTGGAGCTTCACCAAGAAACTCAAGAATGCCGAAGCTCACGGACGTTTGTGGAAGTACGTGAATGCCATGGCTAAGAGCAAGAAGATTCCGCGCGATATTTACGCGGAGATCAACTAGTTTCTTCGACAAAGTCAAAGGATGTATTGAGGGTTTTGAATGTCGAATATTCTTGATTCAATCGAAGTTGGCGAAAGTACCATGAACAGACGTGAGGCATGGAAGTATGCCGAAGAAATCTTGCTTCAGGTTTCTAGAACGTTTGCGCTCAATATCAATGTGCTCAAGGGAAAACTCCACAAGAGCATTTTGCTTGCCTACCTTTACCTGCGCATTGCCGACACAGTCGAAGACGACCCCGATATGAAGGCTTCTGAAAAAGAAGTCATTCTGGGCAAGTTCGCCGAAATCTTCAAGACGGAAAAACTCCCTGACGAGTCGATAGCGGCCTTTGAACAGGCGCTCCCTGAAAGCTGGCGCAAGTCTGAACACCCGTACATGAACCTTTGCCTGCATACCCATGTGGTGGTGCCCCTGTTGCGCGAAATGCCCGAAACGTATGCGGCACCCGTGCGTGCGGTAACGATCGAAATGTGCCATGGCATGGCCAAGTTTGCGCTCCGGCAAGAGGCTGCGCTCAGTTCCGGCTGGTTTACGCTCGAAAGCGTGGCCGACCTCGACGAATACTGCTACTACGTGGCCGGCATTGTCGGCAAGCTCTTGACGAATCTCTTTGCTGCCGATACCTGCCTCATCGGCGAATCCCGCAAGGCCGAAATGCAGAAACTCGACGTGAGCTTTGGGCTTGCGCTCCAGGTGGCGAACATCGTGAAGGACTGTGTCGAAGATTCCGGACGCAGGGTCTGTTTTGTTCCCGAAGAAATTTGCCGCAGGCATGGCTTTGCCCATTCCTATGAAATGTTCGCTGTCCCTGCTGAAGCTGGTGCCCGCGCTGATTTTGACAAGCGTCGTGCCGCGGTAATGGGCGAACTCGTGCAAAAGGCTTGGGGACACTTGAACGATGCGATAGCCTACACCAAGCTTGTTCCGAATATCAAGATGCGTACAAGGCTGTTCTGCCTGTGGCCGCTCTTTATGGCCGCCGAGAACATGAAGTTGATTGGCGATGGCTCGAGTCTCTTTGCCTCCGAAAAGAAGGTGAAAATTACCCGCGACACCGTCAAGCGAATCGTTAAGCAGACGACGTTGCATTTCTATTCGGATTCTTGGATCGAAAAGTCTTACGCTAAATTGAAGAGCGAGGCGCAAACCTTATAAACGTCATTGCGAACCCCATAGGGGCGAAGCAATCCAAAGAAGAGTATGAAGAAATTTGATTTTATAAATAAATGGCCGTTTCATGTGGGTGTGATTCTTTTTAGCATTGTGGCTGACCAGTTGACAAAGCTGTGGGCGCTCGTTCGCTTTACTAACGAAACGGGTGCGCCGAACCACGATACGATCAACGTCATCGGTGAATTGGTGCGTTTTCAGTTGGTGTTCAACAAGGGGGCCGCTTTCAGTAGCCGCCCGCAAGACTTGATGCCCTTTTTGCCGCCTTGGCTGTTCTTTTTGCTGATTTCGATTGTTGCAACCTTTGTGCTTGTGTGGTTCTACAAGTCCATCGACAAGCGTGATTGGATGAGCCGTTTGGGCGTGGTGATGATTCTCGGTGGTGCCGTCGGTAACTTTATTGACCGTATGCGTTTGCAGATGGTGGTGGATTTTATCGATTGCGATTTCCCGGACTTTATCATGACTCGCTTCCCGACATTCAATGTCGCGGATTCCTTTGTAACCGTGGGCGTCGCGATTGTAATCCTTTCGCCGATGATCCTGAAGAAAATCCATCAAGAAATTAAGAACGAAAAAAATAAACAAGTGGACGTTAGTCCGTAGGAAGTAAACAGTAACTTCCTACTTCCAACTTCCTACTTCCAACTGCTTATGAACTATATCGTTGACGAAAAGCATTCTGGAGAACGCATCGACAAGTTCCTTGTGGGTGTCATGGAAAACGTGTCCCGCACGGACGTGCAGAAGTTGATTGCCGCTGGCGAAGTCAAGGTGGGTGGCGTTGCCTCTCCCAAGAATTTCCGTGTCGAAACGGGCATGGTCGTGGTGGTCGACAAGGTCCCCGAAAAAGAGGCGAGCACCTTGGAACCCGAAAATATTCCACTCGACATTGTTTACGAAGACGACGATATCGTGGTCTTGAACAAGCCGCGTAACTTGGTGGTGCATCCGGGTAACGGTGTGCAGAACGGGACGCTTGCCGCAGGCCTTCTGTATCATTTTAAAGAAAATTTGTCTGCAGTGAACGGCCCGTTACGCCCGGGCATTGTCCATCGACTGGACAAGGATACACCAGGGCTTATGGTGGTGGCCAAAAACGATGCCGCCCATAGGCATTTGGCTCACCAGCTTGAAACGCGCACGCTGCACCGCACCTATAATGCCCTGGTGTGGGGGCATCCTCGCGACTTGGAAGGTACCATCGATGCCCCCATCGGGCGTAACCCCAAGAATCGCCTCAAGATGGCTGTCGTGAGCGATGGCAAGCCGAGCCGCACGCATTTTGTGGCAAAGAAATTTTTCGCCTTCGCAACATTGCTTGAATTGCAGCTTGAATCGGGCCGTACGCACCAGATTCGCGTACATAGCCGCTACATGGGGCACCCGGTCGTGGGCGATCCGCTGTACGACGGCCGCGACGGCTGCCTGAACCGCGTGTCTCCCTTGATGAAGGATGTCGCCGCGAAGGTCCTTGAAATTGCTCCTGCCCAGCTTTTGCAAGCCGTGAAAATTGAACTGATTCACCCGACCACGGGCAAAAAGATGAAGTTCAAGGTGCCGCTCGAAAAGCCTTTCGAACAAGTTCTTAAACTCCTCAAGAAGGAATGCCCGGCAGAAGCTCCTGTCTTTGATGACGAAGATGAAGGCTTCCGCGATTTCGATCCTGAAATGCGCTTTAGCGAAGGCTACGAATCGGATGAAGCTGAATCTGAAAATCTGGATGTGTTTGACGAAGGCGTTTTCCCGGAATTGAAGGAGCGCAAGACGCGCGCCCAGCGCTTTGCCGAACGTGCCGCCCGTGCAGCTAACCGCAAGGCTAAGGCTGCTGAACGTAAGCGTATCAAACAGGAAAAGGCCGCCCGCAAGCGCGGCATTGCTCCCGAAGATTTTGTTCAGCCCGGTTACGAACCGACCATCGACCCTAATTTGTTGTAGTTCGGATTTCGGAATTGTGAATTCGGAACAGGTTAGTTTGTTTTAATTCTGAACTCCGAACTCCGAATTCTGAATTTCATTAATGCCGTAGGCACATTACCTTAGAGGGTATTCCTTGAAGTCCTTGACGCCGAATTCCTTGCGCAGGTAATCCCAACGTACCAGGCGGTTCTTCCAGTAATACTTACGATACAGGCGGCGTGCGACGCGGCTTGTTAATTCGTACGGAATCGTGTGGTGGTCATCGGCCACGCTTTCCATCGAAATGCGAAAATCCAGTTCACCGTTCACGACATCGACTGTTTCGCCGACTTGCACATCGGGAATGTGGCTCACGTCAACCATGGTGGCGTCCATGCACACGCGGCCAAGAATCGGGCAGAGCTGTCCGCGAATGAACACAAATCCCTTGTTGTATTCGCCGCGCAGGTAGCCGTCGCCGTAACCGATAGCGATTGTGGCGATGCGGGTCGGCTGCTGGGCCATCCAGTAACCGCCGTAGCTCACGGTTTCGCCGGGCTTTACATCGTGGATGTGACGAATGGTAGACTTGATTCGCATCACCGGCTTGATCGGCCAGGGGGACGGCGCTGCACCCATGCAGTTGTAGCCGTAAAGGGCAAGTCCCGGGCGAACCATGTCAAAGTGGCTTTCGGGGTGGGTGAGGGTTCCTGCCGAGCTAGAACAGTGGCAAATCTCGGGGCGGAGTCCTTCGGCTTCAAGCACATCGACCAGGCGGGTAAAGCGCTGAATCTGAATTTCGGTCTTCGGGTTCCCCGGCATGTCGGCGGTGGCCAGGTGAGTGAACATGCCTTCGAAGTGCAAGTTTTTGAGGCTGAGGGCTGCACGAATGTTGTTAAAGTCTTCGGCGTCAAAACCGTAGCGGTTCATGCCGGTATCGATGGCCAAGTGGGCCTTGCAGGTGGTTCCCGTATCGCGCAGGAACTGATCGAACGCCATGGCGGTACGAATGTCTGTAATGGCCGCGGTCAGCTGGAATTCTACGAAGTAGGCGAAATCAGCCGGAGTGCAGGGGCCAAGTACCAGAATCGGCAAGTCCATGCCGTACTGGCGAAGCAACATGCCTTCGCTAATGTGGGCAACGCCCAGGTAGTCGGCACCGCCGAATTTGGCGGCAAAGGAGCAGGCGAGGCTTCCGTGGCCGTAAGAGTCCGCCTTGACGGGCAAAAGAATCTTCGTGTTGGCCGGAATCTGGCTTCTGATAAATTGAATGTTGTTGCAGAGTGCGTCTAAGTTGATTTCAATCCAGTTCGGGCGCGCTATCTTATTTAAATCGGGAGGAGTCGCTAAAAGTTTCATGATGTGTGAAATATAGGTAAGTCCTTTTGCTTTGGTTACATGTTTGTAAGAAAATTGTCCTTTTTTGGGGTGTTCTTATTCCATAGTGGAATACTACACGCCTTTATTTACAAGGCTTACACGCGAGTGTGTGCATCGTGTGTGCTGCTAATTTCGGTGTGCATACGTGGCCGTCATGCGTTGCCGTAAGCATAAATTTACGATTGCAAATGCTCTGTCCGCGACAAATTTTCCGTCTTCTCCGCATGCAATTTTCGCCGCCGTGATCCGCATCGCACGCTAGGCCTTTATTTTCAAGGTTTCCACGAGGTAGATTTTTTTTGAATCGTCCTTGACAAATTCGCTCCAAAATGCGATAAAATGGTGTGGGCATGTGGAAAAACTCGCCGTGATCACGCCGTTGTTACCGAAAGTTGCGGGTTGTTACGGCACAAAAATCCGTCTTATCCGTAATTTTTCCGCTTTATCCGTCATTTTGCGCCTTATTCGTAGGAAACGCACGGAAAGCGCCAAGAATCCGTCTTATACGTAGGCCGTGACGGACAAACGAAAATCTGCGTCCGCTTTATCCGTACGAAGCGCCCGTGATCCCGTGCGTTGTCCGCTTTATCCGTAGGCCGAGACGGACAAATTATCCGCACCGTCTTATACGTAATCCGTTACTGACAAAATCGCCGTGGCGTCCGCTTTATGCGTAAGTGATCCCGAAGTTGCCAGCGTCCGTTTTATCCGTAGGATGTCCAATACAACCGCTAGTCCGCTTTATCCGTAGGTTGTCAAATTTTGTCACAAAAAAAATCCGTCTTATATGTAGGCCTGTTACCTTATCCGTAGGTTGCCAAAAAATGGCACAAAATTTATACGTAGGCAAATTAGTTACTCCACATTACGTAACTTGCTATAAATTCCGCCACATTATACCACCTCTTACTTACTTACTTACTTAATATATATATTTATATATATAATAATATAATTATATCCTTTATAAGGAAGTATGCGTGGCCTTTTTCGCGCAAATCGAAGGCCATATCTGCATTTTGGAGGCCTGTCTGGGCATTTGGCGAAAGCCCCCTTACATTCCCATTCCGAGCCGGATTCGGAGGCTGTAAAAGGCCATTTTTGGCGGGCTTTCTGTCAACATCGCTGTCCCGAATCTGTCCACAAAAAAATGTATCTGTCAACAACTTTTTTTATCAATGGCATACCACCCGATACAACAAAATTCTATATTATAGACATCAAACAAAACAACCCACACACCACCACAATGGAGGTCAACATGAAAAACGCTTACAAAATCCACAAAATCCTCGTCACCCTGCGCGACGGCACTAAACTCTATTATGAAATCTATGCTGCCACTCGCCAAGACGCAAAGTACTTCATGTTCAACCGCATTTACAAGTGGGCCTGCTACGGCAAGCGTTTCGTGGGTGCGTACGTGAACAAGTTCAATCCGCAGACCTACCTCGCAAGGAAGGCTGCATAACCTAACAATCAAAACATCAAGGAGATGAAACCATGAAAAAGAACAACAAGAAGAACGCCGGCATTGAAGCAGTCGAAGAAGTTGCTTCCAGCATCGCAACCGAAACCGCCGAGGTTGAAACCGATACCCCGACCGTGGTGACCGCAGAGGAGGCCGAGACCGACCCGACCGAAGGCGATGCCCCCGAAACTTCCGCAGGCCTTGAAATCACGGCAAGCACCGCTGACCCTACGGAACACCACATCCGCGTCAAGTCGGACAGCGGCATCTACGATGTTGTCGTCCACGCAGACAGCCGTCAGGATGCGAAGTACCGTGTGTACCTGCAGCTTGAACAGTTCGGACCGAACGCGGTTGTCCCCAAGTTCGATGTAGACAAGTATCTCGCCCGACAGAATGCGGCTCCCAAGAAGGGCGGCAAGAAGAAGGGCGAAGGGAAGAAGCGCAGTGTTGTGGTCATTGACCTCGATGCGCCAGCGCCCGAAGTTACGGACAACACGGAAGTGGTTGAACCTGTGAGCTCCGAAAACATCATGTAACGGACAACCGCTAAAAATACGGACAAGGGAATCCCCATTGTTGGGGGTTCCCTTTATTTTGGCGTCCACCCAAAACACTCCATACCAAAATCCAACAGCGTTCACATTTGCACATAAAGGCACCGCAAAAGGCATATTCCCTCACCCCTTACATTACCATACCCGAGCAAATTTCGTGCTCCCATAGGCTCTAAAAACGAAGCATTTTTTCGAAGTTTAGGAGGCCTGTCTAGGCCATTTGCGATGGTACCCTTACATCACTATTCGGAGTACGGCCAGGAAGATCCACAAGGCCTAAAAACGCGTAGTTTTTTCGTGCATTTGGAGACCTTTTTGTCCCACATTTGGATACACCTACACAACCCTACAGTTGTAACTTTCGTGGAATTCTAGGCGCACATAAATGTTCAAAAAACGAGTTTATTTTAGGCTAAAAAGGAGGCATTTTCGTGGGCTCACGAAAATGATAATACCTACCTACCAGCCCTGCTTTTTCGTGCCTGTAAAACGCGTTTTCCGGCCTGCAAAAATCTGTCAACATTGTGACATAATCTGTCAACAAGTTGCAAACATCTTTGCAAAATCGGCATTGAACCGCTTTATCCGAAGGACGTTACGGACAACCGTCCTCGTTTTATCCGTAGGCGGATATGGACAACGGAAAGTGCCGTTACCGACAACCGCTTGATCCGTTCTATACGTAAGTTGTCACTGACAACCGAAAGTTGCGTTGTTGCGAGTAGTTGCGGACAACCGTGTTGACTGATTGTTGCGTGTCGATACGGACAACCGCTAGAACCGCCTTATCCGTAATAATACGGACAACCGCCAAAAAAAATCTTAAAATTTTACATTCCAAAAATACAACATTTTTCTATATTATAACTACAAAAACCTACAAAAAAAAGGAGCCAAAATGAAGCAGATTTCGCTTAAATGGAAGACAATCGGAGAGATCGCAAAACGGCTTGTGTGGAGCTATTTCCCGCAAGTGAAAAGCGAAACTGCGATTGTTGCAGCGTGCAGGATCTATGCCGACCCGACTTTGAGCGACAAGGAAGCGTGTGGCCTGTAAACGACCATAAATAAAGGTTTCCAGGAGAGTTACCGACAAACGTCAAAACTGCGGACAAACGTGCTGTCGGCTTTATATGTAAAATTGACCGCTTTATACGAAGGAAAGAAAAATGGTAAAATGCAAAAAATGCGGAAGGGAGTACGACGCCGAGACAATTGCCTGTTTCGTGACCGTCGGAATTTCTGTATGTGGCATGCGATGTCGTGACTGCGGGTCCGAATTGCATGCCGGGACTTATAAATCAAGCATCAAGGAGGTATCGCATGGCTTTTGAGCTTAAAACCGATGGTGGCTACGATTTCTACGAGGTCGCTTCCGCGTTGCAGAAGGCCTGCCGCAGGGGTGATGTTCGTCTTGCCGGATTCATGGCATTGGAACTGTTCCCGAAATACGCGACGTATTGCTGGAAAAGGTTGCTGACAATTTCTGCGGAAGACTGCCACGGACTTATAACACAAGAGATTATGGCGCTAAAGCAGGGATTTGATTTCGTGAACGAATCGTCGAAAAAACCTGCGGGCCGAGTATTTATCTCTAAGGCCGTGATATTGCTGTGCGAGGCGAAACATTCAAGGGATGCCGACTTGCTGTCGAACTACATTCATGACAAGCGTATGCAGCTAGACGATGCCGAGGTTGAAAAGCTGTTTGAGGAAGTCAGGAAGGAAAAGCCGGCAATTCCGGAATACGTGTTTGACTGCCATACGATTAGGGGAAAGAAGCGCGGAATGACAAAACAGCAGTTTTTCATTGACGAAGAAAAGGCTCTTGTGAACAAGCAGCCGTCGCTTTTTGACGGGCTTGATCTGTAAGGCCAATAAACAAAAGCAATAAAGGCGGGCGATTGCCCGTCTTTTTTTTATTTGTCCTTTTTTGCAAAAAGTTCCGCAAGGCCGATCTTGACAATCTGTGTGCAGGTGTCCTTGTCGGTAATCTTGCCTGGTTCGTTGTTGACGAGTCCGGCTAATGCCGTTTCAACAACGTCGGCCGACATCTTTTTCCTGTTGAGTTTCTTGCCCTTGAAGACGAATGCTTCCGTCTCCTCGTCGAAGACTTCTGCAATCGTCATGCCCATGAAAATAAGTGCCTTAAGCTGCGGTATGGCAGGTGTGGTCCTGTTTTGCGACCACGAAGAAACAGTGGCTTGCGTGACCGAAAGCTGCTGCGCGATATCTGTCTGCGTGAGTCCTGTGCGAGATTGAAAAGATTTTAGATCCATGTCTATAATATAACAAAATTTGATAGAATAGTCAACAAGAGAAAATTTTTCTATGTCAACTATCTGTCAACAAAAAAAATAAATTATCAACAATTATTTTTTAATTAGGCCTACTAATTTTACAACAAAATTCTATATTATTTTCAAAACACAAAACCACCCAACAAAATCAAAAGGAGATGGACGATGGGAACGAAAGTAAAGGTTTCAAAGAACGGAAAGTGCTCCGTTTCAATGTACTGCCGCAAGTGTGGCACAAGGTACGAACTGACTGGATTCAGCTCCGAGCAGAACGAAAGGCTGTACCGCAGGGACGAAACGAAAGAACATATCCAAGACATCATTCCCGAAGTTCCTGCCGAGTGGCGGGAACTTTTTGTCACGATGACTTGCCCTTCCTGCTGGAAGAAGATGTTCGGATAACTGGAGGAATCAACGAAATGGTTACAAAGACTTTCAGTTGCCCGAATTGCGGGGCCGACAAGGTAGTAGAAGTCGAGTTCAACGGACTTTTCATGCTCGCCTGCGGGCTCACCGTAAGGGACCGCTGTCCGAAATGCGGAAAGCGTGTGGTATTCAGACTCAAACAAGACAAGGAGATGTAATGGAAGAACAGAAGCCGATGATAAATGGTGTCCTGCTGGACATTGAAAATGACGAAGCGAAGGTGGTGGAATTTGAGCCTACTCTTGAAAACTACTACAAGATGCTCCATTGCGACTTGATAGACATCGTGTCAAGGACGATCGGGTACAACCGTAGCCACAAGGTTTTTGACATCGTTTGCGATGACGAGGGGCTTTTCAAGGAAGATGCGAAGATTTCGGCAATTGACAACCTCGGCAATCCGCAACTCGTGGGCAGCCTGCTTATTGTAGGCCTTGCCGATTCCGAAGGCAACGAAACGTCGCTTACGGAAAAGGAATGCGATTTTGTGATGGAGCGTATCCAGAAAATGGGTACAAGGAACCACCCCGAAGGGTACAAGATGCTCACGCAGTGCGAGAACTAGGAGATTGCAATGGAATTCAAAGAATATGTGCCGAAAGGCGGGTATATCGCTTACAACAAGCACCGTGAAATTATCTCAAAAGTAAAAACCACAACAATGACGATTGTCGCCTTCGTCGCATATGCGGCGGTAGTGACGATTGCCGAGTCAATCTAACCAAGGAGTAAAAGATGTCAGAAAGCATCGCAGAACTGAAAAAAGAACTTGAACGTGCAACGAGAATGGCCGCAATGATTCACGCTATCGGTGAAAAGGCTGTAGAATTGCAGTCGGAGAACGAACTGCTTCGCAAGAGGCTTGCCGAACTTGGAGACCGCAAGGAAACTAAACCGGCCGAAAGTCCTGCAGCCGAAAGTCATTCTACTGAATGGGATTGCCTCGCTGTGACCAGCGTACAAGTCTATCCTTTTAAGGAAGGGCCTTCTTTGGGGCACATCAAGGGACTTGCAACAATTGTTCTCAATGACCAGATTCAGATTCGCGGTCTCCGTGTGATGGATGGCGAAAACGGGCTGTTTGTCGCTTATCCTACGGACCCGTTCTTCAAGGGCGAATCGTTCCGCTCTATTTTCAATCCGCTGACGCGCCAGCTCCGCGATCACATTGAAAACTGCGTTCTTGAAAAGTACAACCAATCCATGGAGGCATAAATGGACATTACCATTCACGCAAACGAAACCGAAACCGTACTTGAGGCACTCAACGAATACCGCACGCAGTTGCGCGAAGACATCGCAACCGTGAAGAAAAGTACGGAAACGTGGGCCGTTGACCCTATCGTAAGGCGGATGGAGATGCGTAGCGAGACGCTCAACCGCGTCATCGCACGCATTGAAGCTCTGTAGACCGTAAAGCGCTCGCAGGGATTCGCCCCCCTGCACGGCCTTATCACTAAACCCATAAGGAGATGAAAAATGAAAATAAAGAAATCGTTGCAACAGAGAGTAATCGTCGGTCTTGAAAAAGGCCAGAGCCGTGTCAGATGCCTTGAAAGCGAATACGAGGACGCACTGCATTTCGGGATCTCGCATCCCCACGAAAAGGAAAGGTTCGTGATGGCGTTCTCGTCCTACGTTGATACTAGGGGAGGGTTCTTTGCCGTGTTCTCCGAGGCTTTCAAGGTTGCGGCTAAGGAATTGTGGAAACTCAAGATTGTGAAGAAGGGGGAGTAATCATGAGAAACGAAAATCGTGCAGAATATCTCCGTGAACTTGCGGATGAATATGGTGTGCCTATGTATGTGGTAAGGCAGTTGGCTGATATGCTCGGGCCTAATGAGGACTATGACGGGCTTGTCACCGCAGTGGAAGACTGGGCTGATTTCGTTAGTGGGTGTTGATATGCCAAACGAAGAAACTAACGAAGAACTCTTTACAAAGATTCTAGGCAGCAGGATGTTGGCCGAGAACGTATGCAGTGTTCTTTCAGGATCAGTAACTATTCCGTCGGCAGAAAAACTGATGCGCGTAAGGGGTATTGGTCGCAAGAAGGCTGAAATGATACTGTCGTGTGTAAGTATGTCTGGAAGGTACATTGTGGGAACGGCGGCTAGAGAGTACTTTCAGGCGGAGGACGTAGCAAGAAGGCTTTCGTTCCTCAAGTACGAACAGAAAGAACATTTCGTTGTCATGACGCTTGATTCTGCAAATCACGAAATAGCCGTACACGACATAAGTATCGGGACCGCGCAGAATACGTTAGTGCATCCGAGAGAAGTCTTTTCTAAGGCAGTCAAGGACGGAGCCGTGTCTATCATACTTGCCCACAATCACCCAAGCGGAAGTAATGAGCCGAGTAACGAAGACATAGGGATTACTCGCACTCTTTGTGCCGCAGGAAGGATAATGGAGATTCCTGTAATAGACCACATCATAATAAGCCGGACGGGCTATTCGTCCATTTGCAAACTGATGCCAGACATGATAGAGTCGTACATGCCTCAAAAACAAAAGGAGGTAATATGAGCAGAAGTATAAAACTCTATTGGGACGGATGCCTTGTGGCAACGCAATACCGCTGGGTAGAAATCATTCAGTCAAAAGAAAACGTGGACGAGGAAGAAGCGTGGGAGATGTTCAATGAGGCCGTAAGGGACCAATTTCTCACGCTTTACGACGACAATTTCAAATAGGAGATAAGCAAATGGCAAGTAAGTATGGATGGTGGTCGGTCAGTTTCGACCTTAAACTGGAAGGGCAGCAGGTCTATTGGGACGAACTGTCCGAAGTTACGCAGGAACACATCTGCAAGGAAATTCTTGGCGGCTGTCGTCAAGGTGAAATATGCGAGGTAGACGATGAAGATTGAACTTACAAAAAAAGAAGTCGGCACAATCAAGTGTGCGCTTGCTAGGTACAAGGAGTTCTGCGACAACTGCGTGTCCGCATTTAAGGGAACGGGTCACGACGACTACTACAAGGGCCGCAAGGAAGAAACCGAAAAACTGCAAGAGAAGTTTTACACGATAACGAATAACGCGGAGATTGACAACAATGAAGGATAAGGCATTGGTAAGCCCGGATGGGACGACGTTCTACGTGTCCGCTTGCCGGAATAATAGGGTAATGCCGTACATAGTCAAGTTCTACAAGAACTGGCCGCGTATGACCGACCCCGATGTAATCGAGTTCAAGACGTTTGACAATGCGCTTTCATATTTCATCCGGCACGACATGGACAGCCGTATGGTAGTGGAGCGCAGGACAGTCTACAACATATCGGTGCAGAAGGGAGATAAACTTTTCAAACACAAACAAACAGATAAGGAGATGACGTAAGAAGATGGATATATGCGACATGATTGCCGACAAGAAGATGGCAGAAATCAAGGCCGAAGAGGATAAGCGCAAGGAACTTGCCGAAAAGGGTGAACGCATTGTCGATGAACTTCGGGACAAGTTGCCGAAACTGCGTGAGGCGCACCGTATCTTCAAGGCCTTACAAATCAACGGCTACTTGATGAAAGATGAAGATATGCATTTGAACAGAGAGGAGCATTATAAAAGAGGGTATTTCATTAGTGACGGCTGGTATCATTGGCCTGGATTTGACGTCAAAGCTAATGTCTTTTTCACTATGGGCGGAGGGTATAGCAGATTCTCGTGCGGAATAGCCCTTGACAATTTCAACGTGGTAGTAAGCGAGAAGGAATTTGGTACGCCGGCAACAGTTATCCCTGTAGAGTTGCTGAAAAAGATGTGCGAAGATGGAGGAAGGTGGTCAACAAAACATACAGAACCGGGCCGTTACTATGACATGACTGGTTCGGGGATCGTTAGCAAGCTGGAGTACTGCAACGCCGTAGCTGACACTTTCTGCGAAAAGGTTAGAGAATTTGCTGAAAATCTTGTAAAGGACAAGGAGGTTTAAAAATGACCGTAGAAGACATCAAGAATATTCTCAACAACGCAATTGAAGCGTTGAACGAGTATGACGATATGGACGAAGTGGATCTGCAGTCCAACTATGGCGGGATGGATAATTTCATCTACGTGGATGGGGTGCGTGAAAGAGGCTTCGTTGACTTGGACGACATCGGGTACCATTGTCATAAGAACGAAAACGACTAGTAGAGGAAATATGGACGATATTGACTACGAAGATGCAATCCTGCGTATGCAGGAAGACAACGATCCCGATGCACAGCAAGTGCTTACGGAGGACGAAAAGGAAGCCCTTAGACAAAAGTACAACAACCAACAAGGAGACGACAATGAATAATGTCGAAGTAATGGAAAAAGTAAACGAGGCGCTCGCCATGCGTCGCCTCAATTTCACCGCAAATATGGCCGAGACCTATGCCCTCGTAGACGGCCTGTATGTCCCTACCGGGATGTACACGCCTGTGCGTGACGACAAGAAGGGTGAACCTAGTATCATCAACGGCAAGAGCTTCACCGACCAGTATCACCCTATCCAGCACACGGACGCTTTCAGCGTGCTTGGCGAAATGGCCGATATTGCGGACATCGAGTTCAAGAATGTCGGGTCGTGGGGTAACGGATCGGGTGTTTTCGCACAAATCAGCATCGGGAATTCGGGAGACATCGGCGGAAGCGGTGACGTAGTAGGACGCTACCTCTCCGTAGTCAATTCTCATGACGGGACTCGCAGTCTGTCTATCTTGATTACGCCGTATAGGTTCTTCTGCCGTAACCAGATTGCCAAGGCTATCCGTCACGCGAAGGAGCACAACCGCATTATCTCCATTCATCATGACCGCTACGGGCAGGCACGCTTTGCCGAATTGAAGTATGCAATCGGCATGGCTAACGATCAGTACGACTATTCGGAAGAGCAGTACAAGCGCCTTGCCGACAGGGTTGTAACGATGGACGAGGTTAAGGAGGTAATGGCCCGTTGCTATCCGCTTCCTGTCTACAAGAATGTGGGTACGCCCGAAAAGTCGCGTCTGCGCTGGGAAAAAATCGTTATCCGTCTTGTCGAGAATTTCAAGAACGCCGATGACGGACGTGTTGAAGTGATGACGGGCTGGAATCTGTACAACGCCATTCAAGGCACCTACCAACACAACACCAAGAAGACCTCTACGTACGAGAAGTCGCTGATTATGGGAAGCATCGCAAGCCAGGCCCGTAGCTCTCTTGAGACCGTGCAGAACGTTCTTTTCAACGGCGACAACGAAAAGACGCAACACTTTGACTTTGACAGGCTTTTCGCAAGCGTGGCATAAAGGAGATAAGATATGGGATATACGAACTATTGGACTTCAAAAACAAGTTCTCCCAAGCCGGAAATCCTTACGGCGGAATTCCGTGCCGACTTGATGAAATTGGTAGAAACGGCAAACAAAAATGGAATCAAGTGCCGTTATAGTGATGACCATTATTGCGTTACTGTCGCAGATGAAGAAAATCGTTGCGAAAGTTTCTACCTCAATACAGAGGAAGGCAACTATTACGGCATGGGCTTTACGTGGTTCGATTTCTGCAAGACGAACGCACTTCCGTTTGATGCTGTAGTCAAGTGTGCCATAGAGATTGCCGTAAAGCACGGAATTTTTGAAGATGATTGGTCTTTTGACGGAGACTGGTCCGACAAGGAATACGTGAAGGCCGTGGATTTGGCGAAGAAAGCCGATGTCGGTATTTACGGAGCAATGGCGGGGAGGATGCTGTAATGGGATACTATTCCGAAGTGTCTATCCTCTGCGGTCGCAATGTGGCCAAGAAGCTCGTAGAACTGCCAGAACTGTTCGGAGCCGACATAACGAAACGGCTTGGAGGGACTTACCAATTCTATTGGGAAAGCGTCAAGTGGTACGAGGGGTCGTTCAAGGAAGTCGATGCCGTCATGGGAATCGTCAATAAGTATCTTCACAAGGACTTTGGGCCTGACGGGCCGGACAAACCCGATTTCTGCTCGTATATCCGTATTGGCGAGGATCTTGACGATTCGGACTGCGAGTGCAATTCATTTGATTGGAATTCGCAGTGGATTCAGAAAAAGGTGTGCATTGACGGCGAAGACATCTGCGGTACTTGCACGCACGACGAAATAAAGAAAAAGTTCAATGAGGAGATTTGGTAATGCCCAATGTCTACAAGGTTTCCTATCGTGTCGGCGGTGGAAGGCGCAAGCACATCGTAGTCGCCGCCGATGACGATAACGCCGCAAGGCGCCATGTCTTCGAGCTTGAAGACATAGATGTTGACGACAACAACCTGTTCCTCAACATGGACGGGATTGACGTTACGAAAGTTACGTAACAATGTGTAACAATGCGCCCTGCATCGGTTTGGTTTATTCGTCTCCTTGAGCCGTTGCGGGGCGCTCCTTTTTTACTTGACTTAATGGACTTTATATTATAGATTTTAGCATATGGCAAGGGACATGAAGGATTTTATACTGCGACTGCAGAAGATGAATGCAAACTTTGACTTCATCCGTAAGCGGTCCGTTGCCGTAGGGTGGGTTGACGGGAACAAGACCTATGCCGATTACAGATCCGGCAAGAAACATCAGAAAGGGAAGCCCGCGAGCCTTGCGATGATTGCGAGGATTTTGAACTACGGGACAGCTCCGCAGTTCAAACCCGACGGCTCCATAACGCAGAGGATTCCCGCGCGCCCGTTCATGGAAGTGTTGCGTAGCGAGTATGGCGAATACTTGAACAAGGTAGCCGTCGCAGAAGCGAAGAAGATTGTCGCCGGCACTGGAAACAGCGGAGATTTCTTCAAGAGGTTCGGTGTCAGAGCGAAAGGGGCGCTCAAGAGAGCCATGCTTCAAAGCGGAAGGTATGCTCCAAACGCCCCATCTACCATAAGACGGAAGAAGAGTTCACGTCCGTTGGTTGATACCGGCACGCTTATAAATTCAGCCGATTATGAAGTGAGGGTAAGAAAATGATAGACGTAGAGAAGGCAAAAAAAGTGTATAGAAAAGAAGTCCCGGATTCCGTATTAGTAGAGTACGGAGAAATTGAAGGGATGGGTTTGCTTTTTGTGGAGGCTATTCCTAGACTAGACGACACTGTAATACTCGTAAATGACAAGTATGAAATAAAGAAAGTGCTGGTGACACCAACAAACAATGTCAAGTTGCATGCGTATAAGAAAATAGCAAATTGCTTTGATAACGAAGAAGAAAAGAAAATGCGTCGTATCATTAAGGACTACGACGCAAAGCATGGTGACGGAATGTTCTTCAAAGAGGTTGTTGACTCTAGCGAAGAAAAATTTATTTCTTCTTTGAAGGCATAACTACTCCGTTTAATTGTTCATCCGATGGATAGCAATTGTCTATCCGCCAGTATTGAGCTACGTAAAGGTCTTTTTCAAACGACCAATCGCGGAAGCCGTTGTATTTTTTATCCATCTGTGCTTCCGGTGTCGAGTGAGCGTAATTATATTCGTCAAAAGTCAAGAAGTCCGGATTTTCTGGTTGACCGTCTCGTATGATAGCTTTGCCATTATATTTCTGAACTATAAGAGTGTGCCCAGGAGCGTCAGGATTTGAGTTGAATATGTATATTTGCAATTGTCCTCCTTCGGGCAATCGCAATGTCGCTTGTTCAAGTTCCTTTAGATTGTGAAAATAATGTCGCTCGGGGTTGCGGCCCGTTTTAGGGTCTATCCAAATATCGTTTATGTTTTGAGGATTCCAACGTTTAGTTTTTGGACAAGCTATAGCGTTGTATCCATGATCCGACCACCAAACTGCGGCCACGCAGTTTTGGCAGTTTCCGTGTGTTCCGTCATTATCGTATTTTTCTCTGTTTGGATTGATGTCTTCGTAAGTAGGAGAGTTGCTTCTTCTCGTCAACCCTAACCTTTCTGCCATTTGTGTAGTCTTGCTTTCAACAATTTCCTTAGCTTCCCTGTCAGACATTGCCAACTTTTCTGTGTATGATGGTAATTCTACACGAGTTACCTTGTTGATTTTCTGCTGATACCGCTGCTCGTCAAATTTTGGAATAATCGGGTTTGTTCCATATTTAGAAGGGTTCTCTTTAAGCTCCATATAGACAGCGTGCTTCGCGTCTTGCATATTTTCTGCTGACTTGACAAATTTGAATTTCTGCCCTTCGTCGTTTGTAACAAAGACAAAGAACTTCTTGGTTCCTTCAATGTCGTCGATAGATTGTTCTAGGCCCTCTATTTCAAGAT
Organism: Fibrobacter sp. UWOV1; assembly: GCF_900142495.1. NCBI lineage: Bacteria > Pseudomonadati > Fibrobacterota > Fibrobacteria > Fibrobacterales > Fibrobacteraceae > Fibrobacter > Fibrobacter sp. UWOV1. The sequence goes on along the minus strand of NZ_FRBA01000001.1, from coordinate 5,591 downwards.
TCTGTAAATCTATTTTCTGTTGCAGAGTTTTTAGTTGTTTCTGCAGTTTCTCGTTCTCCGCAGTGAGTTGCGGAACTAGTTCCTTGTTGCGCTTGATTTCCTCGCGCTCGGCACGTTTCTCCGCCGCCTTCTGCTTTTCCTGTTCCTTGAGTTCTAGCCATTGCTTGTTCGGCTTGCCTTTCTTTTGGTTAAGTTCCTTCTCAATGAGAGGGTCCCACGGCAATGCGATGCAACGGCAGTTGTAGTCGTCGCCCGGGTGGAGATGTACTGCGGACTGCGGGCGCGGCTTCGTCTTGTGATTTTTGAGGTCGTAGACCACATTAGGATTGCTCCATATGCAGATCTTGCCGTCCATCTTTGCGTGACTCTGCCTTGTACGTTCGTCAAGCATGCAAGCCCATTCGTAGTACTCTACTCCGGCTTCCTCCATTTGGGCCTTGGAAATGGCCATGTTCAGCTTTGCCGTTTCGGTCCTTGCGATAAGGCTTGCCTTGGATTTTGAGAACGTGGCTACGGCTTCCTGTATCTGCTTGCGCGTGTCCGCAATGTTGTTGCCGTTCATCACGGCATCGGAAACTATAGCGGAGACCTTCTTTTTCATTTCATCGTTGGTGCTGCGGCACAACGTCATGAAATTCTTTTCCCAAGTATCGGTAATCGTTGGAGCGACTACCGTGGGTATGTACCTTGCGCCGATGACTGTCTCGGTGAAGTTCTCGAAACATTGCTGCTGGAAGTATTCAACCTCGTAGGAAACGCGCCTTGCGATTGATGATAGTTCAGTGTCGTTGACATATTCGGAACGCGTCAAGTCGTCCACCGTATCATTGAAAGACCAGGTATTCTTTAGCGCCTGATACTCGTAGAATTGTCCTGCGTTACGGAATTGCACCTGCAATTCCTGCTGGAATTGTCTTTCTATTGCCCAAGGGTACATTTGATGTGCAGTGACCTTGCGCCTGTTTTCGGGCCTTATACCATAAGCCCTAACTCTTTCAATGAACGTATGGAGAGACATTTATTCCTCGTCGTTGTCGTCTGTATTGAACTGAACAGATCCTTCCGGCAGGTCGCCTTGTACGGAGAGTTCGAACGTACCGCCGTTTTCAAGAGCGCACTTGCGGATTTCGGTATTCGTCATTGCACCCATGTTGAAGAACTTTTCGCACGTCTGCGCCTGAATGAATTTAGCGTCAACGTATTCCTTGCCGGAAAGGGCACCGAGAGGTGCGAAACTGAATTCCTTGAGGTCAGAAGTGCCGAGGTTGCGTTTGCAGAAATCGGTAATGAGCTTGCACATGTTGCGATAGAGGACCTTGCGGCGCCACCTGTTCACGTCGCCGTAGAACGTCTTGAGGTCTCCCTCGTTCGTTCCTGCAAGTCCCGTGATTGTCTGTCCGAAAAGGATACTCATGGGAATCTTGGAACGGGCGCACACCATGACCATCATCAAACGGACAATTTCGGGAATGCCCGTGAAATTGTGGGAGACCATGTTAAAGCTGTCGTCCTTGTCCTGGAAAAGGGAGTGGTATGCAGAAAGGGCCATATTTACAACGGACATACGTTCCTGCACGGATTTCACGCCGCTGTCCGGGCGCGATAGCATCTGCGTGAGGCCCGAAAGGGAGAATATCTTCAATCCGTTTTCAGACATCATGTTGGAAACGCCGCCCATGGACGAACCGAGGTCCTTGAGGCTGTCATCGACTTCCTTGACGGAAGAGCAGCCGAAGAAACGCTGATTGAAACTCAAGTTCTTGAGGTTTCTAGGAGCCTTCTTGTTGCGGAAGATCGTAAGACGAGAAACGTGAATCTTCGGCTGGTTCCCGTTTTCAAGGTTTAGCTTGAAAAGTTCGATTTCGTTGTAGAAAGGAGAAGTCTTGTCGTTTACGTAGTCATTGTTGGAAAGACTGAAATCCGCAGCGGAATAGACCTTGTAGCCTACAACCTTCTCGTTGGGTCTCGGAGGTCTGTAGAACTGCGTGTTTCCGTCATAAAGGGTGAGTATTGCGGCACCGCCGAAAAGACGGGCCATAGTGCCGGCCTCGATAACGGCTTCCGTAAAGCCTTTATCATCAAGATCCTTCAAGATATCGCCCGTTTCGTCACCGATAATCTTGATGTCGTCCGCAAGGGCGTGTTCCGGGAAAGCGTCCGCAATCGTGGTGGCAAGACCGTCCTGAAGATAAAGGTTGGCCAGTTCAATGTCGTTCTGCACGGAATTGGCCGGATTTACCTTCGTATGGGTTGTCTTGTCGTTCTTGAGCATGCCGAGACCCGTAATGGAGTTAAGGTATGCACCGTCCTTGAATGTTTTCTTTTTTGTGGTTGTTGTAGCTGTGGTCATGATTTTACTCCCATAGGATGTTCTTTGAAATTCGTTCGTTGATGTGGAGGATTGCCTGCGTGGTGGAGTCAACGCGGTCATCGTGTTTCGCCGTCGGGAAACGTGTAAGTTCTAGAAGGTATTCCTCTACCCAAGGGCAAATGGACTTGTCCGGCACGAAGACGTTGCCGGATTCAAAAGTTGACGATACTGCATAAGCTCTTGCCGTTTTTGAGCCTTGCGGCATGAACGGTATTATTCCTGGAATTTCCCTGCTTAGCGTATTTATGATTGCGGGTCCGTTTGCCTTGGCTTCCACTACCTTCGTGATGGCTTCCGGCCACTTGTTCGTCATGCGCCTCATTTCCCTAAGCTGTTCGGTGAAGTCCATCTGTCTGCAAATGCAGTCTAGCAGGTAGATGTTGCCGTTCACTACGCCCCATACTGTACCTGCCACGTTGTCGCTTGCCGCCGTATCGTCAAAGGTGAAGTCCCAGGACTGGATCATGAAATCGAACACCTTCGGTAAGACGTAGTATGTCCTGAACCAGTCCTTCTTGAATATGCTGCCCGCCTTGCTTGACGGGTGCTGTTGGTAAAGGGCTTCCCATTCATAGGAACCCACGGCCTTCTTTATTCGCATCAACGCTTCGATGTCGTAGCGTTCGGGGTGGAGCGGTTCTCCCTTTTTCCTGTGCCTTTCGTCCTCCTCGGCAATGGCGGGGTAGTTGATGATTTCCCAAGAATCGCCGTCATTTGCGGCCATTTTCTCAAGTAGGCGGCCAGCAAGATCGTCTTCGTGCCACCTAGTAAGGGTGAGGAGGACACCGCCGCCGGGCGCAAGACGGGTATATGCCGTGGAGGTGTACCAGTCGTAAATGGCATCGCGGACGTTGGGGGATTCTGCAGATTTTCTGTCTTTCAGAGGGTCGTCGATATTCAAGATGTCGCAACCCATACCCGTAATGCCCGTTCCTACGCCGGCACCCCTATAGCTTCCGTTGCCACGGATAATCTCGAAAATGTCCGCGTTGCGGATTTTCTTTACCCTGCTGTTGGCGAAAGGACTCTTTGACAAGAAAACGTCTGGAAAGACTCTAGAGTAGTAGTATGAATCCATGATTTTCTGCACGTCACGGCTCATACGCCTCGCAAGGTCGGTTGCGTAGGATGCAGAAATGATGTTGATGTCGGGATTTAGACCGAAACTCCACGCAGGAAAGCGCCTAGAAACGATTTCGCTCTTTCCGTGTCGCGGAGGCATTGTAAGAATCAGTCTAGGAGAACGTTTATGGACTACATCTACATAGAATTTCATGAGGCGAGCGCAGATTTCTCTGTGTACCCAGCCGATTGAGTATTCCGGCATGGTAAACTTGACAAAGGCGAGCAGGTTGCTCCGGCTCAAGTCGCACAGATTCCTGTCGTATGTCATGTCGTTAATCGCCATAGATACCCATCTTGCGGATTTCTGCCTCAATCTTCGACGTGTCCTGCTTGTCGCCCTGTTCAACGATTTCGGCATCCTGCACGTTGGCGGTCGGGTCCTTGAGGTCAAGCTGTTGCTTCATGAGCTGGATCTTGCCTATGTCGAAAATCGCGTTGGGCGACATGTGGGCCATGTCTAGCAGAAAGCGGAATGCCTTTATGTTGCCATTCATCGCCTGATATGCTATACGTACCATGGATATAGTCATGACGTTAAGCGGTTTTGAAATGTCAACGCCCATCTGCTTAAGGGCGGCTTTCTGCTTCACGTCGATATTCGGTTGCAGCTTGAGTGCAATCGTAGCAGCCCGCTTCGCGAGCATGTTTTCCTTTCTAACTTCTACGGAACGTAGGCCGCCTTTTCTGCCGATAGCGGAGCGTTCCTCGGGAGTTTTTTCGGAAAGCCTAACAAGTCCGTCAGTCCTCGCCATTGTAATCTCGTGACCACCATTTCTTGAATACTGACCATTCGATTGATATGCCTCCGTGTCGGCACGACCTGTTGAAGGGGAGTCCACGCTTGTAGATCCAACCGTAGACGGTGCGGGGGTGACGTCCTATCTTCGCGGCAAGTTGCTTCGGTGATAGGAAGCCTAAGTCTAATGTAGTTTGTCCAGGGATATTGCCTCTCATATTGCAAAATTTAAGCAAATGTTACAACAGATTGCAATACGTAAATGTCAAAAAATGACACAATATAAATTAAGATAAATCAAGATAAGTAAAGATAAATGTAGTTGCGTAATGAAAGCGTAAGTTCCGTGCCACAAACAAAAAGCATTCCGTGTGTACGGAATGAAAGAAGGGACGGCATAGCGCCGCCCCCTTTTCTAGTAAGGAAAAGTTCTTGTTTTATGTAATTATATCGCGGAATCGATACAAAATGTATAGATTTGTGAGAATATTTCTCGCGCTAGTCCTGTTTTTCGTTGACTTCCTTGGAAATGAGCATGGGTTCCTTGGAGAGCTTGCCGTCCATGCGGTCAGCAACTTCTGCCATGAACTCAAGAGTCCGTTCCAGAACCTTCGCCTTGTCGAGGCCGTCGTCTATTGCGCGAGTAGCAACCTTGATGTGGTCTCGCAACCAGTCGGCAAAGCAGGTCATGGCCTCGCGCTTGCCCTTGCAGTAAGATATTTCGAATTCTTCCGATGTCATGTTATCCCCTCGGTTCTAGTTTGTCGATCTTGTCAAAAAGTTTCTTGATGAAGAAGTCGGATTTCCTGTCGAAGTCGTCCCTCGCCGTGTTTGCGCTTGAAGGGTACGCCTTGCCGAAAAGTTCCTCCGTGGTCATTCCCATTTCGTAGAGCTGGACTTCCATTTGGTGGGTAGGGTAACGCTTGCCTTTCGCCCAAAGCGAAATGGTGTTGTTGCTTACGCCAAGCCTAGTCGCGAGTTCTTCCTGCGACTTGATCCCGATGCGGTCAATGAATTCCTTGATTTTAACGCCCATGGCATGAATATAGATAATTTTCTAACAAAAAGTATGAAAAGTTGTAAAAAATATAACTTTTTGTTTGAATTTTACACGAAAAGTTGTATATTTACACCAAAATGATATGAAAGCAGAGGGAGCTTGCTGACCATCACTGAAAAAGGTTGACACTTTTTAGGTGATTTTACTGACCGGGTTGACAGTTTCACTGTTTTGGTTTACACCATTTTCCCGGTACAACTGATCCGGTTTACAGTTCAACCGACTGGGTTGTCACCGCCGACCGGACCTCCTTCCTCCAAAGATATCTTTTTGCCTGCCTCGCGACGTTCGCGTGGCGT